>NZ_SNUS01000001.1:1200000-1870011 GCF_012027635.1 Thermococcus sp. 21S9
AGAACTACGAAAAAGCTAAGTTCAAGGTTGCCCTTGGAATAGGTGGTGGTCACTACGCACCGAAGCAGACGAAGCGCGCCCTCGAAACGGATATCGCCTTCGGCCACATAGCCCCGAAGTACGCCCATCCCCTCTCCAGGGAGATGTTCCTGAAGGCCATCGAGAGAACCGCCGAGAAAGTTGAGGCGATATACGTTGACTGGAAGGGAAGCAAGGGTGAGACGAGGCAACTCGCGAGGTCGCTGGCGGAGGAGCTCGGCCTTGAGTTCATCAGGGACTGAGCCGAAACCTTTAAAGAGACTACGGGCCAGTTAAGTTCAGTTTCGGGTTAGCTAAGTTTATATACCACTCCCATACAAACTCCAAAGGGTGTCAAACTCTTCGGAGGGTGAAAAGATGCTGAAGCTGATTGAGGACGCCATTGAGAGAACCTCGGCGGCCCAACCCAAGGCCGTTCCGGAGGTTCAGCCCCAGTCGGACATAGATGAGGAGCTTAAGAAGCTCCTTGAGCAGATTCAGGCCAAGATATACGTTGTCGGTGTCGGCGGTGCCGGTTGTAACACCGTTAACAGGATGATGCAGGTTGGAATCGAGGGCGCTAAGATAATCGCAATCAACACCGATGCGCAGGACCTTCTCAAGATTAGGGCCCACAAGAAGATACTCATCGGAAAAGAGCTTACCAGGGGCCTTGGTGCAGGCAACAACCCCAAGATGGGTGAGGAAGCCGCAAAGGAGAGCGAGAGGGAAATCAGAGAGGCTCTCGAAGGCGCAGACATGGTCTTCATCACCTGCGGTCTCGGTGGAGGAACCGGAACCGGTGCCGCGCCGGTCGTAGCGGAGATAGCCAAGAAGATGGGTGCGCTCACAGTTGCAGTGGTTACCCTTCCATTCACCGTTGAGGGCATAAGGCGCATAAAGAACGCTGAGTATGGTCTTGAAAGGCTCAGGAAGAACACCGACACCGTTATCGTGATTCCGAATGACAAGCTCATGGAGGTTGCCCCGAACCTGCCGATTCACATGGCCTTCAAGGTCGCAGACGAGATACTCGTCCAGGCCGTCAAGGGCATCACCGAGCTCATCACCAAGCCCGGTCTCGTTAACCTCGACTTCAACGATGTAAGGGCCGTCATGAAGGACGGCGGTGTTGCTATGATAGGTATCGGCGAGAGCGACAGCGAGAAGCGCGCCCTGGAAGCTGCACAGCAGGCACTCAACAGCCCGCTCCTTGACGTTGACATCAGCGGTGCCAAGGGCGCTCTGATAAGCATCAGCGGAAGCGACGTCAAGCTCGAGGAGGCCCAGCAGATTATTGAGCTCGTCACCAGCAAGCTCGACCCCGAGGCGCAAGTCATCTGGGGTATCCAGCTCGACGAGGAGCTCGGCAAGATGATTAGAATCCTCCTCGTTGTCACCGGCGTTAGCTCGCCGTACGCCGTTGCCGAAGAAGAGGAGAAGTCCTACTTCGGCGAAGAAGAGAAGAGAACCATCAAGCTCGACCTCGACGAGCTTTGAATCCTTTAAACTTTTAGAGGGGTGAAGGAAGTGGCGAGCACCATCGAGAAGATTAGAACGTTCCTCTCAGAGTCCAAGAGGGTACTCCTCGTTACGAGAAAGCCGGGAATGAAGGAGTTCAAGCTGGCCGTCAAAATTACCGGCCTTGGAATGATTATCATAGGCCTCATTGGAATGCTCATCAGGATGGTCGGTTACTTCATCACCGGCTCGTGAGGGTTGCACCATGAGCGAGGGAAAGATATTCACCGTCAGCGTTACCGTAGGTCAGGAAACAACGACCGCGAACCTCGTTTACAGCAAGGCCAAGACATATGACATCCCAATCCAGGCCATCCTTGCACCAAGCAAGGTCAAGGGATACATATTCGTAGAGGCCCCAAACAAGAGCGCCGTTGATGAAGCCATAAGGGGAATCCGCCACGCGAAGCGCGTTCTCCCCGGCGAGATTCCCTTCCACGAGATAGAGCACTTCCTCGAGGAGAAGCCAGCGGTTAGTGGCTTCGAGCCCGGCGACATCGTCGAACTCATAGCCGGCCCGTTCAAGGGCGAGAAGGCCAAGGTCGTCAGGGTTGACGAGAGCAAGGACGAAATCGTTGTGGAGCTCATTGGCTCAATCGTCCCGATACCGGTCACGGTGAGGGGCGAATACGTTAGACTTATAAGCAAACGCCAGAAGGAGTGACAGGCCCGAGACAAAAGTAAAGGTGGTGAGATGAATGCCACAGGTTGTCGAAGTCCTCGTTGAAGGTGGAAAGGCCACACCCGGACCCCCGCTCGGTCCGGCCATCGGTCCCCTTGGACTGAACGTTAAGCAGGTCGTTGACGAGATAAACAAGGCCACCAAGGAATTCGAGGGAATGCAGGTCCCCGTCAAGATTATCGTTGAGGACCCCAAGAAGAAGACCTTCAGGATTGAGGTCGGTATCCCCCCGACCAGCCAGCTCATCAAGAAAGAGCTCGGCATTCCGAAGGGCTCGAGCGAGCCAGTCCACAACCCGGTCGGAAACCTCACCATGGAGCAGGTCGTCAAGATAGCCAAGATGAAGATTGACCAGATGCTCGCCCCGACCATCAAGGCAGCGGCGAAGGAAGTCATCGGAACGGCTCTCAGCATGGGCGTTACAGTTGAAGGCAAGGACCCGAGGGAAGTTCAGAGGGAGATTGACGAAGGACTCTACGACGAGATTTTTGAGAAAGCCGAGGAGTGAGGGAAAACTTTAAAAATCCCTCCTTTTACGCATCTTTGACTTTTTCGGCTCAAATCGAAAACGAAAGGGAGGGCTGTAAATGGCCTTCGACAGGCAGAAACTCGTGGAAGCGGTGAAGGAGGCGAAGGCCCGGGCTAAGCCGCGCAACTTCACACAGACCGTCGAGATAGCAGTCAACCTCAAGGATATCGACCTCCGCAAGCCGGAGAACAGGTTCAAGCTTGAGGTTGTACTGCCCCACGGTCGTGGGAAGGAGCCAAAAATCGCGGTCATCGCTGATGGTGCCGTGGCTGAGGCGGCTAAAAAGCTCGGGCTTGATGTGATTAGTGGAGAACAGCTTGAGGAGATAGCAAAGAGCCCGAGGGAAGCGAGGAAGCTGGCGAAGCGCTACGACTTCTTCATTGCCGCGGCTCCGCTGATGCCCAAGATAGGTAAGTACCTCGGTAGGTACCTCGGTCCAAGGAACAAGATGCCCCAGGTCGTTCCACCGACCATGACCAACCTCGAGCCCATAGTCAACAGGCTCAAGAGAACCGTCAGAATACAGCTCAAGAACAACCCGGTTGTCCACGCCCCGATAGGCACCGAGGACATGGACGACGAGAAGCTCGCTGAGAATGCCGAGGCAGTTCTCAACGCCATCATCAACAAGCTCGAGCGTGGAGAGAACCAGGTGAAGTCAGTGTACGTGAAGACCACAATGGGCCCGGCCGTTAAGGTTGAGAGGTGAGGGAGATGGCCCACGTAGCCGAGTGGAAGAAGAAGGAAGTTGAGGAACTCACCAAGATTATCAAGAGCCACCCAGTGATTGCCCTCGTTGACGTGGCCGGTGTCCCCGCTTATCCGCTCAGCAAGATGCGTGACAAGCTTCGCGGGAAGGCCCTTCTCAGGGTCAGCAGGAACACCCTCATTGAGCTGGCCATAAAGAGGGCCGCCCAGGAACTCAACAAGCCTGACCTGGAGAAGCTCGCCGACTACATCGAGGGAGGAGCGGCGATACTCGCCACCGAGATGAATCCCTTCAAGCTCTACAAGCTCCTCGAGGAGAGCAAGACTCCGGCCCCTGCCAAGCCCGGAGCAGTCGTTCCCAAGGACGTCGTTATTCCAGCCGGACCGACCTCGATTCCACCGGGCCCGCTCGTCGGTGAGATGCAGGCCCTTGGAATCCCCGCGAGGATTGAGAAGGGTAAGGTTAGCATTCAGAAGGACTACACCGTTCTCAAGGCGGGTGAGGTTATAACCGAACAGCTCGCGAGAATCCTCAACGCCCTTGGTATCGAGCCCCTTGAGGTCGGTCTCAACCTGCTCGCCGCTTACGAGGACGGCATCGTTTACACCCCGGACGTCCTCGCGATAGACGAGCAGGAGTACATCAACATGCTCCAGCAGGCGTACATGCACGCCTTCAACCTGTCAGTTAACACCGCCTATCCGACCAAGGAGACCATCGAGGCTATCATCCAGAAGGCCTACCTCGGAGCCAAGAACGTTGCAGTTGAGGCCGGCTACATCACGCCTGAGACCGTCGAGGACATCTTTGGCAGGGCTCTCCGTGCCGTCCTGCTCATAGCGCAGAACCTGCCCGAGGAGTTGCTCGACGAGAAGACCAAAGAGCTTTTAAACGCTCAGGCCCAAGTGGCCGTTGCCGCGGCTCCTCAGCCAACAGAGGAGAAGGTTGAGGAGGCCGAGGAGGAAGAGGAAGAAGAGGAGGCATCCGAGGAGGATGCGCTCGCCGGACTGGGCGCCCTCTTCGGCTGAATTACTTTCCCTCGCACACGTGTGAATAAAGGAATGAAGATGATTGGAGGTGTGAAAAAATGGAGTACGTGTATGCCGCTCTGCTGCTCCACGCCGCTGGTAAGGAGATAAACGAGGAGAACCTCAAGAAGGTGCTCGAGGCCGCCGGAGTTACTCCGGATGAGGCCAGGATAAAGGCCCTCGTCGCCGCTCTCGAGGGCGTCAACATCGACGAGGTCATCGAGAAGGCCGCCATGCCGGTCGCCGCTCCGGTCGCGGTTGCCGCCGCTCCGGCTCCCGCTGAGGGCGGTGCCGAGCAGGCCCAGGAAGAGGAAGAGGAGGAAGAGGAGGAGGTCAGCGAGGAGGACGCCCTCGCCGGCCTCGGCGCCCTCTTCGGCTGAATTCCTCTTCCCTTTTGTCCGCCTTCGGGCGGGCTTTTTCAAAACTTTTCTCAACGCTTTTTGAAGACAACAACCAGTTTCCACGTCCTCCTGTACCGCTCGGGGTTGAGCTTTCTCCTCAGCAGTTCCATGAGGACCACGTAAGCTACAAAGAAGACGATGGAAACGGTGACCTTTTCGACGATGTCCCTGAGGCCGTTGAGTGCGTTTATCCAGGCTATACCGAAGGTTCCAAGCATCAGGAATTCCAGGGTCTCGTACAGGGCAACGTTTCTCGGAAGGCTCTCGAACTTCCGGAGCGCCACCCCAACGATTAGGGTGATAAGGCCAACGAGCCCCAAAATCGCCGTCAGGGTATCTATCGCTTTGGCACCGTATCTTTCCACTAACTCATGATACAGTGGGAGTGCCGGTGCCAGTGCGAAAAAGCCCGCGATGGCGACCCCACTTACGAGGAGCACTTTTGTGCTTCTTCTCATCCTTTTCCCCGGATTAACATTGGCCGAGGTAACCTAAAAGGTTTTCGCGAACCGCAAGGTTTATGTTTAACCCATCGGAACCATCACGGGTGGGCCGGTGGCTTAGCCTGGATAGAGCGTCGGCCTTCGGAGCCGAAGGTCGCGGGTTCGAATCCCGCCCGGCCCGCCATCGAAACTTTTGCTTGGCAAAAGTTTCATCAAAAGTTTGTGATTCCCTTTTGAGGAACAGTTTTTAAGTGGATTTCTTTTTGAGTTGCTCTTTTTTGAGAGTGAATTCATTTAAAAGCACCTTTTAAAGGGGTTTAAGCCTTTTTGCGCTCCTTTGGAGCGCGGTTTTAGTAGAACCCGCGTGGAAGACCTTAATCCAATGAATTCAAACTTTTCAATGGAGGGCTTGATTTTGAAATCCCCTTACAGAGGGGGCTTTAACGAGGAATCACGAGCTTTTGGTGAAGCTTTTTTCAAAAGCTTCAGCGCTGGCGGAGAAACTTTTCTGGGGAAAAGTTTCATCAAAGTTAGCATGCTTTTTAAAAGAGTTCATTCTTTAGGGGTTTGCTTCAAAACTCTCCTGTTTTAAGCGTGTTTTACTCCATTAGCGCCCTTTGGGCGCCCTTTTAAGTTGAATACCTTCTCCAGGGGATATTGTAAGTTTAACCCCAAATCTATTGACTGTTTAATAATGCATGCGACTTTTCTTTTTGCCCTTTTGGACAGTTAAACCATTTTGGTCAAGCTTTGCGCAAGCAAAGCTTGCTGGCCTCAGGAGTGGTGGCCCTCCGCACCCCTCGGTGCCGGGCCAACCGCTCATCATCGGCCGGATTATTTTTATACCACCGCCTTAAATCCCCAGCGGTGGTTGGTATGATGCTCCCCGATTGGAAGATAAGAAAGGAGATTTTAATCGAGCCATTCTCTGAGGAATCCCTGCAACCTGCTGGCTACGACCTCCGTGTTGGTGATGAGGCTTACCTCAACGGTGAAATCCTGAACGTTAAAGAGCTCGGAACCTTCGTAATCCCCCCTAAAACATACGCTCTCGTTTTGACTCTTGAGAGAATCAAGCTTCCTGATGACGTCATGGGGGACATGAAACTCAGGAGCAGTCTCGCGAGGGAAGGGTTGATAGGCTCCTTTGCTTGGGTTGACCCGGGCTGGGACGGAAAGCTGACCCTTGGCATCTACAACGCCTCAGACGAGCCTGTTGAGCTATCATACGGAGAGCGGTTTGTTCAGATAGCCTTCGTTCGCCTTGAAGGGCCTGCGAGGAATCCATATCGTGGAAGGTATCAGGGAAGTGCCGGAATTGCCCTCTCAAAGCGCAGGACCAAGAAACTTGGATGAATTGAATCCATTTGTCTGGAAGTGTCGAAAGGTATAATTTCCGGGCTATCATCTGGATTTAGGGGCCGTATCTGGGTGGTGTCTTTTTATTCCCTTTTAACAATTGTCGTAAATCCTATGGTGCTCAGCACCCGGTAGAGTTTCCCCGTGACAAAACGACATCGATACTTAGGTGTACACCCGATTTAGGGGCCCCAGAGGCCGTTTTTACCGAAAGCTTTATATACCTCGAATTGCTTAAAAAATACCGAAAAAGCTTTTACGGAGGTGTTGTGAATGGCCGAGCTTCCAATTGCCCCGATTGACAGGCTTATTAGGAAGGCCGGTGCTGAGAGGGTCAGCGAGGAGGCCGCCAAGGTTCTCGCCGAGTACCTCGAGGAGTACGCCAT
This sequence comes from Thermococcus sp. 21S9, assembly GCF_012027635.1. Lineage (NCBI taxonomy): Archaea > Methanobacteriati > Methanobacteriota > Thermococci > Thermococcales > Thermococcaceae > Thermococcus > Thermococcus sp. 21S9. The sequence continues at coordinate 1,207,077 of NZ_SNUS01000001.1, forward strand.
CGAGCTCGCCAAGAAGGCCAACGAGTTCGCCAGGCACGCCGGCAGGAAGACCGTCAAGGCCGAGGACATCAAGCTCGCCATCAAGGCCTGATGGCCTTTTTGGCTTTTCCATCCCTTTCTGACCGTTAGCGTTTTAAGCCTCTTCTCGCGCTTTCAACCATGCCTGAAATAGCCGTTCGAATGACCAGGCGCAACCACAACGCCTTCGTCCACCTCCTTGGAGCCCTTGAGAGTCAGGGCTTCGATTTGGGCGAGCTTCTCATAACGAAGGACTTCAACGAGATTCTCAAAGCCCGGCCAAAGGTTGTTCTCTACTCCTTCTTCACGGAGGAAATCTGGGGCAACCTTCCGAGAGAAGTCCGGATTTTGAAGGAGAACGGCGCGCTTCTCGTGGCGGGAGGCTATCATGCGATAGCGATGCCCAAACACACGCTCAACGTCCTCGGCTTTGACATCGCAGTCATCGGGGAGGGCGAGGAAGTGATATACCAGCTTCTAACGACCCTGAAAAGAACAAACTACAGAATAACCCCCGAACTCGCCAAGGTAAGGGGTCTCGCCTTCTATCTAAACGGCGAGTTCACCTTTACCGGCTTCGCGAAGGTCGAGGACTTCTGGCGCTTTCCGCCGTATCCAGAGAGCGTTCGTCTGATTTCTCCGATAGAGATAAGCAGGGGCTGTCCCTTCCGGTGTTACTACTGTCAAACCCCCTACATCAAGGGCTTCCGCATGAGGCACAGGCCCATAGACCAGATTGTGAAGTACTCGAGGAGAATGAAAGACATGCGCTACATAACACCGAACGCCTTTGCCTACGGAAGTCCGGGTGCGATACTGAAACTCAACAAGCTTGAGGCCCTTCTCAAGGCCCTCCAGCCCCTCAGGAAAGAGGGCAGGAGGCTATTCTACGGGACGTTTCCGAGCGAGGTTCGGCCGGAGTTTGTCCTTCCTGAGACGCTCGAGTTGCTCATTGACTACGCCGACAACAGGAGGCTTGCCATTGGGGCCCAGAGTGGAGACGATGCGATGCTAAAGGCCATGCACAGACTCCACAGAGTCGAACACGTTCAGCGAGCCGTTGAGTACATGCTCGAGTACGGCTTTGAGCCTGTGGTTGACTTCATCGTTGGCCTGCCCAACGAGAGCGAGGAGAGCCAGAGGAGGAGCATCGAGCTGATGAAGTGGATTATGAGGAAGGGCGGAAAGGTTAGGGCACACTACTTCATGCCCCTTCCCGGAACCCCTTGGGCGCGGTGCAAACCGAGTCCGCTGAGCGAGGAGATGAAGAAGTTCCTCGGCAGGATGGCGGCAAGGGGTAAAATCGAGGGCTCGTGGGGCGTCCAGATAGAGCTCTCAAGAAAATTACAGAGGCTCATCGAGGAGTTCTACGAAGAGCCGATGAGCTATTATGGTAGTATAAACCCGGTCTGCTGACGAAAGGGTTTTGTAACCTAACGCCGATTCTCTGTATGATGGGCATGAGAAACGTGGGTCCTGCCTTGGCCGTTGTGGTGTCTGCCATCTTCATCTATGCAATTACCGGTGACCTCACGTTGTCCGGAATAATCCTGTTAATGGCGGGGTTTCTTTACGTGATTTCCATCAAACCAGCACTGGGTGGTCCACTCCTGTACGGTCTCATCGGGTTCTTGGCGGGCTTTGTACTGGCAATCGTCCTCGGCGTAACTGTATTCAGGGACTCCAAGATTGGAAGCGACGCGCTGATTTCGTTGCTCGTAATCGGTCCGGTGATTGCGATTTTACTCGGCAGGAAAAGCAACTACCACCTCTGGTTCTTGCTGAGTCCCTGACCCAAAAGCTTTTAACTTCACGGAGTATTGGAGAGCGAGGGCGTTATGTACGCCGAAAACTATAAAAGATTCCTGGAGCTTATAGACGAACTGCGAGAGTTTGAAGGCGCCCTCATCGTTGAGGGCATGCGAGACGAGGTGGCTCTGAGGAATCTGGGGGTCAGAGCGGAGATAATCAGGCTCTCCCGCCTGCCTCTACCAGAGGTCGCGCTCATCGCCTCATCCTACGGCGAAGTCAAGATACTCACGGACTTTGACAGAAAGGGGGAGGAGCTGGCCAAAAAGCTCCTTCGCTACCTGGCCGGCTACCCCTGCAGGGTGGACGCAGAAACCCGGAAGGAGCTCAAGAAGCTGGTCAAAAAGGACATCAAGGGCATTGAAGACCTCTACGGCCTCTATTTGAAGGTAATCTCCGTTTCTGACCCCCGGCTGGAGGGGATTCGATGAAGAGAAAGAAGACGATACTCCAGCAGGTTTTGGCTGAAAAACGAAAAAAGGCTAAAGAGGGTGGTTTCATGTCAGGAAAGGACGAGTTCGGAACGACCAAATACGTCATCTACGCCGAGTTTGAGGCTAACGGCATCGTTGAAAGGCCCGACGTTGTTGGTGCTATTTTCGGACAGACTGAAGGTCTTCTCGGAGACGACCTCGACCTGAGGGAGCTCCAGAAGACCGGAAGGATTGGCAGGATTCGCGTCGAGGTTCACAACAAGGCCGGCAAGACCTACGGAACCATAACCGTTCCGTCGAGCCTTGACAGGGTCGAGACGGCTATCCTCGCCGCGGCACTTGAAACCATCGACCGCGTTGGTCCGGCCGAGGCCAAGATAAGGGTCCTCCGCATAGAGGACGTCAGGGCAACCAAGAGGAAGTACATCATCGAGAGGGCCAAGGAGATACTCGAAACCCTTATGGAGCAGGAGATTCCCGAGACCCAGGAGCTCACCGAGGAGGTAAAGAAGGCGGTCAGGGCTAAGGAGCTCATCGAGTACGGGCCGGAGAAGCTTCCAGCAGGGCCTCACGTTCCGTTCTCCGACTCAATCATCGTCGTTGAAGGAAGGGCCGACGTCCTCAACCTGCTCAAGCACGGCATAAAGAACGCGATAGCGGTAGAGGGAACCTCGATTCCTGAAACCATAATCAAGCTCAGCAAGGAGAGAATAGTTACCGCCTTCACCGACGGCGACCGCGGTGGAGAGCTCATCCTCAAGGAGCTCCTCCAGGTTGCCGATGTGGACTACGTAGCCCGCGCCCCGGAGGGCAAGGAAGTCGAGGAACTCACCAAGAAGGAGATAGTGAAGTCCCTCAGGAGCAAGGTTCCGGCCGAGCAGGTCATCAACGAGATGTTCAACAAGGGCAAGAGCTTCTACGAGCTAATAAGGGAGAGGCAGGAGAAGCCCGAGCCCAGGAAGGTCGAGCCAAGGGAGCCGAGGGTAGTCCCCGCCAAGGTCGAGGAGAAAAAGCCGGAGAAGGTTGAGAAAGTCGAGAGGCCTGAGCCCAAGGAGGAGAAGATAGTCAAGCCCATCGAGAAGGCCCGCGTTCCCGAGCTTGAGGAGTTCGGCGAGTTCATCGAGCGCGTTAAGAAGGACGGAATAGCACTCCTCCTCGACGAGAACAAGAACGTCATAGCCGAAATACCGGTTAGGGAGCTCACCAACCAGCTCAAGGAGCGCAAGGACGTTTACGCGGTCGTCTTCAACGGCGTCATCACCCAGAGGCTCATCGACACCGTCAGCGAAACCGGCGTTCGCTACCTAATCGGCGCGAGGAAGTACAACGTCGTGAGAAGGCCCGTTCAGCTCAAGATAATAACCTTCGCCGAGTGATTAGCGGAGGATTACTCCTTTTCTTCCCCTTTCTATGGACATTCCCTTCTCCTTTGGAGTGTACACCAGGGGACTTTTTCTCACGTACAGTCTCTCTCCCATGCCCTCCCTGGAAACGACTTCAACGACGTAGTGGGCGTAAAGTGAGAACCACGACAAGAACTTTTCAGAGGTTCTGTCCCTGTTGAGAACCCACAGGTTTATCGATTCCCTTCCGTCCACTTCGCTTAGGGCCATAAACCTCTGGAATATCCTCAGCGTGTTTCTCTCCCCGAGGAAGAAGGCAAAACCGTCAAGGGTGAAATCCACGCGGACAACCCGCCGATTTCCCATCGTTTCCTCTTCAATTTTTTTGAAGAGCATTGAGTACTTCGGGACGAAAGTGTCTGCCGATATGTTCTCGGCGGAATAAACGAAGTCCTCCCCGTACTTTATCCCGTGGAGTGAGCCAAAAACATCTATGACCGCGAGGTTTCCACTCTCACCAAGGGACCTCAGGTTGACCCCTGACGGAACGAGCTCGATTTCCAGCGTAGAAAGTGGCAGAACCGTGTTCGTGACGACGCCGAAGTCCCCCATCTCCAGCCGGTTTCTCATAATCTCGAAGGCTATGGTCCAGCCCGTCGAGTAAGTGTTGTGGATTATAAGGAGGTTCCCGTTTGGAATCAGGCCTCCCCCGATTGCACGGTCAAGTTTCCTGATTCCAGTGCTTAGTAGCTCCATTCTTACCCCCACCGTGATACTCGTAAATTAAATTTTAACGTTTAGGTTTATCTCTCTTTTGTATTTTTGGACTAACCTTTATAACCGCTTTCCCCATTCCCCCACAGGTGGTTAAAGATGGTGGAGGAGCTAATCTGGAAGTACGCGCTCATCAACGCCTACACCCACAAGGGAAAGGCTAACCCCAAGGCAGTAATCGGAAAGGTTCTCGGCGAGAACCCCGAGCTGAGGCCGAGGGCGAAGGAGATAATCCCTCTCGTGAACGAGATAGTCGAGAAGGTAAACGCCCTCTCCCTTGAGGAGCAGGAAGCGAAGCTGAGGGAGATTTACCCCGAGTTTTTCGAGGAGAAGAAGACCAAGAAGGAGGAGAAAAAGGGTCTTCCCCCGCTTCCCAAGGCGGAGAAGGGGAAGGTCGTTACCCGCTTCGCACCCAACCCCGACGGTGCCTTCCATCTCGGAAACGCGAGGGCAGCTATTCTGAGCCACGAGTACGCGAGGATGTACGACGGCAAGTTCATACTCCGCTTCGATGACACAGACCCCAAGGTCAAGAGGCCGGAGCCGATTTTCTACGAGTGGATTAAAGAAGACTTGGAGTGGCTCGGCTTCAAGATTGACGAGATACACATAGCGAGCGACAGGCTCGAGATATACTACGACTACGCCGAGAAGCTGATAAAGATGGGCAAGGCATACGTCTGCACCTGCCCGCCGGAGAAGTTCCGCGAACTGAGAGACAAGGGAATCGCCTGCCCCCACAGGGACGAGCCGGTCGAGGTTCAGCTCGAACGCTGGAGGAAGATGCTGAACGGCGAGTACAGGGAGGGCGAAGCTGTCGTCAGAATAAAGACCGACCTCAATCACCCGAATCCCGCCGTTAGGGACTGGCCCGCTTTGAGAATAATAGACAACCCCAACCACCCGAGGACCGGCAACAAGTACCGTGTCTGGCCCCTCTACAACTTCGCCTCGGCTATAGACGACCACGAGCTCGGCGTTACGCATATCTTCCGCGGGCAGGAGCACGCCGAGAACGAGACGAGGCAGAGGTACGTTTACGAGTACCTCGGCTGGGAGTACCCTGTTACCGTTCACCACGGCAGGCTGAGCATCGAGGGTGTTATCCTCAGCAAGTCCAAGACGAGGAAGGGTATCGAGGAAGGTAAATACCTCGGCTGGGACGACCCGAGGCTCGGAACTATTAGGGCCCTGAGGAGGCGTGGAATACGGCCCGAGGCGATAAGGGAGCTAATCATTGAAGTCGGCCTGAAGAGGAGCGATACCACAGTTAGCTGGGACAACCTCGCGGCGATAAACAGGCGCATAATCGAGCCGATAGCGAACCGCTACTTCTTCGTCGCCGACCCGGTTCCGATGTACATAGAGGGAGCCAAGGAGTTCGTGGCCGAGATTCCGCTCCATCCCGACCACCCGGAGAGGGGCGTTAGGAGACTCAAATTCGTCCCCGGAAAGCCGGTCTACGTTTCCAAGGACGACATGGAGCTCTTCAAGCCAGGCAACTTCGTTCGCCTTAAGGACCTGTTTAACGTCGAAATCCTTGAGGTGAGCGAGGAGGGCATTAAGGCGAGGTTCCACAGTGTGGACTACGAGATAGCGAGAAAGAACAGGTGGAGAATGGTTCACTGGGTAACCGAGGGCAAGCCCTGCGAGGTCTGGGTTCCCGAAGGAGAAGAGCTAATCATCAGGGAAGGACTCCTTGAAAGCGACGCCGACGTTAAGGTCGATGACGTGGTTCAGTTCGAGCGCTTTGGCTTCGTGAGAATAGACGAGGTAAAAGATGGAAAGGTTCGGGCGATTTTCGCCCACAAGTGATTCACTCTTTCTTTTCAAATATTCCGTTTCCGAAGAGTCCAAACGCCACTATTATCACTGCCACCAGTGCGCCAATCCAGTTGACGCCACCGTCTTTGACGGTGGTGTAAAGTGAGTACAATCCCATCGGCACGAGCGCCAGGAAGAGCACTGCCCCTGCGATTTTGTGTGACGGCTCAGGTGAGAGTCCCGTTACCCTCTCAACGGCGCTGGAAATCACTGGCAGGTACTCGAAGAGTGCCGTGAAGAATATTGCCGTCGAGACTCCAAGCAGTAGGGCCTGGGCAAGGCTTGGCACGGAATCGGGGATGCCTATGAACAGTGCCATCGCGAGCAGGTATGCCGCGGCCCTGTTCCTGCCCACCCTCATGTTGAACTCTATTATCTGCAGACCAACCTCTGAGACGGGGAGTATGCTCGTGACGCCCGCAAAGAATATCGACAGCGCTATCAGCGCCAGCAGTCCTTTGTAGTCAGCAAGGATGGTGGGTAACTGTCCCATCAGGTAGATGGCACCCTCTTCTCCACCGTACACGTACTTGAGAAGGTCGGCAGGGGTTGAGGGAGCTATGGCGTAAATCATGGTTATCGTGGCGAGAATTCCTATTATTGTCTGTATTATGATACCAGTGCTGATGATGAGCTTGGCGTTGAAGCGCTCGTTCATGAAACTGCCGAGCATCAGGTAGAAGGCAAATCCAAGACCTACCGCGTAGAGTGCCCTCTCGATTGCCGCCATTACGAGGTTTATAGTTATCGGGTGTCTGCTTACTATCATGTGCTTTGCCATACCGAGGAAAGCCGCGGTTGGGGGTATCTTTGAGACGAACGCTATAGTCGTTACGACGACCGAAATAACGAGAACCATAGAACCGCCGGCCATTATTGTGAAGGTCTTCTCCTTGGCCCTCGTGAGGACTATGAACACTATTGCTATCATTAGAACCTTTGCTATCAGCCTTCCGGTCGTTCCAGTTCCGACGATGGGCGACAAGAGAACAAGCATCGTGTTGGCGGTGTAGTAGGACAGGAATATGACCACCATAACGAGTATCGATAGCATTATCGCAGGCTTTCGCAGGACCTTGTTGTATAGCTCGACGAAGTAGTAGCCCGACTTGATGACTTTCTCTGCCTCCATTATCGCCACGTACGTGAACACTGCCAGGAAAACGAGGTGCACTGCCAGTCCCGTCAGTCCGTATTTCATCCAGAACTGCGGGAACAGTCCAATCGTTCCTATGCCCGTGGCGAATCCGGCAACCAGGAACATCAGGTAGAGGGTCCATTTCCTTATTTCATCCATGCTAACCACCCTATAGAGTTGTCCTTTTGAGTAAACATTTGAAAATTAAAAGTTTTACCGTGCACACGTCCTTAAAAATTTAGAAATTTGAAATTTTTGTTCGAATTTACAACCTGCGTTTAAACACTTCAGTCCAATCCAATCCACTTAACGAGACCGAGCAGGAACTTGTGGGGAAGCTTCTCATGGTGCGGGTAAACCCTCAGGGCGTAGTGCCAGCAGGGGTCGCCGAGGTGCCTCAGCGCGCTTCCGCGGTAGGTGTAGAGCCACTTTCCACCCTCGAGCTCCTTTGGGTGCCTGAGCTCAACGATGTGGGGCTTCTCTATGTGGTATCCCTCGGCCCTGACCCCGTAGTAGAGCTCGACGCGGACGTCCTCCGGGTTCAGTCCGTCGAGGTCCACAGTTACCTCGAGGCCGGAGCGGTCGTCGAAAACCCTCACCTCACGGAAGCCAACCTTTGACCACGACTCGGTTACGCGGTCCTTCCACCCGGCTATCTCCCTCGCGCCCCGGTAGTTTTCCCTCGTGAGCCATATGTGGTTGCTCATGGCCTTGGAGTAGAACTTGTCCATGTACTCCTTGACCATTCTGTGCGTACTGAACCGCGGGGCGATGCTCTTTATGCTCTCCTTCATCATGTAAATCCACTTCGGCCTGTTGCCGTAGTAGGTTGGGATTATCTCCCTCTCAAGGAGGTCGTAGAGGGCCTGGACGTCCTTCACGTCGTCGGCCTCGCTCTCGGGCTCTGTGCTCTCCTCGCCTATCACCCAACCGTTCTTTCCGTTGTAGCCCTCGACCCACCAGCCATCGAAGATGCTCGCGTTCAAAACCCCGTTCAGCCCGGCCTTCATTCCGCTCGTCCCGCTGGCTTCCAGGGGCCGTCTCGGCGTGTTCAGCCAGACGTCGACACCTGCAACCATGAGCCTCGCGCTCCCCATGTCGTAGTTCTCCATGACGAATATCTTGCCCCTGAACTCGGGCATCCTGCTTACCTCGTAAATCCTCCTCAGGAACTCCTTTCCTCCCGGGTCGTTGGGGTGGGCCTTTCCGCCGAAGACGATATAGACTGGCCTCGTCGGGTCGTTCAGGAGCTTTCTGAGCCTGTCGAGGTCAGTCAGAAGAAGAACCGCGCGCTTGTAGGTCGCGAAGCGCCTTGCGAAGCCGATTATAAAGGCGTTCTCGTCTATAGATGGAATCGGGTCGTCTATTCCTAAGCGTTTGTTCCGCTCTATGGCCTTCCGCCTGAGGAGCTCGATGAACTGCCTCTTGGCCTCGAGGTGGGCCTCCCAGAGCTCTTCATCGGGAATTCTCTCGACGGCGTACCAGATTCCCTCAAGATTCGTGTGCTCGCGCCAGACCTTGCCGATGTAGCGGTCGAAGAGCTTCCTCATCTCGTTGTGAACCCACGTCATGGTGTGGACGCCGTTGGTTATGGCCTCTATTGGTATCTCGTCGAGCGGAACGCCGGGCCAGAGACCCTGCCACATCCTCCTGCTCACTTCCGCGTGCAACTTGCTGACGCCGTTCACGTAGCTTGACGTCCTAATCGCGAGCAGGGTCATGTTGAGGTGGTCGCCCTCCCGTCCGAGGTCGAGGAGCTCCTCCCTTCCCTCAAGGAACCTGGCGAGCCTTTTCCGAACTTCCTCAACCGGGAACCTGTCGTGGCCAGCCGGAACCGGCGTGTGGGTCGTGAACACCGTTGTTCCCCTTACGATGCTCAGGGCCTCGGTGAACGTGAGGCCCTCCTCCATGAGCCACGCAATCCTCTGGAGGTTCGCGAAGGCCGGGTGCCCCTCGTTGAGGTGGACGACGCCTGGCTCTATTCCCAAAGCCCTTAGCAATCTCATTCCGCCGATGCCGAGGAGGATTTCCTGCTTTATCCTCTTGTCCATCTCGGCGTTGTAGAGGTAGTCGCAAATTGTCCTGTCATCAGGGCTGTTCTCGGGGACGTCCGTGTCGAGGAGGTAAATTCTCACCCTGCCGACCTGAACCTCGAAGGCCCTTGCGTAGACAGTCCTGTCCTCTATCGGCACCTCTATCAGGAGCCTTTCACCGTTCCTGTCGAGGACGGGCTTTATCGGCATTTCCTCGGGTCTGTACTCCGGGAAAACCTCAATCTGGTTGCCGTTCTCGTCTATCTCCTGCCTGAAATAGCCGTGCTTGTAGAGCAGGCCGACGGCTATGAATGGCAAGCCAAGGTCGCTCGCGGTCTTGACGTGGTCGCCAGCCAAGATACCGAGCCCACCCGAATAAATCGGCAGGCTCTTGCTTATGCCGTACTCCATGCAGAGATACACAATCGGCTTGTCCCACTTGGGGTAGTTGGTCGAGAACCAGGTTGAGTCCGGGTTCATGTAGTCCTCGAACTGCTCCATGACGAGCTCGTAGAGGTTCATGAAATCGTCATCGCGGAGGAGCTCGCGGAACCTGCTCTCCGGAGTGTCAAGGAGTAGCTTCACCGGGTTCTTGTATTCGGCCCAGTGCTCGGGGTCTATCTTCTCCCAGAGCTTCGTCGCCCTCCTGTTCCAGCTCCACCAGTAATTGTAGGCCAAATCAGCGAGTCCCCTGAGCGGACTCGGGAGTCTCTCACGAATCGTCTCGTAAGTGCACTCGTCAACTTTAGCCATAGAAACCACCGATGGTGATACTTCTCATCGCAACCTTAAAAACCCTGTCGCTCGACGTTCAGCGGGTTCAACGAAAGGAGAAAAAAGAAGTCACGCGCCCTCAAGCGCGAACGGACTTATGTAGTCGCCGTACTTCTCTCTGACCTCAAGGAGTCTCTTCCTCTCCTCCTCAAGAACCCGGAAGAGCTCCTCGGGGACTTCCTTAACCTTCTCGCGGTAGATTTTCTCGATGCGCTCAATCTTCGCGAGAAGTTCCGGAACCCTTATCGTGAACTGCTTCTCGTAGGCTTCCCTGCTGTAGTCCTTGTTGAGGACTTCCTTGAAGAGCCTTGCCAGGTCCTCGTACTTTGGAATGTAGCCTATCGGCGTCTCGATTGCATCGACGTCCCCGTGCACGCGGAGCTCCATCCACTTGAGCCAGACGGCTTTGTCGAGCTTGTGGTTGAGCCAGTTGCCGTTCTCGTCGCGGAGGAAGTAGTTGACGGCGAATATCTTCGGCGTTTTCCTCAGCTTCTCGCCGAACCTCAGGTAGTTCTCGATGTACTCGCCGAGCGGGACGCTCATGAAGTCGAGTATGGCCATCGGGTTAAAGGCTCTAACACCTTCTTTTCCGAGCGTCGCCGCCGTCGTCTCGCTCTCAAGTGATGCCCCCATCGTTACCACTCCGTGCTTCCAGTCGAAGGCCTCCCTCACCGGGGGCCAGGTGTCCTTATCTCTGCCACCGAAAATCATTCCGCCGACCTCGACGCCACATGGGTGGTGGAGCGCCTCGAGGTCAACGTTCGGGAAGTGCTCGAGCGAAACTGTGAAGCGCGCGTTCTTGTGGCTCGGCGGTATCTCGTTTCCTTCCGCGTCCTTCTTGCCCTTCCACCACTTTCCGCTGTGGTTCTCGCCTTCTTCAGGAATCTCAACGCCCATCTCGTTCCAGTAGGGCTTTCCGTCCTTGACGAGGACGTTCGAGAAGATTATCTCGACCGGCGAGTGGAGGACCTTCCAGATTATCGGGTCGTCCTCCGGGTTGACGCCCTGGATTATGCCGAAGACACCTTTCTCGACGTTGGCACCGCGCGCTACACCGTTGACCGGGAGGATGAACGTTAGGTCGTCTCCAACGATGTTCTCCCAGGGAATCATGGCAGTTGAGGTCTTACCGCACATGCTTGGATATGCACCGGTGAAGTAGGTCTTCCTGCCGTTAGGGCCGTTTACGCGCATCAGGAACATGTGCTCGCTGAGCCAGCCCTCTTTAACCGCTTTCTGAATGGTGAGCCTGAAGGCGAGCTTCTTCAGGCCGATGGTGTTTCCTCCGTACTGGGTGTTGACCGAGTAAACGGTATCGTCCATCAAATCGATGTAAATCCTCCTCTTGTCCAGATTCTTGCTCGTCTTCCTCTCGTCAAGTTCTCCCGCCGAGTGGACGAAGCGGAAGAACTTCGCGTTCCTTCCAAGGCGCTTGAACTCCTCGTAGCCCTTCCTGTAGAGTATGAACTCGGAGTGGGCGACGTAGGCCGAGTCGGTGAGCTGAACTGCCGGAATGGTGAATATCGAGTTCTTTGGACCGAGAACGAAGAAGCAGATGAACAGCTCTTTTCCGCGCATGACGCCCTTCATGAGCTTCCTTATCTCCTTCAGGCCCTCGTCGCGGTCCTTGGTGTTGAGGAAGGGAATCTCCTTTCCTCCTGGAACGAGGAGCTTGGTGTTGGCCTTGTCCCTGGCCTGGTCGTAGTAGTTGTCGTAGTGGACGGTGTGGTTCGGCGTTTCGAGCATCTTCTCCTCGCCGTAGTAGAGGGCCTTCCAGCGGACGTACTGCTCGTCCTCTTCGCTGTCGGTGCAAACGAAAACCTTGCTCGGCTCGAGCCACTCAATCCACTCCGCCAAAAAAGCGTGAAGCTCGGGGTTGTCTATCGCCTTAACCTTCTCGAACTGTTCCTCGGGGAGGAGTTCCCTAAGCTTTTCAAGGGCGTCCATTTTTGTCGCCTCCATCGGATGTGTGCGTCTTACCTATTTAAAGTTCCTTCGTCGTTGTGACCATCAACTGGGCGATTAAACGGCCATCGTCTGATGTAACGTCGAATTTTTTGGGTAGAGTTGTCAACTACTGAACCGAGTAATGGTCATCGATGGGCCCATGCACGCATTCATGTGAATAAACGACGACGGGCGCAAAGTATTTTAACTGGGAGTGATACAATAGAGCGGTGCGGTGCAAGATGAAGGCAGTGATTTTGGCCGGAGGCAAGGGAACGAGGCTTCTCCCGCTGACGGTTTACAGGCCAAAGCCAATGATACCCTTCTTCAACAGGCCCCTTATGGAGTACGCCCTTCAGAGCCTCATTAAGGCCGGGGTCGACGAGGTTTACGTTCTCGTCGGCTACCTTAAGGAGCGTATAATTGACTACTTCGGTGACGGAAGCGAGTGGGGAATAGAGATTCACTACTCCAACAAGGACAACATAAAGCTGGGAACCGCCGGCGCCACCAAGAAGGTCGTCAAGCACATGGACGATACGTTCTTCGTTGTCTCGAGCGACGTTCTCACCAACCTTGACCTGCGGGCGCTCTACGAGTACCACAGAAAGAAGAAGGCCCTCGCCACGATAGCGCTTTCCGAGGTCGACGACCCGACGCAGTATGGCATAGCGATAATAGACGAGGACGGCAGGATTCAGCAATTCAAGGAGAAGCCAAGGCCCGAGGAGGTCTTCAGCAACCTCGTCAACGCTGGCATCTACGTCTTTGAGCCCGAAGCGTTTGACCACGTCCCCAAGAACAAGAACTTCGACTTCTCCAAGGACCTCTTTCCGAGGATGCTCGAAAACGACCTTCCGCTCTACGGGTTCCCCTTCAAGGAGTACTGGAACGACGTGGGAAGGCCGTCGAGCTACCTTCAGGCGACGGAAGACGTGTTCCTCGGACGGCTCATTCTGCCTCAGGTGAAGACCGAAAGCCTTAAAGGTAACCTTGAGCACGGGGGAGCGCTTTACACGGGCAGGCGTTGCGTTCTGCGGAAGCCGGAAATCAGGGGCTTCGCCGTTATAGGCGACGATGTGGAGATAGGCAGAAACGTTAAAATTGAACGTTCGGTAATATTTTCAGGTGTGACCATCGAGGACGGGGCCGAGATTAAGGAGGCCATCATAGGGGAAAACGTTCACATAGGTAAGGGCGTCGTCATCCAGCCCGGTAGTGTCATCGGCGACAACACGCTCATCGAGGACTTCAGCAAGATAGGTTCGAACGTGAAGATTTGGGTTGAGTCAAGGATTGGCCGGGAGAGTATAATACTCCCAGATTGAGGTGGTGGAAGTGGAAGTGTATTATTCGCAGAGGTTTAATCCCGAGGAGCTTGCCCTCCTTGGAAGGGCCATAGGAACAGTTTCCCACGGAACGATAATAGTGGGCAGGGACGGAAGGGCCATCTCGCGCTACGGAAAGAGGGCTATGGTCGTTGGCATAGTCAGCACCGGTTCAACGATAATGGACGTCCGCCTGATTCCGCTCATAGCCCTCAAGGACTTCGCCCACAAGAAGGGTCTCCCGCTCGCTTACGTCTACTACTACGGGGGCGTTAGGGTTTACGTCAGCGGAATCGACGTCGACGAGATAAACGCCATCCTCGAGAGCAGGAGCTTCATCGAGGCCCAGCCCAACGACATTGGTGCGACGGTCTACTACCCCAACGCCCTTGACGACTTCATGCACGACGTCTTCAAGCACTACAACTTCAAGCTTGAGGGAAAAGCCCTCGTTGATGCAATGAACACCCCTGCGGTGCTCTTCTTCCCGAGGATGAACGAGCACTTCGGCTTTGAGGTCGAGCTCATGAACGACATGATGACCAGCTACCTGCCACCGAAGCCCAAGGAGGTCTTCCTTCACAAGTTGAACAAGGGCGACTACGACTTTGGAATGCGCTTCAGGCCAGATGGTGTCGTCGAGTTCTACAAAGGGGACGAGCAGAAGGAGTTCGTGAGCATGTGGTCACTCTTTGACTACATGAAGAGGCTCTCGGTATAACGGCAGTTTTATAAGCCCCTCGCCGAGGGGTTTACACGTTCTTCCATTTTGGGGGTGACGGGCTTGGGGATATTCATTGTGCTTGAGGGCATAGACGGCGCTGGAAAGTCAACCCAGGCAAAGTTGCTCAAGCTGTGGTTTGAGGAAAAAGGCTACGAGGTCGTTCTCACCAAGGAACCGACGGACACTCCCTTCGGAAAGCTTATCAGAAAACTCGTTTTGACGGGTGGAAGGGAGGGCATCATTGACGGGGCTAAAATAAGCCACGAGGCCGAGGCTTTACTCTTCGCGGCGGACAGGGCCGAGCATGTTGACAAGCTCATAAAACCCGCGCTCGAATCCGGAAAGGTTGTGATTTCAGACCGCTACTTCTACTCCTCCCTTGCATACCAGTGGGCGAGGGGACTCGACCTTGAGTGGCTGATAGACCTCAACCGCTTTGCAATAAGACCCGACCTTGTTCTGCTCCTCGACCTACCCGTTAAGGAGAGCATGAAACGCATAAAGACGAGGAGCATAAAAAGCGAGTTCGATAAGATAGTTGAACTCCAGAAGAAGGTTCGTGAGAACTATCTGAAGCTTGCGGAGCGCTTTCCCGAGATTAAAATCGTTAACGCGCTGGAGGACGTTGAAGGCGTTCACGGGCAGATTGTTGCCCTTGTTGAGGCTCTGCTCGAGAAATGAAATTGACATTTTGGAGCCCCGGGCGGGATTTGAACCCGCGACCGGCGGATTACAAGTCCGCCGCCCCGCCAGGCTAGGCTACCGGGGCAGACTCGCTTTAGGGGACTCCCTTGGGAGTTATAAACCTTTTCCCCTCCCCAACCGCAAAATTTATAAACGTCCCCTGTATCCCCTACATTGGGTCGAGCCGCCGTAGCTTAGTCGGTAGAGCGCCGGACTGTTAATCCGGCGGTCCCCGGTTCGAATCCGGGCGGCGGCGCCATCAGTGGGCCCGTAGCTCAGCCTGGTCAGAGCGCGCGGCTCATAACCGCGTGGTCGGGGGTTCAAAGCCCCCCGGGCCCACCATTACAGCCCTTTCTGACGAAAGCGCTGGCGGAATGTAGTGTGCTGATTCTTAAGGTGTCCATTTGAGAGTTGGTTTCTCTTTCATGTGCTCTTGGGGGAAGAGTTTCTCTCTAAGAAGGCGCCCGAAGGGTGCTGATAGGAAGCTGAAACTCTCTCAGGGGTTTGTTGTAGTGTTAAACCCTCTGGGGATTTGCTCTTTGGTTAGTGCACGACTGACTTCTTGCTCGTTGGTGGAAAAATAGCTTTTCGCCAGCCTTTCCCAATGGCTGTTGGCAAAGTTTCATCAAAGTTTGTGATTCTTCCATCAAGGGTTTCTTTTGGAGTGTTTGCGCTTTTAATGGACTCTTATAGAATGCGAATTCTTAGATTTTGGAAGCTTTCTCACGCGGGTTCCATTTACCCGCGCTCCAAAGGAGCGCTTCTTGGAGGAACTCCTTCCAAATGGCTCCTTTGAAGAGAATTCTTCTGATAACACTGTCTTTTAAGAGTATAAACGCAAACTTCTTAGAAATCTCATTTTTTTGGGGAAGAATCACGAACCTTGGTCAAACTTCGCGCAGGCGAAGTTTGTAACTGGTGGGGCCGCCGGGATTTGAACCCGGGTCACGGGCTCCCAAAGCCCGCAGGATGGGCCAAGCTACCCTACGGCCCCTCGCGGTAGGTGCATCACGAAATCCCTTATTAAGTTTTTCGCCGGAGCGTGTGAGGTGTTTAACAGAACAGGTTTTCCAAAAGTTGTAGCTTGCATAATTACATCCCGCGCGAGACTCGCTGGAAAGAAGTGGGGACTCTCCCGGCCTGTAAAAGCCCGCTGAGGTTTGGTGGAAGTTGAAAAGGATTTTAGATTATTTTTGGGTTTTCTCGTTACCCGCGGAGGTTTGAGTAAGGAGAACCTCCAGTTGCTTTCGAGCAGGTCAACCTCAAACTAACATCAGAGGGTTGGGAGCCTTTAGCTCGTCGTGAAGACGGTCCAGCTCTGGTAGTCAGCCTCGATGAGAACCTCAAGGACGTCCTCCTCTCCGTAGCGTATCTCCCTTACAGTTATCTCCTTCTTCACGCGCCCCTTCACTACGGCCTTGTGGACCTCTTTTGGGAGCTCTTCCGTGACTGGGATTATTCCGTCCTTCACGTATATCCCGGCTAGCTTGCCTCTCTGAAGCAGAAAGCCCCTCACTGGGACCACGTATTCATCAAACCCCACATCATATCCGGTGTTTTCAACACGTCCGACCCCAACTGTCATACGAATCACCCATGTGTAAGTTTTCTATTACATATTTCCTCTTTAACTTTAAAAACCTTTCTGGGCAAAAATGGGTAGAAAAGGGCAGTTCAGTAGTCCACTTCGCCCTTCTCCTTCAGCTCAAGGTACATCCTCCAGCTGAGAACTGGCTTCTTGGCAGCCAAGACATCATCAACGCGCCTCACGGCGGTATTGTGGGGAGCGCTCTTGACGGCCTCGGGGTTGGTGTAGGCCTCCTCGCTTATCCTCTTCAGCGCCTCGACGTACGCATCAATCTCCTCCCTGCTGACCGTCTCGGTCGGCTCAATCATCAGGGCCTCGTGCACAATCAGCGGGAAGTAAACCGTTGGCGCGTGCAGTCCGAAGTCGAGCAACCTCTTCGCCACGTCCATCGCGGTAACGCCGGTTTCCTTCTTCATAGGCTCTGCTGAAAAGACGGTCTCGTGCTTTCTAAGCTTTTTGCCGGGTAACTCGTAGCCTCTCGTTCCCAGAAGCTTCCTCGTCAGGTAGTTGGCGTTGAGAACAGCTATCTCGCTCGCGTTCTTCAGCCCGTCCCTGCCCATGACCTTGAGGTAAACCAGGGCCCTCACCATCACCGCGAAGTTGCCGTAGAGCTCCTTCACCTTTCCTATGCTCTTGGGCACGTTGTAGTCGAGGTAGTAGCGGTCGTTCTCCTCGTCGTAGCCCACCAGCGGAACGGGCAGGTAGTCCTTGAGGAAGTCCTTAACTCCAACCGGTCCGCTTCCCGGCCCGCCTCCGCCGTGCGGTGTTGAGAACGTCTTGTGCAGGTTGAGGTGAACGACGTCAAAGCCCATGTCTCCAGGTCTGACCTTTCCGAGGACTGCGTTGAGGTTTGCCCCGTCGTAGTAGAGAAGTCCACCGGCCTTGTGGACTATCTTCGCTATCTCGAGTATCTCGTCCTCGAAGATGCCGAGGGTGTTGGGGTTGGTGAGCATTAATCCCGCTGTCCTTTCACCCACGGCGTTCTCAAGGGCCTCTAAGTCCATCGTCCCCTCTTCCGTCGAGGGAATCTCGATGACCTTGAAGCCGGCCATCGCCGCGCTGGCTGGGTTCGTTCCGTGGGCGGAATCGGCAACCAGCATCTCGTCCCTCTGCGGCTCGCCGTTGTCGAGGTGGTAAGCCCTTATTATGGAAACCCCGGTGAATTCGCCGTTTGCTCCAGCTGCCGGCTGAAGGGTGAAGCGGTCCATTCCGGTTATCTCTTTCAACCACTGCTCCAGCTCCCACATTATCCTAAGCGCGCCCTGGACGGTTCTCTCGTCCTGGTAGGGGTGGACGTAGGCGACTCCGGGGTGACCGGCAATCTCCTCGTTTATCTTGGGGTTGTACTTCATGGTACACGAGCCGAGCGGATAGATTCCGGAATCGACGCCGTAGTTCATCTCGCTTAAGCGAGTGTAGTGCTTCACTACCCCCGGCTCGCTCAGCTCCGGGAGGTTGAGGGTGCTCTTCCTTTTGAGCTTCTCTGGGATTTCGACATCAACATCCTCAATCGGCTTCGGCAACGTATAGCCGACCCGCCCCTCGCGGGAGAGCTCAAAGATGAGGGGTTCGTCCCACTTAGCCTGGCGGAACATTCAGGCCACCTCCTTGAGGGCCTCGATAAGGGCATCAACCCATTCCTTCCTCGTCGTCTCGGTTGCAGAGAAGAGCGCGGTCTCGCCAAGCTCCGGGAAGTGCTTACCGATGTAGTAGCCACCGTGGATTCCCCTCGTGAGAAGGGCCTCGTGTATCTCGCTGTATGGCTTTTCGAAGCGAGCGGGAACGTCCTTGAAGTAGAGGCCCTCAAAGGGAATCTCGACAACCTCGCTCAGCCTCTTCTTTAAGTGGGCGGTGTTCTTGAGTATGACCTCGCCGAGCTCAGCCAGGCCCTTCGGCCCGAGGCTGGCCAGATGTATGGCGGAAGCAACGGCAACGAGTGCCTCGTTGGAGCAGATGTTCGACGTAGCTTTAGCGCGCCTGATGTGCTGTTCCCTCGTCTGGAGCGTCATGACGAAGGCCCTCTTTCCTTCGGCATCTTTCGTCATTCCGATTATCCTGCCCGGCATCTGGCGGATGAGTTTCTTGTCGTCCCTCACCGCGAAAACCCCTGCCCTCGGCCCGCCGAAGTTTATGGGGTTGCCGAGGTACGAAGCCTCGCCGACCGCTATGTCCGCCCCAAGCTCGCCCGGTGCTTCAAAGATTCCGAGCATCGTGGGGTCGGCCCCAACGACGAAGTAGGCTCCTGCTTCCTTGGCTATCTCGCCTATCTCCCTCACGTTCTCCTCAACGAGACCGAAGAAGTTGGTCATCTCGACGTAAACTCCGGCGGAGTCATTAACGGCTTCCTTTAGCTTCTCGATGTCGAGCCTACCGCTCTCGTCCCAGGGAACCTCGACTATCTCAAGGTTCGCACCGCGCGTGTAGGTCTCGATGACGGCCCTCTTCTCCGGGCTTATCGCCTTCGGAATCACGAAGCGCCTCCTCTTGCCCCTGTGGAGTCTGACTGTCATCAAAGCGGCCTCAGCTATCGCCGTCCCCCAGTCGTACATCGAGGAGTTGACGACCGGCAGGCCGTAGAGCTCGGCCATCATGCTCTGGTACTCGAAGAGCGCCTGAAGCATTCCCTGGCTTATCTCGGGCTGGTAGGGGGTGTAGGCGGTTAGAAACTCGCTTCTCTCGATGAGGTACTTAACGTGAGCCGGGACGTAGTGGAAGTAGGTTCCAGCTCCGAGGAAGCTCGGCATCTCGAGAACGGTTTTGTTCTTCGAGAGAACCTCGTTGAGCTCAATGAAGACCTCGTACTCGCTCTTTCCCTCCGGGAGGTTGAACTCCTTGACCATTCCCTCGGGAACATCGGAGAAGAGCTCGTCAATCGAGTTGAAGCCGATTTCCTTCAGCATTTCATCCCTCTGGGCGAGGTTGGGAAGGTAGTGCTTTCCCATGGCAATCACCTCGAAAGGTTAAGACGGTCGTTTAAAAGTTGGCCGGGTGGAATATATGCTTTGTGCTGTATGGGAAGGGAAAAAAGAAGAAGTCAGCCGGTAACGCCGACGTCCTGGAAGAACCGCTCCATGAGCCCGGCGACGAGTCTAATATCGTACTGCATGGTCTCGTAGACCGCCCACTGGACCTTGGTGTAGGTCCTGCCGTCGAGGGTCTTGAAGTTGCTCGGTGAGTTGGGGTCAAAGTCGGCGTGGACTATTATGTTCCTCATCGACCAGCCGTCAACGGTGCTGTCGAGCCAGTCGCTCTTGTCAACGTGGGTGTATATGTAGACGGTATCGCCCGGAACGGTGACTTCCGTAGGACCGATGAGGTTCGGGTCCTGGGAGTACTTGGCTATGAGGTTGTGGTCCTTGTCGTAGATTTCCACGTAGCCGAGGGTCTTGAAGTAGGAGTTCTGCATGTCTATGTCGTAGAACACGAGAGTTATCGAGCTTGCACCGAGGAACTGAAGCTTGAGGACGCTCCAGTCGCCTTTCTTGAGCTCCTTAGTCCAGAAGTAGGGTCCGAGGTGCCCGAGCGGTCCCCAGAGGTTGATGTCCTTTCCGGTGGCGTAGGCCATGTAGCGCCAGGAGTTGTGGGCGGCAAGGTCAACGTAGGCCCAGGCGACGCCGTTGGCGAGGCTCATGTGCCCGTTCTCGTGGGGCCCGCGGTAGATGTCCTCGCCCTGAATGAACTTCTCCTTCTCCTGGGGAATCTGCCACCACTTAATCGGGGTCAGGTTGAGCGGAACCCTACCGTTGAGTATGTCGTCAGCGACTATCGGCGAGACGTTGTTCTCAACAAAGTCGTGAGCATCTTCGGCGTACTTGAACTCCTCGAGGACCTCGAAGAGGTGGGGCGTGTTGTGGGCGATAATCATCGAGGCGTCCTCAAGGATGTGAACGGTCCTGCCAAGGTATAGCATGGCCCCGGTGTAATTGCCCTCTTTCCAGAGCTGGACTGCCTTCTCGTAGAGCTCCTGGGCTTTATCCGCTGCCGAGACGTCGTGGCCGGTTGCAATGTCCGTGACGAAGAGGCCCGCATGGTCCATCGGGTCTATGAAGTGGTACTGGCTCTCGAGGGTGTAGGTCTTTCCGCCGACGGTAACGCTTCCACCGCGCCAGTCCTCGTCGTAGGCGCCGTACAGAAGCTGGTTCTGGTACTTCATTAGAATCTCACCGAGCTGGGGGTCGTCGTTGTAGACCGCCTTTATTGCCATGTAGGTCAGCCTCTGGTGGACGTTCATTTTATCGTCGAGGCTCGGTCCGTTGGTGGGCCAAGCCGAGGCGTAGGTGCTGAACACCATCAGGGAGACGATGGCAAACACCACGATTAGAGCCTTTCTCATGGTTCAACCCTCCTGATGGGATTGTGGATGGGGAAACCAATGATAAAAATTTTTCGAGTGACAATAGTTATATGAAGGGATTATAAACTTACACACGTTAACTGGGGCATCGCAAAACGTTCCTCGAGGATAAACTTTAAATGGTTCTAAAATCCCCGATAAGGGGGAGCAAAGGTGATAATCGGCTTCGACTTCGACGGAACGCTCGTGGACAGCTACTCCTGCATAGAGGAGGCCTTCAAGAGGGCACTTGAGAAGCGCTATCGCTGGCTCCCTGGAAAGTCCCTGTGGGCGAAACTGCTCACCAAAATCGAGCTCCAGTTCGAGAGGCCGAGCCTTGGTGGCCACAAGAAGACCCACAAACCGCCGTTCTTCCTGAGGACTAAGTTCTTCGAGACGTGGTTCATCGAGAGGGCGAAGCTGAGCAGACCCATAGACGATGCCCCCGAGCTACTTAAAAAGCTCAAGGAAGAGGGTCACACGGTTATCTCATTCTCGGCCGAGGATTTCATAGACGGTATGAAGGTCAAACGGCTGAAGATGGCCGGCATCTATAACCTCTTTGATGATGTAATCGTCTTTGGCAGAACCATGACGCTCGACGAGGCCTTTCAGCTCGTCCGCGAGAAGTATGGGAACGAGACCTTCATCTGGGTGGACGACAAGCCCTGGCGCTTCATCGGGCGTGGGGATGAGAACACGGAGTTCGTGTGGTATTACTTCCCGTTCACGGCCAAGTTCGTTGAGGGTAACCGGGAGAAGTTGGCCCTAATTCCGCACCTTCACGTCATAAGGGACCTGTGGAGCCTGTTCGATGTGATTGAGAACGTCAAGAAGAGAAAACTTACAGAAGGATAAACTATTTTTAGGATGTTTTCCAACTACCTTTGGAGGATGCCCATGAAGAGTCCCTTCAAGAGCAGGGTAGTGATACTGTCGCTGGTGGCTTTCGCTGTAATCCTTGCTCTCTCAGTGGGTCCGTGGTGGAAAAACCTCATGGGGGACATAACTCCCACACCGCCCAACGTTAGCGCGATATACCTTGGTTCAGTGCCCCCCGGGGGTAAGTGGCAGTTTACCGTTGAAGACCGCCTGCTCGACGAGTGTGCCGTGGCATACGTGTACAACTTTACACCCACCGGCGTCCTGACGGTGTACGAGATAGACGCGGGGACTCTGAAGGCCCTGGGTTTCACCACGAACTATACCGAGTGCGAGGGCAGTCTCGGCTACGGTTACCTGGCAGTTAACTTCACGCAGAAGCTCGATACCCTCTCAATAGTGGTGTGGACAAGTAAGAGCTCCTCGAGTGGAAACGAGGTTTACTTCGTCGAGCTCGGTAGCTGGAAGTTCGTAAACGGCTCGTACATAGGCTACATCGCCCCACCCGTGAACAAGAACTACATGCTTCTTGACCTCGAAGCGGTTAGAAAAATGGTGAACCAGACCGGAATTCACTACATCAATCGCCGCTGAGGTATTCCAGGGTGTCCTCCACGAACTCGTCCCAGTCCTCGTCGCTTACCTCTTCGATTTTGAGACCGAATTCCTGTCCAAGATTCCATCTGACCGCTATTTTTCCGTTATCCGTTTCCGCGATGACGAGCCCAAATGGAACGTCCCCCATCCAGTGATGCTTTGAAAACTCCACTGTGAAACCTCTCTTCTTGAGTTCTTCAAGGATTAATTCGTAGGTCTTTGCGGGCCCGTGCGGACTCCTCGCAAACCCAATATAGGCCATTTTTACTCACCATTGTTACCTTGATGGGCGGACTTAAAACCTTTTCGGTTCTCCTAACAAAGTTTAAAAGCATTTAAACGAACCTACAACCATGGAACCAAAGCCCCTTCCGGAGAAGGCACTGCTCATGGGAAGAAATCTCATCATAGCCGACCTGCACCTCGGCTACGAGATAGCGATGGCCAGGGAGGGGTTCTACCTCCCAAGGGTTTTTCACGAGGTCGTCGGAGATTTAAAGGAACTGATAAAGCGCGAGGGGCCGAAGAGGCTAATCATAAACGGCGACCTGAAGCACTCCTTCATTCCGGAGTGGCGTGAGAGGGCGGAGCTCAAGGCATTCTTTGAGGAGATTGTCCCGCTCGTCGATGAGGTTGTCCTCGTCAGGGGAAACCACGACGTTGGGACGCTGTGGCTTAGAGAGCTCGGTGTTGAGGTCGTTGACGAGCTTGATCTCGGCAAGTGGAAGCTTGTTCACGGACACAAGGTCGTCGAGGGCGAGCGCTTCATAATCGGCCACGAGCACCCAGCGATAAGGCTGAGGGACGAGGTCGGTGCCATCGTCAAGGTTCCGGCCTTCCTCCTCGGCGAGAAACTCATCGTCCTGCCCGCGTTCAGCCCCTGGGCCTACGGCAACGACGTCCTCAGGGAAATCGTCTCGCCATTTCTGCGTTTCTATACGGAGGATTTTACGGTCCTGGTGCCCCTTGATAATGAACTCCTCAACTTCGGCAGACTGTCCCGGCTTCGGGAGGTTCTCTCACGGTTATAACGAAAGATTTAAACCCTCCCTGGATTACCCTCATGGGTGATAGCGATGGACGTGCTGACAACACTCTTGTTCTTCGCCTACGCTCCGGCACTCGCGATACTCTGGTACTTCTATCACAAGGATAAATACGAGCCAGAACCGAAGCGCTACGTTATAATGACTTTCCTGCTCGGCGCAACGCTCTCGGTTGGCATCGCCTACATACTTGAGAGTATCCTCACCGTCGGCGGACTCATACAGCCAATCCTTCCAACGACGGCCTTCTACGTTGCCCTCGTTGCCGGTCTCGTCGAGGAGCCGGCCAAAGCCCTCGCGGTCAGGTTCCCCTACAAGGCTGGCCAGATGGACGGCATAATGGACGGCCTCGTCTACGGAGTCGCCGCGGGTCTCGGCTTCGCCGCCACCGAAAACTTCCTCTACGGCCTCGGCTGGGGCGTCGCAGTAACGCTGACGAGGGCATTCCTGACGCCCTTTGCTCACGGCACCTGGACGGCCATAATCGGTGTTGGTTACGGCCTAAAAGCTGAGGGGAAGGTTGATTCCCTCGCCCAGTTCTACGCCCTTGCAATACTCCTGCACTTCACCTGGGACTACTTCGCCTTCCTGAGTGTGACTGTTCCGGCCTACAACATAATGCTGATATTCCTCCTCCTCGTGAACCTCTCAATCCTCCGCTATTTCCTCCTCCTGGGGGAGGAAGAAGACAGGCAGAGGTTCTGGTATTACCTCGTCAGGAGGGGATGGCGGTGAAGAACGACGAAAAGCTTGAAAGGGCTCTCTTTGAAGCCCGCCCCTACGTGGAGTACTGGGACAGGCTGGAGAACCTTGTTAGGAGACTCTGGGAGGAGGCGACCGATGAGGAGAACTTCCTCCAGCTTCTGAACGAGGAACTCCAGCGGGCGGAAGAGCCCTTCAAAACGGATTTGAAGATTTTCCTCCAGAAGTTCAGAGGGTAACTGATGAGACGCGTTCTCTGGCAGTTTTTGTTGTTTTTCTCCCTACGCTTCTTCCATCTCTTTTGTACTGTCCCAGCCCCTTTCACAACTTGACGCACTTCTGGGGGTTCTTGAAGCACTCACCAGCTACAGTCCCGATTCCATCTACTGGACTGCAAACAAATCGATTTATGCCTGTATGAGCTTTACTTTTCTCAGAGATTTGGCCTTCAACCGTGTATGAGGCTTGCTCTTGGTGTGGATTCCAAAGGGAGACCTCTTGAGGTGGTTTTGAGGAGAGAACTTGCACTTCCGCTGGGGGAAGTGAGGGCCTGTTGACGGGCAACTTTACGGTTCTCGGGGAGTGGAGTTAACCTCCTTCTCTCTCAAGAACGATATTCCCTGGTTGTAACCACTTACAATGAGGGTGTTTTATCCAGTATGATTTTCAATTTTTCCTCAATCAAAAAGTATTTAAACTCGATTCTCCTTTCCCCTATGAAAACGAGTGGAGGTAGTAGTGATGAGGAAGGTTGCGCTCTCTCTGTTCCTCGTTGCGATTGTTGTCCTCGCCGCTGGATGCGTTGGTAAGAGCACCGGCCTAACCGAAGAGAAGGTCATCAATGCCATAAAGAACATAAAAACGGCCCACTATGATGAGAACTTCACGATGGCCATGGACTTCACGATACCTGACGACAATACCACCGTCAACATGACCATGCACTTCAGGATAAACGCCATGATGGACCGCGTGAATAAAAAGGCCCTTGGCAACTACACCGGTTGGGTTTACTATAGTGGTCTTAACATGACGTTCAACTGGCCACTTTACATCGAAGGCAACGGCACATACCTCAAGGTTGACGGCAAGTGGTACAACGCGACCGACCGCCAGGAAACCGGCTCCGGTTCTTACAACCTCGACGCGATACGGGCAATCCTCAACTCGACCAACGTGAGCATAATGCCCGTTGATGGCGGTTACCAGTTCAAGCTCAACGTTACCTTCGAGCAGTTCGCCAACGCCACGGGGAGAACCTATGCCTTGGACAGACTCTTCGAGATAAACGGCACCGTCGAGACTCACGAGGGATGGGTTCTCGTGAAGCTCAAGAAGGATGGCACTCCATACTACATCGAGACTTACTTTGACCTCACCCTCAATATCCCCCATCCACTCACCAACGACACGATTCCAGTCCACGTGATAGTTCACGACAGCGAGGCCCTTAACAAGATTAACGAGCCCGTGGTAATAGAAAAGCCGAAAGGGGTGGAAAACGCCCCACGTTTTGAGGGACTCTGGAGCTAAGCTCCCCTCGTTGCCACTATTTTTATTCCCTCCCACTCCGCAACCGTTTCTCCGACCTTCACCGGGGCTTTGAGCTTCAGCTTTGAGAGGAACTTCATTAGCTCGGGTATCTTCTCCTTAGGCACCGGCTCGGCCGTCTTGACGCTCACCGTGGGCAGGGCCCCTCCTTCAACCGGCACGACGCTCATCACGACCCTCTTCGGATTGGTGACCTCCTGAATAGCCCACTCCTTCCCGCGCGGGCAGGTGCAACCGCGAACTTCCTTGACCTTTCCGTCCTCCATCTCGACCTCGATTGAACAGCCGAGGGGGCAGACGATGCATGTGAAGCGGTAAATCATGCCTTCACCACCTCCACGGTGAGCTTCTTGGCCTTTCTGATTTCCTCCGCTCTGAGCTTTATCCTCAGCATCTCGGCCGGCTTGACAACCGGGAGCTTCATTCTCTTGCCTATCTCCGGAATTCTGAGCTCGACGTCCTCCATCGGCTTAGATACGCGCAGGTAGAGGTAGACGTCTCTATCTCCACTGAGGTAGTGAGGGACCAGCAGACGGACGTTTTCACCCTTCTCTACCTTAACCCACTTCCTGCTCTCGATTCCCCCGTTCTCGATGAACTCTTTGGCTCCCTCCGCCGCCAGTTCGCCCTGCTCCGCGACGTAGTCAACGAGGTCGTTTATCAGGAGCGAGTTCCCGGCGACGAATATTCCCGGGACGCTGGTTTCCAGTCTGTCGTTCACGACCGGTCCGCCCGTTGCCGGGTCAATCTCAACGCCTATGGCTTTCAATTTTTTAACGCTCGGGACGAGGCCGGCCGATATTATCAGGGTGTCGGCCTCAATCCAGAACTCGCTTCCGGGGATTTCGTTGAGGTTCTCATCAACCCTGACAACCTTTACCCGCTCAACGCGACCCTTTCCGCGGACTTCCACGACTTTGTGACTGAGGTAGAGGGGTATGTTGAAGTCCCTGAGAATCATCACGTTTCTCGCAAGTCCTCCCGGATAGGGCATCAGCTCGACAACGGCCTTGACCTTCGCGCCTTCAAGGGCGAACCGGCGCGCCATTATCAAGCCAACGTCGCCGGAACCCACGATGACTATCTCCTTGCCGGGCATTATCCCGTAGATGTCCATCAGCGTCTGGGCCTCCCCTGCTGTGTAGATTCCCGAAACCCTGTCGCCGACGATTCCAATCTCGAAGGCGTGCCTCTCGCGAGCGCCGGCGGCGTAGATTACTGCCTTCGCCCAGGCCTGATAAGCCCCGCTCGGCGAGGTGAAGATTACGACCTTCTCGAGGTCGGAGTAGTTTTTAATCTCGAGAACCCTCGTGGCGGTTTTATACTCCACGCCAAGCTCAACCAGCCTCTTCGCGAGGCGCGAGGCAAACTCAGGCCCGGTCAGCTCTTCTTTGTAATAGTGCAGGCCGAAGCCGGGGTGAATGCACTGGGGAAGTATTCCTCCAAGGTAGTCGTTCTCGTCGAGGAGCAAAACCTTTAGACCCAGCTCCTTGGCCCTAATCGCGGCCGCCATTCCGGCCGGACCGCCACCGATGACAACGACGTCGTAGCTCAGCATCGGAATCCTCGGGAACATCAGGCATCCCCCCTGAGGAGAACCTTGACGTCTCCTATTCCAATCTCGCTTCCCTTACCCTTCAGCGTAACCTCCCACGGCTCCACTCCGTATTCCTTCGCCAAAAGCTGGACTATCTTCGGCCTGCAGAAGCTTCCCTGACAGGTTCCCGTTGTGGCTTTGGTCCTGAACTTGACGGAATCAACGCTCGGCGTTTTAACGCCTATGAACTTCATCCTCTCAATCGCCTCCAGAATGTCGCCCTCGCTGACGGAGTTACACCGACACACTATTTTTCCGTAGGCGGGGTTCTTCTTCACGGCCTCGTTCACCTGCTCGGGCGTCATCATGAAGAAGTGGCTGATTTCCTTCCGGTAGGGGTTCCACTTCTCCTTTTCCTTCAGCTCGATTCCAAGGTCGCGCTCGATTATTTCAGCAACCTCGTAGGCTATCGCAGGGGCGCTCGTCAGGCCTGGTGAGCGTATTCCAGCGACGTTGATGAAGCCCCAGACCTCTTCCTCGGCTTTGATTATGAAGTCCCCTCCCGTCGGCTCGGGCCTCAGACCGGCAAAGGTTCTGATTACCTTGCTCCTCGGGGGCAGTTGTGGCCAGAGCTTCTTGGCCCCTTCCCAGACCTGCTCAAGGCCTTCCTTGGTCGTGGCGAGGTTCTCCTTCTCCTCGGGCGGTAAATCCTGGGCGTTCGGCCCTATCATCAGATGGCCGGAAATCTCGGTGGTCACGACTATTCCCTTGCTTATCGGCGTCGGCGTCGGGAAGAGGACGCGCTTCGGCCCGGGAACGTCATCGTCAAAAATCCAGTACTCACCCTTCCTCGGGTGGATTTCGAAGTAGTCTATACCTGCCATTCTCGCTATTTTGTCCGCGTAAAGACCCGCTGCATTGATAACGATGTCCGCCTCGATGAAGCCGTTGTTCGTCTCTACACCCTTAACCTCGCCGTTCTCGACCTTTATGCCCGTAACTTCCGTCTCAAGGTGCGTCTTCACGCCGTTCGCAACGGCGTTCTCGGTTATCGCGATAACGGCCGGAATCGGTCCAATCTGGCCCACTATTGGAACCCATAACGCTCCAATCGCTTCCCTCGTGAGGTTGGGCTCAAGGTGGAAGAGTTCGTCCCTATCGACGATTCTCATTTCAGGAACGCCGTTTTTCCTCCCGCGCTCCAAAAGCCTCTCAAGCTCGTCAAAGTCCTCATCCTTCGTCGCGACTATCAATGCCCCGTTCCAGACGTGCGGAATCTCAAGCTCCTTGACCCACTGGTGCCAGAGCCTGTTTCCCCTTATGCACAGCTTGGCTCTCGTCGGATACTTCTCGGGGTCGTCGTCGTAGCCACCGTGAATTAACGCTGTGTTGGCCTTGCTCACTCCCCAGCCGACGTCTGGAGCTTTTTCTATCAGGTGGACTTCGAGGTTCTCGTACCTGCTGAGAACCCTCGCTATGCTCGCCCCGCTAATTCCTGCCCCTATTATAGCGACTTTCGTCTTCATAACCTTCACCTCGATTTAACTTGAGAAAGGGTTTTGGATGTTTTAAAGCTTTCCTTAACCTTTAGTTTGGCGAAAAGGCGAGGAAAGAACTCTTAAGCGCATTAGAAAAAAGGACAGGGGAGGACAGGGTTCGAATGGGCGAAGATGTTCATTGTCTCCATTCACCGAGGAGCGTAAAGTTTCCCTCTTTGAACCAGTTAGCGCCCACAACGTTGGAGGGGCCGTGACTCCTCCCCACTAAGTGCCCTCCGATTGGTTTTCCATCGGCGGTTACAATTAGTGTAACGTTCCACATTCTAATTACCCTCACGAGGTACGGATTCTCAATTGTCCCAGCGTTTGATTCCTCCTCATATTTTAGGGATATGTGGAACGCATAGTGATTTCCTATTCTTTTGACATCTGTGACATTTCCGTTTTCTAAAATCCACCAAAGGAAGTTCATGATATTGAGTTCTGGGGAATATGTGTGAGTAATTATTGACCAATCAAGGTCATTCGAAGTAGAGTTTACCACATAAGGAAAGCTTCTCCCGTCCGTTGTGTTAATCCAGTAAAGGGCGGAGCCGTTTGAGTAGTTTATGCAGGCCTTTAAACTCTCAGCGGGAACGCTGAGGACTGAAAGCGACGTTCCCTTCATTGACCAGCAGAAGGATTCATAAGAGCCCAGTTTGACCAGTACTTGAGTGATTGACGGTGCCTTCTCCCCGACTGTTTGTGTAATGTTTTCCTCAGTGGATATTGTTTGGGATAAGGTGGAGGTGTTGTATTTCCCGTTAGTATCCCCCTTCAGGGCGTAGCCGAGAATTAAGAGAACTGCAAGCACCCAGATAACGACGAGTTTCTTCCTCATGATTTCCCCCCTAATTGTCCTTCTTATGAGTAAAAATGTAATGGGGAATTGAAGAATAGTAAATTATCCTCCGACAACCTTCGCCCAGCCCATGGCCCTCTTCACCGCCTCCTTCCAGCCGTGGTAGAGCTTTCTCCGCGTTTCCTCATCCATTCCCGGCTCGAACACCTTCTCCGCCTTCCAGAGGCTCTCTATCTCCTCAAGGCTCTCCCAGTAATCGACGGCCAGTCCAGCCAGATACGCCGCGCCGAGCGCGGTGGTTTCCTTGACTACGGGCCTGACGACGCGCCTGTTCAGTATGTCTGCCTGGAACTGCATCAGGAAGTCGTTCGCCGTTGCTCCACTGTCAACGCGGAGCTCCTTTATCCCGACGAGCTTCTCCATCTCCTCTATGACGTCGCGCGTCAGGTAAGCTATCGCCTCCAGAGTTGCCCTCGCGAGGTGTTCCCTGCCGGTTCCGCGCGTTATGCCGATTATCAGCCCCCTCGCGAACTGGTCCCAGTACGGTGCTCCAAGGCCGACGAAAGCCGGGACAAAATAAACTCCTTCGTTGCTCTCGAGCTTCCTCGCGAGTTCTTCCGTTTCGGAGGCGTGTTTGATAATCTTTATCCCGTCGCGGAGCCACTGAACCGCTGCCCCGGTTATGAAAACGCTTCCCTCGAGGGCATAGCTGACCTTTCCGTTGAGTCCCCAGGCTATCGTCGTGAGCAGGTTGTTGGAGTAGCGGACTGTTTTTCCCGTGTTGGCAAGGATAAAGCTTCCCGTTCCGTAGGTAGCCTTTACCATTCCCGTCTCGAACCCTGCCTGTCCGAACAGCGCCGCCTGCTGGTCACCAGCGTCACCGCTCACCGGAATCTCTGCCCCAAGGAGTTCTTTCTTGGTGTAGCCGTAGACCTCGCTCGACTCCTTCACTTCCGGCAGAACCTCCTCCGGAATCCCGAAGATTTCGAGCAACTCGTCGTCCCAGTCAAGCCTCTTTATGTTGAAGAGCATCGTCCTTGAGGCGTTGGAGTAATCGGTTACGTGCTCTCCGGTGAGGCGGTAGATTAGGAACGTATCGACGGTTCCGAAGAGAACTTCGCCCTTCTCCGCCTTCTCCCTTAAGCCTGGAACGTTGTCGAGGAGCCACTTGAGCTTGCTCGCGGAGAAATAAGCATCGGGAACGAGGCCGGTCTTCTGCTTTATCACGTCCCCGTATTCGCGCTTTATCTCCTCCACCATCTCGGCCGTTCTCCTGCACTGCCAGACTATCGCGTTGTAGAGCGGTTTTCCGTCGCGGTCAAAGACTATAGTAGTTTCTCTCTGGTTCGTAACGCCTATCGCCGCTATCTGGTCCGGTTCTATTTTTGCCCTCTCAAGGGCTGTCTTTATGGCCCTGAACTGCGCGTCCCAGATTTCCTCCGGGTTGTGCTCCACCCAGCCGGGCTTTGGGTAGTGCTGGGGGAACTCGTACTGACCGAGGCCGATGATGTTGCTCTCCCTGTCGAAGATTATCGCTCTCGCGGAAGTGGTTCCCTCGTCGAGCGATAGTACGAACCTCTCCATACCACCACCAGAATTAAAAATGTTTTAAGGGGTATTAACGGTTTCGCTCGTTCCCTGTAATGCCGGTGAGGATGCAACCGAGGCCAAGAAAAACACCGACGAATGCTAGCTTTGAGGAGAGGTCATGGTAGGCCTCCGGTGAGGCAGTATATGGAAGATAAACCAAGATTACCAGCTGAGCCCGGTCGTACATGGCCGTTCTTAGGTTTTTAATGGCCTGCTGGTTTTCTCGAATGACTTCCCTCAGCACTTCCCTGCTTTCCGGGGATACCTCGTTTAGGTATTCCTCGATTATCTTGTCTTCAAGCTCGTATTTCCTTATGAACTCTTCATAAAAATGGCTTTCATTGTCGACTAAGAGATAGCCAACTTCTCCGGAAGCGTTTTTAAAAGCCCCCAGCTCCCGAAGAGGCAGTGTTCCGTCGAGCCTGAGGGTTTTGGGCCCGTCCCGTCTGACCCGGACGCTAACGTTGAACTCTTTGAGGAGCTCCGCGAGTTTTCTCGCCTTTTCGGGGTCGTCGAGTGTAACATGGAGAAAGACCAAGTTGCTCGAATCTTTTAGGGTTGCGTTGCTCTGGTTGAGCGCTTCGATTATTGAAATGGCCCTCCCTGAATTCCACTGAACCCACGAATCGTAGACATAGGTGCCAACGAAAATTATCGAGAGGGCAATGAGGACACCGAAGACGAGCTTTTTGTCCCTGCTCCTGCTTAAAATAACCCCAACAAGGGCTAAAACTCCCGCACCGGCCCAGAGGAGGACCATGAACGGAACGTTGCTCTCGGGCTTTGGATAGTTTATATTGACGGTGGCGAGGGTGATGTTGCAGGGTTTGCCCTTGCTCCGCAGGCCGAGGGCATACTCCAGGGTAATGGTTAGGTCAACGGTTTTGTTGTGGATAACTGCCCTTTCTTCCGGGTCTTGAATAACGCTCTCAAGCTCCTTAAAGGCCTGAAGTTCCCTCCTGAGTTTCTCCTGCTCCTCCCTGCTGAAGGCGACTCTCGTTTCCTTGTAGTCTGTGATAATGCAATTTCGGGGAAGCCGTTTCTCAAATCCGGTCTCGTTGGTGAGTAGAACATTGAACGAGCCCCCATCCCCGGCGTACAGGGCGATGTTATTGTGAGGTAGACTTTCGAAGAACGACAGCGTTCCGTTGAGCTCATCATTGGTGTAGGCCCTGCACTCGACTGTCATCAAGGCCCGGGGGGTGCAGTTCCAGAGACTCGTGGTGTTGAACGAGCGGAGGACTTCGTTGAATTCACCGTTGGTGGGGATGAAACGGTCGCCTGGACCTGGGTATCTCTCCGGTGGGATGGCTGTCGCGAGCACTATGAACAAAAGGGCAACGATGCAGATGAAGATGGTTTTATCGTGTTTCATTGCCCCGGCGCCTCCCCAGCGCGAGTCCCACAAACACGGCAACGAGGGCGAATTTGGCAAGGAAATCGGAGTAGCCTCCGTAGTCTGGAATTATCGCCTCGGGGCTGGTGGCAAAAACGGCTATGCATAAGTTCTTCTGGTCTCTATCCTGGTGAAGTGTCTCTTTTAGGTCGGCCATATAATCCTCGACGGCTTTCCTCTCGTCGGGGGTTAGGTACGGCAGATATTTTTCAAGCGTCGTTAGTGTCTCGTTTATCTCCCGTGTCCCGTGTCTCTCCTCCAGGAGGGCATTGAGGGATTCAGAGTCAATCACTGAGGTCTCCCAGCCCCTCTCTTTAAACGCATCAATGATTCTCTTGTAGTTGTTCATATTCACCTTAACGTGGATTCTCAGGACCGTGTCCTCCCACCTGACAGAGCCAATCGTCGCGTTGTTCTCCTTTACTGTTTTGAGGAACCAGTTGACATCTTCGCGGGAGCTGAAATCTCCTTGAGCACCTCCTATCTCGGTGCACCATCCGCCGGTGGAGTTTAGGGCCAGTAGCTCGTTAAACGCCTCCGCCGTTCCGGAGATTTTTCTCTCCATCTGTAGATAATCCCTGAGAAAAAGGGCGCTCAGGAGAAGGGTAATTAAGAAGACCGCAAGGAGAGCTTTGCTTCTCCTGTGGCTCACTATAATCCCTGCAACGCTCACGATAAGAATCCCAAGCCAAATGGCTACGAACGGTAGCTTCACGGGTTCCATCATCCCTGTGAAAAAGACCGTAACCTTAACCCACGTCACGTTGACAGGGGTTTCCGGAGAACCCGCAAAGTCAAAGAACGGCTCAAGCTTTTCGTAGTCTGGCGTGCCTGCGGTTAAGTTCTTAAGCCTCTCCGACGCCCTGTAAAGCTTGTCATCGTAACTGAGTGAGTCCCGTCCGAGGACGTAGCACCCCGAGGGTATCTCCTCAAAAAATCTGCTCCAGTTCCTCACGAGAACCGTTGTTTTGAACATCCCAGGTTTGGAGACGCCGTAGTCGTGTGGATAGCTCAGTGTCCAGTTCACTACGTAGCTGTAGTAGGAACTCGTGTCCGCGGTGCACTCAACGTAGCCAACCCACCTCGGTGGTCCATCATAAGTTTCAATGGTGCCCTTAAAGAAGCCCGCGTAAGGTGGGGAGTACGTGTAAGAGGGAATCGTGAGGGAAACCGTGAGAAGCGCTGTGATTACAAGGAGTAGCCAATCGGCCTTTCTCACGTACCCCACCAGGAGAAGTAAAATAAAAAACCTTAAAAAGTTTACCTGAGTCCAGCGTCCTGGAGGTAGGAGAGCATCCTCTCGACGTCGTTCGCTATCACGACCTCGAAGAGCCCCTTGAGCTTCAGCAGGTTGTCGTCCTTGTAGAACAGCTCGTCGTTTTCTGTCCAGAGGACGACCTTGAGCCCGAGGGAGCGGGCCCAGCCGATGGCCTGAACCGTTTTCTCGAAGCCAAGCAGGGGTATCGCTTCCATCGGGATGTTAATTGACCAGAGGTTAAGCTCCTCCTTGAGCTTGGGTATGAGTGCGACGGCTTCCTCCCTGTTGATTAAAAGTCCCATTCTCGTGTCCTTATCGTATTTTCTGTACTCTTTCAGGGCCTCGACATCAAAGGACGAGATAAGAACCCTATCGGGATTGTTCCCCTTGACGATTTTAGCCACTTCTTCAACGGCGTCCCTGTCCTTGAGCTCGACGTTGATAAGCGCATTCTCAGGGAGGGCCTCGAACACTTCCTCAAGGGTGGGTATCCTTTCGCCCATGCCTATGTCTGCCTTCTTCAGCTCCTCAAGGGTCATGTCCTTCTGCCTTCCGCTCATGTCGCTCGTCCTGTCGATGGTCTCGTCGTGTATAACGACGACCTTTCCATCCTTGGTCAGCCATACGTCGAGTTCGACGCCATCTGCTCCGGCTTCAACTGCCTTCTTAAAGGCCAGTATGCTGTTCTCTGGGAACTTTCCCATGCAACCCCTATGGCCGAGAACTATAACTCCGTCCTTTTCCCACATGGCAGGTCGCCTCAACTTTGATGCTCCCGAAGGATATAAACCTTTTCAGCCTCGCAGGGTCGTCCGAGATTACAGCGTCCACCAGAGACGTGAGTTTTGGCACAAATGACAGCTCGTTCATTCTGTAATTCCACAGCCACGTTCGAACTCTTTTCCTGCGGTAAAACCTCAGGAGGGAAATTAACCCGTTAAACCCGATGTAACCGGCGAGGTCAAGGGGGACGTGGATTGAATAGACTCCCTCTGGTGGTTTCAGGCTCATCACCGCGTTTCTGGCGCAGGTTATCGAGAACCCCACACGGCAGTTCGGGCATTCCTTGACAATGGTTCTTACCCATTCCGGGTCGTCCGCGGAAATCACGGCGCGCTCAAGGTATCCTGTACGCTCAAGAACACCGATTATTGACTCGAGTGTCTCCATCTCCTTGATGTCCACGTTCAGAACTCCGGGAGAGAGCTTCAGAACGCGGTTGAACGTTGGAACGAGCCGTCCAAGCGGATGGAGTTTTACCAGCTCCCCGTAGGTTAGCTCACGAACCAGGTACTTTTCCCTGCCCGCTCTGAACTCTCCGTCGTGGAGCACCACCAACCTTCCGTCCGCGGTTATCCTAACGTCGAGTTCTATTCCGTCAGCGTGCCTTAGAGCTCGCCTGAATGCAGGGATGGTGTTCTCCAGCGGGCCCCTAACCCCACGGTGTCCCAGTAAGATGAAACTGGCATCATTGTTCGAAATTGGCATCTCCACTACCGACCAAAGATGCACTCACAAGCCTTAAAAGTCTCCCTCCCAACACTATAAGCCTATATTGATGCATACGGGGGGAGGGAGATGGAGTTTAAATACAGCAGGATATTCATCCTCGGCTTTGGCTTCTTCGGCATCAGCATTATCTGGGCCCTCTACAACGCCTACATTCCGATTTTCCTTCAGGACACTTTCCACCTCAGCAAGACGGTTACGGGCTTCATTATGACCATTGACAACCTCTTCGCGGTTCTACTGCTCCCGTTCCTCGGCGCGCTCAGCGACATGACCCGGACGAGGCTCGGCAGGAGAAAACCCTATATACTCCTCGGTGCACCTTCAGCCGCCCTGATGTTCGCCCTGATTCCCGTTGCAAGGGAGCACGAGAACCTTGCCCTCTTCATGGGAACGATAATCCTCATGAACTTCTTCATGGCACTCTTCCGCTCGCCGGTCGTTGCCTTCATGCCGGACATAACCCCGAGCGAGAAGAGGAGCCAGGCCAACGGTATAATCAACTTCATGGGCGGTCTCGGGGCGCTTCTTGCTTACTTCGGCGGAAAGGTACTCTACGACATGAACTATGCCTACCCCTTCTACTTCGGCGCGGTCATAATGCTCCTCGCAAACCTGCTCGTCGTTCTCGCGGTTCCCGAGCCTGAGGAATACCGGAAGCCTGGAAAGAAGCTCAGCCTGAAGAAACTGCTGGCTGAAACCTCTCACAAGAGCTTCGGAGAACTCAAGGAGAACCTCAAGGACGTCTTTGCCAGCCACGAGAGGAGCCTTTTAGCGATACTCCTCGCGGTGTTCTTCTGGTTCGTGGCCTTCAACTCCCTCGAAACCTTCTTCACGAGCTACGCCAAGTACTACCTCGGCATCGAGGAGAGCACAGGTGCCTTCATGCTCGGCCTGTTCTCGCTCAGCTTCATGCTCTTCGCAATTCCAGCTGGCTTCCTAGGGGCGAGGATTGGCAGGAAGAGAACGATAACGATTGGCCTCATACTCGTTATTGCGATACTCCTCGGAGCTTACATCGTCGGCGAGGGCTCCCGCCCGCAGTCAAGTTCGCTGAGCGACCCGGTTGTGATGACCTTCATGGGGCTGTTCTTCCTCGGTGGAATCGGCTGGGCGATGGTCAACGTGAACTCCCTGCCGATGGTAGTCGACATGACGACCGAGGAGAAGCTCGGTGGCTACACAGGTCTCTATTACTTCTTTAGCCAGGCCGCGAACCTGCTCGCACCTCCTTTGGCGGGAGTCTTCCTCGACCTCATCGGCTACAAAACGTTGCTCCCCTTTGCGGTGGCATTCTTCGCCCTCGCGGTGCTGGCGATGCAGTTCGTCAGGAGGGGCGACGTCGTCCGCTCGAAGGGGGATGCCTTGGACTACGTTCCGGACATGGACTGATTTTTACCCTTTTATTTCAAACGTTTCGCTGATAGAGGCGTTGTTGTCAAAGATGACCGTTATCAGGTGCGTTCCCCGCCTCAACTCCCCGCAGATGGCCTCTCTTAGGTAGTCGTGCCCGAAGTAGTACACCTCGAAGTTATCGTTTAAGGTCATGGTGATGGTGGTGTCCTCATAAACGTTCGTTGGTTTGAGCTTTATAACAGGAGTGACGACGTAAGGGTTTGTACTGGCCTTCCGCCCATCGATATTACATGGCCAAACTGGCCGTCCATCAAGGAGAACTTCTGTAACCTTTATCGTTTTCGTCACGTTGGGCGTTGTCAGCTTGACCGTTGCGACGCACATCAACGTATTCCCGAACTTTACTCTGGGGTTGACACACCTGAGTTTGATTTTAATCCCATCCCCGCTCCACGTTGGGTTTCCCTAGGGTTTCCAGCCGGTTTGTATTTCCGACACTTCATAACAGGCCAGCCCCGTGATTAATATCGCAAGGACTACCGCCACTGTTGCAATGGTCCACCTGTCCATGGTTTTCCCATCTCCTAAGGGGCTTAAAGAACGTTTTGAAGTTCAAAGTGCTGTATAATATGAGAGTAATCTCATTGTCCGAATATGTCATCTTTACTACCGCTCATACATGAACTCAAAATCCTTAAAAGCCCCTCCGAGCAAACTTCCTACCACTATTTGAGTGGGGAGAATGGAGTTCACGCCAGGGGACGTTGGTAATGCTGTCTTCGGAACCCCGGATGTACCTTGTGACCCCATCGACAGAGGTGGTGTAATATGGAGAAAAAGTTTAACTGGGGAACGGTTCTTGGTTTGGCGTTACTTGGCTTCAGCATGAGCACCGGGTGGGCCTTGAACAAGGGTCTGTCCTTTAAACTGCTTCAGAACGGCTACACAAACTCAGCGTTTATAATCGGCGCCGTGCTCTCGCTCCAGGGCCTTATGGGAATCTTCGTGCCCATCGTTATGGGCTATTACAGCGATACCAGTCGCTTTGGAAGGGGCAGGAGGACCCCGTTCATACTCGCCGGTGGCATCTTCGCCGGTCTCGTCGTTCTCGGGGTCTACTTCAGCTACATCGCACGGGTTCCACTGCTCGCCTTTGCAACGATGCTGGCGCTGTTCTACTTCGCTATGTACTTCTACGTCGCCCAGTACCGCTCTCTCATGCCCGACGTGATTCCGAGCGGTGAGCGCGGAAGGGCCAGCGGTATAATAACGCTCTTCGAGTGGGCGGGCAACCTCTTCCTCTTCGGAAGCCTCGCATTCCTCATAATCAAGGCCACCAAGGTTACTGGCATCGACAACGAGATTGAGGCCCTCATAAAGGCCGGCTATATGTGGATTCCCTTCGCCGTCGTTGCCGGATTTCTGATGCTGTCTGCCTTCATAGTATACGCCAAGGTCAAGGAACCGGCTTTCCCCGAGGAGATGCCCGAGGAGGGCCTCACCGACTACCTGCGCTCGATAGTCGCCGACAGGGACTTCCTCAAGTTCTACTCGGCCCAGATACTGTGGTGGATGAGCTTTGAGTTCGTGGCGGTTTTCATGTTCGGAATCCTCGAGTCCGTTCTTGGAACCAAGGACGTTACCGCCCTCGGAAACGCCATAATGGCCCTGTTCAACGTTCTCGTGCTCGTCGGTGCGGTTGTAGGTGGAGTGCTCTACGACAGGATGGGCAGGAGGAAGTCAATAATCCTCGGTGGCCTCATATTCCTGATGCCCTTCCTTGCCGGCTGGTTTGTCCACACCAAGCTTCAGATAACCGCGCTGATAGGCTTCGCAGGAATCGGCTGGGGAATGCTCATGTCGACCTCGTGGCCCGTCATCGGCGACCTGCTCACCAAGTACGAGCGCGAGGCCTTCAACGGCCGTTACTACGGCTTCTTCGAGGCCACCAAGTCCTTCCCGATACTCATCGCGGGCCTCGTTGGTGGAGCGATAGTCCAGCTCGCCGGTGGCAACTACAAGGTCCTGTTCCCGGTCGGCGCAATCTTCGTCATAATCGCCCTGCCCCTCATCTGGGGCATGAAGAACCTCGACGAGATATCCAAGGAGAAGCCAAAAGTCGAGGCCATAGAAGAGACCGAGATGGGGGTATGAGACGTGCTCTGGGGCGTTTTGATTTTTCTCCTCCTTCTGTTCCTGGCCTTTTCGGCCTTCGTCGGCTACAAGATGGTGAAGCCCCCGCGCTTCGTCGGTGAATGGACGCCGAAGGACTTGGGCTACGACTACGAGGACGTGACAATTGAGACGAGAGATGGGCTGAAGCTCAGCGCCTGGTGGGTTCCCAACGAGGGCCCCGTCGTGATGCCCCTCCACGGCTACACGAGGAGCAGGTGGGACGAGGTTTACATGAAGCAGACCACCGAGTTCCTTCTCAACGAGGGCTACAGCGTTCTCGTCTTCGACTTCCGCGCCCACGGGAAGAGCGAGGGGAAGTTCACCACCGTCGGCGACAGGGAGCTGATTGATGTTCTCTCTGCAGTTGACTGGCTGAAGAAGAACCACCCCGAGAAGGCCGAGAAGATAGGTCTCATCGGCTTCTCAATGGGTGCGGTCGTCACCATAAGGGCCCTCGCCGAAGATGACAGAATAACCTGTGGTGTCGCGGATTCGCCCCCGATTTACCTTGACAAAACCGGCGCGAGGGGCCTGAAGTACTTCGCGAACCTCCCGGAGTGGCTCTACACCTTCGTCAAGCCGTTCACGGTCCTCTTCAGCGGGGCCAAGGACATCGACGTTCTGGGATACGCTGATAGGGTTAGAAAGCCCCTCCTTCTCATAGCCGGAGAGAAGGACCCCCTTGTGAGGCCCGAAGAAGTGAGGGAGTTCTACGAGCGGAACAAAAAGGTGAACCCGGACGTCGAGCTTTGGGTCAGCGACGCGCCCCACGTCAGAACGCTGAAGTTCCACCCGGAGGAGTGGAAGGCCCGGGTTAGGGACTTTCTCAGGAAACACCTTTAGAAAGGTTTTTACGCATTCTTTCCCCCTTTCTTCGATGAAGAGGCCACTCACCTTCGCCGTGCTCTTTCTCGTACTGCTCTCCTCGAGCTCCATCTCCAGTCCGGCTTACGTTCCAGCCTTCGGGCGCTTTGCGATACTCGTCCACGACGTCAGCCCCGGTTACCTTCCACAGCTACGGCAGATAACGGCCGTTATCGATGAGTACGGCCTCCAGAACGAGACCTATCTCTTCGTGATTCCGGACCACGGGGGTGAGATGCCCGTCTGGAAGTACAGGGACTTCATGGAGTTCCTTGCGAAGCTCGAGCGCGAGGGCTACCACATCGAGCTTCACGGCTACACCCACATCGGCGATGAGTTCGACTGCAACGCGACTGTCGCCGAGAAAAAGCTTGAGCTCGGGCTCAGGGCCCTGTCGTATCTCAATGTCACCCCCGAATACTTCATCGCCCCGCGCTACGCCCTTTCCAACGGGGCGCTCGAGGTTCTGCTCGACCACAACATCACCGTCATTGGAAGGAATTTCATCTACTTCCCGAACGGAACCGTTGAGCCGATTTACAACAGGGAATACACGTGGTACGTGCCCTCTTTCCTTCTCCCGTACCAGCTAACCAGTGCCGAGAGCGCCTACGTTAACACAAACGGGACGTTCTTCCTCTCAATCCACCCGAAGGCGGTGAACAACAGACCGGGAATTGAGTTCCTGAGGGAGTTTTTGGAGTTCGTTTCAAAAAGTGGCCTCGGCTAACCCTCTTCTCATCACCGTCAGCGTGGCTAACGCTCGTCATCGGCCGAGGCTTGTTCGCCACAGGGTTTAAAAAGGCACTGGAGAATTGAGCCCGGGGGATGAGGAGCGTTTACCGGTCGGATTGCTACCGGATGAAGAGACTGGCACTGGCCGACCCCAACCGAAAAGCGTAAAAGTTGTTCTTCTCAAAATTTAATCAGGTGATGGGCATGGACTTTGCCCTCTTCATGGAGCGTTATGGATATAAGATTTTACTCGTGGTGTGGATTATAGGAACCTTTGCCTTTATTTTGGGTGCCCTCGGTTACAGTCTCCACACACTGGGCAGGTATACATGGGATGAGGCGGGCTTTTTCATTGCACTCCTTGTGGGTGCCTCGATAATCGGAGCCTACGCTGGGAAGTTCATGAACACGAGCCTTCAGCTTTCGAGCAGGCTTTCCTTCATAAACCGCTCCAAGCTCTTGGAGGATGACAAGAAGCTCGAAAAGGAGAAAGAGAAGCTGAGGGAAGAGGGAGGGAAGCTTTACTGAAGCTTTATGGGCGCGCCAAAGGCCCTGTCGCCGGCATCTCCGAGGCCCGGCAGAATGTAGCCCTTGTCGTTCAGCTCCCTGTCGACCTTGGCAACGAATATCTCGACCTCGGGGTGCTTACCCTTTATTCTCTCTATTCCCTCGGGAGCCGCGAGGACTCCAACGACAATCAGGCGCTTTGGCTTCCCGTAGCGCTTGACCTCGTCGAGAACCTTAATCAGCGTCGAGCCGGTAGCTATCATCGGGTCGGCAACGATGACAGTATCTTCTGGCCTTATCTCCGGAATCTTGACGTAATTCATCTCAATCTCGAACTTTGGAGCTTTTCCGCGCGATGCCGAGACGATGCCGACGCGCGCATGGTCGAGCACCTTGATGAGGCCCTCCATCAGCGGAATCGCCGCGCGGAGAACGGTTATTATGACCACGTTTCGTCTGTCCCTGACGATTACGCCCTCGGTTTCTTCAAGTGGGGTCTTAACGGGAACCCTTTCGGTTTCCATCGTCTTCGTCAGCTCGTAGGCCATGTAACGGCCGAGCTTGACGAGGCCCTTCCTGAAGGCTATCGGTCCGGTTCTCTCATCGCGAAGCTCCGTCAGAATCTCCATCAAAAACGGGCTGTCTTCAAAGGAATAAACACCTTCCCACCTTTCGGCCTTCATGCTCTCACCGCCCGCCACTCGGGGCGAGCCTTTATTAGCCTTCCGGATGTCTAACCTGGCCCGACTTTCCACTCTCTTTGGGCGTTTTTTCGATTATCGCCTTCATCCAGCTACCGCGGAGGAACCAGGCGAGGGCTATCAGCGCGCCAATGAAGTTGCTCAGTCCCATGCCGAAGAAAACTCCCCTGCTCGTGAAGTCGAACAGCTGGGCGAGGGGAATCGTGAGGCTGAGGAGCGTTATCGCACCGACGTAGCCGAAGGCATAGCTCAGCGGAATCCTGAGGCCCCACAGGCGGATTATGCCGAGTAGCATCGTCTTCTTCGTGTGTCCGGCCGAGCTGAATGTTCTGTTGACGACTATGAAGATTCCGTTGAAGAAGGGCACCGAGATTAGGAAGTACTCGAGGACGATTTTGCTCTCGGCTATGACCTTCGGGTCGTCAAGGAAGACGCGGAAAATGGGAACGCGGAAGATTCCGATGATTAGAACGGCTAAACTCGCTATCGTGAAGTTGACGAGCATCGTTCTCTCGGCTATCCTCTTGGCCCTCTCGAACTTGCCAGCTCCAACGTTCTGAGCTATCATCGTGCCCATCGCCATGCTTATACCGCGCGAGATGCTCGTCAGAAAGTTGACGAGGCGGGTTGTTATGACGTAGGCCGCGTAGGTGACGTCGCCGAAGCCCATTATAATCCTCGTGAGCACTATGAAGCCGAAGCTGTTCGCCGACTGGCCGATGCTCGACGGCAATCCAACGCGGAAGAGCCTCTTGTAGAACTCAAAGTCCGGTTTGAGGCTTGAGAGGCCAAGCTTTAACGCCACCTTTCCAGAGAACATCAGGTAGAACCCGATTACTGCCCCCGTGGCGTTCGCAATGACCGTTGCCAGAGCCGCGCCCGCAACGCCGAGCCTTGGGAAGGGTCCGAGCCCGAAGATTAGAATCGGGTCGAGGACTATGTTGAGGGATACCGTGAGCAGGGTTATCTTCATCGGCGTTTTGGTGTCACCACTTGCTCTCATCAGGGCGGAAAAGGCCATGTAGGTGAACGCGAAGGGGACGCCGAGGAACACTATGGTCGCGTAGGTCTTCGCGTAGGGATAGAGAGTCGGCGTGACCTTCATGAAGCGGAGCGCATAGGGGAGGATTAGAACGCTCACGATGGCCGTAATTGCGGAGAAGAACAGCATGAGGGAGTAGAGCGCCCCCGCCGAGCGGTTGGCCTTCTCAAAGTTTCCTGCGCCGATGTACTGGCCGACGTAGGCGAAACCCGCGGTTGCAAAACCCATGCCGAGGGCCATGAGGGTTCCGATGATGGGCCACACCACTCCCGGAGCTGAGAGGGCTTCCCTCCCGAGTTTTCCAAGCCAGAACGTGTCGGTTATGTTGTAAACGACCTGGACGAGGTTGTTCACCACGAGAGGCCCCGCTAACTTGAGTAAGGTTCTCTCTATCGGCCCGTTGATGATTTCTTCCCTCATCTCCGAGAGCTTCATTGCCTATCAGACCGCCGTCGAAAGGTTCCTATATAAAGCTACTCCTCTATGAGCTTCTCCATCCAGCCTCCCCTGAGGAACCACGCCAGCGCCACAATGGCCGACAGGACGTTGCTCAATCCCATGCCGAGATAGACACCCCAGCTCGCCCCGACAATGAGG
Organism: Thermococcus sp. 21S9; assembly: GCF_012027635.1. NCBI lineage: Archaea > Methanobacteriati > Methanobacteriota > Thermococci > Thermococcales > Thermococcaceae > Thermococcus > Thermococcus sp. 21S9. The sequence continues at coordinate 1,250,213 of NZ_SNUS01000001.1, forward strand.
CCGAGTGCGTAGCTCAGAGGAATCCTGAGGCCCCAGAGCCTTATCAGTCCGAGGGTCATGCTGACCTTGGTCTTCCCAGCGGTCTGGAAGACGCCGGTGACGACGGAGAATATCCCGAAGAAGGGCAGGGACGTGAGGAAGTACTTCGCCACGAGCGAGGCCTCGTGAAGGACCGCGGGGTCGTCTATGAACGCCCTGAACACGGGCTGGTTGAAGACTACTATGAAGGCGGTTCCCGCGGTCAGGACGGCGAGGTTTATGAGCATCGTCCTCTCCGCTATTTTCTTCGCCCTCTCGAAGTTTCCCGCCCCAATGTTCTGCCCGACCATCGTGCCCATCGCCTGAGCTATGCCGTTGGCTATCGCGAACATGAAGTTGGTCAGCCTGTTGGCTATCGCATAAGCGGCGAACGCCACGGTTCCGAACTGGAAGATTATCCTTGTCAGAACCATGAAGCCGAAGGCGTTGAGGGACTGGCCGAGCGCTGAGGGCAGGCCAACGCGGAAGATTTTCCTGTAGAACTCAAGGTCGGGCCTGAGGTCCTCCCGGGTGAACTTTATCCCCTTCTTGCCCGTGATGAGGTAATATGCCCCGATGACCGAACCCACGCTGTTCGAGAACATCGTCGCTATCGCCGCTCCAACAACTCCAAGCTCTGGAAACGGCCCGAGTCCGAAGATTAGAACCGGGTCGAGGAGGGTGTTGAGGCCGACGGTGAAGAAGCTTATCACCATGGGCGTCTTCGTGTCGCCAACGGCCCTCAGGAGGAACGTGAAGGCGTAGTAGGTGAAGGCGAAGGGTATTCCGATGAATATGACGAGGGTGTAGTTGAGCGCGTAGGGGTAGACATCGGGTGAGACGTCCATGAGCTTCAGAACGTAAGGGGCCGAGAGCGAACCTATAACCGCCACAGCCACGGAGAAGAGCAGGCTCAGCGAGTAGAGCGCCCCGGCCGAGCGGTTCGCCATCTTGAAGTCCTTCGCGCCTATGTACTGCGTCACGAAGGCGAAGCCGGCTATGGCGAACCCCATTCCGAGGCTCATGAGGGTGGCTATGAAGGGCCAGCTGGCTCCGGGTGCCGAGAGCTCCTCCCTGCCGAGCTTCCCGAGCCAGAACGTGTCTATGAGGTTGTAGAGGACCTGAACCATGTTGCTGACTATAAGCGGGCCCGCTAACCTGAGAAGTGTTCTCTCAATCGGCCCGTGCAGAATTTCCTCCCTGGCCCGCTCGATGGACATAGCAATCAGATTACCATCGAAGCGTTAGTATAAAAACTTTGAGATGGATAAAAGGGCCAGTCTGCTGGGCTCTCTGGGTTAGTGGTAGAAGGCCTTATCGCAAAACTAAGTAGAAAAGGGGAAGAGAACTCACTCAAGGAGCTTCTTCCTGGCCGCCTCGAGGAGTATCTTCTGCTCCTCCTGGGCAACGGTCTTCCTGATGAGCTCGACGGCATCGGGGTTGGCGCTGATGCTGTCGATGCCGAGCCTGACGAGAATCCTGGCCATCTTCGGGTCGCTTCCGGCCTGTCCGCAGATGCTGGTCTCGACGCCGTACTTCTTGGCGACCTTGATGACGTTCTCGATGAGCTTGAGAACGGCCGGGTGCTTCTCGTCGTAGAGGTAGGCAATCCTGTCGTTGTCCCTGTCGATGGCGAGGGTGTACTGGGTGAGGTCGTTGGTACCGAAGCTGACGAAGTCAAGGCCCTCCTTGATGAGGTCCTCGATGATGAGCGCGGCCGCGGGAACCTCGACCATGATTCCCCACTCGACGTCCTTGTGTGGCTCGAGGCCAACTGAGCGGGCTATCTCCTTGGCCTTCCTTATCTGCTCGGGGTTGGCGACGAGCGGGAGCATGACGCCGATGTTGTCGTAGCCCTCCTCGACGACCTTCTTGATGGCCTTGAACTCGGCCTTGAGGAGCTCGACCTGGTCAAGGCTCCTCCTGATTCCGCGCCAGCCGAGCATCGGGTTCCTCTCGTCCGGCTCGTCCTCTCCACCGGGCATCTCCTTGAACTCGTTGGTCGGGGCGTCAAGGGTCCTGTACCAGACCGGCCTCGGGTAGAAGGCAGCTGCGACGGTCCTTATTCCGTCGGCGAGCTTCTCGACGAGCTCCTCCTCCTTGCCCTCCTTGATGAACTTGACCGGGTGCTGGCCGATGCTGAGTATCATGTGCTCAGCGCGGAGGAGGCCGACACCGTCGGCGCCGGTGGCAGCGGCCCTCTCGGCGACCTCGGGCATGGAGACGTTGACCTTGACCTTGGTGGCGGTGACGAGCGGGGCACCGGCAACGACGACCTGCCCTCCGGCGGTCTTCTCTTCCTCCTTCTTCTCGACGAGGCTCTTAACTATACCCTTGTAGACGACACCGCGGGTACCGTCAACGGTGACGTAGTCGCCGGTCTTGAGCTTCTTGGTGGCCTCCTTGGTACCGACGACGGCCGGGATACCGAGCTCCCTACTAACGATGGCGGCGTGGCTGGTCCTTCCACCCTCATCGGTGATGATGGCGCTGGCCCTCTTCATGGCCGGGACCATGTCCGGGTTGGTCATGGTGGTGACGAGAACGTCGCCCTCCTTGACCTTGTCAATCTCGCTGGCGTCGAAGATGACGACGACCCTACCGGCACCGATGCCCGGTGAGGCACCGAGACCCTTGAGGATGACCTCGGCCTCTTCAGTAACCTCGGCGCCCTCCTCGCTCTTGGCCTCCTTGAGGGTGGTAATCGGCCTGCTCTGGACGATGTAGAGCTTGCCGTCGTCCTTGTCGTAGGCCCACTCGATGTCCTGTGGCCAGCCGTAGTGCTCCTCAATCTTGGCACCGAGCTTCGCAACTTCAACAATCTGGTCGTCGGTGAGAACCTGCTTCTCAACCCACTCGGGGCCGAGGTACTCGGCGACCTTGACGTAGACGGTGCCCTTGCCGGTCTCGGGGTTCCTGACGACCATAACTTCCTTCTTGGCGATGAACTTCTCCTTTATCTTCCAGGTGCCCTTCTCGACGATGTACTCGTCAGGGGTGACGCTTCCGCTGACGACGGCCTCACCGAGGCCCCAGCTGGCGTTAATCATTATCTCGTTCCTGTCGTTGGTGACCGGGTTGGCGGTGAACATGACACCGCTCTTCTCGCTGTTGACCATCTTCTGAACGACGGCGCTGAGGTAAACCTTGCTGTGGTCGAAGCCCTGCTTGGCCCTGTAGAAGGTAGCCCTCGCGGTCCAGAGTGAGGCCCAGCACTTCTTGACCTTGTCTATGACGTCCTCAACACCGTAGACGTCGAGGTAGGTCTCCTGCTGGCCGGCGAAGGAAGCCTCCGGAAGGTCCTCGGCGGTGGCAGAAGAGCGAACGGCGACGTAAACGGCATCCTTGTTGAACCTCTGGCTGAGCTTCTTGTAGGCGTCCTCAATCTCCTTGGCAATCTCCTCGGGCATCTCCATGGACATTATCTTCTCTCTAATCTTGGCGGTGTTCTCCTGGAGCTGCTTGGAGTCATCAACGTTGGTCTTGCTTATGATGTCCATAATCCACTCCTGAAGGGTCCTACCGTCCTCAACCTTAACGTTCTCAACAAAGTACTTGTAGGCCTCAGCGGTGACACAGAATCCGGGCGGAACCGGTATTCCGGCGTTGGTAAGCTCACCAAGGTTGGCGCCCTTGCCTCCGACAAGGGGGACATCCTTCTTGCTGAGCTCCTCGAACCACCTTATAAACCTGTATTCGCTCATGGCAATTCCCTCCGTTTAATTACTGCGGGTGATATATCGAAAGGTCGCTTTTAAAATTAACTATCCAGGCCTGTTCCTCAGTGTATAAGGTTGAAAAAGAGAGGGGATGTGTTCATTTGGAAATAGGGCGCCCTAATTCGCCCCGAAACCTTCCTTTATAAAGATTTTGAACCTTCCGCAGAACTCCCCCACCTGACGGTACCCTCCGCTCTCCTCAACAAGGTGCTCCTCTGACTCTGTCTTTGTTATGACCATGTCGTAGTACCCATGTTTGAGCCTATCCTCGACGTTTATCCTGCTGGTTATGGCGTCCACTCTGGCTCTGGGGTAGTAAAAGCCAGCTATCGTGTAGAGCGTCGGAGAGACGAGCAGAGTTCTGGCACTGTACCTCTCGCTTGCGTAGCGGAGGGTGTGTGATTCGCATTTTCCAGTCGTGTTCCACCGTTCCTTCAGATGGAACGCACTTCCCCCCACCGGGATGAGGAGGAGAAGTGCGAGGCCTATTGTGATGGCCTTCTTCCACGGCTTTATTGGCCGTCCAGCGAGTTCAAGGGCTTTTTCAATCCCGTCCACGATTAGGGAAACCCCCTCAACGGCGAGTATTCCCATCACCGGGGCGAGGAACGTTATGAAGCGCGTCTCCTTGTGGGTGACCGTCATTATCATGGCAAACCCGATGAGGGCCCAGCTTATCAGGAGCCATCCTTTTTCGTCCTGCTTCTGCCTAACGAACCCGAGGAGTGCAAGGGCAGGGAGTACAGCTCCGATGTCATCAACAAGCCATTTGAGAAACGTTGAAACCGAGACCGGCCTGTCTGCCGTTACCGTCCTGCTCGCTATTTCAAACGGCTTCAGCACCCCCCCGTAGTGAAGGTGGCCTAGGTAGAGCCAGGGACTAACGGTGAGGAGGAGCAGGGCGAAGCCAATCCAATATTCCCTCTTTTTGACCCAGTTCCAGTACTCGGTGAGCCAGAGGTAAGCGACGAAAACCGCTATTATTGAGAGCCCGGTATAGCGCGTCAGTATCGCGAGGCCGGCCGAAACGAAGGCGAGATAAATCCTCGTGGGGCTTCCGCGTTTTCTTCCGGTGTAGAGGAGGTAGATGGCCAGGGTGTAGAAGAACGTAAACTCGCTGTGGACGAGCTCCCTGGTCCCCATTGTGAAGGCAAGGGCGTTGAAGATGAAGAAGGCCGAGGCAAGGATCCCCTTGACGAACCTTTCAAAGAGCTCCAGGGTTAACAGGTAAACTAGAACCGCCGTCAGGGCGAAGAAAACGACCGACACGAGCCTTGCAACCCTTAGCTGGCTAAGGGGTTCGTGAACGAAGTGGTAGAAGAGGGAGAGCGTGTACGGATAAAGCGGGGGGCGATACATAACGTAGACGCCCTGGTATGTGAAGTTGGTTGGGCTGACAGCGAGGTTCCTCGCGATGTCAATGTAAAGCGCTCCGTCGTAGCTCAGGGTGTCCCAGGGTGGAAAAGTGGCGAGTTCAACGCCCAGTGCGAAAAGGAAGAGTATTCCTGGCAGGACTTTCCGGGTTAGGGTTCTCTTATCCATTTCTCTTCACCCCTGCAAGGTACGCCATCAGGAGGATTGCAACGAGGAACTGTCCCTCAATTCCAATGTCGAGGGCAATGATTGCAACGGTGAGCGCGAAGGTTCCCGTGAATGGGTTCTTCGAAGCCCTTCCCAGGGCGAGCCCAAGGATTAAGGCCTCAATTAGCCCGAGAATCCCAAAGTCGTAGACCGGCTGTCCAAAGAGAGTGTACGTGTATCCGATTTCCTTCCCAAAAAGCCTCCCAACGTAGCCGGTGGGGTCCGGGTTGAAGAGAAGCGCCCGGTTCCCGAGTGGCATTCCCAAGTGGAAGAGCCTCTCGTAGACGGTGTACGATGAGGCGGGCCTGTAAAGAAGGCTTCCGAAAAAGCCGAGTTTCCAGGTGGGATACTCGCTTACCGTAACGTAGTACCTCGCCAGGAACACCGCCAGGAGAAGGACTGCACCGAGTACGAGTTGAGTTCGGTGTTTCTTGATTTCTCCCGTGTTTATCCTCCCGTCGTATGCCAATCTCAGGATGTACGCCACGGCTATGCCGAGCCCAACCGTCCTCGAAGCTCCGATGAGTGCAATCATCTCGCCAAGGAGCAGAAGCCTGAAGTCCGGAAAAACAGCGATGGCTCCAATGAGCAGGTCTCCAGCTACGAGAAAAGGCACACTTGCAGTAGTGTACCTTAGCTCCGGCTTCAGCAGGGGAATCCCCCACATGGCACAGGCGATGGTCGTTAGAACAACCGCCAGAAGGACTGCGAAGGGAACGGCCTTCTCAAGGAGGTCTTTTCTCATCGCTATGAACAGGAACGCAAAGCTGAGGAGTCCGCCGATTAGATACCCCGGCCCGAGTGGAATGAGCAGGAGAAACGCCAGGAGAAATGTCCAATCGGGCACTTTTACATCAAGGCTCCAACCCGTGAATAGAAGGGCAAGGAAGGTCAGGGCGTAAAGGGCAGGAAGCGCCTCTATCCCGTTGAAGTAGAGGAGCTTTCCGAGCCACGCCATTGAGAGATATGCCCCTGCAGTTAGGGCGAAGATTTCACGGGGTTTCACCCTTCCTCATCACCTTCCACCCTCTGTAAACAGCGTACGCCCCGAGGAGAAACAGGACGTAGACGGGCAGGTCGAGAATTCCGGTCTCAACGCCGACTATCCCGTATGCGAGGGTTGAGTAATAGAGTGCCTTCGTCGTCGGGTGAGTTGCGTTCGAAATGGCCCCGTAGTAAAGCCCGAGGAGAAAGCCCTCGACTATTGCAAAGACTCCAAAGTCCAGGTACATCCCCCCGAGCAGGGTTGCAGTTATCGTTGAGCCTGTGTGGACGTAGAGGAACTTTGCGATGAGGCCCCTCGGCGAGTATCCGCCCCATAGATACGAGGCAATTCCCGCCCACTGGAGTGCTCCCCTGTATGTCCCGCTCCAGTCCCCGCGCCAGACTATCACGTCGAGCGCCGACACCGTACTCTGAAAGCGAACCCAGAGGCTTGAGAGCGCGTTTCCTCTGAGGAAGGTTATGAGCAGGAAAAGTGCAATACCTCCCGCAAGGATTCCCGCGAGCCTTTTGAGGTCGAGTTCGCCCCGCTCCCTTGCGCTCTCGTAGTAGGCGGAGCCGATGGCTATGACCGAAACGAGGACGGGGGTTCTGTAGGCGTAGAGAGAAACTGCAACTGGATAGAGGAGGGCGTACTTCTTTCCCCTGCTGAAGAGGTAGACACTTGAGGGGACTCCAAGGAAGTACGTGAGGGCTGTCAGCCTCGGGTTGAGCTGGGTTCGTATTGCGGGGTAAATAAGCGGAACGTCACCAAGTTTGATGACCTGGATTCCTATTATAATTATCGCAGTCCAGAAGGCGTACCGTATGTACTTTTCATCGATTTTAAAACCCTCATCCTTCCACCTGACCCGCTCTCCCTTTTTGATTCCCCAGAGTATCGCGAGGGCGAAGGCGAGGCTCACCGCAAGGGTCTTTGGTTCGGCGAGACCTATTGCAACGTAGGCCATAAACAGAACCGGCACGAGAGCCGGGAGCTTCATGGACTTCTCACCTCAACGAGCCTCAGGGGAAGGTTCCTCTCGTCGGAGTTAACGTATAGCAGTCCGTATGTGTAAACGGTGTAGTTGCCGAGGTACTTGGCAAGGTACTGGACGGGAACCATATTGGCGGTTATGATGGCCCCGTTCGAGCTGAGGTGGTTTATGGTTATCGAACCGTAGGTCTTGTAATCGGCGAGGTACTTCAGCTTTCCTATCTCGATGGGGGTTATGTTTCCGTCTATGTATATCCTCCCGGAGTAGCGGACGGAATAGTACTGGGGCGGGAGGAGCTTAGAAAACACTTCCGAGCCGGTCCCCTCAAGGGGAGTGACCTCGTAGAGGTAGACCTTGCCGTGGTAGATTACCCGGATGAGCTTGGCCTTTATGTCTTCTTTCGTCGCTTCAGGTCCTCCAACGGTGTAAGTGGTTCCGTTAACGACGATGGATATCGTTGAGCCCCTCACGCTGAGGAGGTTCCCTTTTATGGTCTTTCCGTCGACGGTTTCAACCACAACGGTAACGTTGAACCCTTTAACGAGAAGACCGTACGCGTGGTTCGCTGACTCGTAGATTTCTCCGCCCTGGTAGTGCTGAACCTGGGAGTTCAGGATGAACCCGATAATCGCGAGTCCAATCAGGATTACAGCAACGTGTCGGCCCCTTATTTCCATGTTAACTCACCGGCTTTCATCATAATGCATTAGTTTGCCTTTTGATTCGCCGTTAGGTTAAAAATCTTTTCTGTAGTTGGAACACGGTGTCAATTTGATACTTCGGTACACAACGTTGTTCTTTTCGGCGTTTTCGAGCGCACCCCAGTCGAAATATTTATATCAGAGTCAGTGAAGGAGTTATTGGTCAGTGACCGTTCCAATCAAGTAGACAGGGGTGAGTAATAGTGAATAGGAAAGTCCTGAGCCTGTTGGTGGCGGCTCTTATGGTAGTCTCCCTGGTGCCACTCGCGGTCCCCGCGATGGCAGTTTCAAGCCAGGGGACGCCTACCGTAAACAAGGTATCCAGCGCCACCGAGCAGACGGGAATGTCAGAAGCAGTAAAGATGTACCTTCACAGCCTGTACAACAAGTACAAAGAGGAAGGTAAATCCACGGTCCGCGTCATAATAGCACCCGACCACGGAAAGGGCAACCTCGTCGTTTCTGAGCTGAAGAACCTTGGTGCAAAGATTGACCCGATAAGTATGCCTCAGTACGACTTCATCGTTGCGGAGGTTCCCGTTTCAAAGCTTCTGGACCTTGAAAACGTTAAGGCCATTAAGTACGTCTGGGAGGACAGAACCGTTAAGCTTCCGGAGCCCACCCTTCCGGAGAAGGCTCCCAAGGCTCCGATTAAGGTTCTCCAGTCCAGCTCTGGTGGATTCGACCCGTTCATGTGGGACATGTACGCCATTAACGCTCCCCTCGCCAGGGAGGAGTACAACACCACCGGCGAGGGCGTTATCATCGCCATAGTCGATACCGGCGCCGACGTTGCCCAGCCGTACCTTCAGGTTACCCCCGATGGAAAGAGGAAGATAATCGCCTGGCGTGACGACACAGGAGAGGGAGCAGTTTCACTTGACTACAACTTCACCTCCGCCGACGTCGTTAACGGAACCGTTGTTCTCCACCTCACCAACGTCACCATTGACTGGGGCAGGTACTACTTCTACGTTGACAGGGCGAGCAGGTACACCACCATACCCCAGCTTAACCTCACGGTTGACTTTGGCAACGTCACCGTTGAGAACGGAACCTACAAGGTCGGCTTCCTCCCCGAGAGGTACTTTGACATAAACTTCGACCACAACTTCGACGAGCTCTACGCGATAATCGTTGCTCCTGACAACATAACCTACTTCTACCCGGTTCCGCTTCAGCTCAACATCACCGACGCTAACACCCTCCACGCCATCGTTAACGGCACCCTCAACACGACCATCCTTGAGAACATGATGGTCATACCCGAGGGAGTCAACTACACCTTCACCGTCAACCTCAGCAACGCCCACCCGATGACGCTCTTTGACCAGACCGGGGACTACATCCTCCTCGGTCCGGGCGTCGTTGACAACACCACCTACGTGACCTTCGAGCTTGGAAGGCCCGGCACCATGGAGGTCGCCAACGGCACCGCCTACATGAGCGTCGTCCTCGCGACCCTCGACAAGGATGAGGCGGTCTTCGGCTGGGACGGTGGCCAGCACGGAACCCACGTTTCCGGAACCGCCGCCGGTTACGGTCTCCCGAACACCTACTTCGAGGGACTTGAGGGCGTTGCTCCTGGTGCCCAGCTCATCGAGATAAAGTCCCTCTCCAGCCTTGGATACGGTTCAGACTCATGGATTATCAGCGGAATGATACACGCCACCCTCATGGGTGCCGACGTGATAAGCATGTCCCTTGGTGGACTCTACACCGGCTACAACGACGGTCTTGAGAGCCCCGAGAACTACTTCGCCAACCTGCTCACCGACTGGTTCGGCGTCGTCTTCGCCATCGCTGCCGGTAACGATGGCCCGACTACCAACACCGTGGGTTCTCCGGGTGACTCCGACTTCGTCATAACCGTTGGAAACTACTGGAGCGGTGCTGCCTGGGAGTTCTGGTACGGAAACTACGGCGTCACCGGCGTTGCTGACGGTCCCGCCATGAGCTCCTCCCGCGGTCCGAGGCTTGATGGTGCCGTCAAGCCCGACGTCATGGCACCTGGAAGCTTCATATTCTCAAGCCTGCCGATATGGAGCGTCGGCTACTACGGAACCTGGGCGTCGGACTTCTGGGACGGAACCTCAATGGCCACCCCGCACGTCAGCGGTGCCGTTGCCCTCATGATAAGCTACGCCAAGGCCCACGGCATCAACTACAACCCGTTCCTCATCAAGAGGGCTATAATGCTCTCGGCCAAGCCTGTTGAGGGAGCAACTCCGATTGACCAGGGTGCTGGACTCCTCCAGGTTGACAAGGCCATAGCCGAGATGATAAACCTCAGCAAGGAGAAGACCACCTTCATCTACGCGGGAACCACCTTCGGTCCCTACACCAACGCCCTCGGTGAGAAGGAGCTTCCGCTCAGGGCCAACGTTCTCTTCAACGGATGGTTCCTCGACTACGGTCTGCCGTACCTCTACCAGGGTATATACCTCAGGAACGAGAGGCCCGCCACCGTGCCGGTTTACGTCTACGGCATGGTCTACGACCACGGCCTGCACCTCGTTAACGGCACCTACGACATCTCGACCAGCGTCCCGTGGCTCCACGTTAGCACCACCAAGATTACCGCTGACGTCACCAACGGCACCAGCTTCAGGCTCGGCCCGTTCATGTATGGCCCGAGCTTCTACCAGACCACCGGCATGTTCTACGTTACCATCGACTACTCACAGCTCCAGGCACCGGGCACCTACGTTGGATACATCTACATCGATGACCCGACCACCGGCTACATCGACGGAATGGTTCCCGTCATAGTTACCGTTCCGATAAACAAGGGCCCGACCGGCGAGCTCAGCGACTGGGAGTACCCCGGCCAGGCCAAGCACTACTACATCGACGTCCCGGTTGGAACCCACGAGCTCGTTGTCACCATGAGCATACCGAAGGACGCCAACGGAAACTACATGGGTAGGGCCAGGCCGTACATAGTCGACCCGCGCGGACACGTCGTTGCGGCCACCGGACCGAGCGTTGGATTCTACTACCTCGGCCCAGGAGGACCCGGAAGCTACACCTGGGTCATCAAGAACCCGACTCCGGGAACCTGGGAGCTCACCGTCTACAGCAGTACCTTCACCGCGGCCTACACCGGCTACACTGAGTCCCACTACGACATCCAGGTGCAGGTCCTTGGAGTTGCCCCCGGAAAGAACAAGTACTACTTCGACTACGAGACCCCAGGAAACTACACCTTCGGAGTTGACTACACCAACACCTACGGAACCCTCAACGTTACCCCGTTTGCCTACGGACTTGGCAACCTTGAGAACGCTGACGTTTACATCCTCAACATAACCCAGGACGAGTGGCAGGTCGTTGACCTCGTGAACGCCACTCCTGGACAGAAGCTCTACTACTTCAGGATGGGCATAACCTCACCCTTCAACCAGAGCGCTGACCTTGACCTCTACGTTGTGTACTTCGTCAACAGCACCGTCCTTGAGAAGTACCTGCCGGTGCTCTACAACCAGAGCCTCGCCCAGACCTTCATACTCTACGCCTACTACGGCCTCATACCGGGAGTCAAGGTCTACCTTGACCAGGTTGGTCCGACCGCCGACGAGAGCTTCGACCTCTTCATGCCGTCCTACGGCTACTACGTTGCCGTCGTCAACGGATACGATGTTCCTGGCGGAAAGCTTCCGTATGTCTACTACAGGCAGGTGCTCAAGGACAACGGCCAGATGGGTAGCGTCACCGAGCCCTTCACCTTCGAGGCCAACACCAAGACCAAGGTTGACTACAGCGTCGACCTCAGCGCCAGCGGAACCTACCTCGGTGTCGTCGGCCTGCTCGACAGCAACACCGGAGTTCCGGTCACCTACGCCCCGGTGTTCTTCCAGGTCGGCATGCCCACAATGTTCGCAGTGCTCTACGGCAAGGCAGAGCTTGGAAAGCCCTCGAACCTCAAGCTCGTCCTGCTCGACGCCAAGACCCTCAAGCCGATATCCGGAACCGCCACCGTCTACATAAACAGCAAGGAGTACCTCGCGGTCGACGGTGTTGTCGACTTCACAATGATTCCGACCTCCTCAGAGGAGGAGCTCAACGTTAAGGTTGTCTCCCCGAACTACCAGGACCTCCAGACGACCCTGACCCTCCACGTCTCAGAGCCGGTCACCAAGCCGGTTTACAGCTACGACGAGGTCAACGCCACCGTTGCCCTTGGACAGGCTGTCATAGTCAACATCACCAGGAAGCCTGGCGAGGTTGACGTGGTCGCCGATGGACCGCACGGCACCAACGCCACCATTACCGTCATCCTTCCGGAGGACGCCTACAACGTCCAGGTCACCGGCGCCGATGTCCTTGGCTGGCACGTCGTTAAGGGCAAGAACGCCGTCTACGCAGTGGTCACCGTCGTCTTCAACTCCCCGGCGGAGTTCACCGTCAAGTACCTCGAGACCACCCCGACCTCAACGGGCGCGACCATAATATCCTTCATGCCACTGAACTACCTCTACTACCACTACATAACGACCAAGAACGCTACCTTCCACGAGCTCTACCAGAAGGCCCTCCAGGCGGGAGTCAACGAGAGCATCCTCCAGCAGGCTATGGCCTACTACAACGAGTCAATGGCAGAGTTCCAGACCGCCAAGGACTTCGCGGGTGGCTTCATCCTCGGAAACCTCGGTGACTTCAGGCTCTTCATCCACCTCAGGAAGTCCTACGCCGACCTCAAGAAGGCCATCAGACTGCTTCAGGAAGCTCTGGAAGCTCAGGGTAGCTAAACCCTTTTAACCTCTTTTCTCCCTTTTCTCCCGGTGGTGAAATGATATACGTCAAGGTTTACCGCGTTCAGGGAGAGGTTCTCCTCGCGGCGTGCGACGAGGAACTAATCGGAAAGACCTTCCGCGAGGGTGAGCTCAAGCTCGAGGTCAAGGAGCGCTTTTACAGGGGCGAACTCGTTGAGGAGGAAAAGCTTGAGGAACTCCTCGACGAGGCAACGATAGCGAACTTAACCGGGGAGCGCTGTGTCGCCAAGGCAATCGAGCTCGGCTACGTCGACCCAGAGAGGGTTCTCAGGATTGAAGGCGTTCCCCACGCCCAGATGGCGAAGCTCCTCTTCTGAGACTTTTTAAACCCTCAACCCAACTCGAAACGGGTGAGAGGGATGAGGTTCTGCTACCGCTGTGGGATAAGCGAGGAGGAAGGCGGTCCGCTCATCGAGGGCCTCTGTCAGGTCTGCTACCGCAAAGAGAACCCGGTCCTGCTCATAGGAGAAGAGGTGAACACGGAGCTATGCCAGAACTGCGGGAGCTACAAGAAGAGAGGGGTTTGGGTTGACCCGAGGAGCTACGAGCTTGAGGAGCTCATCTTCGAGGTCGCCGAAAATGCCCTCCTCGAGGAGCTTGAGGATTCCTTCAGCGAGAAAATCAGGGAGTACGAGGTCGTTTCGCCCGAGGAGCTGGAGGAGATAGAGAATTTGCCCGTCGGCAGGGCCGTGGTTTCCTTCGAGCCCCTGGACTTCCACATCGAGCACTTTCCGGCGATAATCGTCTACGAGGTTCGCGTTAAGGCCAGAACCCACGAACTCCAGCGTGAGTTACACGACGAGAGGAAAAAGGTCACCGTCTACGTCCGCCAGACCGTCTGTCCCCGCTGTCAGAAGTTCCTCGGCGGTTACTTCGAGGCGATTCTACAGGTCCGCGCCGAAGGGAGGCCCCTGAGCGAGGAGGAGCGGAAGGCCATAGGAAAGCTCGTCGAGGAGAAAGTGGACGAGATAATGCGAAAGGACAGGATGGGCTTCATCCAGGACACCATAGAGAAGGAGGAAGGCCTCGACTTCTACATGGGCTCCACCAGTTCTGCCAGGAAGATAGCGCAGGCAATCCGCGAGAGGTTTGGGGGAACGATAAGCGAGGCCTATGAACTGGTGGGCCTCGACAGGCAGACGAGCAGGGAAGTTTACAGGACGAGCGTAAGCGTGAGGATTCCGAAGTTCAGGAAGGGGGACATCGTGGCCGACAGGAGGGGCAACGTCTACGAGGTCGAGCGCGTTGACGGCAAGGGCTTAACGCTCAAGAACCTGGAGAACTGGGAGAGCGAGCACCTCGACTGGAAGACTGCCAAGAGGGAGAGAGTTGATACCGTCGAGCACGAGGAGAGCGAAGCGATGGTTACGAGCGTTACCCACGGTGAGGTTCAGCTGATGGACATGGAGAGCTACGAAACTTATGAACTCAACAGACCTCCCTTCGAGGTTGACGAGGGAGAGGTCTACAGGATGGTGCGCGTTGGAAAGAGGAAGTACTTCAGGGGCAAGAAGTGACGATTCTGCCCACCAACCTTTTTAACCGAAGGTTTTGAACCCTTCTCGGTGATGTGGATGAAGAGGGTCGTTATCATCGGTGGCGGAGCGGCCGGAATGAGCACCGCCTCGCGCGTCAAGAGGCTCAAGCCCGAATGGGACGTCAAGGTCTTTGAAGCGACCGAGTGGGTCAGCCACGCCCCCTGCGGGATTCCGTACGTCGTCGAGGGAATCTCACCTACGGAAAAGCTCATGCACTATCCGCCGGAGGTCTTCATCAAGAAGCGTGGCATAGACCTCCACCTCAAGGCAGAGGTCATCGAGGTCGGCCAGGGCTACGTTCGCGTTAGGGAAGAGGACGGCGAGCACACCTACGAGTGGGACTATTTGGTTTTCGCCAACGGCGCATCGCCCAGGGTTCCCGCCGTTGAGGGGATAGACCTCCCCGGCGTCTTCAAGGCCGACCTCCCGCCCGATGCCGTCGCCATTAGGGAGTACATGGAGAAGAACCGCGTTGAGGACGTCGTAATCATCGGCGGTGGCTACATAGGCGTTGAGATGGCCGAGGCCTTCTCCGCCCAGGGCAAGAAGGTCACCCTCATCGAGCGCGGGGAGAGGGTTATGAAGAAGGCCTTCGACAAGGAAATTACCGATATACTTGAGGAGGAGATGAGGAAGCGGATAAACCTCCGCACCGAGGAAATCCTCATGCGCATTGAGGGTAGGGAGAAAGTTGAGAAGGTAATCACAGACGCCGGCGAGTATAAAGCCGACCTCGTGATTCTCGCCACTGGAATAAAACCCAACGTTGAGCTGGCTAAACAGATAGGCGTCAGGATAGGCGAGACCGGGGCGATATGGACAAACGAGAAGATGCAGACGAGCGTTGAGAACGTCTACGCGGCGGGAGACGTCGCCGAGACGAAGCACCTCATAACCGGAAGGCGCGTCTGGATTCCGCTCGCTCCCGCTGGAAACAAGATGGGCTACGTCGCGGGAAGCAACATCGCCGGTAAAGAGCTCCACTTCCCCGGCGTGCTGGGAACGAGCGTCACCAAGTTCTTCGATGTCGAGATAGGCAAGACCGGCCTAACCGAGGCTGAGGCGATAAAGGAAGGCTACGACGTCAGGACGGCCTTCATAAAAGCCACCACGAGGCCCCACTACTATCCGGGGGCGAGGCCGATATGGCTGAAGGGCGTTGTTGACAACGAGACCAACAAACTCCTTGGCGTTCAGGCGGTAGGTGCTGAAATCCTCCCGAGGATTGACACCGCCGCCGCGATGCTAACGGCGGGCTTCACGACGAAGGACGCCTTCTTCACTGACCTTGCTTACGCACCGCCCTTCGCGCCGGTATGGGACCCGCTGATAGTCCTCGCGAGGGTTCTCAAGTTCTGACCTTAGCTCATTCTTTTTATCACCGCGAGGCTACCGCCGACGAGCAGGACTGCCAGTCCAAGCGTTGGCCCGAAGCCCACCTCCGAGACCAGGGAACCGCCGAGGGCGCTTCCTGCAACGTAGCCCGCGGAGCTCAGGACGTTGTAGGTTCCCATCGCGCTTCCCTTCTCGCGCTCTCCGGCTTTTTCTCCCACTATTCCCGTTGACGAGAGGCTTATGAAGGCCCACGAGTAGCCGGTGAGGACGTAGGAGGCCATGACGAGGGGCAACGCCCCATCTGCCAATACCGCGAGCAGTGCAACGGAGAACGCCCCCATTCTGATGAGCAGGCCCTTCGTAAGCGTTGCCCTCTTGTCCCTCATACCCTGACCGACCCGCGTGTAGTTGAGGGCCGAGACGACTGAGTTAACGATGAGGGCCAAGTAGACAACGTCGGCTCCGTAGCCGGAGTCCCTTATCAGCACGGGCATCTGGGGGAAGTAGAGCCCTATGGCGACCCAGAGGAGGACGAGGGAGATATAGAGCTCCCGCAGGCTCGGGGGGAGGCTTAGGTTGGTGTGCAGGACGAAGCTTGGGAAGTAGCGGGTCTTCTCGACGACGTAGTTCCCGAAGGCCCTTATTGCCCTCCTGTTGATATAAACTGGTGCCTCCCTTATGGTTCTGTGGGCCAGAGGGAGGGCGGGGAGGCCGAGGAGCGCGAAGGTCGCGAAGAGCTCCGGCACGCTGAGATAGCGTGAAAGGCCGAAGCCGATTAGTAGACCGAACGCCCAGCCCCATCCGCTTATCTCGTTGAACTTGCCTATCCCGTGGTCCCAGCGGTGCTTCCTAACGCTCCTCAGGACGAGGGCTATCGGAACGGGGAGCGTTGAGGCGAGGAAGAAGGAGTAGAGTGTGTTGACGGCAATCAGCTGGAGCGGTGTCCTTGAGAGCGCCATTAGGGGCAGGAACAGGGGGACGCTCGCGAAGCCGAGCAGTATGAAGGGCTTTCTCCTCAGGGTCCTGTCGCTCAGCCTGCCCCAGAACAGTGCACCGAGCATCGAAGCTAAACTCGCCAGCGCGAAGGCTATTCCGACGGTTGATGCGCTTCCGCCGAGTTCGAGGATGTACAGGCTGACCAGTGCGGAACTTCCACCCGTGGCTATCTTAAAGGGCACGAAGGAGTAGAACCATCTCGGCACTTCCGGAATCCTGCTGTACCTGCCCGACACCGATGCGTTTCTGACCGCAACCGCTACCCTCTGGCTCATCTGACCACCTTGAGGGTGCGCCGGGAGCGTTTTGATTTAAAAAGGTTCCTGAGCTGGGTTTGACTTCGATGTATTCATGTGTTCTTTTGTGCAAAAATGTTTAAATCGTATCCCGCCGTTATTTCTGCCCATGGAGAGGAAAATTGTAATCTCATTCATACTTTGCTTTCTCTTCACGGCACTCCCGTTTGCGGTGAACTACGCCAACGAGAGAATTGGCACGAGCCCCACACCGCTTCCGTCACCTTCCTCCGGGCCAGTCAACGGTGTTTACTACATTGGTTCTCTTACCTCCCACCAAGGAGACGACATACTCTGCGTTATCCCCGGTCAGGCCTACGTCGAGAAGCCCGGAACGCTCGTAACGCTCAACGTCACCGTCAAGTTCAAGCACGCTCAGCCCTGCCAGTACTCCGACTGGAAGATAACGACCGAGAACCCGGTTAACGTCGAGGTCGTGAACGAGACCAAGACCGAGCTGAAGGACGCATACACTGCCTTCAAGCAGTACACTGTGAAGGTCCTCGGCAACGGGAGCATAGACGTGGTCTTCCACTACGGCACCGGCTGTCCCTACGGAACCGAGGAGAGGGTCACGGTGAAGTTCTACATAGGAACCCCCAACGGCACCGAGCTCAACCAGAGCGCCCCCTCGCCGGAGGAGGTTCTGAACACGACTTCCGTGAACGTCACCGGCGTGATAAAGGCCGTTGACACCGCCCTCAGGGCCGTCGTCGTGGAGAACTACACGATAGAGATACGCGGGCGCTGGACCGGGCCGAACAACGAGAGCCTCACCTGGCGTGACATGCTCGCCCTGCTGAAGCCCGGTGAGAGGGTAACGATACTCGCCAGCGAGGAGGACGGGTCGCTCAAGGCCGACGTCATAGTCATAGACGGAAAAACTTACAGGAAGGGGTGAGCCATGAAGTGCAACCTTAGAATGTGCGTCTCGCTGTTGCTCTTCGCCCTCTGGCTAATCACGGGAATAACGGGCACGATACTCCTCATCGGCCCGCTGACGGCAAAGCTCGGCCACCCACTGCCGGTCTCGACCGCCGATACACTGCACATCTACTTCGGCTTCGCCTTCTTCGGCCTCTCGATAGTCCACATAGCCCTCAACTGGAGCGCCCTCAAGAGCTACTTCAGAAGGCTGAGGTCGTGAAGAAAAGGAAAAGGGTCACTCCCCTTTCGATTCTTTGAACTTCTCGTAGTACTCGTCTATGAGCCTTCTTATCGTCTGGCCTATCTTTATGTAGTCTATCTCCCTGAGGTTCGCCAGCGAGACCCTCGCCGACGGGTGGAGCACCTCGAAGCCCTTGCCCGGCAGTAAAACAACGCCTGCATCGAGGGCGAGGCGGACGATGAACTCCTCTATCGGAAGGGCCTTGATGAACCACTCCGCGAACTCTTTGCCGTAGAGCCTCTCCGCGAGTTTTTCAGTGTCGAGGAGGGTGTAGTAGTACGTGAGGTTCGGGTTCTCCTCGGGTTCGAGGCCGAGACCCCGGTAGAGCGCCCGATAGCGCCTCCTGAGCACGTGCTTCACCGCGTTCTTATACTTCTCCTGCTCGTCCATGAGGGCGTAGAGCGCAAACAGGACCATCTGGACCTGCTGGGGCGTTGAGAGGCCCGCCGTATGCCTCAGAGCGACGTTCCTGCTGTCGGCTACAAGGCGGTCTATGAACTTCAGCTCCCGCGCGTTCGGCGTTATCGGGGCGTAGCGTCTCTCAAGCTCCTCCTGGATTTCCTCCGGCAGTTCACTTATGAGACGGTCAACGACGTTGTCCTCATGGAGCGCTATGACACCGAGGCGCCAGCCGGTTGCGCCGAAGTACTTGGAGAACGAGTAGACGAGTATCGTGTTGTGAGGCAGAACTGTGTAGACAGATTTGAAGTCGTCCGCGAAGGTCGCGTAGACGTCGTCGGTGATGATTATGAGGTCGTTTCTGTCCTCCTCAACTATCTCCCTCAGCTTTTCGAGAACCTTATCCTCGAGCTTCACCGAGGTTGGATTGCCGGGGTTCACGAGGAAGAAGGCCTTTATCTCCGGGTCGCGGAGCTTCTCGAGTTCCTCGTCAGGTATCTGGTAGCCGAGCTCCTCCTTCGCCCTGACCTCGATTATCTCCAGCCTGTAGGTGTCAAGCTTTGGAATCTCAAGGTAGGGACTGAATATTGGAACCGCTATCGCTATCTTGTCGCCCGGGTTGAGGAGGTGGTTGGCCTTGAGGGACTCGAAGAGATACGCCATCGCTCCGGTTCCGCCCTCGACAGCAAAAAGTTGGGTCTCGTCAACGAGCGAGTAGCCGAGGTCGTAGCCTGCGCCCATCTCTTTCATGAGGTACCTCGCGACTATCTTTTCCGCCAGCGGGAGCATCCTCGGCGGTGACGGGTAGTCGCAACCGAGGTAACCCTGGACCATCTCGTGCAGGAAGTCCCCGGCGGAGAAGCCGAGATAATCCCTAACGTAGCTGACGGCCGAGTTCAGGAAGGCCGTTCCCCTCTCGTTCCAGTGGTTCCTGACGAATATCTCAAAGCGCGCTTCGATTCCTTCCCTGTCGCTGTGGCCACCTATGAGGTCGCCCATGTAGCCGAAGTGTCGCTCGGCCTCGCTCAGCGCGAACTTTCCGAGCTGTAAATATGCGTAGCGCGGAACAAGGGCGAGGAAGTTAGGGTTTCCCCTGCCCGCGTTGAGCATCATCCTCTCGGATTTTCTCTTGGCGAGCCTTATCAGGAGTTCCTTGAACTCGAAGGGGCTGAGCTCCTCGAGCTTCTTCAGGTTCTTTAGAACCGATTCGAGGTCGTCTTTTTCCTTCACGGGGTTCATTTTTGACACCTCATCCGTTGTAATTCTCCGCGGGAATATAAAAGGGTTGGGCAAAACCTTATACGCCCTTAGGTCAACCTAATTCGGTGGTGTTATGCTCGCCTTCGGTCCAGTCCCATCGAGGAGGCTCGGTAGAAGCCTTGGAGTCAACAACATACCCGACAAGGTCTGCTCCTACGCCTGCGTCTACTGCCAGATAGGAAGAACCCTGAGGATGGAAATCGAGAGGAAGCCCTTCTACGAGCCCGAATTTCTATTTGAGGAGGTTTCGAAGAAGGTTGAGGAAGCGAGAGAAAGGGGCGAGAGGATTGACTACATCACTTTCGTCCCGGACGGCGAGCCGACGCTCGACGTAAACCTCGGCCTCGAGGTCGAGCTTCTGAGGGAACTCGAGGTCCCGCTCGCGATACTGACGAATTCTTCCCTCATCTGGCGCGACGACGTGAGGGAGGACCTCTCGGCCTTCGACTTCGTCTCGCTCAAGCTCGATGCAGTGAGCGAACACCTCTGGAGGAAGATAGACAGGCCCCACAAGAGCCTCTCGCTCGAGAGAATCCTCGACGGTATGCTGGCCTTTAGGGACGACTTCGATGGAACGCTTGTAACCGAGACGATGCTTGTCAACATAGAGTACGGCGACGAGCTCGAGCGGATAGCCGACTTCCTCGCGGAGCTTAAACCGGATAAGGCCTACATAGCCGTCCCCACGAGGCCACCGGCGGAGAAGTGGGTTGAGCCCGCCAAGGAGGAAACTATAAACCTCGCCTATCAGCTCTTCAGCGAGCGCCTCGGCGAGAGGGTTGAGTACCTCATCGGCTACGAGGGCAACGCCTTCGCGAGCACCGGAAACGTCGTCGAGGACATTCTATCAATCACCGCCGTTCACCCGATGCGCGAGGAAGCGCTGAGGGAGCTTTTAAGGAAAAACAACACCGACTGGGGCGTGGTCGAGAGGCTTCTGGAGGAAGGAAAGCTGATACGGCTGAACTACCGGGGCGAGGCTTTCTACATGAGGGCTTTGAAGAGCAGAAAACCTTAATAGTCCCCCTCAGAACTCGAAACGATGTGCGAGTACGTCTACGAAAACGGCAAAAAATGTCGCCTGAAGCCCGTTGAGGGGTCGAAGTACTGTCCCCTCCACATCCCCTACGACGAGGGCGAGTCCCTACTGGGTGAGGGCATAAAAGAGCTCAAGGCCGAGACGTTCAAGCGGAGGCTCAAGGTCGGTCAGAGCTACTTTGAGGGCGTCTACCTCTACGACGTTTCAATCAAGGATTACCGGAGCGAGAGGATTCTCGTTTTCAAGAACTCCCAAATCAAGAGCCTTATCATAGAGGATTCGAACATCAAGGGTCTCGTTCTACTTAACTCGACCGTGGACAGGGTCATTCTCTTCCAGTCAACGGTGGAGGTAATCCTCATCAAGGGCTCAACCGTTTTTGGCCTCAACATCCTGCGCGTCGACTTCTCAAGCAACATCTCCGTCAAGGATTCGAGCGTCAAGTACCTCATGGTGAACTCGACCCAGTACGTTGGCGAGGGTGAGGAGGAAACCTACGGCGGACGGAGCGCCAAGGGCCTAATCGAGCTCTCGAACCTCCGTGACGTGAGGAGGATTGGAGTAAACGCCCGGTATCCGTTGCTCAGAAAAATCCTGGAGGAGCACGGGGTCAACGTTTCCGAGGCCGGCAGGAGGATGGTGAAGGTTCGCTCGCTCATTATAAGGGACGTTTCCTTCGACACCGCGCCGAGGTTTAAGAGACAGGTCAGGCTTTCAATCGCGGGATTCTCCGGAAACCTCGTTCTGGAGAACCTTGACGTCTTCGGCCACGTCGAGGTCAAGTGGAGTCACCTAAAGAGCCCCGAGTTCGTTCACGTCTTCGTCCACAGCAACCTGATAATCCGGAAGAGCCAGGTCAACGTGGATTCAACGTGGATTATGACGGTCCTCCCGAGCCTTCCCCTTGAGCTAACGATAGAGGGGTTCATGATAATCGAGGACTGTCGCTTCAACAACCCCTACGCGGAGGAGGTCTTCTACCGTCTCGCGAGAACGAGCTGGGAGCGTAGCGGGGACTTCGAGAGAGCTGACCAGTACTACTACCTTGAGATGGTCGCCAGGCGAAAGGCGCGCCTGAGGGCGAGGAGGAAGGGCATCAAAAAGCTCGTGGACCGCTTTGAGGTGGGCTTCGAGTGGCTCTTCGCGGACTTGACCTGCAAGTACGGGACCGACTGGAAGAGGCCGATAATGATATGGCTCTTCGCCGTCAACGTCCTGTTTCCGGTCCTGTTCTTCATCACGAGGAGCGTTCAGGGGCTTTCCAACAGTCTGAGCTTCCTTGACTACGAGTACTTCAGCATAGTGACCGCGACGACCCTCGGCTACGGCGACTACCACCCGATAGGTGTCGGCAGGGTCATAGCGTCGGTCGAGGCGCTCTTCGGAATGTTCATGTGGGCGGTCTTCCTCACGGTGTTCGCGAGGAAGTACATGAGGTGAGAGCGTGATAGGCCTCATAGTGAACCCGATAGCGGGAATGGGCGGTAAGGTGGCCCTCAAGGGCACCGACGGAGTGGTCGAGGAGGCCATCAGGCGGGGGGCCAGGCCGGTTTCTCCGGACCTCGTCCGGCTCTTCCTGCGCGAGCTTTCCCACTACCCAGAGGCCCGCTCGATAACCTTCCTCACGGGCCCCGGCCCGCTCGGTGAGGACTACCTTCGGGAGTTCGGCTTCCGCTTTGAGGTCATCCCCATCGAGTTCCGCTACCGCGAGGTTAACGGCGTTAGAATCCCCGACACGAGCTCAGAGCACACCAAAAGGCTCGCCCGCGAGATGCTCGGGAAAGTTAAGCTCATAGTCTTCGCCGGCGGTGATGGAACGGCGAGGGACATCGTTAGTGTGGTTGATAAAAAGGTTCCAATCCTCGGGATTCCAACGGGGGTTAAGATGTACTCCGGCGTTTTTGCGGTTTCACCGGAGAAGGCATCGGAGGTCCTCGTTAGGTTCCTGCGCGGGGAAGCTAAACTTGAGGAGAGGGAAGTGAGGGATATTGACGAAGAGGCCTTCAGGCGGGACGAGGTCAGGGCGAAGACCTTCGGAAAGGCCCTCGTTCCCGTCGTTGAGAACCTCGTGCAGGGGAGCAAGGAAGCTATCAAGGCCGACGAGGCCGAGGAGCTTGAAGCTTTAGCTGAGGCCGTCGCGGAGGAAATCCTTGAGAGCGATGGGATTTATTTCCTCGGCTCGGGCTCGACGGTGAAGAGGATAAAGGAGGAGCTCGGGGTAGACGGGACGCTCCTCGGCGTTGACGTCGTGGAGGTAAGGGACGGAGAAGCCAAGCTCCTCGTCAAGGACGCCACAGAGAAGGAACTTCTCCGGTTCGTTGATAGGAATCCCAAGGTCGTCGTCACGGTAATCGGCGGGGCAAACTTCCTCTTCGGCAGGGGCAACCAGCAGTTCTCGGCCGAGGTTCTCAGGAGAATCCCGAAGGAGAACGTAATCGTTGTGGCGACGCCGGACAAGCTGACCGGCCCGATTCGCGTTTACACCGGCGACCGCGAAGTTGACGGGAAGTTCAGGGGTTACATTAGGGTGCGCGTGAGTCCCTGGATGGAGAAGCTCGTCAAAGTCGTTTAGGCGTTTAAACCGGAAGCCGTTTATAGAACCTCTTCCTATTTTCTCCGGTGGTTCTCATGAGGCACAGCAGGATAGCGGTTAAGGTTCTCGAAGGTGAGGAACCCGTCTTCTACGACCCCGTTTACCACGGCAGGACGCTGAAGGTTTTTGGAATGGACGATTACCCCGTCAGGTTCCTTTCCTACGTGATTGGTGAGTACCGGAAGCTCAACTATTCCGCGGTCGTCTTCGACACCACTGGAGAGGTTGAGGGCGACTTCGACGAGGTAATCGAGGTTCGCGACGGTGCCAGCCTCGGCCTCGACCCGATAAAGCTCTACAAGGCCGGCTACTTCGACCCGTACACGGCAGTCACAATCGTCCAAACGCTGTACGGCCTCGACAGGGCTTTAACGGACAGGCTCTACGTTGACGTGCTCCTCGGCAAGGTTTCAAGCGTTCCAGAAGCGGTCAAGAGGAAAGAGAAGTACTCGGAGGTCATCCTCGAGAGCTACACTCCCCTCGACGAGGTCTTTTACTCGGGGGAGGTTCCAAAGCTCGAGGGAAGCGTTAGGGTGAACCTCGGTGAGACCAGGAGCATAACCCTCGTCGGCATAGCGTTCCTCATCCTTGCCGCTGCCTTCGAGAAGAGGCGCGAGACGGTTGTTGGCCTCGTTGACGGCGCCGTCCTCGGTTACACGACGGCTGGAAGCGCCGGGATTCCTCTCCTCACAAAACCGCTGAAACACAGGGTTACGGTCATCGCGAGCCAGTACGCCCTTGACTCGCTCCTGAACATAGCCGGCCCGACGCTCCTCCTCTACCACGACCCCGACGTTCAGTCGCTCGTTTACGAGACGAGCGGTGTTCCGCCGGGCCCGACGAGGAAGTTCGTGGGCAAGAGGGCCGGAACGCTGATAACGAGGAGCCCGGAGAGCGTTGACGTCCTCCACGGTGGATTGCCCGAGGGTGTTCTTCGGTGAACATCTTAGCCCTTCAATAACTTTTTTAAATGTCTCGCGTACTTTTACTGGTGAGTAAAATGGTGTACTACGAGCACGCGACAACCCCCATCGTGTTCGGGGCACTCCTCTCGGTTTACTACTTCTCCATAGTGGTCGCACTCATCGCGTGGTTCTGGAGTTCCTACCAGTACATCAGAAAAGGGAATTACCGGTTGAAGAGACTGGCGGGTTTTCTGCTGATAGCGATTTTTATCACGTCGCTTTCAGGCGCCAGGCTACTCGATAAGTACCTGTACCTTCACTCGCCGGTTAACAGCGATTTCTGCATGACCTCATCGTGTGTTCTGTCCTCCACGGGTATTAAAACGTATAACCTGAACACCACAGAACTTGAAAAGCTCGGCGTTCCCAGCGTTGGCCCCATGTGGGTTTACACAATCTACGACGTTGGTTACAGTGCCCGTCTCGGGATTAAAAAGCTCTTCGCCGGGCTCGTGATTGTCCGTCCTCTGCTTGTGGTTCCAGCCGTCGAGGTTTACGTCTACACCTTCCACAACGGTCACTTCGTTGAGAAGCAGAAGTTCTACGTTTTCTGGCCACAGTCTCCGGGAGACGTTCTCACGAAGAAACTGGACTTTGAATTCACCGTCCTCGTCTTAACAGGAGGACGTGGGCCGGGGGCTTAGCCCCTCAGCCCCTTAACCAGCTCCTCAAGAACGCCGAGGAACGTCTCAACCTCCTCAAGGCTGTTGTAGACGTGGAAGGAAGCCCTCACCGTCCCATTTATTTCCAGCTTCTTCATCACCGGCAGGGCGCAGTGGTGACCGCTTCTCACCATTATATTGTTCTCGTCGAGTATCGCCGCGACGTCGTGCGGGTGGAGGGGCGGGACGTTGAAGCTAACGACTCCAGCGTGCTTGTCGATGTTCCTCGGCCCGTACCAGGGAATCTCAAGCTCATCAAGGCCTTCCGTAGTGCGCTTAACGAGCTTCCTCTCCTGCCTCTCGATTCTGTTGAGACCAATCCTCTCGATGTACCTTATTCCTGCAGCCAATCCTATCGCACCGCCTATGTTCGGCGTTCCGGCCTCGAACCGCTCCGGCGGCTCGGTCAGCTTGTAGGAATCCAAATCAACGTCCTCAATCGTTCCGCCTCCGATTAACGGTGGCTCGAAGACGTCAAAGAACTCCTCGTTGATGTAGAGAACTCCTATCCCCGTCGGTCCCATCGGCCCCTTGTGGCCTGAAAAAGCTAAGAAGTCCGCGTGTAGTTTCTTAACGTCAACCTCCATGTGCCCAGCGCTCTGTGCCGCATCGACGACGAATATTGCGCCTTCCTCCTTAGCGAGTCTTCCGAGCTCCTCGACCTCGTGGATAACGCCGAGCGCATTTGAAACGTGCTGAACCGCGACGAGCTTGGCTCCCTTAATCTTCTTTTCCGCATCGCTCAAATCGAGGTTGCCCTCGTCGTCCCCGTCAATGAACTCGAGCCTAAGGTTGAGCTTTTTAGCCAACCTCTGCCAGGGGAGTAAATCCGAGTGGTGCTCGTACGGGGTCGTGACTATTTTGTCCCCGGGCTTGAAGATGCCCTCAAGGCCGAGGGCAACGAGGTTGAGGCTCTCGCTCGTGTTCTTGGTGAACGCTATCTCCTCAAACTTCGCGTTGATGAAGTCCGCGACCACCTTCCTGCTCTCCTCGTACTTGTGCGTCGCCATCTGGGAGAGCCTGTGCACACCGCGATGGACGTTGGCCCTGTACTTAAGGTAGTACTCGTCCATGGCCTCCACAACCGGCTTCGGCGTGAGCGAGGTTGCCGTGTTGTCGAAGTAGATGACCTCGCTCGTCAGCGGTATATCCTTCCTAACATCTTCCGGAATCCTCACGCTACCACCTCCAGAACCCCGGCGCAGTCGTAAACAATCCTCGCAATTTCCTCACCTTTCTTCGCATCTTCTAAGAGTTTGACGATTATCTTCCCGCTCGGGTAAACGCTAACCTCGTAGCCCTCCATCTCCAGGATTAGCATCATTCCGGGCAGGAGCTTTTTTACCGTGTAGCCCCTCTCCTTCAAACACTGGGCCGTTTTAGTAAGGTCGAGCTTTATCCTCTTCTCCCACGAGTAGGCCCCTATAACGACGCCCTTCATCGTGACGCAGGGTTTCGAGATAATCACCCTTCACCACCGCTCTTATCTTTGCGGAAGCCTTTATACCACTTTCCTGAACCTGAAGTTGGAAACAAGAATGAACCAAAGCCCTTATAAATCGTGCTACTTTTTTGCCCGATGGTGATACGAATGAAGGTTCTGGTGAGCGGTAAAGGTGGCTGTGGAAAGAGCACGATAAGCGCGATGCTCGGCAAGTATCTGGCCGGAAAAGGCTACCGCGTGCTAATAATAGATGCCGACGAGTCCAACCCCGGCCTCTACAGGATGCTCGGCCTCCCGAAGGTGAAAACCCTCGCCGAGCACCTCGGCGGGAAGAAGAGGGCCAAAATCCTCATGGCGGCCGAGGGACAGGGGGAACTCGACGAGGAGCTCTTCGATTGGACGCTCGATGAGATTCCTGAGGAGATTCTGGCCAGAAAGGGTAACCTCGCCGTTCTGACAATCGGAAAGATTGAGGAGGCGGAGGAAGGCTGTGCCTGTCCCTACGGGTTCCTTGCCAGAAAGCTTCTCGAGGGAATAAAGCTGAAGGAGGACGAGGTCATCATCGTCGACACCGAGGCGGGCATAGAGCACTTCGGAAGGGGAGTTGACAAGTACGTTGACGTTGTCATCGACGTCGCAGAGCCATCGGCCGAGTCCATAGAGCTTTCGAAGAAGATAAAAGCGCTGAGCGAGAGCCTCGGCCTGAAGCACGTCCTCGTTCTTAACAAGGCTCTGCCCGGCGTCGAGGAGGAACTGCCGGTTAAGCCCGACGTGGTTATTCCCTTCGACCAGAACTTCATACTCGACAGCCTTAAGGGCAAGGAAGTTGAGCCGATAGAGCAGATAGAAGAACTGTGGAGGATAATCAACGGATGAACACATTCGAAAAACCTTTGGCAGTCTGACGTTGCTTTCTCATGTTTTTACACATTTTTGTAAACATTTGCGGGATTTTTTCGGAATCTTTCGGCGGTTCTTTGTCAATTGGGACTCCTCACGCCCCTGTTTCGACGAACGGCTATTCTGATTTCGGCGTTTGGCTAATTAGCTTCCCCTAACTCTTTTTCGACTTTTGTCGTTTATCACTTTGACAATCAACGAAAGAATTTTAAGGTTTCCTAATGCCCACTTCTGAGAAGCGAGGTGGTAGCATGCAGATAGGCGAAGGATTTCTCAAGGAAAGGTACCTGCCGATGGAGGCCTTCAGAGAGGAGCACCGGAAGTCCATCGAGAACATCGAGGATTTCTGGGCTGAGCAGGCGAAGGTTTTAGACTGGTTCAGGACCTGGGAGAAGGTCCTCGACGACTCAAGGGCACCTTTCTTCCGCTGGTTCGTCGGAGGCCAGCTCAACGCGAGCTACAACGCCCTCGACAGGCACGTTAAGGCGGGAAAGAGAAACCGCGCCGCGATAATCTGGGAGAGCGAGCGCGGTGAGACGAGAACGCTCACCTACTACGAGCTCTACCGCGAGGTTAACCGCTTTGCCTCGGCTCTGAAAAACCTCGGCGTCGAGAAGGGCGACAGGGTCGTCATCTACATGCCCCTCGTTCCAGAAGTGGTCATAGCAATGCTCGCCAGCGCGAGGATTGGAGCGATTCACAGCGTTGTATTCTCGGGCTTCTCGGCGGAAGCCTTGGCAACGAGAATCAACGACGCAAGGGCGAAGGTCGTCATCACCGCCGACTACCTTTACAGACGCGGTAAGAGGCTCAACCTCAAGGAGATAGTTGACAAGGCCCTCCTCGAAACGCCGAGCGTTGAAAGCGTCGTCGTCCTCAGGAGGGAAGAGAACGGCGTCAACATGGTCGAGGGCAGGGACTACGACTGGAACGAACTCCTCGACGGGGCCGAGCGCTACGTTGAGCCCGCTCCGGTTGAGAGCAATCATCCGCTGTTCATCCTCTACACGAGCGGAACCACCGGAAGGCCCAAGGGAATCGTCCACTCCACCGGAGGTTACCTCGTCTATGTGGCCAAGACGATGGAGTGGGCGTGGGGAATAACCGAGAGCGACCTATTCTGGAACACCGCAGATGTTGGCTGGATAACGGGCCACAGCTACCTCGTCTACGGGCCCCTAACGCTTGGCCTTACGGTGATGATGTACGAGGGTGCGCTCAACTACCCGAAGCCCGACAGGCCCTGGGAGCTTGTGGAGAAGCACGGGGTGACGATATTCTACACCGCCCCAACGGCAATCAGAATGCTCATGCGCTACGGCGACGAGTGGGTGAAGAAGCACGACCTTTCGAGTTTGAGGCTCCTCGGTTCGGTCGGCGAGCCGATAAAC
Source organism: Thermococcus sp. 21S9 (assembly GCF_012027635.1). NCBI lineage: Archaea > Methanobacteriati > Methanobacteriota > Thermococci > Thermococcales > Thermococcaceae > Thermococcus > Thermococcus sp. 21S9. The sequence goes on from NZ_SNUS01000001.1 coordinate 1,278,972, forward strand.
CCGAGGGCCTGGAAGTGGTACTACGAGGTCGTTGGCGGTGGAAGGTGCCCGATAATCGATACCTGGTGGCAGACAGAGACTGGTGGCTACATGATTTATCCCTCGGCCGGAATACAGTTGCCTCCGCTGAAGCCTGGCTCAGCTACTTTTCCGGGCCTCGGCGTCGATGCTGATGTTCTCAGGGCCGACGGAAGCCCGGCTGAGCCGAACGAGCGTGGCTATCTCGTGATAAAGAAGCCCTGGCCCGGAATGCTCCTTGGAATCTGGGGCGACGACGAGCGCTACATCAGAACCTACTGGAAGCGCTTCAGCAGGCCCGACGAGGGAATCTGGATTTACTACCCCGCTGACTACGCTATGAAGGACGATGAAGGCTACTTCTGGATATTCGGCAGGGCCGACGAGGTGCTGAACGTCTCTGGGCACAGGATTGGGACGGCCGAGATAGAGCATGCTTTGGTCCTCCACCCGGCAGTTGCCGAGGCAGCAGTAATCGGAAGGCCCGACGAGATTAAGGGCGAAGTGCCAGTTGCCGTTGTAATCCTCAAGGAGAACTGCGTCCCGAGGGAGGGCCTGAAGAAGGAACTCATAGACTACGTCAGGGAAACCCTCGGACCGATAGCGGCTCCTGCAGAGGTTTTCTTCGTCAACAAACTGCCGAAGACGAGGAGCGGGAAGATAATGCGTCGCGTTCTAAAGGCTCTCGCCAGCGGAAAGGGCCTCGGCGACCTCTCAACGCTCGAGGACGAGGCGAGCGTGGAAGAAGTGAAAAAAGCTTTGGAAGGTTTCGAGATGCGTTAGCATATCCTCGGCACGGGGTCTCCGGCCGGAGGCTCCATGAAGCGCTTTCCGCCGATTCCGGTTTCGAGGAGGACCTTCCCTCTGTATTCTTCTATTACCTCGCCGATTATCGCCGCGTCCTTCCCCCTCTTCGTCTTCCTCATCACCTCAAGGGCTTCCTCTGCGTACTCCTTTGCAACGACCATAACCACTTTTCCCTCGTTGGCAACATCGTAGGGACTGATTCCCAGCATCTCGCTCGCGGCCCTCACCTCGGGCTTCACGGGTATCGCATCCTCCCTGACGAGGATTCCGACGTTGCTCTTTCTCGCTATCTCGTTGAGGGCGTTGCTCAGCCCGGCCCTCGTGGGGTCCTTCATCGCGTGAATGTTCTCCCAGCCTATCGCTTTTGCAACCGCTTCAACGACCTCCCACACCGGCGCGACGTCGCTCTTCAGCTCGGTTTCGAAGGCTATGCCCTCCCTGTGGCTCATCAGTGCTATTCCGTGGTCCCCTATCGTCCCGCTGACGAGGACTGTGTCTCCTACCTTCGCCCCGGCGTCGCTTACCGGCTTTTCCGCGATTCCAACTCCCGCTGTAATCACGAACATCTCTATGGGCTCTTCAACGACCTTCGTGTCGCCGGTGACGATTGGAACGGGAACTTCCTTAGACGTCTCGTCCATCGAGCGGAGAACCCTCTCAAGGACATCCATGTCGAGGCCTTCCCCGATAATCATCGAGTTTGCTAAGGCTAAAGGCTTCGCACCCATCACCGCCAAATCGTTGACCGTTCCGCTTATCGCGAGCCTGCCTATGTCACCGCCGGGGAAGAAGAGAGGCTTGACCGTGTGCCCATCGATGGTGAAGACTATGTGCTTATCGCCGAAAGGTATCGTCGCCCCGTCGTCCAAAGCGTCAAGTCCTATCCCCCCGGCGCTCTTGAGGGTCAGGGTCTTCAGTATAACGTCCCTCAGGAGCTCCTCCATTATTTCTCCGCCCGCACCGTGTTCGAGCTTTATCTTTTCACCCATCTTCAACCCTCCAGAAAGCCTTTCGAAATTAGATAGCGCCTCGTAAATTCGAGGAACTCTTCGGCGCGCCGTATGTTTTCGCGCGCCTCTTCCTCTGTTATATCAACCACGAAGGAGTAATCCGCGGTCTGCCTGAGATTAAACGCAGTTCGAAGGTGTGTGAAAAACCTGTGTGGGACTTCTCCAGTCTTGACGAACTCCCTGCCAAGGAGCGCTATGACTGCGGAATGCTTCGAAACCCGTATTCCCTTCGTCAGCAAAATGGCCTCTGCGCAGTAGAACATTGTGTAGTACGCCCTTGAGAGCGCGAAGGCATAAAACCCCTTCTCCAGCAATGTCTTTGAGGCTTCAAGGCTCCTCTCGGCTTTTTCCAGTATTTCCCTGTACCCACTCATACTTTGACACCTTCCGTGTAAACGTTCTGAATCAGCGGGTCGTGTTCCATTCTCGGATTAACGGGGTAAACGATGAGCGAGACAACTAACCCTTTCTCCAGAACGTATTTCTCCGTGATTTCACTGAGCCGGTCATGCTCTTCGAGCGTTAGCCTTCTCTTGACCATGACAATCACGTCAACGTCGCTGTCCTCTTTAGCTTCGCCCCTCGCGTACGAGCCGAAGAGGATAACATCGACTAAGTCGTCGCCGAGGATTTCGATGAGCTTTTCCTTCACCTCGCGCAGGATTTCGAGGAGCTCTTCCCTCGGGATTACGGGCATCGTCTTTTCCCTCAGTTTAAATTCCTGCTTTCTCCACTTAAACCTTCACAGCATCAAATCCTCCTTCGTCAGGTAGCCCTCAAGGTACAGCCCGCCGAGGAAGGCCTGGCCAACGTTTATCCCGTTGTCCCCGCGCGGGACCTCCGTTGTAACGTGGAACTTAAGGCCCGACGCCTCAACAGCCTTCCTCACGGTCTTGACTATGAGCTCGTTGTAGGCGACACCACCGCTCATCACGACGTCCTTAACGCCGAACTCTTTAGCTTTCTCGATGGCAACCCCTGCAAAGGCCCTCGCGAGTGCTAAATGAACCGAGTAAGCGATGTCCGCTGGAGAGGCCTTTTCGAGGACGTCCAGCGCCTGCACGAACAGCTCCTCGACCTTGAGGAGTTCTCCCTCTACAGGCACTTCGAACTTGAGGTCGTTCTTGCCCTTCATCGCGAAGCTCTCGAGCTTCATCGCCGGTTCGCCCTCGTAGTGCCTCCTGTAGGCCACGTTGAGCAGAACGGACAGGGCGTCAAGGACCCTTCCGGTTGACGAAGCGTAGGCGAGGTTTATTCCCTTGGCGAGCTGGTTCAAAGCCACCGAGAACTCAACCTCGCCGTACTTCAAGCTCCCTATCGCCTTCGGACAGCACTTCCTTATGACCCCTTCAAGCTCCTCGACGCTGTAAACCTTGCTCAGGATTCCCATCAAAGCTCTCAGCGGGTAGTAGCTCGCCAAATCACCACCGGGAAGCGGGTAGTAGTCTATATGAGCCAACCTCTCCACGTCCTCGTAGCCGAGGTAGAGCACCTCACCGCCCCACGTGTTGCCATCGGTTCCGTAGCCCACTCCATCAACGGCTATTCCCACCGCCGATTCAAGGTTCTTCTCGGCTAAGACACTCGCTATGTGGGCGTAGTGGTGCTGAACCTGGAGTAGCTCGACGTTCAGTTCGTTCGCAAGCTCCATGGCAAGCTTCGTCGTGTTGTAGCTCGGATGCAAGTCGGCGACGATTAAATCGAACTCCTTAACCCTCAGGATTCTCTTGAAGTGCTCTATCGCCTCCCTCATGAACTCGAGAACCTCGACCTTTCCGGTGTTGCCGATGTACTGGCTCGGGTAAACCTTTCCGTTTTTAGCAACTCCAAAGGCGTTCATCAGCTCCGCACCGACCGCCAGGCCACGGTAGTTGAAGGGAATCTCTATCGGGAGGGGCACGAAACCGCGGGAGCGCCTAATAACGGCCCTCCTCCCGTCAACGAAGCGAATCACGCTGTCGTCAGCTCTGTTGAGTATCTTCCTGTTGTGGAGCAGGAAGTAGTCGGCTACATCCTTCAGCTCCTCGAAGGCCCTGTCGTTGTCCTTGACCATCGGCATTCCCGGGTAGTTGGCTGAGGTCATCACGTAGACCTTCGTCTTGCTCCAGTGGAAGAGTATGTAGTGTGTTCCCGCGTAGGGGAGCATGACGCCGATTGTGTGAAGCCCCGGCGCGAGGTTCTCGGGCAGGGGGAAGGGTTCTCTCTTGCGGAGCGTCACGATGGGCCTCCTGTAGGATGTCAGCTCCTCCTCTTCTTCGTTGCTCACGTAGGCGAAGCTCTTGACCGTCTCAAGTGAGTCAGCCATTATCGCGAAGGGCTTCTGGGGCCTGAAGGTTCTCCTCCTCAGCTCGGCAACGACGTCTTCCCTTGTCGCGTCGCACGCCAGATGGATTCCGCCGATTCCCTTGATGGCCACTATGTAGCCCTTGTCTATCAGCTCCGCCGCTTTCCTCAGCGGGTCTCCGGTGATTTCCTCCCCGTCGCTCGTGTAGAGACGGTAGCTCGGCCCGCAGACGGGACAGCAGACCGGCTCGGCGTGGTAGCGCCTGTTCAGGGGGTCTTTGTACTCGCTCTCGCAGAAGTCGCACATCGGAAATTCCTTCATCGTCGTGTTCTCGCGGTCGTAGGGTAAATCCTCGATGATTGTGAACCTCGGCCCGCAGTTGGTGCAGACGATGAAGGGGTACATGTAGCGCTTGTTCGTCGGGTCGAAAAGTTCTCTCAGGCAGTCCTCGCAGATGGCTATGTCGGGCGGGATTATCGAGTCCCCACCGCTTCCGCCCTTCGAGCTCTTCTCGATGTAGAAGCGGTCGAAGCCCTGGGGCGGGATTTCCTTCTTCTCGAGCCTGTCAACCCTCGCGAGGGGAGGTTTTTTCCGGTAGATGTCCTCTATGAAGGCCTCTATGTCCTCTTCCCTTCCCTCGACGACTATCTCGACTCCGGCATCGCCGAGGTTCTTGACGTAGCCCCTCAGGTTGTGCTCGTGCGCTATGCGGTAAATGAACGGCCTGAATCCAACGGCCTGAACGATGCCCTGAACGTGAATACGGTAAGCCTTCATGCCCACCCACCGGTTTTTCTCGGTATTTGGAGCCTTTATAGGTTTCCAAAACCAAAAGTTGAAAACGAGAGTGGAGTTTTGAACCTTTGGTGTTAGAACAACGCCCCGTACTTGTAGAATATCGAGCATGTTCCCTCGTAGGACACCATGCACGGTCCTATCGGGTGCCTCGGCGTGCAGGTCTTTCCGAAGTGCGGGCACTGCGGTGGCAGGGCCAGTCCCCTGAGGATTGCCCCGCAGAGACAGCCCTTCTCAAGGTCGGGGAGCTTCGGGACTTCGGGGTCGTAGTAGGTCCTTATCTCAAGCTCCTTCCACTCCTTCCTCAGCTCGAGACCGCTCTTGGGCATGACCCCGAGGGCGCGCCACCTCGCGTCCTTGACCTCAAAGAACTTGTCTATGAGCTTCTGGGCAACGACGTTGCCCTCGTATTTAACGGAGCGGGTGTATTCGTTGATTATCTTAGCCTCTCCGGCCTTCACCATCCTGACGAGGTAGAGTATCGCGAGGAGCATGTCAACCGGCTCAAAACCGGCTATAACCTGCGGGACGCCGTACTTCTCGGTTATCGGCTCCCAGCCCTTGACGCCTATTATGACCGAGACGTGGCCGGGGTCGATGAGCCCGTGGAAGCGCGTCCCCTGCTTTATGAGAACCTCAACCGCCGGTGGCGTGAGCCTGTGAACCGAGTAAATCTTGAAGTTCTCAAGCTCCTCCTGAGCAACGACGTTGAGCATTCCCGCGGCCGGGGCTGTGGTCGTCTCGAAGCCTGGGCTGAAGTGAACCACCGTTCTGTCGGGGTTCTCCTTGGCTATGCGGTAGGTGTCGTAGATTGAGTAAACGACCCTGATGTCGTAGCCCTCGCTCTTCAAATCGGCGAAGCTTCCCCTTGGCGTCGGAATCTTGTACATGTCGCCGAAGGTCGTCATGATTATTCTGTCGCCCTCCTCGTATGCCTGGCGCATTATCTCCATCATCTTGACGATGTCCTCGACCGGCGTAATGCAGACCGGACAGCCCGGCCCGCTGAGTATCTTGACATTCTCTGGCAGGAGCGAGCGGATTCCGGTTCTCGTCACGGTGTCCTCGTGGGTTCCGCAGACGTGCATGAAGCGGACCTCGTCGAGGCCCTTCGCCTCCTCATGGATTTTCTTCACTATCTTCTGAGCGAGCTCCCTGTCCCTGAACTTGTCCAGCGTCCCCATTTCAATCACCCGGGTAGTAGTAGCCACCTATCGCGTCCTTTTCAAGCTTGAAGACCTCGTCCCAGGCCGAAAGGATTTCCTTCGCGGTCTCTTCATCGACCTTCTCGATTATGAAGCCGGTGTGAATCAGCACGTATTCACCGGGCTTGACGTCGGGCATCAAATCAATTCTGGCCTCTCTCTTGACGCCTCCGAAGTCCACCCACGCGGTTCCCTTCTCCCTGTCAACCTCCAAAACCTTCGCAACGGTCGCCAGACACATGAGCTTCACCTACCTCGGGTTGTCCTGCCCGTTATTTAGCCTTTCTAAAACCTCCGGTTTGAAACTGTGAAGGTCAGCTCGAGCTTCCTTGAGCGGTGATAGGAGCACCTCGCGAGGGTCTCCTCGGCTTCGCTCCTGCTGACCTTCTCAAGAACTATGCCGTAGTAAATCTTCACGTAGTCCCCGGGTTTCACGTCCTTTACGAAGTCCAGCCTCGCCTCCTTGAGCTGGCCGTCAACGTCGACTATTGCCCTCCCGTTCCTTACCTCGAGGACCCTCCCCGCGAGCATCAGGGCCATGGTTATCAACCAAAGGTGATAGAAAACGATTTATAGACCTTTTCCTGACCAGTCAGTCAGGTGGTTCCGATGGAGGACATGATGGCCCAGATGATTAAGGTTGTGAAGAGCAAGTACCCCTACGAGGAAACCATAGAGAAGATTAAGGCCAAGGTCGAGGAGATTGGATGGAGCGTTGTTGCCGAGCACGATATGGAGAAGAAAGTCGGTGTTAGGGTTTACATCATCGAGCTCTGCAACAAGGAGTTCGCAAAGAAGGCCCTTGAAAAGCCTGAGAACCGCTGGATTTCTGCATTTATGCCGTGCCGTCTGGCGGTTGCAGACAACCCCGATGGGGTTTACGTTTACGGTATGAACATGGGTGCCTTTGCAGGGATGGCTCCCGGTGAGCTTGCCGAGATTCTCAAGAAAGTTTCGGAGGTTGACGAGGCCATTCTCAGTTCGGTTCTTTGAACGCCTCTTTTCCATCCTTTCCGGCGGAAAGTTTAAATTCTCCTCCTGCACATAATTGTCCATAACGTTAAATGACCGAATGGTCAGAAGTGGTGGGCATGGCTACGAAGTCCCCGGGTAAAACCCGTGAGAAACTCGTGTCGTCTGCAATGGAACTCTTTGCAAAAAAGGGTTTCGATAAGACCACGGTAGACGAGATAGTGGCTAAAGCGGGAGTTGCCAAGGGCACCTTCTACCTCTACTTCAAGAGCAAAGACGACCTCATAAAGGAGCTCGCCTTTGAGGTAATGCCCATAATGGCCATGCCCTCGCTAAACGACCCGTACATAACGGTTTCCTTCCCCACCTTAGAGAGCTACCTCCTTCAGCTTGGGAAGGAGTTCCTTGAGTTCTACTCTGAGAGCTATCGGGCTCAGATTTTCTTCCACATGCTCTCCGTTCGCGAGAGGATGAAGAGCATCGATGACATTTACCACCAGGCCTGCTCCGAGCTCCTGAGGGAAGGGGCGAGGAGGATTACGGCGTACGTCAAGGTTGGCTTTGAGGACGCGCTTATAGCGTTCCAGATTTTTATAGCATCACTTATGCACTACCTCCACGCCAAGGACTGCATAGGGCTTCCGGGTGAGCACTACCTCCGGCGGGTCGTGAAGGTTGTGCTGAACCACCTCCGTCTCTCCGCAAGTGTATGACTCTGTTTAACATTACTCGATGAGTAAAAATCTTTTGTTTCCACTCTCTCAGAAAACTATTTAAGGTTTTGACAATGAGCCTAAATGACTGGTCAGTCATTAAAAGGTGATAGCCATGGCCGAGAAACTCGTGCCCGTAGTGTGCCCCTGGTGTTCAGTCGGCTGTCGCTTTTACGCGGTCAGCGTGAACGGCTACATCAGGAAGATTGAATTCGACTACGACCACCCCACCGTCAACCGCGGAAAGCTCTGCCCGAAGGGTGTTGCCTCCTACCAGTTCATTAACAGCCCCAGAAGACTCAAGAAGCCCCTCAAGCGCGTTGGTGAGAAGGGAGAAGGAAAGTTCGAGGAGATAAGCTGGAGCGAAGCCTACAGGATAATCGCCGAGAAGATTAAGGAAATCAAGGAAACCTACGGTCCCGAGGCAATAGCCTTCCTCGGAAGCGAGAAGATAACCTTCGAGGAGAACTACCTCATCCACAAGCTGTCCAAGGCGATAGGAACCAACCATCTTGACTTCCCTGGAAGGTACTGCCAGTACTCCAACAGTCCCGCGAGAACGGCCGTCTTCGGTAGCTCGGCCGCGACCAACCCCTTCGAGGACGTTGCCAAGGCCGAGTTCATTCTGATTTGGGGCCACAATCCAGCGGAGACGGCGCCTATCTTCTTCGGCCAGTACATTGAGAAGGCCGTTCTCGACAACGGCGCCGAGATGGTCGTTATAGACCCGCGCGCGACGAGGGGCCACAAGTACGCGAGCATGCACCTCAAGCCCTACCCGGGAACCGACCTCGCGATAGCTCTGGCCATGCTCAACGTCGTTATAAGCGAGGAGCTCTACGACAAGGAGTTCGTCAACGAGAGGACGACCGGCTTCGAGGAGCTCAAGGAAGCCGTTAAGGACTACACCCCCGAGTGGGCCGAGAAGATAAGTGGCGTTCCCGCCGAGGACATAAGGAAGGTCGCGAGGCTCTTCGCCACCAAGAGGACGGCACTCCTCGTCAACGAGGGCCTCAACCAGCACGTCAACGGTTTCGAGTTCGCCCTTGCCCTCGCGAACCTCATCGCGATTACCGGCAACATCGGCAAGGAAGGCGTCTGGAGCGGTGTCTTCCCAGGAGCGCAGTGCGGTCTCTGTGCTGCGATGAGCGCGATAATGCCCAACAAGCTCCCGACCGGAAAGCTCGTCACCGACGAGGCCGCGAGGGCCGAGCTTGAGAGGCTCTGGGGCTTCAAGATACCGGACTGGGTTGGCCTTGACCTGACAACTATGATACGCGAGATGGGCAACAAGATTAGGATGATGTACATAGTCGGTGGCAACATCGCCAAGTCGGCCCCGAACAGCAAGTGGGTTAGGGAACAGCTCAAGAAGCTTGACTTCCTGGTCGTGCAGGACATATTCCTCACCGAGACGGCTAAATATGCCGATATAGTTCTCCCGGCCGCGGCCTGGTTCGAAAAGACCGGAACGGCAATAAGCGCCGAGAGAAGGGTCCAGAGGAGCTACAAGGCCGCGAACCCGCCCGGAGAAGCCAAGCCCGACTGGCTCATCATCGTTGAGCTGGCAAAGGAGCTCGGCCTTGGCGAATACTTCAAGTACGAGCACCCGGACGAGATTCTCAGGGAGATAAACAGCGTCATTCCGCTCTTCAAGGGTGCAACGCCTGAGTATCTCGCGGAGCACCCGGAGGGATGCTTCTTCCCGTGTACCGAGCCCGGCGAGGGAACGAAGGTTCTCTTCAAGAAGGGCTTCAAGACGGCCGATGGAAAGGCCCATCTCCAGCTCGTTGGCTGGCGCGAGCCACCGGAGAAGCCCGACGAGGAGTACCCGCTCTGGCTCACCAACTTCAGGCTCGTTGGCCACTGGCACACGGGAACCATGTCCTTCGAGAGCCCGAGCCTCCAGAAGCGCTGGCCCGAGGAGTACGTCATGATTAACCCGAAGGACGCCGAGAAGTACGGTATAAAGGACGGCGACCTCGTCAAGGTCGAGACCAGGCGCGGAAGCGTTCTCGTCAGGGCAGAGGTTACCGACCACGTCAGGGAAGGCGTTATCGCGATGCCGAACCACTGGAACATCAACGTCCTGACCCTCGAGACCATCCACGAGAAGACCAAGATGGCCGAGCTCAAGGCCGTCGCGGCCAGGGTTAGTAAGGTGGAGGAGTGAGGTGGTTGGAATGAGCAAGAAGATTTTCCTCGACTATAAGCGCTGTATCGGCTGTAAGGCCTGTGAAGTGGCCTGTGAAATGACGCACGGCGAGGCAAGGATTAAGGTCTTTGAGTTCCCCGACCTCTTCACCGTCCCCTTCAACTGCCGTCACTGTGAGAAGGCACCGTGTATGAACGTCTGTCCGACCGGGGCGCTCTTCAGGGACGAGGACGGCGCGGTGGCCTTCGACCCGCTCAAGTGTATTGGCTGTCTCATGTGTGCCGTCGCCTGTCCCTTCGGAGTTCCGAAGCTCGACGAGGAGAACAAGATTATGGACAAGTGCGACCTCTGTTCCGACAGAAGGGCGGAAGGAAAGCTTCCAGCGTGTGTCTCTGCCTGTCCAACTGAGGCCCTGCTCTACGGCGATATAAACGAGGTGCTCTGGAACAGGGAAGGAAAGATAGTGGCCAACCTGAAGAGCTCCGCCGAGAAGGGGGAGGGCGAGAAGGCCTACATCGTCCTCTGACCTTATTTTTTTGCGAGGGAAACCAAGGGTTAAAAACCAAGAGGTGATGGTGATGATTGAACTGGTGCTAATCTCAGCGCTCATCCCCTTCGTGCTCCTGATACTCTGGAAGCTCGACGGAAGAACAGCCGACCTGATAGCGGGCTCGGTTCTCGGCGTTTCCCTGCTCCTCAACGGGGTTGCCGTTTACGATTTCTTCTCAAAGGGCTCTGACAAGGTTTACCACACCGCCTACGTTACCACCGGCAACCTCGGCGAGGTCTTTGGAATAACCGCCGATACCGCCTCAATGCTTATGGGTCTCGTCTCGATACTAATCGCGTTTCTTATGGCAGTCTATGCGAGCAAGTTCCTTGACTCCGGGAAAGGGAAGTTCTACGCGCTCTTCGGCCTGCTCACCGGTGCGAGCATGGTCTTCATATACTCGACCAACCTCGTCCAGTTCGCCGTTGCGCTTGAGCTCATGGCGATAGCGATGCTCTGCCTCGTGGAGCTCGGTAATGCCAAGACTGATGCCCTCAAGGCCTTTCTCGTCCTCAACGTCGGCGTGCTCCTCATTCTCGGTGCGGTTGCCGTTCTTGGCACCGGGCAGGACCTTACCAAGGCCACTTATGACGGCACGGCGTTCCTCCTGCTAATCTTCGCGGCCTTCATGATGAGCTCACAGTTCCCGTTCTACTCTTGGCTTCCGGACTCAACGGCTTCCCCGCTCCCCGCGAGTGCTTATGTGCACTCCGCTTCGATAGCGCCTCTCGGTGCCTACATGCTCTTCAGGGTTATCCAGTACATGAAGCCGAACGACGACTACTTCTGGCTCCTTGGAGGTCTGACCGTTGCCCTCATAATCCTGATGATGATTTACTATCCGCTCCAGCGCGATGCAAAGAGGCTCATAGCCTACTCCACCATAGCCCAGACCGGCGTTGCCTACATAACCCTCGCCTACGCCCTGCTCGGCCACGTCGCGGGAATCCAGATAGCCCTCTACCAGGTCGTCAACCACGCGGTCGTTAAGGCCCTCGCCTTCGCCTCCGTCGGAGGACTCGCCTTAGCTTATGGAACCACCGACCTCAAGCTCATCAAGGGCATGAGGAGAACCGTCCCCTGGACGAGCATAGCCTGGTTCATGAGCTTCCTTGGACTGGCAGGTGTCCTTCCGCTCGGCCTGTTCTTCAGCAAGGCCTTCACGATAATGAGCACCAGGCACGCCAAGGGCGTCGCTTCGTGGCTCTTCCCGGCGGTGGTTCTCATAGACGCGGCGATATTCCTCATCGTGGTTCTCCTCTGGTTCAGGGAGATATTCTTCGGCGAAGGCGAGGCAAAGAAAGAGCCGAAGGTCATCGTTGCAGTGCTCATCATCCTCATAATCGTCGGAATAATAATGCCATGGGTCAGCCTCGACGTTGTGATGAAGATAGGCTTTGCGGGGTGATGTGAGATGATACTCGAATACGCAATTGGAGCGTTCATCCTCGGTGGTCTCGTCGGCCTGATTAGGGACTACAAGGCCACGGTTAAGGCGTCAAGCTTCATGGCGTTCCTCGGTTCACTCGCCCTCCTCTGGCAGGTTTACGCCGTCTACACCAACGGTCCGGTTTCGGGGAACCTCTTTGGAATCCCCGTCAAGGTGGATGACCTCTCCATAATCTTCCTCCTCATAATCGGTCTCGTCGGAGCCGCGGCTTCCCTCTTCGCGATAAACTACATGGAACTCTTCGAGAAGGTCGGCAAGGGCTGGGTCTACGCGATAGCCTACAACACCTTCCTTGCGAGCATGGCCCTCGTCGTTACCGCGGACAGCATGGAGTATTTCGTCATGGGCTGGGAGCTCATGACCCTCAGCTCGTTCATACTGGTGTTCTTCAGCGAGAGGCCGAGGGATACCGACGCGAGCGTCAAGTACTACATCACCATGCACTTCCTCGACACGATTCCGCTCTTCCTTGCCCTGGGAACCGCCTACTCCCTTGTCGGTGGTTTCGACAAGCTTACCTTTGAGAACATAGCGAGCGCTATGGCAACAGCCTCCACGAGCACCAAGCTGGTCTTCACGGCGCTCCTCATGATAGCCTTCATGACCAAGTCGGGAATGATACCCTTCCAGTTCTGGGTTGCCGAGACCTACCGCGCGGCGCCGACCAGCGTTTCGGCCGTCATGGCCGGTGCGATGGAGAAGGTTGCTCTCTACGGTCTCATCGCCCTCATCTGGAGAACCGTCGGAACGAGCTACGGCCTCGGCCTCTTCGTTGCCGTGATAGGTGCAATAACCCTCACCGTTGGAACCCTCTACGCACTCAGAGAGACCAACGCCAAGAGGCTTTTGGCTTATCACTCGATAGGCCAGATGGGCTACATATGGCTCGGCCTCGGAATAGGAATGGCCCTCATTCCAAAGGGTGGCTTCCTTGGAGCGGTAGGAGCGCTTGGAGCCTTCGCGGGACTCTTCCACGCCCTTAACCACGCGATATTCAAAGCCTCGCTCTTCCTCTCCGCCGGAGCCGTTGAGTACAGAACCGGAACCGTTGACCTCAATGAGCTCGGCGGTCTCGGCAAGACCATGAAGGTAACCGCCTTGGCGGCGCTCTTCGCCTCGCTCGCCATCAGCGGTGTCCCACCCTTCAACGGCTTCATCAGCAAGTGGCTCATCTACGTTTCCGGTTATTACTCGAACAGCTACGTTTTGGCCCTCGGTGCAGTCCTCGCGGCCTTCATCAGCGCCGCTACGCTCGCATCGTTCATCAAGTTCTACGGAACCCAGTTCGGCGGTGAGATGAAGCGCTACGAGAACGTCCAAGAGGTCCCGGCCGGAATGCTTGCCGGCCAGTGGATTCTGGCAGGTTTAACGCTCCTTATCGGCGTCTTCCCGGGAACAGTCACCGGAATCCTCAACGTCTTCAACGCCCCGATAAGCGATGGCGTTTACAAGATAGGCTTCCAGTCCGTGGTGTTCTCGCCCGTGCTCTTCGTGATAGTCCTCGGAATACTGACCTTCGGGCTCTACCTCGTCTTCAAGCCCGAGTACAAGGAGGCCAAGCCCTGGGACTGCGGTTCAACCGAGATAGACGAGGACGAGTACAGGATAAACGCGGAGGGCTACTACATCAAGTACGAGGAGAAGATAGGCTCGTTCTACCACCTCGGTGACTGGTTCTACCGCGTTGGAGCCGGGATAATCCGCTACATCGTCAGGGCCTACCTCTGGATGGCGAGCTACTTCACCAAGATAGTCGACACCCCGTACACCAGGATAGAGACCCTCGACGACCTCCGCGAGAGGGAAATCATGCACATAGACGAGGAGGTCTTCAAGCCACTCATCAGGTTCCTCAACATAGCCAGGGACGTCATCCCGGGAATAAGGCTCGGCACCTTCATCGTCATAGCCCTCGTTGTCGTTGGGGCTATCGTGGGACTGCTAATAGTCATGTGAGGTGATGAAAATGGAGACGACGGCCAAGCTCGCCTTCAGCTTTATCGGTGTGCTCCTGACCTTCCTCCTGCCCCCTTACCTCGACGGAATAGCGAGAAGGGTTAAGGCCAGACTTCAGTACAGGCGCGGGCCACCGCTCATGCAGACCTGGTACGACCTCAACAAGCTCTTCAGCCTTCCGTCGGTTAAGCCGACCAAGAGCGCGCTCTTCACCTGGGCACCGTTTTTAGCACTCGCCTCAGCCGTAATCGGCGCTCTCCTCCTCCCCTACGGAAACGTGGTGCCGATTGACATAGGCTTCAACCTGGTGGTGTTCTTCTACGTGATACTGATGGTCAGCGTCTTCCTCATGCTCGCTGGTCTAAGCGTCCAGAACGCCTTCAGCCACCTCGGTTCGGCCAGGGAGATGCAGATAATCCTCACCGTCGAGCCCCTCATAGCCGTCCTCTACGGAGTCCTCGCTTACAACGCGGGCTCGCTCAACATAGCCGACATCATCTCGAACCTTCACCTAACGCCCTCGCTCGTCATGACCTACGTCCTGCTCGCCTACGCGCTCTACGTCGAGAGTGGATTCGTGCCCTTCGACATAGCCGAGGCCGAGCAGGAAGTCATAGGCGGTCCGCTCAGCGAGTACAGCGGAAGGCTCCTCGGAGTCTTCTACTACGCCATCTACATCAAGCGCTTCGCCCTGCTGTGGTTCTTCGTCAGCCTGCTCGTCCTCCCGTGGGTCGGGCCGATAGACACTGCCCTGAAGGCGGCAGAGGTGCTTGCGGTTCAGTTCCTCCTGACGGTGGCTTTATATCCGGTCATAGCATCACTTGAAGCAACGAACGCGAGGCTTCGCATAGACCACGTTGTTAAGATGAACACGAGGGCGTTCTTCGCCGGAATAATTATCCTTGCCATAGCGTTCATGGGGTGGTGAATATGGTAACGACGAGGGATTTGGAGGCTCACTTTGAGTTTGAGTGCAGGGCCTGTGAAAAGGGCCAGTGCAGAAAGGCGGACGTTAACACAATCCTTGCCGAGAGAAAGGGCCTCAAGGAGTTTTACGAGGCCTTCAAGGAGCACATTAAAGAGTGCAAGAGGATGAGCTACGGCCAGTACCAGTTCGTGATTGACAGGGAGGTCCTTCCGGAGGCGGTCCTCTGGTGGCACAACCACCCGGAGTTCAAGGAGACCCACCTCTCAACCGCCGTTGGAACCGACGAGAGGCCCCTCAACGGTCACTTCGTCTACATGCCCTTCCTCAACGTCCAGGTCGAGCCCTTCAACATGGACGAGAACTACTACGTCTTCCTCAGGGCGTACCTCCCGGCCGACGACCCGAGCTTCCCGAGCGTGGCCGAGAAGCTCCCAGCCGCGCTCTGGATAGAGAGGGAGGTTAAGGACCTGCTCGGCTTCAACCCCGTTGGCCACCCGGACCCGAGGAGGCTCATCCTTCCTGAGGACTGGCCGGAGGGAGTTTACCCGCTCAGAAAGGACATGGACTACAGGCACTCACCGATGGCCGAGACCAAGACCGAGTTCAGGGAGAAGCCGGAAGGAACGACGCTCGTCCCGATGGGTCCGGTTCACATGGGTATCGAGGAGCCGGCCCACTTCAGGCTCTTCGTTAAGGGAGAGACGATAGTCGACGTTGACTACCGCGGTTTCTACTCCCACCGCGGTATTGAGAAGACCGGTGAGGGCAGGCTTACCTACAACCAGGTCCTCTTCCTCGCCGAGAGAATCTGTGGAATCTGTGGCTACCAGCACTCCGTCAGCTACGCGATGGCGATTGAGCGCTTGGCCGACGTGGAAATCCCGGACAGGGCGCGCTACATAAGGACTCTGATGCTCGAGCTGGAGAGGATTCACAACCACCTGCTCTGGGTCGGCATTGCCGCTCACCTCGTCGGCTACGACACCGGCTTCATGCACGCGTGGAGAATCCGCGAGCCGGTAATGTGGCTGGTGGAGAGGCTCACTGGAAACAGGAAGCAGTACGGAATGAACATCGTCGGTGGCGTCAGGAGGGACATCCTCGACTACCGCAAGGAAGAGATACTCAAGGTCGTCAAGCAGATACGCGAGGAAACCAAGAAGTTCCTTGACATCGCCCTGAACACCAACACCTTCATCAAGCGCGCCGAGGGGGTCGGAATCCTGCCCTACAAGGTGGCTAAAGCTTACTCCGTCCTCGGACCGACCGCTCGCGCGAGCGGAAGGAGGATTGACACGAGGAAGGACCAGGCGACCAAAACGGCGATGGCCTACAACGAGCTCGACTTCAAGGTTCCGGTCTACAAGGAGGGCGACGTTCTGGCCAGGGTCCTCGTCAGGATGGACGAGCTCTTCGAGAGCCTCTGGATGGTCGAGCAGATAATCGACCAGATGCCCGGCGGGGACATAATGGTTCCAATCGGCGACCTGCCCGAGTACGAGGAGGCGTTGGGCTTTACGGAGGCCCACCGCGGTGAAGTGGTTCACTACGTCATGACCGGCGAGAAGAACAAGGTTTACCGCTGGAAAGTCCGTGCTCCTACGTACAACAACCTGCCCGCCGTTCCGGAGATGCTCAAGGGCTACCACGTTGCCGATGCACCGCTCATCATAGCGAGCATTGACCCGTGCTACTCCTGTACCGAGAGGGTTCAGTTCGTCGACGTCCAGACCGGCAAGGTGAAGGTTCTCACCGAGGCCGAGTTCAACGAGCTCTCAATCAAGTACAGGGGGGTGTTCTGATGGCCGAGAGCCTCTCCTACACCGAGAAGCTCAAGAGGTGGGACCGCTTCGAGGTCGAGAAGTTCAGCAAGAAGGCCCCGGTCACCACTCCCTATCCTTTTATTGACATCGAGAAGCCACCCGAGTACCGCGGAATTCCACACATCAACCCCGAGAAGTGCATAGGCTGTGGCGCCTGCGTCAACGCCTGCCCGCCCGATGCGCTAATCCTCGAGTGGGACAAGGAGCACGGCGTTAAGAGGCTCACCTTCAACGCGGCGCGCTGTATAAGGTGCCACCGCTGTGTGGAGGTCTGCCCGACCGGCGCGATGGAACCAACAACCCGCTTTGAGATAGCGACCGACAACAAGGAAGACCTCGTCGAGGTCGTCGAGCACAAGCTCGCTTACTGCGAGGAGTGTGGCGAGTACCTCGACTTCACCGAGAGACAGATTGAGTACGTGAGGAACATCCTGCCGAAGGAAATCTTTGAGATGTATGCCCTTGAAGACAGAATCGGCCTGACCCAGGAGGCAAAGATGCGCAAGACCGTCGAGAAGCTCAGGGAGACCGAGGGAATTCCAGTCTCGGCCTTCATGCTCGTGAAGAAGGGGGGTGAGGAGTGATGGGAAGAAGACTCAAGTCCGTCTGGGTCTATCACGTTGATGCCGGTTCATGTAACGGCTGTGACATTGAAGTCCTCGATGTCCTCAGCCCGTACTACGACCTCGAGAGGCTCGGTATCAAGGTCGTTCCCAACCCGAGGCACGCCGATGCCCTCTTCATCACCGGCCCGCTCACGAGGCAGACGAGGATAATGCTCAAGAAGGCCTACGAGGCCATGCCACCGAAGCCGAGGATAGTGGTCGCGATAGGAACCTGCGCCTCAAGCGGTGGAATCTTCTACAACAGCTACGCCCTCTACAACACCTCCCCCCAGCGCGGAAGGGACAGGCTCAGGAGCGGTGGACCTGAGATGATAGTGCCGATAGACATGTACATCCCCGGCTGTCCGCCGAGCCCGGAGGAGATACTCTACGGCGTCGCCCAGCTCCTCGGCATCAAGGAGAAGAAGATGAAGGGCGAATACTGGGTCGCGCTCCCGCCGAAGGAGACGCCCAAGGCCGAGAACGAGGTCGAGTTCAGAATCCCCGACAGGCCGATACCGCTCCGCTACTGGCTCACCCTCCGTGAGGAGCTCAGGCGCGTCGTTGGCTACTACGACAGGGAGGCCGTCCTTGAGGACTTCATGGCCCTCGTCGAGAAGGCCTTTGAGAGCGACAACCCGAGGGAGAAGCTCCACGACCTCGTCACCGGCTACTTCCTCAAGGAGAAGGACTCCAGGATAAAGGTCGCCATGCGCTTCCTCGAAAACGAGTTCTGGAAGCTGTACGACGAGTACCACTCCCTCGGCGAGGCCCTCAAGAAGAAGTATCCCGTGACGGCGGGTGTCTGAGGTGCCCTGGAAGCTCTACCGCTTCAAATACGAGGACTACCCCGAGTATTCGGCGAGGATTACCGGCCACTACGCCGGCGACCTGCTAATCATCGAGGAGGAGGGCGAGCTGAGCGAGGAGGCAGTGAGGCTCATAAAGTCCGCTCTCGGAATAGACGAGAACGTGAGGGCCTTCGACATCGAGGTCAGGGATGTGCTGAGGCTCCCGATTAAGGAGTTGCCGGAGAAGGACAGGAAGGTCCTGCTGGAGGCTTCCGAGAAGCTCGACTCCGAGAGCAAGCTTCACATAGAGTACCGCTACCAGCCGAGCTTCGATTAAACTTTTATTTTCCCACAACTTTTCTCAGGAGGTGGTGAGATGAACGAGGAGACGCTGAAGAAGGCCAAGGAGGAGTTGATTCAAAGGGTAAAAGACTTCTACGGTGACAACCTTCTCTCGATAATCTTCTACGGGAGGCATCTCCGCGACCCGAGCTTTCCGGAGATAGACGTCGTTGTAATTATCGACAAGCCCTACGACCCGGTGAAGATGAACCGCATGGCCGACTTCGTGGAGAAGGTTCGCGACCCGATAGAGGAGAAGTACGGCTACCACGTCTCCTTCGAGCTCTACACGCGCGAGGAAGCGGAGAACTTCCACTCCGGCTACCTTGACGTTGTGGTTAACTACGAGGTCGCCTACGATAAGGATAACTACTTCCAGAACCTCATGAACGACATGCTGAACCCCAAGAAGGCGATGGACTACGTGAAGTACATCAGCACCATTGAGTACATCCAGCTGGACGAGGAGAGGGAGGAATGATTGGGGCAGTTCTGGCCGGCGGAAGGGGCAGGCGCTTCGGGGGCGACAAGCTACTCTACAGAATCAACGGCAGGCCTTTGATTCTTTACACCATCGAGAGGCTTGAAACCGCCAAGAGAATCGACGAGATAATCTTGGTTGCCTCAAAGGACAACGCAGAGAAGCTCAAAGCACTCGGCTACCGCGTGGTCGTTGATGAGCTCCTGATAGGCCCGATGGGGGGCGTTTACACTGCCTTGAGCCTTGGCGATGCCTTCGTCGTTGCCGGCGACATGCCCCTCCTCGTTCCGGAGTTCATTGATTACATAATCAAAGAATTCGAGAAAAGCGGGAAAATCGCCTGCGTGCCGAGGTGGGAGAACGGCTACCTTGAGCCCCTCCACTCCGCTTATTCCAAAGCCTTCCGCGAAATCCTTGAGGAGAAGATAAAAACCGGAAACTACGCCCTCAACAGGGCAATCCGTGAAGCTAATCCCTGCTACCTTCCGATAGAGTCCCTCCCAGAGGAGTGGCGCGAGAGCTTCTTCAACGTGAACACGAGGGAGGATTTGGGGAGGATTGACGGAATTTGAATGTTGGAAATCAAATAGTTCACGTTAAATTCCCTCGAAGTCCTTCAAATCCCAGACGAACCAGTCCTCTTTTCTAAACTCCTCTTTCTCCTCAACGTCCTTTGCCACCAGTCCGTAGCTCTTTTCCCAGCCCTCAAGCCCCACCAACTTTGCTTTCCTCTCCAGGTCCTTCAGAATTCCCCGCGCTTCCCTTTCGCTCAGTTTCTTCCACTTAACCTCAACGAAGAGCGCCTTCTTCTCACGCTCGTTCAAAGCAACCAAATCAATCTCCTCACCCTTGCGCCACCATCTACCGATTTTTGTGAAGCGGAACGGAAGCTTCCCTGCTCTGTTCAACTCGATTAGGAACTCCCTCGCAATTTGCTCGAAAACGAAGCCGAGGTATTCGTTGAAGTTCCGCTTAATGTCGTCAACAACGTCAATCCCCATCTCGATTTCGCTTCTCCGCGGATAGACGAAGCGGAACCAGAAGTTGAAGAGGTTGTCCGCTATGCGGTAGAGTCCCCGTTTTCCTCCAGTTACGGGCAGTTCCTCGGTAACGTAGCCCATCTCCTGAAGGACGAGCAGGTACTTGCCGAGTGAGTTTTTCTCTATTTTCGCTTTGTCCGCTATCTCCCCAAACCGGGTGTAGCCGAGCGCTATCGCCCTGAGGATTGAGAAGTAGCGCGAAACATCCCTAAGCTCCTCCTTGAGGAGGTACTTCGGTTCGTCGTAGTACTTGGCGCCCTTCGAGAGGAGCAAAACTCTGAGGTTGCCCCAGAAGTCAAGCTCGGGGTTGTAGTCGGCCCAGTACTGGGGGACGCCACCGAAGACGGAATAGACGTAAACCGCCTCCTCCGTGCTCAGCGGGTGGAACTTCCTGACCTTAAAAAAGCTCATCTCCTCAACCTTCCACGCCCCGGTTCTCCGCCCGTATATCGGCGATTTGGCTGAAAGAACGCCCTCCATGAAGGAGACCAGCGAGCCACAGAGAACGAGCATTATCTTCGTCTTCGAAAGGTGCAAATCCCAGTACTTCTGGAGGACGCTGAGGAATTCCCTGTGGGCCTTGGCCACGTACTGGACCTCGTCTATCACCACGACGAGCCTTTCCCGGCTTTTTCCCGCGAGGTAAGTGAAAAACGCTTTCCAGCTCTGTAGCGGATTCTCCCGCAGGAACGGGTCGTTGAAGTATTCCGCCAGTCTCTCTGAGAAATCCTCTAAGATAGTCTCGCTCTCCTCCGCGAGGAGATAAATTCCCCCGACCTCCGAGAGGAACCTCTGAATAAGGTACGTCTTGCCTATCCTTCTCCGACCGTAGAGGATTATTAGCTCGGGCTTCCCCGAGGAGTACCTCGACCTCAGGAACTCAAGCTCGCTTTCGCGGTCAATAAACTTACTCATGAGTATCATACTCGTGAGTACGTTTTATGGCTTATAAGCTTTGGGGCTTGGAGTTGATGTGGTATCGTGGGTCCCGCTGGGGCTACTCCTTGTTGAGAATCCCCGCCAACAGCTCCGCCAGCCTCTCGGCGCGCTTCCTTATCAGCTCGCTCGGTTCCTGAAAGAGGCCTGTCGAGCCTGGCTGACAGCCTATGAGCACAAACTCCGCCTTGACCAGCGTCTTCATGAACTGTGTAACGAACTTCAGCGGAAGTCCGTGCGTCGATATCGCCTCTCCGAGCGTTCCCTCCGGGTCGGCTATGATGTACTCGCCGACTTCACCGCCAAAATCAACGGCATCGACGAGGACGACGAGGTCTGGCTTAAAGCTCGCTATTTTTCCAGTGTAGTTCTCAGGAACCTCCCCGCAGTTCAGCACGAGGACGTCGGGGTTGTCGAGCAACTCCTTCAGCCTCTCCGCGACCAGAACGCCAAAGGCGTCGTCCCCCCTGATGTCGTTTCCAATTCCGCAGACCACGACCCTTTTCTTTCCTTGGAAGAGTTCTTCGAGGTTCATCTGAGTCACCAAAAGAAAAATTGTGAAGTTAGAGCTTCTCCACAAGCTCCCTAACCTTCTCCGCGAACTCCGTCTTCATGAGCTCCTCGACGTTTCCAATCTTTGCGTCGAGGTCCGGATAGAAGGGTATGCCGATGAGGTACGGGACGTTGTAGCGCTCGGCGAGCTTCCTGACGTCTTCCTCGTCGTTCAGTTTCATGTTCTCGACGACGCCAAGGACTTTGTGCTTCTCCTCGAGGAGCAACTGTATGAGCTTCTCGACAACGTTGAGGGCGAGCTTCGACGGAGTTGCAACGACGAGGAACTCTCCCCTCTTGAGGAAGCGGAGAACATCGAGAAGCTGGTCGCCGAGTCCAGGTGGCATGTCGATGACGAGGTAGTCAAGCTCGTCCCAGCGGGTTATCGTGAGGAGCTCGATGAGGGCGTCGCTGATTTCCTTACCGCGGAGCGGTGTTGGCCTGTTCTCGGTGTAGTAGGCGATGCTCATGAACTTTATCCCGTGGACAGTCGGTGGGACAACGCCTTTGTCCTCCTCCGGAAACTCCTTCGGCTCGAAGCCGAGAATCACGTGGTCACTTGCCCCGTGGAAGTCGAGGTCGAGCAGGCCGACCTTGTGGCCCTTCTCCGCCAAAGCCAAAGCGAGGG
Source organism: Thermococcus sp. 21S9 (assembly GCF_012027635.1). Taxonomy (NCBI): domain Archaea; kingdom Methanobacteriati; phylum Methanobacteriota; class Thermococci; order Thermococcales; family Thermococcaceae; genus Thermococcus; species Thermococcus sp. 21S9. The sequence continues at coordinate 1,301,013 of NZ_SNUS01000001.1, forward strand.
TCGTTGAGATGAGCGATTTTCCAACACCGCCTTTTCCGCTGACGACTGGGATTATTCTCCTGACCTTCTCAAGCCTCGCGTTTATCGCTATCTCGCGCGGGTCAATCATGCCTCTCCCTCCTTCTCAATCATTATCCCGGCAACGTAAACTCCCCTTCCCTGGACGACCTCAAAGTCGTGGCTTCCGCACTTCGGACAGGCAAGAAACGCGTGGACGACCTCGGGAATGAAGTGGATGTCCTCCTTTATGCGCTCGTCGAACTGGTCCTTGACTTCCTTAAGCTTCCAGGTGTGCCCGCAGTTACGGCACTTGAAGATCGCCTCTTCCTCCTCGAAGATTATCTCGGCCCCCTCTGCAATCGTTCCCGCGAACATCTGCTCCATCGCGAACTTCACTATGTCCTCCGCGACATCCTGTAGTTCGCCGAGAACGACCTTGACGGCCTTTACCTTCTTTGCCCCCTCCCTCTGGGCGTAGTCGAGGACGGTTCTAACTATGGCATCCGCCAGCGCCCACTCGTGCATGGTATCACCGATGGAAATTGGCGTGCCACCTTAAAAATGGTTGGGTTTGAAACCGGTGGTGTGCAGACAAATTTATTAACGGTTCGATGGAACTCTCCCCGGTGGTGGGATGGGACACGGGCACAGACTCAGGAGGAACCTGGCCATCTCAATCGTCCTGAACCTCACGATAACCATCGCAGAGGTAATCGGCGGGTTCATCTCGGGCAGTTTGGCTCTCCTGAGCGATTCGCTTCACAACTTCAGCGACAGCATGAGCCTGCTCGCGAGCTACTTCGCCCTAAAAATCGCCGAGCGAAGGCCCAACGAGAAGTACACCTTCGGCTACAAACGAGCCGAAATTCTCGTGGCATTTATCAACTCCGCCGTTCTCATTGGCGTTTCGCTCTTCCTCGTCGTCGAGGCATACCGACGCTTCAGGAATCCCCAGCCGATTGACATAGCCATAATGCTCCCGGTGGCCCTTATCGGCCTAATCGCGAACCTGCTCTCGGTTTTCCTCCTCCACGGGCACGCCCACGGCCTTAACGTCCGCTCTGCCTACCTCCACCTTCTGAGCGACACCCTCTCGTCGGTGGCCGTCGTGATTGGTGGTTTACTGATTCGCTTCTACGGAGTCGAGTGGGTTGACCCGCTCGTTACGGTTTTGATAGCGCTCTACATCCTCCGCGAGGCCTACGAGGTGCTTAGGGAGAGCGTTGACGTCCTGATGGAGGCGTCGCCGGAGCTCGACCTTGAGGCGATAAAGGCTGAACTGGAATCAATCCCCGGCGTTAAGAACGCCCACCACTTCCACGCCTGGCGGGTCGGTGAGGATGAGCTTCACTTCGAGTGCCATCTATCTGTTGAGGACATGCCCCTGAGCGAGGCGCAGAGGATTATAGACGAGGCCGAGGAGAGGCTGAGGAAGTTCGGGGTAACCCACGTTACGGTTCAGCTCGAGGTTGACCGGTGCAGGCCCGGTCTGCTGTGCCCAGACGCCTGAAGAGGAGCGCGTAGCTCAGCGGGCCGAGTATGGCCTCGCCTATGACGCCGGTGAGCTCAAGCAGGACGTCGTAGACTACCAGCCAGAACGCCAGAAAGCCGAGCACGGCCCTTCTCTCGTCACCGTTGAGGGAGGCGAAGAAGAGGACGAGCGCAAGCGTTCCAACTGCATCGGTGGCGAGCGGTGGAAGGTCCTTGGGAAGAAAGGCGAGGGCCGTGAAAATCGTAGCTCCCGAGATGAAGCCGGCCGTGAAGGGACGGGATGGCGTGAAGGGAACGTCCCTGCCCCCGAACTTCCTGGCGAGGAGGAAGAGCGCGAGGGCCGATAGAATGGCGACCGAGTACTGACCCGGGGAAGGGACGTAGCCGGTGAGGTGCGCGAATGCAAAGGCAGAGGTGCAGAAGGCGATTGTGGCCAGAAAGGCCCCGCGTTTTCCGATGAGAGACCTTCCGCGCAGTTCGGGGTAGAGCAGTTCCACTATCAGAATCGGGAGGGCTATGCTCATCGTGGCGTGGTAAGCCGTCAGGAGAACGGCCCAGCTCGTGTTCACGCCGAAGACCCTGCCGTAGTCCTTGAGCGCCCCAAGGTCGGGCCAGTTCGGGTCGAACCACGAGCGGATTACGAGCCCTTCCTCAACGACGCCGTAGAGGGCGCCGAGGAGCATGAGGCCGACCTTTCCCCGGCCGAACCGTATCCACGCCTCTCGCATCAACAAAACGCCGGAGCCGTAGAAGAGCCAGAGAAGGGGAAAGGAGAGGGGTTGAACTACAAGCTGGAGCGGGTGCGTTGAGCCACCGAGGACCTCGGCCAGGAAGGGCGAGAGGAAGGTGAGGAGTAACACCGCTCTGGTCTCTTGTCTCATGCGTTAAACTTTGCCCTTCCGGTTAAAGCTTTATGCATGAACCTCTTGGTACCCATAGACCTCCACGAGACCCTTCTCAATCGCCACCTCGACGGCCCGGTAGTAGCTCGGCACGTAGAGGCTCGGCCCGCGGAGAACGACCGTTTCGTCCACCCAGTTGAGCTCGGTGAGGGCCTTCGGCTTTCCGTGCTTGACTATCTCCTCCCAGAGGCGTTTGTTGATAACGCACCCGGGGTCGTCTCCAGCAAGGTCCAGCGTGTAGTGGTAGGCCCTCGCGCGACAGCCCCCGCAGATGTACTTGTAGGGGCACCGCCCGCACTGGCCCTCCCAGCTATCCCTGTCGCGGAGGAGGTTGAATATCCTGCTGTTCTCCCATATCTCCCTGAACGGCATGTGCCTGACGTTTCCAACGGGGAGCGGGAGGAAGACGCATGGAACTACCGTTCCGTCGGGCTCGATTCCAGCATAAATCCTCCCCGCACCGCAACCGCCTATGAACTCGGCGAGCGTCTTCACGGAGTTGTCCTCGCCTATGTAGAAGTGCGCCGGCGTGACGCTCCTTCCCTGGCTCATGAGCAGGGTGACGCGCGCGTACTGTGGCGCGGTCGTCAGTATCTCGAGCTTCCGCTTCTTCATCTGGCGGTAAACTTCCTTCATGAACTCCTCGCGCTCCTCCGGAGAGAGGTCCACCTTAATCATGTCCTCGGCCCTTCCAGTCGGCACGAGGTTGAAGAAGATGACGCGCTTCACGCCTATGCTCTCAGCTAAGTCGAGGATGTCGTCTATCTCCTGGTACGTCTCCTTGTCCATTATCGTGGCCATTCCGTGGCTTATCCCGAGTTCGACCGCGTTCTCCAGGGCCTTTACCGCGTGTTCCCACGCCCCCGGAATCCCGCGGAACCTGTCGTGCTTCTCCGGCTTCGCCGAGTCAACACTAACCTCGACGTACTTTATTCCTGCCCTGACGGCCTTTTCAAGCTCTTCTCTCTTGGCGAACGTCCAGCCGTTCGTTGCCACCGACGTGTGAATTCCCCTGCTCGATAGCTCCCTGACGATTCTGAGGAAGTGCGGGTGTATCGTCGGCTCGCCACCGCTTATCGCAACCGCCGCGACGCCGGCCCTGTCGAGCTGGTCAACGAGGTTGAGCTTCTCCTCGAGCGATAGCTCGCTCGCGAGCGGTTTGTCGGCCCTCTGGTAGCAGTGCTGACAGCGGAAGTTGCACATGTTGGTGAAGTTCCAGACTATAAGGAACGGCCCGGCTAGGCGCTGTGGAACTGTTACCCCGTATTTCGCTATGCCCTCGAGGACGACCCAGATTCCGCGCCTTATGTGGGGGTCCCTCAGCAGGGCCTCCTTGACGGCCTCCTCGTCGCCGTGGGCGAGCTTTATGCCGAGCTTAAGCAGGAGCTTTATCGTATCCGCCTGGAAGCGGACCATCATCGGCGCGTTTATGCTCTCGCCCGCGTAGATGCTGAGAGCCCAGTAGAGAGCCGGGAGTTCTCGTCCGTTGATTTCGTACTTCTTCAACGTCGGCCTTATCAGCGCCCTCGCTATCGGGTTTCCGAGTATGAGCTTGAAGGCCTTCAGCGCGGTGGTGAGCTGGTTTCCGTTTTCTCTGGATTCAACCTCCCCTACATCGGTTGAAGGGTTCATCGCGTTCGGAAACGGCTCCTTTATCGTTTTCGGGGCCTTCATCTTCACCACCCCCCGATTATGGGTTCGGCAAAATGCGTTTAAAGTTTTCGAAAATGTCAGAAATTTCTGACATAACGATTAAGACTTTCCTCCGGAGCAAACTTATTAAGATTCCGCGCCCTATCCAACCCTTGGTGGGCTCTGTGGGGGATAAAGAGGCGTTCGTTCATCTCGTTGAGAAGCTCATGATACGCTGGGGTTACTCGCACGTTGAGGGGAGGATATACGCGTTGCTCCTCCTGAGAGGGGAACCCATGACGATATCGGACCTCGTTGAGGAAACCGGCTTCAGCAGGTCAGCTATTTCAACGGCCTTGAGCAGGCTTCAGAGGGACTACCTCGTTGAGGTTCAAAAGAGGGGGCGGACGAAGTACTTCACGGCGATTCCGGCCCTCTTCGAGAAGTTCCTTGAACAGCCAAAGATAATCCTTGAGAAGGAAGTCATGCCCCTTGAAGAAACCGTCAGGAAACTGCTCGCGAAAGAGTCTTTGGAGGGAAGGCGTAAAAAGCTCGTTGAGCTCCTCGTGGAGTTAAGACTCCTTGAATACGCCCTCCTGAGGCTCATAGAGATTGAAGCCGAGGAGCTCAGGAAGACCTACCTCAGAGATGAACTCAAAGATGAAAAACCTTTTAAATGAGGCTCTTCTCATTTTCTTCGGGTGGCCTAAAACGAACTACCCGGAGTTAGCGCTCATAGCCTTCATCCTTAGCGTGGTCTTCTCGATAGGTGGCGTGGGCTCGGCGATAGCCATAGTTCCCGTCATGGGCTGGCTTGGAGTGCCCCTGATGAGCGCCAAGCCGACCGGCCTCTTCATAAACGTCCTCTCGATGCTTTCAGCGACCGTCAAGAACCTGCGGGCGAAAAAGCTCGACGTCCGCTTTGGTCTGCCGATTCTCGTCACCGCGACTCTGGCATCTCCCCTCGGAGCTTACTCCGGGAAGTTCATACCACACCGCGTCGTTCTGGCTGTCTTCGTGGCTTTCCTCCTATACTCCGGGACAATGATGCTCTTCTTCAGGCCGAAGGAGCGGAAAAGAAAGGGCAACCACCTCGTTGAGGGTTCTTTGATTGGAGGAATCGCGGGCTTCCTCGGTGGTCTCCTCGGCGTCGGAGGTGGCGGAATAATCAGCCCGGCCCTAATCCTCCTTGGCTACGAGCCGAAGAAAGTCGCCAGCACTACCGCCTTAATAGTGTTCTTCTCATCGCTGAGCGGGTTTCTGACCTACTGGAAGCTCGGGACTCTTGACTGGGAGTTGCTACTCTGGGTTTCGGTTCCAGCAATACTCGGTGGCTGGCTGGGAACTCACCTGATGCACTTCAAGATGAGCTCGGGGCAGGTAAAAAAGGTGATAGGGGCCATAATGTACGTCATAGCCCTCAAGACGCTCCTTGTCGCGCTGAGCTTCTGAAGACGAAGTTCTTCAGCGTTAAGGCTCCAGTAACCAGCCACATCGCCAGCAGGAGCCAGTAGAGGGCGAAGCCGAAGTCCGTTATCGCGTTTATCCCGAAGGTCGTCCCGACCTTGAAGGTCGCGCTGACGTAGGCGCCGAAGGGGAAGATGAACGCCCACCACGCGAGGCTGTACGGCAGGTTGAGCTTCCTGATGTAGTGGAGCGTCAGTATTACTGCCATGACGAACCACCAGACACCGAAGCCCCAGAAGATTAACCCGAAGGCCAGGAAAGGCTCCTTCACCTTTAGGAAGTCGCTGGCCTTCACGAGGGCGTAGAGCGTGCTCGTCCCGGCTCCTATTGGTCCGAGGTTAATCCAGATTGAGGGAGCTATCCCGCAGGGCATCGGCTCGTGCTTTATGAAGCGGTACATAACGATGGCGAAGAGGGCCAAGTAGAGGAAGAAGCCCGCGCCCCAGGCGAAGTAGTTGATGAAGGCCATCAGCTCCTTCACCGTTCCGGAGGAGAGTGTCATGAGCTTCGCCCCGCTGATGGGGATTACTATGAGCCCGACCGGCGGAATGAACCAGGCGGGCGTTATGTTCTTGGTGTCTATTCCCTCTCCTGTGAAGACGATGTAGGGAATCAGGAAGGCGAAGAGCAGGACAAAGGGCACCCCAAAGAGCCAGAAGGCCCAGGCGAGCCTTTCATTCCCAAAGATGAACAGCCAGTCCGCCGAGAGGACGAGCGAGGCGACGCCGATAGTCCCGTAGAAGTTGCCGAGAACCGGGTGATAGAGGTCCTTTAAGGCCTCCTCGCGGTACTTTACCCACCTCAGCGTCCAGGGAACGAGGAGGACGAAAAACAGGAGCGTGTTGAGGTAGGCGAGGAACTCAGCAAAGCCGTTCAACGCAGAAAGTTTTGATGAATAGGCTTTGCTGACCAAAGCGAGCGCTCCGGTTCCCATCACGCTCGCAAACCAGCTCGGGGCGAAGTCTTTAACTCCCATGCGACCACCAAAGAAATGAAGAAAAGTTCATTTAAAAATCTTATCATGTTTTGTGCTCCCTGCCCTCACTTATCCGCTCCCTCCACTGGGGGTCGCTCTCGGCAGACCCGCGAAGAAACGCCTCGACGGCTTTCCGTGCTTTCCCGCCTATCCCCGGAATCACCCGAATGCCGAGGGCCTCGAAGTGGGCAATCGCCTTCCTCCCTATCCCGTAGGCGAGGACAACCTCTACCCCCTGCTCTCTCAGGAAGTTCGGAATGTCGCCCGGCCCGTGCTCCTCGAAGGGGAGCTCAACTATTCTGACATCCCTGATTTCTCCGTTCTCGGCGTCAACTATCGCAAAGCGCCTTGCCCTCCCAAAGTGCTCCGAAACCTCTGATTCGAAATCTTCCCCAGCAAGCGGAACCGCGATTCTCAAGTTCATCACCAGAATTAATGAAACAAGGTTCACCTAAAAATCTGCCGGTTTGGAACAAAGAGTTGGTAACATCGATGCACCAAAACCATTAAAAGCGTGCTACCTTTTTTGGAGTTGGTGATACAGATGAAGAAGGCCCTCGCGCTCCTCGTAATCCTGCTGGTCGTTTCAATAGCGGGATGCATAGGAACGTCAACGTCGAGCTCAACCAAGCCAGCCAGTTCCTCTCCAGCGGTAACGAGCTCAACCACGAGCCCGGGCTACATCACCGTCACCGACACCCTCGGAAGAACCGTGAAGGTTCCGGCAAACGTTAGCAGGGTCGTGGCCGTCGGACCGGGAGCTTTGAGAATCCTCGTCTACCTCAACGCGACCGATAAGGTGGTTGGAATCGAGGAGTTCGAGAAGCGCTTCCCCTACGGGAGGCCATACATCCTGGCCCACCCTGAGCTTCTCAAACTGCCGGTCATCGGCCCCGGCGGTCCCGGAAAGCTTCCGGACATGGAGGCCCTGATTAAGGTTCACCCGCAGGTAATTTTCATGGTCTTTGTTAGTAAGCAGACCGCCGATGAGGTTCAGCAGAAGACGGGAATCCCCGTCGTGGTTCTCAGCTACGGAACGCTGAAGAACTTCACAGACCCGGTCTTCTTCAAGTCGCTCCTCTTAGCTGGAAAAATCCTCGGAAAGGAGAAGAGGGCCGAGGAGGTCATAAAGTTCATCGAGGAACAGCAGAGCTACCTTGAGAACCTCACGAAGGGCCTGAAGAGCCCGAGGGTTTACGTCGGTGGCATAGGCTTCAAGGGCGCCCACGGGATAACGAGCACCTTCACCGACTACGCGCCCTTTACCGTTCTCCACCTCGACAACGTCGCCTCGAACCTGAGCAGTAAAAACGGCTGGGTGCAGGTGGACAAGGAGTTTCTGCTGAAGGAGAACCCGGACTACATCTTCATCGACGAGGGTGGCTTGAAGATAATCCTCGACGACTACAAGAGCAACCCCGACTTCTACAACTCGCTCAAGGCCGTCAAGGAGGGCCACGTTTACGGAGTCCTGCCCTACAACTTCTACAACACCAACATCGGAATTGCCATAGCTGACGCATACTACATCGGAAAGGTTATCTACCCGGAGCGCTTCAAGGGTATAGACCCCGTTGAGAAGGCCAACGAAATCTTCACCTTCCTCGTCGGAAAGCCGGTTTACGGCGAGCTCGCCAAGGAATTCGGCGGGTTTGGGAAGATAGACCTCGCCAGCGGAAACGTCACCTACGGCCTTCCAACGAACCCGTGATGCCTATGGTCATGGACTACAGGGCGTACCTGAGGCGAAAGTTCCTCATAGGCCTCGCCCTTTTCCTTTCCCTGTTAGCGGTCTCTCTGTTCTCCCTCTCGAGCGGACCCTACCACGTTCCGGTTAGGGAAGTCCTCGCGGTTCTCTTCGGCGGTGGGAGCAGGGACGACCGCCTCGTAATCCTCGGCATAAGGCTCCCGAGAATCGTCGCCGGAATCCTCGTCGGGGCCTCGATGGGCATCGCCGGCGCGGTTCTGCAGGGCTACCTGAGAAATCCCCTCGCCACACCGTTCACTATGGGGGTCTCGAACGGGGCCATGTTCGGTGCTTCCCTCGCCATAATCCTCGGCGCGGGTTATTCCCTCAACTCGGGGCAGGTCTTCCTCAACAACCCCTACGCCGTCGTTCTCTTCGCGTTCCTCGGGGCGATAAGCGCTACCCTCGTCATTCTCGCCCTCGCGAGGCTCCGCGGTCTGAGTCCAGAGGCAATAGTTTTGGCCGGAGTTGCGATGAGCTCCCTCTACGTTGCTCTAACTACCCTCGTCCAGTACTTCGCCAACGAGCTTCAGCTCTCGGCGATGGTCTACTGGAGCTTCGGAAACCTCGCGAGAGCAACGTGGCGGGAAAACGCCATAATGGCCGTCGCTTTCGCCTTTGTTTTCGCCTACTTCCTCGTCAAGCGGTGGGATTTGAACGCCTCAACCCTTGGAGACGAGATAGCCAAGAGCGTTGGGGTCAACATCGAGAGAGAAAGGCTAATCGGGACACTTCTCTCAGCCTTCATAACCTCCGTAACGGTGGCCTTCGTGGGGGTAATCGGCTTCATCGGACTCATAGCGCCCCACTCAATGCGTCTCATCGCCGGCGGTGATTACCGCTCGCTGATTCCCCTCTCGGCGTTAGCAGGAGCGCTACTCCTCGTCTCGGCCGACACAGTCGCGAGGCTAATCGTCTCGCCTATGAACCTTCCCGTCGGCGTCATAACATCGTTCCTCGGCGCGCCGACGTTCATATACCTCCTCGTGAAGATGGAGGGCCGGCGATGATTGAGGCGAAAGGCATAAGCTTCTCCTACGGCGAGCGGGAGGTCCTGAGGGGAATAAGCCTTGAAGTAAGTGAGGGTGAGTTCGTGGCAATCCTCGGGCCGAATGGGGCCGGAAAGAGCACTTTCCTCAGGTGTCTCGCCGGAATTCTGAAGTGTGGCGGTGTGTTCGTCAAGGGCAGGCCGATTAACGACTACTCCCCAAGGGAGCTCTCGAAGGTTCTCGCCTACGTCCCGCAGAGGGTCGAGCCGGGGTTTTTGACGGTCTTCGACACCGTTCTCCTCGGCAGGAGACCCTACATGGGGTTAACCCCTTCGGAGAGGGATTTGAAGGTCGTTGAAGATGCACTAAAGAGGCTCGGCATTGAGGAGTTGGCCCTCAAGAGGACGAACGAGATAAGCGGTGGGGAACTGCAGAAGGTCAGCATAGCGAGGGCTCTGGCTCAGGAACCGGAAATCCTGCTGATGGACGAGCCGACCAACAACCTCGACCTCAAGAGCCAGCTTGAGGTGATGAGGCTCGCGAGGGAATTGGCGAGGGAGGGGAAGACCGTCATTACGGTCATGCACGACGTAAACCTTGCCCTGCGCTTTGCCAAGAGGTTCGTCTTCATGAAGGACGGGAGAAAAATAGCGGACGGTAACTTTGAAGTCCTGAGCGAGGAACTCTTTGAGGAAGTCTACGGCGTTAAGGTGGAGATAGGGGAGGTAAGAGGGGTTCCGGTTGTGGTTCCCCTCTAAAGCTCCGCCTCACCAAGGAACTCGAGCATCTCGAGCAACCTTGGGTCCTTGACTTTCTCGATGGCCTTCTTGGCCTCTTCCTCGTCAATCTTGCCGTCCTTGAAGAGTGCGAGAGCTTTTACCGCCTCAAAGAAGTCCTTCATGTCCGGGAAGGCGTTGATGAACATATCTATGTTGAGGTAAACCGTCTCGAAGTCGTCGTCGAGGAAGAGCTGCCAGAGGACGTCCATCAATGAACCGAAGGCTATGTCCTCGTAGTCCGTTCCCTTCGCCCTTATGAGGGCGTAGAGGCACTCCTGTAAGGCCGCATCGTAGTTCTCTTCCTCCTCAAAGATTTCCTCGAAGCTGAGGTGTGCCTCGACGAGAAGCTCGTTGTCGTTGAGAACCTTCGGCAGGACGCCGGCTATTATGGCCTTGCCCCTGTAGGCCTCGCCGGCCTCGAAGGTTATGTAGCCCCTGTGAATCTCAATCCTGAGGAGTTCCCTCTCGTCGCCGAGCTCCCTGTAAAGCTCCTCCGCCTTCTCGATTAGCTCGAGGGCCTTCTCGTACTCCTGGAGCTCCTCGTGAATCATGGCCATGCTGTAGTATATCCTCGCGGCGTGCTCGATGTTGCCCTTGGCGACCTCCTCTTCAAGGAGCGCTCTGAACAGTTCAAGGCTCTTCTCAAGCTCCCCGATGAGGTAGTAGAGGTCAGCCAGGTGGAACTTCAGCTCGAAGTCGTCGCTCTCCTTCGCGAGCTTCTCGAACTCCGAAATCTTGTCCTCGTTGAGTATCTCGTGGTAGTAGTAGAGCACGAGCTTGTACAGCTCCCAGTCCTTGCACTCCTTAGCGAGCGCCTCGGCCTTCTCGAGGACCTCCTTAAGCTCCTCGTCGCTCAGGTCGTCCACCTTGTAGTAGAGAATCCTCCTGAGCTTTTCGCAGTTCTTCTCCTCGATGGCCTTCATAATCTCCTCCATGCTTTCACCCCGGTTTTCTAACGCGCCGATGTATTTAATTCTTTGGCTACCTTTTTAACCCCTCCGCGAGAGCTACCAACATGCTTCAGGTGATTTTTCTCGGCACTGGCGGAATAATGCCGACGCGCGAGAGGAACGTTCCAGCTATAGCGCTCCGCTACAAGGGGGAAATCATACTCTTCGACGTCGGCGAGGGCACGATAAGGCAGATGAACACCGCGAAGCTCAGTCCGATGAAGGTGGAGAAGATTTTCATCACACACTTCCACGGCGACCACTACCTCGGTTTAGCCGCTCTGATTCAGACGATGAACCTCTGGAATCGTGAAAAGCCCCTCCACATCTACGGGCCGAAGTACACTTTCGAGTTCGTGCAGAACTTCCTCAACAGCGGTTTCTTCAGGCCGGTCTTCGATATACACGTCCACGAGCTCGGTGAAACGAGATTGAAGTTCAAAGACTACGAAATCTGGAGCTTCAAGGTCGAGCACGGGATTCCGGCTCTGGGATACGTCTTCAAGGAGAAAGATAGGCGCGGAAAGTTCCTGCCCGAGAAGCTTAAGCAGTATGGCCTCAAGCCCGGCCCGATACTCGGAAAGCTTGAGCGTGAAGGCAAAATCGAGTGGAACGGCCGGATAATCCGCCTTGAAGACGTCACCGGGCCAAGGAGACGGGGGGTTAAGATAGCCTACACTGGCGACACCGAGCCGGCCGAGAGGGTGAGGCTCTTCTCCGAGAGGGCAGATTTGCTGATTCACGACGCCACTTACCTCAGCAATGAAGACCGGGGGGACAGCTACCACTCCACCGTTGAGGAGGCCTGCGAGACCGCGAGGAGGGCGAAGGTAAAGCTACTCGCCCTATTCCACAGGGCCTTCCGCTACACCTACGACGAATACCTGAGCGAAGCCTCGCGGATATGCCGGGAATTCGGCGTGAACTTCGTCATTCCAAGGGACTTCGACGTTTTAACGTACAAATCCGGCGAGTGGCAACTCCGGAACCTTCTGGAGGGAGGAATATGAACTACCTCCGCTACGTTAAGCTAATAGGCACGATGCACGTCTCGCCGAGGAGCAGGGAGGAGGTCATCAGGACGATACTGGAGGAGAGGCCGCACGCCGTCGCGATAGAGCTCGACAGGGCGCGCTTCCTGGGGATGGAGCGAAACGTCGAGCTGACGCTTGAGGATTCACTCAGAATGGGCAGGGCCGGTCTGATAAACTACGCTTTGGCCAAGGTCGAAGAAAAGCTCGGCGAGACCTTTGGGATGTCGCCCGGCGAGGAGATGAAGGCCGCGATAGAATCTGCAAAGCTGTTGGGAATACCGCTGTACCTGATTGACGAGGACATCAGCGTAATCCTCTCCAAGATTTCCTCGGCACCCTTCAGGGAGAAGCTCCTCATGGCGCTCGAGGGCCTGAGCGTTTTCCTGCCCCTGGGAAAGGCCGAGGTCGGCGATCCGATGGAGGAGTACAGGACGATGATGGTCGAGTTCAGGCGTCGCTACCCCTACCTCTACCGCGTCCTCGTCGAGGAGCGCAACGAGGTGATGGCGAGGAACTTGATGGCGATAGTGGATTCACTCCTCGCGCGGGGGATTAAGAGGCCCAGGGTTATAGCCGTCGTCGGTCTCGGGCACAAGCCCGGCATCGAGAGGCTCCTGAACGGACGTTACTTTTATATGGAGAAGTGAGGAAAATTTTCGGGGATTGGCCATGAGGGACAGGCTTGAGAAGATGCTGAACGTGGAAATACTCGACATTGAGGAGACCGACGATAAGATTATCGTCTACGTTCCCGCTGATAAGGTTAGAATCGCGGTCGGGAGCGGTGGTGCGGCCGTTAAAGCGGCTGAACTCGTAATCGGCAAGAAGATTGAAGTCCGCGCCAAGGAGTGAACCACCACCTCAGGTGATACTCTGGGGAAAGGTTAAATAAGTTAAAGTGGAGTTTCTTCGGTGGTGCTTATGGAGTACAAGAGACCCTTCGGCGTCAGGATTGATGAGAACGGAACCATCCCCGGGGCAAAGAAGCTCGTTAGAAGGCTCAGCGATATGAAGGGCTACTTCTACGACGAGAAGGCCTACGAGGAGCTTCTCAAGGAGGACCCCGTTGTCTACGAGGTCTATGCAATTGAGCAGGAGGAGAAAGACGGCGACCTCAACTTCGCGACGACAATCCTCTACCCAGGCAAAGTCGGTAAGGAGTTCTTCTTCACCAAGGGCCACTTCCACGCGAAAGCCGACAGGGCCGAAATCTACTACGCCCTCAAGGGGAAGGGCGGAATGCTCCTCCAGACGCCGGAAGGGGAAGTTGAGTGGGTTCCGATGGAGCCGGGAACGGTCGTCTACGTTCCGCCCTACTGGGCGCACAGGACTGTGAACACCGGCGACGAGCCCTTCGTATTCCTCGCAATCTACCCGGCAGATGCAGGCCACGACTACGGCTCGATAAAGGAGAAGGGCTTCGCCAAGCTCGTCGTCGAGGAGAACGGCGAGGTTAAGCTTATAGACAACCCGCGCTGGAAGTGAGCGAAACCCTTATTAGTCCCCTTTACTTTTCACTCTCGGTGATACATAATGTGGGACGGGCTTTACGCTTCTGCCTTCGAGAGAGTTAAAGCCAGCATAGGCAACGTTGAGGGCGTTCTCCTGGCCTACAACACCAACATCGACGCCATCAAATACCTTGAAAGGGGCGACCTTGAGGCAAGGATTGAAAAGGCTGGAAAGGAAGAAGTCCTCCGCTACTCCGAGGAGCTCCCGGAGAGCATAAAAAGCGTTCCTCAATTGCTTGGCTCAATCCTCTGGAGCGTCAGGAGGGGCAAAGCTGCGGAACTGTTCGTTGAGAGCTGTCCCGTCCGCTTCTACATGAGGCGCTGGGGCTGGGACGAGCTGAGAATGGGCGGTCAAGTTGGGATAATGGCCAACCTCCTTGGAGGGGTTTACGGGATTCCTGTTGTGGCGCACGTTCCCCAGCTCTCGAAGCTCCAGGCGGGCCTCTTCAAGGACGGGCCGATTTACGTGCCCAAGGTCGAAAACGATGAGCTCAGACTCGTCCACCCGAGAGACTTCGGTGGCGATGAGGAGAGTTGCATACACTTTATCTACGAGTTTCCCCGGGGCTTCAGGGTCCTCGACTTCGAGGCCCCGCGCGAAAACCGCTTCATAGGTGCGGCCGACGACTACAACACGACCCTCTTCATCCGCGACGAGTTCAGGGAGCGCTTTGACGAAATAGCTTCAGGCGTTAGCCTCGCGATAATCAGCGGACTTCAGGCCCTGACCAAGGACAACTACCGCGAGCCCTTCGAGACGGTAAGGGAGCACCTGAAGGTTCTCAACGAGAAGAACATTCCCGCCCACCTCGAGTTCGCCTTTACTCCTGACGAGACGGTGAGGAAGGCTATCCTCGACCTGCTCCCAGCTTTCTGGAGCGTCGGCCTCAACGAGGTCGAGTTGGCCTCGATAATGGAAGTGATGGGCGAGAAGAGCCTCGCCAAAAAGCTCCTCGCGAACGACCCCGTCGACCCGATTGCGGTTACCGAGGCGATGCTCAAGCTGGCCGAGCTCGGCGTTAAGAGGATTCACTTCCACACCTACGGCTACTACCTCGCGCTGACCGCTTACGGGGGCGAGTTCGTCCGCGATGCTCTGCTCTTTGGGGCGCTGGCCGCGGCCGCGAAGGCCAAGCTCGGCGACGTTCCCTCGATAGACGAGATAGTCAAGGCCATGGATGTGCCAGTGAACGAGAAGGTAAAACCCGTCGAGGAGGCCTTGGCCAAAGAGTACGGGATGAAGGAAGGACTCGCTGAAGTCAACGGTTGCCAGCTCGCCTTCGTGCCGACAAAGATAGTGGCCAAACCGAAGTCAACGGTCGGTATAGGCGACACCATATCGAGCTCGGCCTTCGTCGGGGAGTTCGCCCTCCGCTGAGGGCAAGCTTTTAATTTTCCCCGCCGTATTTTTCATTTGAAAGGATTTTGGAGGTGATGCTTTGCTACTTGAGGCGCCGGTTTATAAGGAGCTCTTCGGGGCCGTTGAAATCTACGAGGTCCAGAAGGTCATAAAGCTGGACAGCGAGACGAGGGACGTTGGAACCTTCACCGTCAGGAACGTTCCGAGAGAGGACATCTACCGAATCCTCGAGGACATAGCGATAGTAGTCCCTATGAAGGACGAGAAGCTCCAGCTCGTCGACGGCGTGCTCAAAGCGATTCCGCACCAGTGCCCGATAATAATCGTCTCGAACAGCAAGCGGGAGGGGCCGAACCTCTTCAAGCAGGAGGTGGATTTGGTAAAGCACTTCTACAACCTCACGCGCTCGCGGATAATCATGATTCACCAGAAGGACCCAGGCCTGGCCGAGGCCTTCAAAAAGACCGGCTACACCGAGATACTCGACGGCGACTCGGTGAGGAGCGGTAAGGGGGAGGGCATGCTAATCGGCCTGCTCCTCGCGAAAGCCATTGGCGCGAAATACGTCGGCTTCGTCGATGCCGACAACTACATCCCCGGTTCGGTGAACGAGTACGTCAAGGACTACGCCGCTGGCTTTCTCATGAGCGAGAGCGACTACACGATGGTCAGGCTGAGCTGGCGCCACAAGCCCAAGGTGACGACGAAGGGCCTCTACTTCAAGAAGTGGGGGCGCGTCAGCGAGATAACCAACCGCTACATGAACGCCCTCTTTGGAGTTGCCACCAACTTCGAGACCAACATCATAGCGACGGCCAACGCCGGTGAGCACGCGATGAGCATCAAGCTCGCCGAGATAATGCCATTCGCTACAGGCTACGCCATAGAGCCCTACGAGCTGGTCTACCTCTTCGAGACCTTCGGAAGGTGGGGCAGGGGCAAGGATGAGGTCTACGACCAGGGCGTCGAGGTTTTCCAGATTGAAACGCTGAACCCGCACCTCCACGAGGACAAGGGCAAGGAGCACGTGAGGTCGATGCTGCTGAGCTCCCTTGGGACGATTTACCACTCCGAGCTCGCCACAGGTGAGCTCAAGGAAAAGGTACTTCACGAGCTTAGGATTCACGGTTTACTCGGCGAGAACGAGGAACCTCCGAAGCCCCGAGTTATGCCACCGGTTGAGGGAATAGACGTGAACGAGTGGATGAAAACCCTTGAGGACGAGGCCGAGACGCTCCTCGAGTTCGAGGTGTGAGCGTTGATTAGGGTCATCTTCCTCGACCTCGACGGGACCCTCCTGGGAAGCGATTACTCGCCCGAGGGGGCCCGTCCGGTCATTGGGGAGCTCCTGAGGCGGGGCTACGAGGTCGTCGTGAACACCTCAAAGACCCGTTTTGAAGTTGAGTACTACCTGAAGGCCTGGGACCTTGAGAAGCCCTTCGTGGTTGAAAACGGAAGCGCGGTCTACGTTCCGGTCAACTACCTCCCTCCCAAGGTCGTCGGTGAGTTCGGGGTGAAACGCGGAAAGTACCGCGTGATTGAGCTCGGGAAGCCATATCCCGAGATAAAGCGCGCGCTTGACGGACTGTCCCAGGAGTACGGGCTCAAGTACTACGGCAACTCAAGCCTTGAGGAAGTTATTACCTTCTCGGGCCTGCCCGAGGGGCTCGCAAAGCTCGCGATGAAGCGCGAATACAGCGAGACGATATTCCGGTGGGAGAAGGAGGGGTTCGAGGCGGAGCTTGAAAAGATGGGCCTTAAAGTGAGCAGGGGGACGAGGTTCCTGAACGTCACCGGCAACACCGACAAGGGTAAAGGGGCCAGGGCTCTCCTCGAACTCTACTCTCTCCTCGGTGAAGTCGAGAGCTACGCGCTCGGGGACGGCGAGAACGATTTCCCCCTGTTTGAAGTCGTTGATAACGCTTTTATCGTTGGAAGCCTTTCCCACCCAAAGGCTAAGCATATAAGCTCGATTGAAGAATTGCTGGAGGTGATACCGTGAAGACCGTAATCCTTGCGGGAGGAAAGGGAACGAGGCTGTGGCCCCTGAGCAGGGAGCTGATGCCCAAACAGTTCGTCCGCTTCCTCGACGATAGGAGCCTCTTCCAGAAGACCGTCGAGAGGGCCCTTCTCTTCTCGAAGCCGAGTGAAATATTCATTGTAACAAACAGAAACTACCGCTTCCGCGTTCTGGACGATTTGAGGGAGCTGGGCGTTGAAATCCCCGAGGACAACATCCTCCTTGAGCCGAGTGCAAAGAACACCCTGCCGGCAATCCTCTGGGCGACGCTCAGGATAGAGGAGGAGTTCGGGAACTCTGTCGTCGCCGTCCTGCCCAGCGACCACCTCATAGAGGTCAACGAGGCCTACGAGCGGGCCTTCGAGAACGCTGAAAAATTAGCAAGGAATCACCTCGTCACCTTCGGAATCAAGCCGACCAGACCGCACACGGGCTACGGCTACATAAAGCCGGGCGAGAAGATTGAAGAGGACGGAAGGATAATCGGGTACACGGTTTCAGAGTTCAAGGAGAAGCCCGACCTGGAGACGGCAAAGCGCTACGTCGAGAGCGGTTACTACTGGAACAGCGGGATGTTCGCCTTCTCGAGCTCGCTCTTCATTGAAGAGGTCCAGAAGCATGCCCTTGACGTCTGGGAGGCCTTCGAGGAGAGTGGGGACGTCGAGGAGGCCTACAACCGCGTCCCGGAGATAAGCATAGACTACGGCGTCATGGAGAAGACCGACAAAGCGGCAGTCGTTCCCCTCAACACGAAGTGGAGCGACCTCGGAAGCTTCGATGCAATATACGAGGTCCTCGAGAAGGACTCAGACGGGAACGCGGTCAGGGTTCGCGGGAAAAAGGGCTACCACGTCGGCGTCAACTCAAGGAACAACCTCATAATGACCGAGAGGCTCACTGCGACGGTCGGCGTTGAGGACCTGATAATCATAGACACCGGCGATGCCCTGCTCGTGGCGAAGAAGGGTGAGAGCCAGCGCGTTAAGGAGGTTTACAAGGCTCTGAAGGAGCTCGGCGACGAGCGCGTCATCGTCCACAGAACCGCCTACAGGCCCTGGGGAAGCTACACCGTGCTTGAAGAGGGCGACCGCTACAAGATAAAGCGCCTGACCGTTCTGCCTGGCAAGAAGCTCTCCCTCCAGATGCACTACCACCGCTCCGAGCACTGGGTCGTGGTCAGGGGAACCGCCAAGGTCATCGTCGGGGACAGGGAGATACTCCTCCGGCCCGGGGAGAGCACGTTCATTCCCGCCGGCGTTAAGCACCGCCTTGAGAACCCCGGAAAGGTTGTTCTGGAGGTCATAGAGACCCAGATTGGTGAGTACCTCGGCGAGGACGACATAGTTCGCTTTGACGACGAGTTCGGGAGGGTCTGAGATGGGGAAGCTGTTCGGAACCTTCGGTGTTCGAGGAATCGCCAACGAGAAGATAACGCCCGAGTTCGCGCTCAGGATGGGCATGGCCTTCGGGACGATGCTCAAGCGCGAGGGAAGGGAAAAACCCCTCGTTGTCGTCGGCAGAGACACGAGGGTGAGCGGTGAGATGCTGAAGAACGCGCTCATCAGCGGACTCCTCAGCGTCGGCTGTGACGTCATCGACGTGGGAATAGCACCCACCCCGGCGATACAGTGGGCCACCAACCACTTCAAGGCCGACGGCGGGGCGGTTATTACGGCCAGCCACAATCCACCGGAGTACAACGGCATAAAGCTCCTCGAACCGAACGGAATGGGCCTCAAGAATGAGCGCGAGGCGGTCGTTGAAGAGGTCTTCTTCAACGAGGATTTCGACAGGGCGAAGTGGGACGAAATCGGCGAGGTTCGCGAGGAGAACATAATCAAACCCTACATCGAGGCGATAAAGAGCAGGGTGGACGTTGAGGCAATCAGGAAGAGAAAACCGTTTGTCGTCGTTGACACCTCCAACGGCGCCGGAAGCCTGACTCTGCCTTACCTTCTGCGCGAGCTCGGCTGTAAGGTCGTCAGCGTCAACGCCCACCCGGACGGCCACTTCCCGGCCAGAAACCCGGAGCCGAACGAGGAGAACCTAAGAGACTTCATGAAGATTGTGAAGGCCCTCGGTGCCGACTTCGGTGTTGCCCAGGACGGCGACGCTGACAGGGCCGTCTTCATAGACGAGAACGGGCGCTTCATCCAGGGTGACAAGACCTTTGCCCTCGTTGCCGACGCGGTTCTCAGGGAAAACGGCGGTGGACTGCTCGTTACCACCATAGCGACCTCCAACCTGCTCGATGACATTGCGAAGAGGAACAACGCGAAGGTTATGCGCACGAAGGTTGGGGATTTAATTGTCGCGAGGGCACTCCTTGAGCACAACGGAACCATCGGTGGCGAGGAGAACGGTGGTGTCATCTTCCCGGACTTCGTCCTTGGAAGGGATGGGGCGATGACAGTAGCAAAGATAGTCGAGATTTTCGCGAAGAGCGGAAAGAAGTTCAGCGAGCTGATTGATGAACTGCCAAAGTACTACCAGTTCAAGACGAAGAGGCACGTGGAGGGCGACAGGAAGGCGATAGTCGCCAAGGTTGCCGAGCTCGCCAAGGCTAAGGGCTACGAGATAGACACCACCGACGGGACGAAGATACTCTTCTCGGACGGCTGGGTTCTGGTTAGGGCCAGCGGAACCGAGCCGATAATAAGGGTCTTCAGCGAGGCCAAGAGCGAGGAGAAGGCCAGGGAGTACCTCGAGCTCGGGCTGAAGTTGCTGGAGGAAACCCTCTAAGGTGTTTTCTTTTATTAACAGTTTTCTGCAGGAGTTGTTCTTGCTCTTACATCTAACAGTTAGGATTAGTTAGATGTTTGAACCAAAACCCTTTAATTATAATTTTCCGTAAGAATCAATATCTAATGCTTGATAAGACAGCAACTAACCTGTTGTGGTTGGTTTGGGGCGTTGGCAATCGGCCCCAATACGTTGCACAGGGGGTGTCTGAATGAAGAAATCAAGCGGAAGGCGTTTTCTCCTGTTTATCTTTGTGTCCATTTTAGCCCTGATTTTTGTACCGAGCACTGCCTCCCTTTCCGAAACATCGGCCCCTTACTGGTTTCATCAGGGCTCGTTCGTTGAGTATAAAGCTGTTAGCTATCATCGTATCGGTGGAGGATTCGTTTTCAATGCAAGCGGAGTTCCGGTGGCTGTAACCGGTCCAAATATAACCGTGGTCTTCAAGGTACTTAACATAACCGGAGATATTGCGAGGGTAAGGGTCACTCTCTCCGTGAGTACAGGCAATGTAGCAGTTGCGCCCGTTACGGTGCTTTATCCGACCAATGGGACTTTTAAACCCTTCTGGAATGCGAGTGATGTAATCAATGTGACGAGAATGCCAAACAATATAACAAGAGTTGTGCTTAAGTCCCTTACCGTGGGTGGGGAATACGAGATAAAACTCAGCAATGGGTGGGTGTATGACCTCCACGGAAACCCTTACGGCCATACGGTTCTTTGGGATGGATTTACCAAGAACGAAACATTTGCGTTATACTATGGTAAGAGAGTGGTTATAACCGAGGTTAAAATAATTAATGCGACCCTAAATACTTACTATTCGAGCTTTCCAAAGCCCAACCTTCTGGTTCACAGCACTCATGTTGTGGCACCCGATGGACAGATTTCGTTTTTTGATGCCTTTTATAGCCCTGGCTACAGGATATGTCTTTCGTTCATAATGGACCCGATACCGGATTTTCATGCCGTTGGTATCTACGGCTTTATGTGGACGGACGATAGAGCGCTGGCCATAGATGAGAAGCTCACAAAAAACGGTAAAATAGTCAACGGAGTCTGGCCACAGGGGGTTATACTGGCCAATGCCACTTTGGGGGAATCCACGACTCCAGCAGTGTCATCCCCCGGGCCCTCAAAAGCCAGGTATCTCCTGCCCGTCGCTGTCGGAATAGCGGTGGTTGCGGGGCTTGTAACATACCGTAGGGGGCGGTGAAATGGGTAGGAAGATAACCCTACTTTCCTGGGAATTGAACGACCCTATACGGGTTCTGATAACCGCGTTGGGACTTCTTGTGACTGGCTATATCTTCCAGCATAGCCTTCTTATCAGCACGGGGGAGGTTGGAACGGTAGCGACTTTGGTAAAAGGGATTAACTCAATGAGCGGTTTTGTGATAGCCCGCGCCATAACCTCGGAAGACTTCTGGATTATCGCCACATTCTTCATTGCGATGCTGGTAACGTTGACGTTTCGTGCAGGTATCGAGGGCAGGTATGAATTAACAACATACTCGCTCCCGTATTCCAAGTCAGAGATTTTTGCTGTGAAACTGTTGGTCTCCTTTTTACTGTCCCTCCTGGTCGTGTTTGTCCCGTTCTTTGTTCTGGTCTCCATTAACTTTGCAGAAACACCCAAGTTCGTTCTCTCCCTCTTTACGGGGGAGCGCTTTGTGGCCCTGTTGATTGTGGTTTTTATGGCAATTTTCTACATCCTTTCACTAACGCTGTTTTTGTCGGTGACTTTGAGAAACATGTTCGCGGTGCTCGTTTTTGCGTTCCCGCTCCTCGTTATCCCTTACTTCGTGACCGCAAACCTTCCACCGGGGAACCTCCTCCGGGAAACGGCCGTAAGCATATCGACTGGTGAATACTTCACACTCTCACAATTTCTCCTTCAACCGCGCTTTATTGTGGGGGGCCTTGTCGTGCCCCTTGTGCTTACGTTGTTATCCTTCGTAATAATCCTGCGGAGGGACGTTAGATGAGGCATCGCATGATAGTTTCCCTGGTGTTTGTCCTTGGGATTCTCTTCCTCCTCCCGGTAATTGAGTTTTCACAGATTCACAAAACGGTATGGCCGGGGGGCGTTTACCCTGTTTCTGGTAACAGGGGAGCGCAGTTTAACTCCCCGGGATGGGCAGTGCTTAACCTGACGTGCAACGGTAAGAGTGGACGTGTGGTAGTGGAGGACGATGTGACCGGCCGTGTCCTGTTGAACTCCACTGTCCTGGGTCACGCTCAGTTTGAGATAGTCCTTCCCCACGCCGGCGATTACAGTATCTACGGTTCAAACAGCAATGAGTCCCTCGTCTGCACTGACCAGGTCTGGAAGCCCTACGCAACCACGACCGTCCAAGACGTTTCATATCTGGGTTCCTCGGCGATGTTTTTACTTTTTGTAATATTGTTAATAATGTTGCGTTAGCATCAATAGACAGTTGAACCAAAATCGCTAAATATTATTACGACAACAATGCATAATACAACTTCAATACTGGTAGAGTTTGGTCATGGTGGAAATGGATTGGGTCTATGTTGAAAAGGACCTTATTTCGATGTGTTGAGTCTGGCAATGAAGGTAGTTGCTTCCGTTGGTGTCCCACCGGGGAGCGTATAACTACTGGAGGAATGCTTAATGAAGAAGAGAATATTTCCTCTCCTGACTCTGTTTTTCTTCCTTTTCTCAGCGTCCTTCACAACCGCGACTCCATACTGGGTTAAACCGGGTTCTCAGCTGGTATACTTTGCTAACGGAACAACATTGAATGCCTACGGCGGTGGGGCATATTATCAAAGGGATGGTTGTGTTGCTAACGTTGGCTTCCAGAGTGCGTATGTTGTTTTTAAAGTCGTTAACCTATCCAATAACTGGGTAACTGTTAATGTTACCGTCGTGTTCTACGGGGACAAGTCCCTTAAATGGCCGTTCTCGGAGGTTTATGCGTATTACCCCGCAACGTGTGCTCCCCCATTTCCGAATCCTCTTAACACTACCCCGTACTCCCGCAATAATGTTTCGCTTAAATGGTCTGACTACGGAACTAAGCTGGTTCTCCACGGGACTTACAGGATATACCTTCCCACGGGTATAGTGTATTCAACTGATGGCCGTGCCTATGGGCACACGATATTATTTGATTTGTATCCCGTTTCCAATAACAGCTACGTGTTTCTCGATGGAAAGCGTCTCTCCTTTAGCGAAATCCGTATTCTGAACTCGACGACGTATGTGACGTATTACCGTAACTTTACTGGACCAAACGTCCTCCTCATGAGTGAACCAACTAACTTTACAGACCCAAGTGGGGCAATTGCATTTCTGAGAACACTGGCCGTGTTTAATCCCGGCAACGACATAACACTGGGTTTTATGGGTGTCGTTCCAGACCTCGAGGCATCTCTCGGAATCAGTGTTGTTACAGTGCTGGATAACATGGCCAAGCGTCAAAAACCCAAATTCTCAGGAGAAGAACTGCAGAGGGCCGTTGCTCCAGGACTCATCCTTTATAGTGTTAGCATTCCCAAAAGTCCGAATTCAGAAACTCAGCCTTCCGTTCAACTCGCAGTGGCCCCGTCTCTTCCCAAGGTATGGGCCGTTAGCGCGGTTGTTGCTATCGTGTTCCTCATCAGTGTTTTCGCATTAAAGAGGGGGTGAACCTATGAATAAGTTCCGGACATTACTCGCCTGGGAACTTAGCGACTCTTTGAGATTGATAATTTTCCTTCTTGGAATTCCCTCTCTAACCTATCTTCTGGCAGTTGGTTACCTTAAATCCCAATGGGAACTTGGTTCCGTTGTTTCTTCACATCCTCCCGTTTACAAGGGATTGTCTCCCATAGGGAGCATCACTGCCGTTCATCTCTTTGATTATCTCTCACTCTCGGCCGGTTTCTGGGTTCTCCTGGCACTTCTTGTCTCAATCTTGTCAGTCTTGTCCTTCCGCTACGATAGGGAACATGGTTATGCGTTTTCGGTTTATTCCCTTCCTTTCAGCAAGGGAGAAATATTTATCGCAAAGTTTTTCTCTGCACTTCTCCTTTCCCTTGTTTCCCTGTATGTCCCTATTTTAATTGTAGATGTGTTCCCAAATGCGGACATACTTGGGGTTATACGAAAAATACTTTTCACGACTCAGTACTGCCATCTGCTTGTTTTTGCCACGTATTTTGTACTCTTCTCCCTGTCGGTCTCGTTGCTGTTTTCAGTTCTGTTAAGGGATATGCTCCTGGCTTTTATCGCGTCCTTTTTCCTTCTTGTTCTTCCATTTTTTGCGGGCCTTAACTGGCCACCCTTTTCATTTGTTTCAATGCTTCCAAGGTCTTTATCCGGTGCGTCACCGTTTGATTTCACCTGGCTTCTAAGGGGTCTCATAGTGCCAATAGCGCTCGTGCTTGTATCTGGACTGGTTTTCACAAGGAGGGATGTCCTATGAAGAGGAGATTCCTATTCGTGCTTTTGTTATCCATTATGTTGGCTCTTCTGGGTGTCTGGGGGGCATACATTACAGTGAAACGAAACCCTGGTTTTATTGGGCCCGTGGTTATGTCGAACTCGCGGGGGGCACTCAGTTACGTATCGATTCATTCCCCTGGGTGGATAGTTATGAACTCCAGCTTTAATGGGAAAGGAAAGCTTATTATTTTGGACCAGTTTTCTAATAGGACTATTTTCACTTACAACGTCAGCGAGCACCTTGCCTATCCAATAGTCCTTCCAAAAGAAGGTAGTTATGCAGTCTACGTCTTGAACGGCTCCCTAACGTTTTCGGCTTATTACCCTGGAGTTTATCCCACTCTCAAAGTCCAGAAAGCCCTGTACATGTCAATAACAATTCTGGCTTTTGTACTGGCTCTGTGGAGGTGGAGGGCATGATTGAGGCAAAGAACCTGACCAAGCGTTTTGGGCGCATAGTGGCGCTCGATGGTGTTACAGTTGAGATTCCCGAGGGCTTCAACCTAATCCTCGGCCCAAACGGGGGAGGGAAGAGCACCTTCTTCAAGCTGGCAACGGGTGTCTACCGGCCAACTTCCGGAAAGATAGCCCTCTTTGAGAAGAACCCCTGGAAGGATGCAGAGATTAAACGGAAGATTGGGGTCTCCTACGACCCCGTTTCGTTTCCCCCGCTAATCTCGGGTAGGGAGTGGCTTGAGTTCATAGCGCGTTCCAAAGGCTTCGATGAGAGCGAGGTCGAGCGCGTTGGGAAGCTCTTTCAGCTCGACTTCCTCGACGAGAGAACGTCCAACTATTCCTCGGGAATGCTCAAGAAGCTCGCGGTGGCCCAGGCCTTCGTAGGCGCTCCCGAGTTGATTATGATAGACGAGCCCCTGGCTAACATCGACTTTGAAACAATGGGACGATTCGTAAAGCTTTTCAGGGAGATGAAGGGTGAAACAAGCTTTCTCGTCATAAGCCACATATGGGAGCCATTGAAGCCCGTCGTGGACAGGCTGTACGTCATCTCCAACGGAAGGCTTATCCTCCAGGGTGAAGCCCGGGAACTCTGGGACGATGTGGAAAGGCTGTTCCGCTTTCCCGTTTCCGAATAGTTCACGAACTTTATAAGCCGTCCCCTTCACACTTTTTCCGGGGAAGACCATGAACGGAACGACGCTCTTCATAAACGCCCTCGCCCTTGCCTGCCTCGCCCTCGGCTTCATGAAGGACCGGTTAAAGACGAGGCAGGCCCTGAAGGTCTCCGTGAAGTTTTTCGTTCGGATTCTTCCGACGATGCTTGCGATAATACTGATAATCGGTCTTATGTCCGGCTTCGTGCCACCCAAAACAATCTCCCGCGTCGTCGGCCAGGAAGCGGGGTTCATCGGCGTCCTGACGGTAGCAGTTCTCGGGGCGATACTTCAGATACCGTCCCTGATAGCATTCCCGCTCGCCGCTTCCCTGCTCAAGATGGGGGCCTCGCTGACCTCTGTGGCCGTTTTCATAACGACGCTGACGATGATTGGCTTCGTTACCCTCCCGTTGGAGATTAAAATCCTCGGGAAGCGCTTCGCCCTGCTGAGAAACGTCCTCAGCTTCGTAATCGCGATTCTGATAGGCCTCTTAATGGGGGTGTTACTTTGAGGGCCGACGGCAAGGTTCCAAAGGGTTCGGGGAAGGGCCGTGGGGCCATGAAAAATCAGAAGAAGGCCCTCCTGCGCGATTTGGCGTTCCTCGGTGCCGTTGTGGTGATAACCGCAGTTCTTCTCCTCATGTTCCCGGAGAAGAGGACCCCGGTTTTCTCGGCGTCAAAGGACTACCTCGTGGAGATGCTCCTCGTAATGCCCGCCGTAATGGTCCTGATGGGCCTGTTCTCAGTCTTCGTCCCTGATGAGCTGATTGTGAAATACCTCGGGAAAAGCTCCGGGCTCAAAGGCATGCTGATAGCGATACTCATCGGTGCTTTTCCAACAGGACCGCTCTACGTGGCCTTCCCGATAGCGGCATCGTTGCTCAAGAAAGGCGCCCGCGTCGCGAGCGTCGTCGTCTTCCTCTCCGCCTGGGCCTGCATAAAGATTCCGCAGGAGCTAGTTGAGTTGCAGTTCCTAGGGCTGAGGTTCATGGTAACGAGGCTGGCCCTCACGATAGTCTTCGTGATTGCCATGGGTCTGCTCATGGAGAAGATCTTGGGAAGGGAGCTGAGGGACGTTCCCGGGGCGCCGGAGCCGGGAAGGCGGTGAGTTTAACTTATCACCTCTGGAGGAGGCCCCTTAGAATCTCCACAGCCTCCTCCACGCTCAGCGGGATTTCGTTGATACCGAGCTCGTGGAAGAGCCTCACTATCTCGGGCACATCGAGGTTCGCCCTCTCTATGAGTTCAGGCCTCGAAAACAGCTCCCTCGGCGTTCCCTCGAAGAGGATTTCTTTGTTCACCACGTAAACCCTGTCGGCGAGGCGAATCAGCCTCAGGTCATGGGTAACCACTACGACCGTCTTTCCTTCCCCCTTCCAGCTCCGAATCATGTCGAGCACGAAGTTCCTGTTCCTCAAGTCCAAATCCCTCGTCGGCTCGTCGAGGAGAAGAACTTCCGGCTCCATTGCCGTTACGCAGGCTATCGAGGCCTTTTTCTTCTCGCCACCGCTCAGGCTGTACGGGTGTCTATCGGCCAGCTTCTCGATGCCGAGTCTTCTGAGTTCTTCTCTGGCCCTCTCAAGGCCCCTCTCTTTACTCCACAGGTGAACGGGTCCAAAAGCTACATCTTCCAGAACCGTCGCGCTGAAGAGCATAACATCTGGATTCTGGAACAGGAAGCCGACCTTCCGCCGAAACTCCCCGTCCGTCATCGTGTCCTCCGTTATCGGCTTTCCCTCGAACAGTATCTCGCCCTCCGTTGGCATGACCAGCGCGTCCATCAGCTTGAGCAGTGTGGTCTTTCCGGCGCCGTTCGGCCCGACTATGGCCAGGGTTTCTCCCCTCTCAACATCCATGTTTATTCCCCTGAGCGCCCACTCCCCGGTTGGATATCTGTAGGAAACGTTTCTGAGCTCGTAAACCTTCATAGCAATCCCCTCGTGAAGGCAAACGTTAGTACGACGAGGAGAACGGTGAAGGCCGAGAACGCGTAGTCGACCTTTCCAGCCTTGAACTCCCTCAGCGGTTCGATTTCGTTGGCGTAGCTCCTGGAGAGCATGGCGTAGTAGAGGTCCTCGCCGAGGGCGTTGGCCTTTATGAAGGTCGCCCCGATGTGCTTTCCGGCCTCTTTCCAGCTCTCGACCATGCCGAGTTCTCCAGCTAACCTCGCCCTCCTCGCGTGCATCGCGTCAAGCAGGAGCTTGGCGAGGAGGAATATGTAGCGGTAGGTTAAGGTCATTATGGTTATCACCATTCCGGGAACCCTGAAGAACGCGAGGGCCGAGACGATGTCGTTCCACCTGCTCGTCATCGTGAAGAGTATCGCGTATGAAACCGCAGTCGCGACGCGGAGCGTAAAGAGAACCGCCCAGCGGATTCCCTCCCTGCTCGCGGTGAGACCGAACAGATGAAAAACCGGCTCGCCCGGAATCATGAATATCGAAGGGAGGGCTATAACCCCCGTGAAAATCGGAATGAAGACCCAGACCCTCTTCGTGAACTCGACTACCGGCAGTCTGGAGAGAACCGCGAGGACGAGTGCAAGGAAGTAGAAAGCTAAAATCACATCAATCCGTCCGAGGGAAACCACCGTCGCGACTATCGCAACGAGCGAGAACACCTTAACCCTTGGGTCGATTCTCTGAAGCAGGCCGTCCATTCTCGCGTACCTCTCTGAGAAGACGGCGTTGGTCGTGAACTCGAGGACTTCCCTGGCGGTCTCTTCGAGGAACCCCATTCTCACCACCAAAAAATAAATTCAGGAGGAGGCGCCCTTGCCGACCACGAACTTGACGAGGGCGTAGTAGAGGGCAACGACGAGTGCCGTTCCAACTATCGCGGAGATTATGTAGCCTATCGAGGCGTGGAGCTTGTCCTCCCAGCCTGGGATGTTGTAGTCGGGCAAAATCGCGTGGTTCCAGGCGTCCGCGAGCTTCTCCATGCCGGGCAACTTGTGGCCGACCATGTGCTCCACAGTCTGGACGTCCCACTCGCCCCAGGCATCGTCGTAGTTCCACACGAGCAGTATTCCAATCGGGGAGAGGATTATCATGACGCCGACTATTGCGAGGAGGGTCTTGGTTACCTTGTCCATTCAATCACCCCCTTGCAAGGGTCCTCATCTCGAAGAGGTCGGGCCTGCTCTTTCTGACGTACCACACGACTGCCGCGGTGACGACCGCCGCGGCGGGGCCTGCTGTGACGAGGTGCGCTATCGCCATCGCCGGAACGGAGACGCTGAGGGGGTAGGGGCAGTAACCGGGCTGAATGTAGGGCTGTATTCCGAGTTCGATGCCCGCCATTATCGCCGCTGCAACGAGTCCAACGTAGGCGCCGATTCCAGCTGAGATGACCTCGTTGAGCTTGAACTTCTCTGTGAGGAACTTGTAGGTGTAGTAGCCGACGAAGGGGAGGACGACGCCCATGTTGAAGACGTTGGCGGCGTAGGTCGTTATTCCGCCGTCACCGAAGAACAGGGCCTGAATGAGCAGAACTATTGTCAGCGACACCGTTGCGGCCCAGGGGCTTATGAGTATCGCTATTATCGTTCCGCCGACGATGTGCGCCGTCGTTCCTCCGGGAACCGGCATGTTGTACATCATCACGAGGAACGAAAAGGCCGTGAGCACTCCCAGCAGGGGCACCTGGCTTGGCTTGAGGTTCTTGAGCCACTTGAAGGCCCTGTACCAAATAGGTATCATAATCAAATAGAAAAACGCGCAGGTGTACGGCCCAAGGTATCCATCCGGTATGTGCAATTTCACCACCCCTCATTCCTGATTGGTGTTATCAGGACCTAAGATGGTGTTATCCTATAAAAAACTTTTTGAAAAGAGTGTTACTAACCTCAGGTTCACAACGGGAAGGGGTAGACTGGGCCTTCAAAATATGAACGGGGAAGTTAAGGAGAATAAAAGGTATCAAGGTATCAGAGGTAGCCCCTGTCCTCTTCTTCCGGAGCCGGGGGCATCGTCTGCTCGAGCATCGCTCTCTGCATCTCCTGAACCTTCTGGAGTATCTCCTCGGTCTCCTTGGCGCGCTCCTCGAGGGCTGTCATGTCGAGCTCTATTCCGAGTATCTTCGTGACCGCCGTTAGAACTGCCTTGGCGGCCTTGGCGTCGACGATGTAGCCGAGGCTCTCGCCGAGTATGCTTATACCGTACATCGAGCGGAGCTTGCCCATGCCGAGGAGAAGACCGGCGGCACCGACTATGGCTCCGCCCTCGTCCTCCCTCCAGACTACCTCGACGGAGCAGTCCTTGAGCTTCTCCTTGTAGTAATCAACGAGCTCCTCGTGGGTTACCGCAGCTAAGACCCTCGGCTCGCCCTGGAGTTCCGGCACTTGGTAGCCACCCATCGTTATTATCTCCCTGACGCCGAGTTCCTGAACGAGGTCGAGCATCTTGCCGACAACCTCGTAGTGGCCGGGGCTGTCCGTCGGCGGAACCTGCTGGTCGCCGGTGATGATGATTAGGTCCCTTCCGTTCTCGTCGGGGTTCACCCAGTAGTAGAACTCGTTCTTCATGAGCTCGACGATTGAGCCCTTCTTTATGATGACCTGGTGCATGAAGTGCGGTGAGTAGAGCTCGGCGAACTTCACCGCGTTGAGCTCCTGAATCAGGTGCTCCGCGGCGAGCTTTCCAACGAGGCCTATGCCAGGGAGGCCTTCTATGAACACCGGGTCCCTGAGCTGGGGCCTCTCAAGGAGGTAGATGGTGGTTTCCTTCATTTTCTCACCTCTATCCCAAGGACTTCCCTTCTCCACCTGCGCCGGTACTCACCGTAGGGGTCCTCCGGCGAGAAGCGCGGTGGGTGGGCTACCTTGGTCTTCGCCCCGCAGACCGGACAGGTCTCCTTCAGGGTGTACCTGCCACATTCGGGGCACTTTCTTATGCGGAACTTCATGGTTACCTCCTCTTAATCTTCCTTATGCGCTTCTCCTTCCTGATGAGGGTTGCCTCTCCGCCCGCTTCCTTTATGACGCGGAGGATTTCCTCGGCTATGCTCTCGAGAACCTCCTCCGCCTTGTAGTAGTCCGGGGCGGTTATGTCAATCCTGTACCTCGGAGCGCCCTGGTAGGTGAACTTGACGTCTATGTCCTTCTCCTCGTTGGCCCTATCGCGCGCCCTAATCAGGGCCTCCTTGATTATCTCGATTCCGTTGGGCTTCGGAACGGTTATCTCGAACTCCGCATCGATGGTAACGGTCGGAATCTCGACGTATGCCTCGATGATTGGCCTGAGCGCTTCAATCCACTCGTCGCTTATGAGCCCCTTGAGGACGTCCATCCCGTTCTGGGCGGCGTCCTCGAAGGCGGCGTAAACCTCTCCGTACTCCTCCTCGAGCGGAACCCAGACCTCGCGCCAGGCCGTCTCGAAGTCCTTGCCTATCTTTTCGGCGGCCATCTTGAGAAGGTTCTCAGCCTTCTGGGCGCGCTTGTACTCCTGGAGCTTGGCCTTCCTCTGCTGTTGGTTAACGCGCTTGAGGCTCAGGTCTATGTGCCCTTTCTCGGGGTCAACGCGGATGACCTTGACGACTACCTTCTGGCCCTCCTTCACGTAGTCCCTGATGTTCTTGACCCAGGTTGGAGCAACCTCGCTTATGTGCATGAAGCCTTCCTTTCCGGGATACTCGTCAAGGGTGAGGAACGCTCCGTACGGGTGAATGTTCTTGACGGTAGCGACGACGAATTCTCCCTCCTCGGGAAACTCCTTGGCTTTCCTCGGCATTCTAACCACCTCTAAATTTTTCTCTCCGGAAGGTTTACGAGAAGAGGTTTTTAAAAGTTTGGCGGGAAGGAAAAAGGGAGGAAATCACTCGAGAACCTCGAGTATCTTGGCCTTGATGACGCCCTTACCGCCGGTCGGCTCGACGAGGGTTGCACCGCAGACGAGACAGCGAACCTTCGTCGCCGGGTGGCTGAAGACTATCTGCTCGTTGCCACAGTCAATGCACTTGACGCGGAGGAACCTGCTCCTCGGCATCGGGATGAGGTTCTTCGGGAGCGCCATGTTCACACCTCCACGAGCTCGAACTTCTTAACGCGGAAGCCCTTTCCTCTGGTGTGGGCCTTACCGCAGACGGTGCACCTAAAGCGGAGGTCGAGCTTCTTGACCGGCTTCTCCCTTCCGGCCGGGTTCGGCCTCGGGAAACCGCGGTAACCCTTGAGGATTCTGCGGAAGCGCCTCTGACCCTGGCTGAGCTCGCTCCTCGGCCTCTTCTTAACTTTCTCTACCTTGTGGATGGTGTGCTTCTTACAGTACGGGCAGTAGGTCCTTATCTTCTTCGGGTACTTCATCTCACTCACCTCCACGGGGAGCCCGGTGGGTTCCTTCGCGGATACCCCCGAGCCATGAGCCGATGATTAGCTCGGGTTTCCCGTTTGAGGAGATGTTTAAAAAGCTTTTTCCCGGTTCCGAAACTTTTAAATACTAAAGGTTACTAAAAATGCTCGGTGATGGAAATGAAGAGAATGATAGACATCGTCAGAGAAGCAAAGAAGGTTGAGGAAAAAGCGGAGAAGGACTACAAGAAGCTTCTCAAAAAGCTTGACAAGCCCGAGTACGCCGATTTGAGGGGGCTTATTCTGAGGCTCGCCATAGACACCGCCTTCCACAAGCACCTCATGGAGGCCCTGGAGAAGGCTTACGACGAGGCCGTTGAGCTCGTCGAGGAGTACGCCGTCGAGAAGCCCAACGATGACTTTGCCCTAATTCCGGGCGTTCCAACGATGGTCATGCCCCTCGGTTTCGGCCCGATTGGTGCCAGGATTCCGCCTGAGGAGATAATAGAGGAGTACCTTAAGGACTTCCCGACCGAGGTTGTTCTCCCCGGCACCGATGAGAAGCTCATTGAGATTCTGAAGAGGTACGCCGAGGAAGAGGACGAGATGAGAAAGCTCTACGATGAGCTCTCAAGGAGGGCCTTCCACCCGGTTGTGCGGGAGCTTGTGAAGGAACTCAAGAGGAACGAGGAACAGCACGAGAGCCTCGTCAAGGGCCTCGTCGAGAAGTACTCTAAAGACTGAGTATCAGCGGAACCAGGAAGGGGACGATTGCCGTTAGAATGAACCCGTGGACGAAGGCAACGAGTGCCACCTCCCTTCCTCCAAATTTTGTTATTATCGGCAGGGTCGTGTCCATCGTCGTCGCCCCTCCCATCACCACCGCCCTTTCCGGGTCTATTCTCCCGATTGCGATGGGGTAGAACAGAATGGTTAGGATTTCCCTCATCAGGTTCCCGAGGAAGCCAACCGCGCCGTAAACCGCGGAGTACTGCGCTATAAGCGGGCCCGTCAGTGAGTACCATCCACAGCCGGCTCCGATGGCGAGGCCCCACCTCGGCTCTATCCCGAGAATCAGCGACGCCAGCAGTCCGCCAAGGATTGAGCCAGTCAGCGTTAAAAACGGCAGGACGAGGGCCTTTCCTCCGACCTTCCTGAGCTCCTTGGCGTTGAAGTTCAGCCCGAGGTCCATTCCGATAAGGAATATGAGGATGTAGAGCATCAGCTCGTAGGCGTTCCCGAAGTCCGGGCTGAGGAAGTGCCCCACGAGCGTTCCGATGGTGAGAGATGCCAGGACGAGGTAGAGGAACCTCACCTGACCACCTCCGCGAGGAGAAGGCTACCGGCTATCGTCAGAACCGCGAAGAGAGCTGAAACGCCGAGGAGCCAGAGGCCGTTTACCTGAACCTCCCCGGTCTTGACCCCAAGGAAGAAAATCATCGCGAGTAGCGCAATGCTCGTGGGAGTTTCAAGGTTCGGCTTTTTTCCGGCCCTTTTCAGGAGGTAGCCCAGCAGAAGGCCGAGGATGAGCGGGATGAAAACGTTCATGCCTTAGATTTTGCTCTGAAGGTTAATAAAAGTATCGAATGGGCTCGGAGGGTGTTCACGTCATCATCTGTGAGCCCTCAGTTTGCTTGCTATTCTTCATCGCCCGGGAAGGCTTTGAGCGGGGGGTTTTAAACGTTTCCCGAAAATCCATCGCTTTACGGCCGTTTTCGGCGAAACTTTAAGACTCAAGGTTTTTATGATGAACGTCTCAACCTTCGGGTGGTGGTCGTTATGATTAGGGCATCAGAGCGTGCAATGGGCGTTGAGTACGCGATTAGAGACGTTGTTCTCCCTGCGAGGGAGCTTGAGAAGAAGGGGATAAAGGTCATACGGCTCAACATCGGTGACCCTGGCAAGTACGACTTCCAGCCCCCGAAGCACATGCAAGAGGCTTATTGTCGCGCCATAAAGGAGGGCCACAACTACTACGGGCCGAGCGAGGGTTTACCCGAGATGAGGGAGGCCGTCGTTAAGAGGGAGAAGTGGAAGAACGGCGTGGACATAATGCCGGAAGACGTCCGCGTCACAACGGCTGTAACCGAGGCGCTCCAGCTTATATTCGGCTCGCTCCTCAACCCCGGCGACAACATACTCGTTCCGAGTCCAAGTTATCCTCCCTACGTTGGCCTCGTCAAGTTCTATGGCGCCGAGCCGAGGGAGTACCTGACCGTCGAGGAAAACGGCTGGCAACCGGACATCAACGACATGAGGAAGCTGATAGACGAGAGAACGAAGGCAATAGCCGTCATCAACCCCAACAACCCGACGGGAGCGCTCTACGAGAAGAAGACCGTCAAGGCGATACTCGACTTGGCCGGCGAGTACGACCTGCCGGTTATAAGCGACGAGATTTATGATTTGATGACCTACGAGGGCAAGCACGTCTCGCCGGGCTCGCTCACGAAGGACGTCCCGGTTATAGTGATGAACGGCCTCTCGAAGGTCTACTTCGCCACCGGCTGGCGTCTGGGCTACTTCTACTACGTTGACCCCGAGGGCAAGCTCGAAGAAGTGAGAGAAGCGATTGACAAGCTCATGCGCATAAGGATATGCCCGAACACGCCGGCCCAGTTCGCGGCGATAGCGGGTTTAACTGGCCCGATGGACTACCTTGAGGAGTACATGAAGAAGCTCCGCGAGAGGAGGGACTACATCTACAAGCGCATCAACGAGATTCCCGGTGTCAGCGCGGTCAAACCGCAGGGAGCGTTCTACATCTTCCCGAGGATTAAGGAGCGCTCGAAGTGGAAGAACGACAAGGAGTTCGTGCTCGATGCCCTCCACGAGGCGCACGTCCTCTTCGTCCACGGCTCTGGCTTCGGAAAGGCCGGCGACTGGCACTTCAGAATCGTCTTCCTCCCGCCGGTCGAGATACTCGAGGAGGCCATGGAGAAGTTCGAAGAGTTCATGAGAAAGAGGCTCGGGGCTTGATGCCCCTTTTATCCCCCTGAAACGACCGGAATTACCTCCACGGTAACGCCGTCTTCAACTTTTTCGTCCTCGAGGACAACCCTTCCGTTAATCCTCGCTATCGCGCTCTCTGTGTTGAATCCGACCTCCCTGAGGATATCTGCCACCTTCATGCCCTTCCTCCACTCGACTTCCTTCTCTATTCCCCTTCCGAGGACCCTGACCTTAATCATCGCCACCACCTCACGTGAAGAGAACCGTCCTCTTAAAAACGTCCCTGTGGTTTCCGAAGGCCTCGAACATCTTTCCGGAATAGCTCTCAACGGCGGAATCGAGCAGTTTGTTGAGGTTGTAGTTTATCTCCTCGCCCATCGGCATGTAGAGCGGTGCCGGCTCGTAGTAGTCCATCCCCTTGAGGAGTGACGTCGAGAAGTACCAGAGGGTCTTCTTAATCTTCCGCCCCCGGACTGGAGAGAAGCTGGCCTCGCCTCCACCAAAGGACGCGTGGAGGACTATAATCTTTTCGACCTCGACGCCCTTCTTGAGGAGCCTCCTCCGCTCGGTGCTCTCCAGGTCAACTATCCTGTAACCGCTCCTCGTGGTCTCGTCGTAGTCTATCGAGACGCCGTAGACGTCCTCAATCCTCGGGTCGTAGACGAGGACCTCGGTTCCTCCGATGACGTAGAGCTTCCCCTCGCGGACGTCAACGACCGTGTTTTCGGTGCTGAGGACGTCCAACCCCTCGGAGACGGCTATGGCTGACATAGTGCTCTTGCCCGTGTGTGGGTAGCCGACGAAAAGAACCGCCCTTCCCTCTGGGTTGACGACGCTCACCGAATCGGTTATGAAAATCCTGCCCTTCCGCGCGCCGGCCCTTGCCGTTGCCTGAAGGAGGAAGAAAACGGGCGCCTCGTTCTTGTAGGCGGAAGGAACGGCGGACTCGAGCTTGTAACGGTCCTTTCCGTTGACGTCGTACATCGAGCTGAAGACCCTGAAGGACTTGCCCTTGAAGCGCTCTATCAGAATGTCGGGCTTTATCTCTGCCCTTAGAACGTCCGGCAGGTAGCGCCGAGCGAAAAGCGTTCTAAAGCCGTCAACGAAGCCGTCGTTGAGCTCCCCGCTGAAGAGAACACCGACACCTCCGACGCTCAGCATCGTCATCAAAGGCCCTTCAGTTAGCGGGTTATAAACCCTTCGTCGGAGGTTTTTTATAGAGGGTCGCCAATCGAAGACGAGGCCTATGGTCACGCTCATCATAGCCGAGAAGCCCAACGTCGCGAGAAAGATAGCCTACGCCCTGGCCGAGGGAAAGCCCGTCAGGAAGACGATAGGGAAGGTAAGTTATTACGAGTTCACCCGCGACGGCAAGAAGGTGATAGTTGCTCCGGCGGTTGGCCATCTCTTCTCCCTCGCTCCGAAGACCAAAACCTACGGTTATCCGGTCTTCGACATAGAATGGGTTCCCGTTTACGTCGCCGAGAAGGGCAAGGGCTACGCGAAGGACTACATCAAGGCCCTCGCGACCCTCGCGAAGCAGGCGGATGAATTCATAGTCGCCTGCGACTACGACACAGAGGGCGAGGTTATCGGTTATACAGCTCTGAAATACGCCTGTGGCGTTGACCCTTCGAAGGCGAAAAGAATGAAGTTCTCTGCCTTGACGAAGAAGGACCTTCTCAAAGCTTGGTACAACCTCGAGCCGACGATAAACTTCGGAATGGCAGATGCGGGAATAGCACGTCACGTTCTCGACTGGTACTGGGGCGTGAACCTCTCGAGGGCCTTAACCTCTGCCATAAAGCACGCCAGCGGGAAGTGGATGGTTCTCTCCACTGGTCGCGTTCAGGGGCCGACGCTCAAGTTCCTTGTGGAGAGGGAAAAGGAAATCCAGAACTTCAAGCCGAAGCCGTACTGGGTCATCAAGATGATTCTTGAGAAAGAGGACAAGCAGTACACGGCGACCTACGAGAAGGACAAGATATGGGACGAGGAGGAGGCGAAGAGAATCGTCCAGGAGGCCAAGAAGGGGCCGGCCTTCGTCGAGAAAGTTGAAGTGAAGCAACAGAAGAGGAATCCTCCAGTCCCCTTCGACCTCGGAACGCTCCAGAGAGAAGCTTATTCTGCCTTCGGCTACAGCCCGAAGAAGACCCTGGAGATTGCACAGAAGCTCTACGAGAAGGGTTTACAGTCGTACCCGAGAACCTCATCTCAAAAGCTCCCCAAGAACCTCAACTTCCGCTCGATACTGCAGAACCTCGCGAAGTTGCCGGAGTACAAGCCCTTCGCCCACGAGCTTCTGGGCAAGGGCAACCTCAAGCCCGTTGAGGGCAAGAAGGAAGACCCAGCTCATCCGGCAATCTACCCCACCGGCGAGCTTCCAAAGCCCGGCGAGCTGACCAAGGACGAGAAGAACATCTACGACCTCGTCGTGAGGCGCTTCTTGGCTCTCTTCATGGAACCTGCCATCAGGGAAAGTGTCAAGGTAATTATAAACTCCAACGGCCACCGCTTCATCCTGAGCGGTGCGAGAACCCTCAAGGAGGGCTGGCTGAAGGTCTACGGGAAATACGTCAAGTTCGACGAGGTAATCCTTCCCCAGTTCAGGGAAGGCGAGCCCGTTAAAGTTATCCAGATTAAGCGCGAGAAGAAGAAAACGAAACCTCCCGCCCGCTACTCTCCAGCGGCCGTAATCAAGAAGATGGAAGATTTGGGCATCGGAACGAAGGCGACGCGCGCGCAAATCCTCGAAACCCTCTACCAGAGGGGCTACATCGAGGGCAAGAAGAAGATAAAGGTTACACCCCTCGGCATGCGCGTCGTGGAGGCCCTTGAGAAGAACGTCCCCGACATAGTCAGCGTTGAACTCACGAGGGCCTTCGAGGAGAAGATGGAGGAGATAATGGCCGGAAAGGCAAAGAAGGACGAGGTAATCGAGGAGAGCAAGGAACAGCTGATTAAAATCCTCAAGGTCTTCAAGGAGAAGGAGCTGGACATCGGAAAGATGCTCCTCGAGACGACGGGAACGGGCGTTACAACCTCAAAGGACTCGGCCAGGGTGGAGAAATCGAAATCCCGGTCAGAGGCTTCCGGAACTCCCATGAAATCCGGCGGTGAGAAAGGGAAGACCAGGTCCCCTGAGAGACAAAGGCTCGTCCTCGGAAAGTGCCCCAAGTGCGGTGGTGACTTGGTTCTCAAATACAACAGGAAAACCGGCAAGCGCTTTGTCGGTTGCTCCAACTGGCCGAAGTGCAACGTTACCTACCCGATACTCCAGCGCGGGGAAGTTATTCCGACGAACAAAACCTGTTGCAACGGCGCTCCAGTGGTGAAGATTCGCGAGAAGGGCAGGGAGTACGAGATTTGCCTCGACATGAACTGCAAGGACTGGAAGCGATAGCCTTATCTTTACTTATGATGAATCCCTATCATGGACGAGTGGGAGAGAACGGCAAAGGTTCTGTTGGCCAACGCCCGTGAGTTCCTTGAAAGGCTCCGCGACGAGGTCAGGCTGAACGAGGTAACGGTGGCGAGCCTCCTCGACGTCCAGTCGACCTTCATCCTTGGTCTGGCGGACGCGAGCCTTTACGCCTTCTCTATTGGACTGGATGACGTCGTCGAGAGCGCTTACAGTTTATTCCTTGAGGGGTTGGAGGTTCTTAAGGCCGGTCACCTCTTCATAAGCGAACCGGAGCTCGGCCTGTGGCTTTCTCCCCTCCGGGATGTGAATCCGGAGAGGGGCTTTTCCCTCGACAGGCGCTTCTCGCTCCTCGGGGAGCCGAAGCCGACGATGGTCTGGGCTAACCGGGTTGTCCAGCTCAGGAACGCCCTCCACGGAAAACCCGTTAGGGACCCGCTCAGGAACATCGGCTACGGGATAGGCGAGGGCGATAGGCGCTTTCCGGTTCTGTTGAAGGCAGTTAGAAGACTTTACACGCTTTATCCCGCCCCACTGGACGAGACCGCGAGGCTTTTGGCCCTCGAGCTCGGGTTGGGGCTCGACGAGAAACCTTTAGAGTGCTCCAACGGAACCTGCGAGGAGATAACGGAACTGCCGGACGTTTCGGCCTTCAGAAAAACGGTTTCAGGAGATGTTGAGCTCTACTATCTCATCGAGAACTCAAAAGGTCTCCACTCCCCCTGGGGAAGTCTGAGCGTCGGGAGTGCAAGGGAGATAGTGGTATTCTCAAGGAAGAAGGGAAAGGGGTTCAGGCTCAGAGAAGGCTTTTGAGGAGCTTTATCCTCCTCGGGCTGAGGAGAACCTTCGGGTGCTTGAGGAGGGCCTTTATGACCTCCACGTAGTCTCCGCCCGCTATCTTCTCCGCGTCTGCCCCGCTGAGAACCTGTATGAAGAGGTCGAGGTCTTCATCGGTGAGTTTCTCCGTGACCTTCCTGACCTTGAGGACCTTCTCAAGCCTCTTTCCGTCGGTCTCCCACCACTCCTTAGTGTAGTTCTGGAGTAGCGAGAGGTTCTCCTCTTCGAGGGCTTTGACAATCCACTTGCTCGCTATCGTTCCCGCTTCCATCGCTTCCGCCATTCCACCGCCGTGCATCGGGTTTACCTGCCTCGCGGCGTCGCCGACGACGAGGACGTTGTCCTTAACGAGCTCCTTGACGAAGCCTCCAACTGGAACGACTCCAACGTTCACCTCAAGGAGCTTCTTAGCCGGAATATTGTTCTCCTTCAGCCACTTGTCGAGGTAGTACTTGGCCGTCTGTGGGTTGTCCGAGTTGATTCCTATACCAACGTTGGCCCTGTCCTCGTCCTTCGGGAAGACCCAGACGTAACCCCTTGGTGCAATCTCGTTGCCGAACCAGAGGTGTATGAGGTCGGGGTCGTAGCCCTCGATGAGCATCTCGTACTCGTAGCTTGAATCGAACTCGTGTGGTGGGGCGTAGGTGTTTATTCCCGCTTTCCTCGCTATCGTGCTCTCGACGCCATCAGCCGCGACGATAACGTCGGCGTAAATCTCAATCGGCTCGCCCTCGTGCTTGGCCTTGATTCCAACGACCTTTCCGTCCTTCCTTATGACGTCCAGGGCTTCAGTCCTCGCGAGAACGTCTGCCCCGGCCTTAGCGGCGTAGTAGGCGAGCATCTTGTCGAAGACCTTCCTCTCGAGGATAACACCGCTAACGTCCTTGTAGCGGAGTTCGAGCTCGTAACCGCTCGGGGAGTAGAGTTTCGCCCCGTAAATCTCGCGGTTGATGAAGCGCTTGTCGTAGGGGATGTCGTACTTCTCGAAGACCTTTATGCTTATGCCCTCGGCGCACTGCTTAGGAGTTCCGATGGCCCACTTTTTGTCTATCATGAGGACTGAGTAGCCAGCCTTTGCGACGTTTCTCGCCACTATGGGCCCTGCTATTCCTGCCCCAACGACTACAACGTCATACTTCCAGCTCATTTGCTCACCTCCAGGGGCTCGGCGCTCAGCGCTCCGACTGGACAGGCGTTGACGCATATCTTACAGCTTATGCACTTCTCTTGAATAAACTCCCAGCCACTCGAGTGCACCTCTATCGCCAGAGTCGGGCAGACTCCAGCACAGCCACCGCAGAGGTAACAGCGGTCTTCGTTAACGAGGATTTTAATCTTCTCCGGCATCGCCTTCACCGCCGAGCTTTGCCTTCAACCTTTCGTCATCTATCGTTATGACCCTGTCTTTTATTCTTAACGGAACGAACCTGTCCAGCTCGCTCGCCTTCTGGAGCACCTCTCTCTCCTTGAGGTTGAGCCTGTCGCTGAGTTCGTCAACCGTGGCCGAGCCGTTGAGGAGGACGTAGTGGAGGATTGCCAGCTGGGTCATGTCGCCGATTTCCTTGAGGTAGGTCTCCTTAATCATCGCCATGAGCCTGTCTCTCCGGCCCTCTATCGCCTGGAGCTCCTTGAGGATTTCTTCGAGCTTTTTGCTTAGGTTTCTAAAGGTTAGAATCATCTCGTCGAGGTTTTTGGGCTCCTCGGGGAGCTCTATCGAGACCTTCGGCTCCTCGCTCAGGTCAAGACCGCGGTACCAGAAGATGTTGGGGGTTATCGTGACGACGTAGGTTTTGGCGATGTTTATGTCGTAGTACTTCCTCGCGGGGCCGATGAAGGGGCCCTCACGCTCGTAGGATTTGAGTATCCCCTCGCGCTCCATTATTTTAAGGTGCTTCGCTACGGCCGTTGAGGAGACGCTAACCTTACTGCTCAGAAAACTGAAGTAGCACTCGGTGCAGGTGAGGTG
Source organism: Thermococcus sp. 21S9 (assembly GCF_012027635.1). Lineage (NCBI taxonomy): Archaea > Methanobacteriati > Methanobacteriota > Thermococci > Thermococcales > Thermococcaceae > Thermococcus > Thermococcus sp. 21S9. Next base: position 1,341,645 of record NZ_SNUS01000001.1, read on the forward strand.
GCTGAGCAAATCGCGCCTCACCTTGTTCCCGAGGATGTAGAAAATGTCGGGTTCATTCATGGCCCACACCCACCCAAACCTGTGACGTAAAGCTTATATATTGGACATTAAACTTAAGGTTGCAAACCAGGGGATTTTCACCCGGAGAAAATGGTTCGCGAGGATTATAAACCTTTAGATGGAGGTGTGATGAATGGGACTGATTAGCGACGCCGACAAGAAGGTAATAAAGGAGGAGTTCTTCTCCAAGCTCACCGAGCCGGTTAAGCTCATGGTCTTCATCGGAAAGGACCACTGCCAGTACTGCGACCAGCTCAAGCAACTCGTTCAGGAGCTTGCCGAGCTGAGCGACAAGCTGAGCTACGAGTTCATAGACTTCGACACCGAGGAGGGCAGGAAGAAGGCCGAGGAGTACAGGATTGACCGCGCTCCTGCCGTCAGCATAACCAGAAACGGCCAGGACGTCGGCGTCAGGTTCTTCGGCCTTCCTGCCGGCCACGAGTTCGGTGCCTTCCTTGAGGACATCGTTGACGTCAGCAACATGACCACCGACCTCATGCCCGAGAGCAAGGAGGAGCTTGCCAAGATTGACAGGGACGTCAGGATACTCGTCTTCGTCACCCCGACCTGCCCATACTGCCCGCTCGCGGTCAGGATGGCCCACAAGTTCGCCATCGAGAACACCAACGCCGGCAAGGGCAAGATACTCGGCGACATGGTCGAGGCCATCGAGTACCCGGAGTGGGCTGACCAGTACAGCGTCATGGCCGTTCCGAAGATAGTCATCCAGGTCGACGGCGAGGACAAGGTTCAGTTCGAGGGTGCTTACCCGGAGAAGATGTTCCTCGAGAAGCTTCTCTCCGCCCTGGAGTGAGCCTTCTCTTTTTATCTCCCGCCAACAGGGTCATTGTTTAAAAGGGTTTTTCAAACCCACCCGCGCTAAATGAACAATCCAATACATCAACGAACCGAAACGGGCTGAAAAACGGTTCTTAAACTTTACGCAACCGATATAAAGCCTCTCCACCGAGATACCACTCGAAAAGCTTATATACCGGAACCCGCAGGTGGAGGGTAGTGATATCGTTCTAATAAAAAACGTTAAGGGGGCAATTCTCGGTGGCGGCGAAAAAGGAGTTTGATATATTCACTCACGTGCTGGTTCCCGAGCACAGAATCCTCAGCGAGGAGGAGAAGGAGGAGCTCCTCAAGAAGTACAGGATTAGGATTTCCCAGCTTCCGCAGATTAAGGCTTCTGACCCTGCTGTCGTTGCCCTTGGAGCCAAGCCCGGCGATGTCATCGAGATAAAGAGGAAGAGCCCCACGGCGGGTTACTACTACTATTACCGCCTCGTCGTGGAGGACTGATTTTAGGGGTGAGAGTTTATGAGCAGAGGAGTTACGGTTAACGAGCCCACTCTAACTCCGGACGAGCTCTGGCTCGTTATGGAATCCTACTGGAAGGAAAAGGGTCTTGTGAGACAGCACCTCGATTCTTACAACGCCTTCATCGACCACGGCCTTCAGCAGGTTGTCAACGAGTTCGGTGGCGTTAAGCCAGACATCCCCGGCCTTGAGGTCAAGTTCGGAAGGATTAGGCTCGGCGAGCCCGAGTTTCAGGAGGCCCAGGGACAGAGAAGACCGCTCTACCCGATGGACGCGAGAATAAGGAACCTCACCTATTCCGCTCCGCTCTACCTTGAGATGATTCCCGTCGTCAACGGCATCGAGCAGGAGCCTGTGGAGGTTCGCATCGGTGAGCTACCGATAATGCTCAAGTCCAAGGCCTGCCGTCTCTACGGTCTCAGCGATGAGGAACTCATAAAGCTCGGCGAGGACCCGAGGGACCCGGGAGGATACTTCATCATAAACGGTTCCGAGAGGGTTATCGTTTCTATCGAAGACCTCGCCCCGAACAAGACCCTCGTCGAGAGGGATGAGAGACAGAACCGCGTTATAGCGAAGGTCTTCTCCTACAGGCACGGTTACAGGGCTCTGATAACCGTCGAGAGGAAGAAAGACGGAATCCTCTACGTTTCTATCCCGAACGTTCCCAAGCCGGTCAAGTTCGTCTACGTGATGAGAGCCCTCGGTCTCCTCAGCGATAAGGAGATAGTTGAAGCTGTCAGCGACGACCCGAGGATTCAGCAGATTCTCTTCGACAACCTTGAGGATGCCAGCGACGTTAGGACCCAGGAAGAAGCTCTGGACCTCATAGGAAGGCTCTCGCTTCCGGGTCAGCCCAAGGAGTACAGGCTCAAGAGGGCCGAGCACATCATAGACAACAACCTCCTCCCGCACATGGGCGTCGAGCCCGAGAGGAGGAGGGCCAAGGCTTACTACCTCGGCATGATGGCCCTCAAGGTTCTCGAGCTTTCCCTCGGCCTGCGCGGTGAGGATGACAAGGACCACTACGCCAACAAGAGGCTCAAGCTCGCCGGAGACCTCCTTAAGGACCTCTTCAGAATCGCCTTCGGCCAGCTCGTCAAGGACATGCAGTATCAGATGACCAAGACCTACCAGAGGAAGGGCGAGCGCTACACCTTCGAGAACGTTCAGAGGTTTGTGAGAAACTCGATAAGGCCCGACGTTCTCAGCGAGAGGATTGAGCACGCCCTCGCTACCGGTGCGTGGCCCGGTGGAAGAACCGGTGTCAGCCAGCTCCTTGACAGAACCAACTACATCTCGACCCTCTCGCACCTCAGGCGCGTGACTTCACCGCTCAGCAGGGACCAGCCCCACTTCGAGGCCCGTGATTTGCACGGAACCCACTGGGGAAGAATCTGTCCGACCGAGACTCCCGAAGGTCCGAACTGTGGTCTCGTCAAGAACTTAGCTTTGATGTCTCAGATAACCACCGGCGTTCCCGAGGAGGAGGTTCGCGAGTACCTTATGAAGCTCGGCATAGTCCCGATTGAGGAGAGAAGGCCAGCTCCGGGACTCTACCGTGTCTACCTCAACGGTGTTCTCATCGGAACCATCGAGGACGGAAAGAGCCTGGTCAACAGGATTAGAGCCGACAGGAGGAGCGGTAAGATAAGCGAGGTAATAAACGTGGCCATCTACGAGGACGAGGAGGTCAAGGAAATCTACGTCAACAGCGACGACGGTAGGGTTAGAAGACCCCTCATCATAGTTGAGAACGGCAAGCCCAAGCTCACCCGCGAGCACATCGAGGCCGTTAAGAACGGCCAGCTCACCTGGAGCGACCTCGTGAAGATGGGAGTTATTGAATACCTCGACGCCGAGGAGGAAGAGAACGCCTACGTCGCAACCTGGCCCTGGGAGGTAACTGAAGAGCACACCCACCTCGAGCTCATGCCGGCCGCGATACTCGGTATTCCCGCTTCGCTCGTTCCCTACCCGGAGCACAACGCGGCCCCGCGTAATACCTACGGCGCGGGTATGGCCAAGCAGAGCCTCGGTCTCGGCTGGGCCAACTTCAGGATTAGAGTTGACACCCGCGGTCACCTTATGCACTACCCGCAGGTTCCGCTCGTCAACTCGCGCATAATGAAGGCCGTCGGTTTCGAGGAGAGGCCAGCCGGCCAGAACTTCGTCGTTGCGGTGCTCAGCTACCACGGCTACAACATGGAGGATGCCGTAATCATCAACAAGGCCTCAATCGAGCGCGGTCTCGCTCGTTCGACCTTCTTCAGAACCTATGAGGCAGAGGAGAAGCGCTACCTTGGAGGCCAGAAGGACACCTTTGAGGTTCCCGACCCGACGATACAGGGCTACCTCGGCGAGAAATACTACCGCCACCTCGACGAGGACGGTCTCATCTTCCCGGAGTCAAAAGTTGAGGGCAAGGACGTCCTTGTCGGAAGGACCTCACCGCCGAGGTTCCTTGAGGAGCAGAGCGGTCTCGGCGGAATGGCCCTTCAGGGAAGGAGAGAAACGAGCGTAACGGTCAGGCCGAGCGAGAGGGGTATCGTTGACAAGGTCATCGTCACCGAGACCGGCGACGGAACCAAGCTCGTCAAGGTCACCGTCAGGGACCTGCGCATTCCGGAACTCGGTGACAAGTTCGCTTCAAGGCACGGTCAGAAGGGTGTCATAGGTTTAATCGTCCCGCAGGAGGACATGCCCTGGACCGAGAGCGGTATCGTGCCGGACCTCATAGTCAACCCGCACGGTATCCCGAGCCGTATGACCGTCGGACAGCTCATAGAGGCCATCGGCGGAAAGGTCGCCTCGCTCAAGGGAAGGCGCGTTGACGGAACCGCTTTCATCGGTGAGCCCGAGGAGAGGCTCAGGAAGGAGCTTGAGGAGCTCGGCTTCAAGCACAGCGGAAGAGAAGTTATGTACGACGGCATAACCGGCAGGAGACTCGAGGCGGACATATTCGTTGGCGTCATCTACTACCAGAGGCTCCACCACATGGTTGCGGACAAGATGCACGCGCGTTCAAGGGGTCCGGTTCAGGTTCTCACCAAGCAGCCGACCGAGGGAAGGGCGAGAGAGGGCGGTCTCAGGTTCGGTGAGATGGAGCGTGACGTCCTCATCGGCCACGGCGCGGCGATGTTGCTCATCGAGCGTCTCCTTGAGGAGAGCGACAAGACGGAAGTATGGGTCTGTGAGAGCTGTGGACACCTAGCACTTGAGGACAAGCGTCGCGGTAAGGTCTACTGTCCGGTCTGTGGCGAGGAGGAGAAGATAAGCAAGGTCGAGATGAGCTACGCGTTTAAACTGCTCCTCGACGAGCTGAAGGCGATGGTGATTAGGCCTTCCCTCAAGTTGAAGGATAGGGTGTGATGGCCATGCAGTCGATGAAAAAGGTCATCGGGAGTATCGAGTTCGGAATACTCTCACCCCAGGAAATCAGAAAGATGAGCGCGGCCGAGATTACCGTTCCAGATACCTACGACGATGACGGTTACCCCATTGAAGGCGGTCTGATGGACAAGAGGCTCGGTGTCATCGACCCGGGTCTTAGATGTGAGACCTGTGGGGCAAGGGCCGGCGAGTGTCCCGGCCACTTCGGCCACGTCGAGCTCGCGAGGCCGGTCATTCACGTCGGATTCGCCAAGACAATCCACCGCGTCCTTGAGAGCACCTGCCGTGAGTGTGGCAGGATAAAGCTCACCGACGAGGAGATAGAGGAGTACATGAAGAAGTTCGAGGTCGTCGGCGACAGGAAGAAGGCCAAGGACAGGCTCATCAAGGAGATTCACAAGAAGGCCAAGGAGAGGATGGTCTGCCCGCACTGTGGAGCGCCCCAGTTCCCGATTAAGTTCGAGAGACCCACCATCTACTGGGAGCTCAGGAAGGACGAAGAAGGTAACGAGTACAAGCACAGGATGATGCCGAGCGAGGTTCGCGACAGGCTCGAGAAGATACCCGACAAGGACCTGCCACTCCTCGGACTCCACCCCGAGAAGGCCCGCCCCGAGTGGATGGTTCTCACCGTCCTTCCGGTTCCGCCCGTTACCATGAGGCCGTCCATTACGCTCGAGAGTGGCATTCGCGCCGAGGACGACCTCACCCACAAGCTGGTCGATATTATCCGTATCAACAACAGGCTCAAGAGCAACATCGAGGCCGGTGCTCCTCAGCTTATCATCGAAGACCTCTGGGACCTCCTCCAGTACCACGTGACAACCTACATCAACAACGAGACCTCGGGCATTCCCCCAGCCAAGCACAAGAGCGGAAGGCCCCTCAAGACCCTCGCCCAGCGTTTGAAGGGTAAAGAGGGACGCTTCCGTGGAAACCTCAGCGGTAAGCGTGTCAACTTCTCGGCCCGTACGGTTATCAGCCCCGACCCGATGATAAGCATCAACGAGGTCGGCGTTCCCTTGGCAGTTGCCATGGAGCTCACCGTTCCGGAGAAGGTAACCGAGTTCAACTTCGAGAAGCTCAAGCAGAGGGTTCTCAACGGTCCCGAGAAGTATCCAGGAGCCAACTACGTCATCGACCCAGAGGGAAGGAGAATCCGCCTCATGGAGAACAACCTCGAGCTCATAGCCGAGAGGCTCGACATCGGCTGGACCGTTGAGAGGCACCTTGAGGACGGCGACATAGTTCTCTTCAACAGACAGCCCTCGCTCCACAGAATGAGTATAATGGCCCACCGCGTCAGGGTCATGCCCTACAGAACCTTCCGCCTCAACCTTGCCGTCTGTCCTCCTTACAACGCCGATTTCGACGGTGACGAGATGAACCTCCACGTGCCCCAGACTGAGGAGGCCCAGGCCGAGGCGAAGATACTCATGGAGGTCCAGAACCACATAATCTCGCCAAGGTACGGAGGTCCGCTCATCGCTGGAATCCAGGACCACATCTCCGGTGGCTACCTGCTCACGCGCGAGGGGGCCTACTTCACCCGCTCAGAGGTCGAGCTCATGCTCATGTTCGCAGGTGTGGACGTTGAGGAGCTCCCCGAACCCGACAAGGTCGAGAACGGCGTTGAGCTCTGGAGCGGAAAGACGATATTCTCGCTCCTCCTTCCAGACGACCTGACCATCTGGTACCGCAACAAGCTCTGTGACGAGCCCGAGCGCTGTGAGGCCCTTGAGAAGCTCATAGAGGAGAAGCTCGTTCCAGACCCGGAGGAGGTCAGAAAGCTGGCCTACGACGGCTTCGTCTACATTCAGAACGGAAAGCTCCTCAGCGGTGCGATAGACAAGAAGGCCTACGGTAGGGAGGATGGAAAGCTCCTCGACCTCATAGTGAGGGAGTACGGCGTCGAGAGGGCCAGGCAGTTCCTCGACCAGGTTACCAAGCTGACGATATGGGTCATCACCCACAAGGGCTTCACCACAGCCATAGACGACGAGGACCTCCCGCAGGAGGCCCTGGACAGGATTAGAGAAATCATTCGCGAGGCTGAGGAGAGGGTTAACAGGCTCATCGAGGCTTATAAGCGCGGTGAGCTCGAACCGCTCCCGGGCAAGACCCTTGAGGAGACCCTTGAGAGCAAGATAATGGCCGTCCTTGCCGAGGCGCGTGACAACGCCGGTAAGGTCGCCGAACGCTACCTCGGTATGAGCAACCACGCGGTCATAATGGCCAAGACCGGAGCGAGGGGTAAGATACTCAACATCACCCAGATGGCGGCGATGCTCGGTCAGCAATCAATCCGTGGAAAGCGTCTCTACCGTGGCTACCGCGGAAGGGTTCTCACCCACTTCAAGCCAGGCGACCTGGGAGCCAGGGCCAAGGGATTCGTCATCAACTCCTACAAGAGCGGTCTCACGCCACAGGAGTACTTCTTCCACGCAATGGGTGGACGTGAGGGACTGGTTGACACGGCCGTCAGGACGGCGCAGAGCGGTTACATGCAGAGGAGATTAATCAACGCCCTCCAGGACCTCAAGGTCGACTACGACGGAACGGTAAGAGACCCGACCGGAATCATCGTCCAGTTCCGCTATGGAGAGGACGGCGTTGACCCGATGAAGAGCTGGGGAGGCAAGACCGTTGACGTTGACAGGGTTATAATCAGGACCCTGTTGAAGACCCGTGCCAAGGGGTGATGCTCATGGTTTCCGAGAGAACTATAAAGAACCTCGTCGAGAAGGCCGACCTTCCGAAGAGCGTTAAGGACGAGCTCTACCAGAAGCTCCTGAAGTACAACGAGAAGTACGACCTCAAGAAGGCCGAGGTTGAGGCTATCATAGAGGAGACCGTTAAGGAATACCAGAGGGCGCTCGTTGAGCCAGGGGAGGCGATAGGAACCGTCGCGGCGCAGTCCATAGGTGAGCCCTCGACCCAGATGACCCTCAACACCTTCCACTACGCTGGTGTTGCCGAAATCAACGTCACCCTCGGTCTGCCGAGGATTATCGAGATTGTCGACGCCAGAAAGAACCCTTCAACGCCGATAATGACAGTCTACCTCGACGAGAAGCACCGCTATGACCGCGAGAAGGCCCTTGAAGTTGCGAGAAAGATTGAGGGAACGAGCCTTGAGAACCTCGCGAGGGAAGAAACCATAGACATACTCAACTTCGAGTTCATAGTTGAGATTGACCCTGAGAGGCTCGAGAAGGCCGGTCTTGACATGGAGCGCGTCAAGAGAAAGCTTGAGAGCTCATTCAAGAGCGCCGAGTTCGAAGTTGAGGGATACACGCTCATTGTGAGGCCCAAGAAGATAAAGAAGCTCTCAGACCTGAGAAGGCTTGCCGAAAAGGTTAAAAAGCACCGCCTTAAGGGTCTCTCGGGCGTCGGAAAGACCATCATAAGGAAGGAAGGCGACGAGTACGTGATATACACCGAGGGCTCGAACTTCAAGCAGGTCCTCAAGGTTCCGGGCGTTGACCCGACCAGGACGAGGACCAACAACATCCACGAGATTGCACAGGTGCTCGGAATTGAGGCAGCTCGCAACGCAATCATCGAGGAAATCGTCAACACGATGCGCGAGCAGGGTCTTGAGGTTGACGTCAGGCACATCATGCTTGTCGCCGACATGATGACCCTCGACGGCGTCATCCTGCCTATAGGCAGGCACGGTGTCGTCGGGGAGAAGGCGAGCGTCTTAGCAAGGGCGGCCTTCGAGATTACGACCCAGCACCTGTTCGAGGCCGCCGAGAGGGGAGAGACAGACCCGCTCAACGGTGTCGTTGAGAACGTCCTCATCGGCCAGCCCGTGCCCGTCGGTACGGGAATCGTCAAGCTGGCAATGAATCTCCCCCTGAGACCGAAAAGGGAGTAGGGAGGTGTAGTTAATGGTTGACTTCGCCTTTGAGCTTAGGAAAGCCCAGGACACGGGTAAGATAGTGATGGGAGCCAAGAAGAGCATCCAGTACGCCAAGGTTGGCGGGGCAAAGATGATTATCGTCGCGAAGAACGCGAGGCCGGACATCAAGGAGGACATCTACTACTACGCCAAGCTCAGCGGAATCCCGGTTTACGAGTTCGAGGGGACCAGCGTCGAGCTCGGAACCCTCCTCGGAAGGCCCCACACCGTCTCGGCCCTCGCGATAATCGACCCGGGCGAGAGCAAGATACTCGCCCTTGCCGGGGGTAAGGAGTGATGCCGCTCAAGCTCAACACCGACCAGATAAAGTACATAGCGCTCTTCGAGAGCATGACCGGGGCAACAGTGCTCGACTGCCTCATTGACACCAACAGGAACAGGCTCATCTACGTCATCAAGAAGGGTGAGATGGGTCTTGCCCTCGGAAAGAAGGGCTCGAACGTTAAGCGTGTCCAGAACATGCTCGGCAAGGACATCGAGCTCATAGAGCACTCCGAGAACCCGGAGGAGTTCCTGAGGAACATTTATAAGAGCCTCGGGGTTAAGGTTAAAAAGGTTCATATCACCGAGAAGAAGGACGGTAAAAAGGTCGCCCTCCTCGACATCGGCCCGCGCGACAAGCCGAGGGCAATCGGAAGGGGCGGCCAGAACATAAACCTCGTGAAAGAGTTGATGGAGAGACACCACGGCATTCACGACGTGATTATAATTTGAGGTGATGTTCATGCCCGGAAAGAAGGCTCCGTATGGTGAATTTGCCGGTAGAAAGCTCAAGCTCAAGAGGAAGAAGTTCCGCTGGAGCGACATCCGCTACAAGAGGAGAGTTCTCCGCCTCAAGGAGAAGAGCGACCCGCTCGAAGGAGCTCCGCAGGCCAGGGGAATAGTTCTTGAGAAAATAGCCGTCGAGGCCAAGCAGCCGAACTCGGGAATGCGTAAGGCAGTTCGTGTTCAGCTCATCAAGAACGGTAAGGTCGTCACCGCCTTCACTCCCGGTGACGGTGCCATAAACCACATCGACGAGCACGACGAGGTCATCATCGAGGGAATCGGCGGTCCTAAGGGCGGTTCGATGGGTGATATCCCTGGAATCCGCTACAAGGTCGTCAAGGTCAACAGGGTCTCACTGAAGGAGCTCGTCAAGGGAAGGAAGGAGAAGCCGAGGAGGTGAAGGAGAATGGCCAAGCCACTCACCGAGCGCTTTTTCATTCCGAAGGAGCTCAAGGTCTTCGGAAGGTGGAGCGTTGAGGACGTCACCGTCAACGACCCCTCGCTCAGGCCCTACATAAACCTCGACGCGAGAATCCTCCCGCACAGCCACGGCAGGCACGCCAAGAAGCCCTTTGGCAAGGCCCAGGTTCACATCGTTGAGAGGCTCATCAACAAGGTCATGAGGAGCGGTGCTAGCCACTTCAAGGCCGGCGGTCACTTTATGAGAAGGGAACACCGCTCGATAATGAGCAAGAAGATGAAGGCCTACGAGGTCGTCAAGGAGGCCTTCATGATTATCGAGAGGAGAACCAAGCAGAACCCGATTCAGGTTCTCATAAGGGCCATCGAGAACTCTGCCCCGAGGGAGGACACTACTACTATCGCCTTCGGTGGAATCCGCTACCACATGGCCGTTGACGTTTCCCCGCTCAGGAGGCTCGACATAGCTTTGAAGAACATCGCCCTCGGTGCGAGCATAAAGTGCTACCGCAACAAGACCACCTTCGCCCAGGCCCTGGCCGAGGAAATCATTGCCGCGGCCAACAAGGACCCGAAGAGCTTCGCCTACAGCAAGAAGGAAGAAATCGAGAGGATTGCCCAGTCCTCCCGCTGAGGGCTGGAGGCTTCTTTTACCCTTCCGCTTTTCTTGTCTCGTTGTTGTGAGTTTTGTGTGGAGTGGAGCTATTCAGGTTCGACTTCTTAAAGGCGTGCCATGCTTTCCTAAATCAAACTCTCCCCCACCATGTTCCCCGGCTTCTCAACTCCGAAGAACTTCAGAACCGTCGGCGCTATGTCCATGAGGCTCGGCTCGTCAAGCTCCACCTTTTCGAATCCCCACAGTATCAGCGGGACCTTCATCACCGGTTCGTTCATCGAGCCGTGCATGCCCTTGACCCAGTGGCTTACCCCCTTTATCCCCTTGCACATCCTGTGTGAGCAGAACCAGTAGCCGGGCTTCGCTGAGACAATCAGTTCCCCGCTGTTCGGGCTGTTGAGGTGCTCTAAGTCCTCGCGGAAGAAGACTGCCTTAACCCCCGGCGCCTTCCTCAGGACCTCAAAGGCTTCCTCGGCCTCATTTGGGTTTCTCAGATAAACGTGAACGCCCCCGCCGGAGGAAACGCGGAGTGTCTCTATCCCATGCTTTCTGAGATAGGTTTTTAGGTTCACCCACGTGTGAACCTCCTCCTGCCCGTGGTCGGCGAAAATTATGAAGGCGTACTCGTCCTTGAGACGCTCCCAGAGGGTTCTAACTGCCGTGTCAACGGTGTGCACGGCCTTGAGCGCACCCTCACTCAACGGGCCGTGGTCATGGCTCATTCCGTCTATCGAGGCGAAGTGGACGAGGAGCAAATCCGGTTTGCACTCCTCGTAGAGGTAGAGAGCCGAGTTTAGAACCCACACGTCTTTCCTCCAGTCACGCCCGTGCTGTCTGTACATCTTGTCGCTCGCGAAGAAGGGCGGAAAAATCCTCACGTCGGTTCCGCTGAAGGGGGGCATCGTGTAGCCGGAAACGCTCGCCGTTCTAACTCCTCTCTGGCGAAGTATATCAACGATTGTCGGTGCCTTGATGACCTTATGGGGATTGAAGGCGACCTCGTAGTCGTAGAAGTTCACCTTTCTGTCGGTTAGCCTGTCGTAGTAGCCGTTCTCAACGACGCCGTGGTCCCTCGGCCAGACCCCCGTCATCACGCTCGTGTGCACTAAATCCGTCAGCGTCGGGAAGATGGAATCCACAACGGCGAAGCTCCCGGTTTCTGCCAACTCACTCAGGAAGGGCATGTGCTTGAGGTTGTAAACGCCGTTCCCGTCGAGGCTTATCAGGGCGAGCTTTTTTCTCATCTCCACCACCGGTGTCAGCCTGACGTGCACTCATCATCGCTCAGTGGGATGGAGTGGTCATCATTCACCGGGCTTCATTGGTCAATCCTGTATAAATTCTTTCCGAGCCATTCGTCGAGCGTCTTCTGCCTCGCAAGGCTTCCCAAGATGTAACTCCTTTTGAGGTACTCCTCGAAGGGATGCTCAAGCCTCCTACGTATCGCGTCGAGGGCCTCGTTAAGTGTCTCGAAACGGCCGATTGGATTGCTTAAAGCCTTCTTCACGCCGAGGCGAATCTGCCAGACGCCGACGGGGGCGTAGTACTCGGGCGTAACTTCCCTGAAGACAACAACCCTCGCCTGCTTTCTTCTCTCTCTGAGAGATTCGAGGACGCTCAAGTGGGCGGCGTGATAAGCGCCAGCCGTTTCTTTAACGTACTCCTTCCTCCCGCGGAAGTCCTCGTAGTCGTGAATCACGCTCGGCCTCTCGCTACCGAAGAGCGAACCCTTGAGCCAGACCTCGAGCAACTCAAAAGCGTAGCTTTCCGGCATCAGCAGAACGGCGTAGCGGTTGCCGAGGAAGCGGTAGAAGTAAACCTCGTAGTCGTTTATCTCCGGGTAGTGCAGAATCTCGCGCCTCAGGTTCTTGCCTATAGTATCTTGAACCGCTGTGATGCTCCACCGCGTCGGAACGAGCTTCCTCTCAATTCCCAGGAGGCCCGCAGAGAGGAGCCTTATGATGTAGTACTCGTCGAAGTCCCAGTTGTAGAGGCGCATTATCGCCTGTTCGGCCTTCAGCTCGTCGCTCACCACGTAGTCAGTTCTCCTGGGGATTTTCGGGTTCTCGGTCAGCTCGAAGTCGAGGAGTTCCGCTTTGGGTCCGATGGGCGGAGCGAATTCACTTGGGAGAACCTTGAGAACAGGCTTCCTCTTGAGAATTATTTCGCTGTCCACTGGTTTTACTGACATCGCCAGCTCCTGGACTTCGCTCAGAATCCTTCCGCTCTTCCTTACGTTCACATCGGCCTTCGTCTCGCCCATGACCAAAAGCGAGCGGTAGTAGAGTATGTCACGAATAGTCTTGTTCTCCCACTTCAACGGACTGTCGAGGTGGCTGGTGTTTCCTTCGAGTGGTGGAACGAGAGGACCTATTCTAACCTTTGGGTATCCGTACTCGCCGACGAATACGCTCGGCGGGGAGGAGCCGAAGAGGTGCCTCTTGTTGAGCTTCTGCTCCACAGTGCGGGCTACCCTAAAGCGCTCGAGAATCGGGCAGGTGGGCCTTCCGCAGAGGAGTTTCCGACCCTTGCAGACCGCGCAGAGCTTGGAGTTAAAGAGCTCGACCATTATGGATAACTGGCCGGGAGGATGTAAAAGCTTTGCTCCGCCAAAAAACTTAAAAACCCTCTCCCGCTCATATACCTCGGGCGTGCCGCGGTAGCCTAGCCTGGTAGGGCGCCGGCCTGCTAAGCCGGTGGGCGGTGCCCACCGGGGTTCAAATCCCCGCCGCGGCGCCATTAACTTCTCTGGGTCAATGCCGGGATAGCCTAGAGGCGAGGCGAGGGACTGCAGATCCCTTCCACCCGGGTTCAAATCCCGGTCCCGGCTCCAACTTTTAGTTCTCTTTGCAAGTTTCTACTCCTGCTGATGGAAAGATTTATAAGTGCGGTTTTCGACCTTTCTTTGATTCCTATCTCCCGTCGTATGCGGGGTGGTACGTTGAGGTTTGTAATAAGGCTAACACCTCAAAGTGAGCCATTTAAAGTACCATTTAATCACCTTCACTACCTCCAGGGGTTGGTTTACAGAAGGATTCAGCGCATTGACCCGGACCTCAGCATTAAACTTCACAACCCCAAGGTTCCCAAATTTTTCACGTTCTCCCTTTTCATGTCAGAGAAAAGGAATTTCCCCACGGGTAAACCCTATTTTCATGGATACAAACGCGGATACTTTTACTTCTCCACTGCGATTCCGGAGATTGCAGAGGCGTTTATAAGTGGACTTCTTCAGGCCCCTGAGGTCGAGTTGTGGGGGGAGCGATTTACGGTCGAGGAGGTAAAAGCAATTTCTGAACCAGACAAACTCAGCGGTAGGAAAATGATAACGCTCTCCCCAATTGCAGTAACTACCCTAAAACCCCAGTTTGGCAGGCTCAAACGCTACGACCTCAATCCAACTGAGCCCGAATTCTACGAGAACATTCTGGAGAACCTTATTGACAAGTACGTGGCCCTCTACGGAAAGGTTCCCGAGGAGACCGATGTTGATTTCGATGTCCTCCTTGCCAAGCCTAAGCGCCTTCAGGTGAAGCCGGGAATATATCAGCGCGCGTGGCACCTCGTTTTCAGGGCAAGGGGTAGTGAAGAGCTCCTCCGCGTTGGCTATCTTGTTGGTTTTGGGGAGAAGAACTCGATTGGCTTCGGGATGGTGAAAGTTGATAGAGAAAAGATGTCAAAGAAAAAGCACTTGAAGGGAGGTGTAAGAAATCGGGAAAGAAAAACCTCTCACTCGGTTTTTGAACAAACCCACTCAAATGGAGTCTCCACGTAATGATGAAAACACTGGAAAATCCAGAGCCCTCTTCACTTGGACTGGGCACCCCTTTGTGGATGCAGGAATAGTTGCACTGCTCCTCATAAACGGGAAGAACTCTCCGGAAGAACTCATGGAGGAGGACATCGAGAGGGCAATCAAATTTGCATCGGAGTTATATGCGCGCAAGGAGTGGAGTTCCGGCTACATTCACGCGATGATGCTCCCCAACAGCGGAATCCTCATGGCCAACCCGAGCATGGCGAAGAAGAGAACGCCCGAAGCCATAGCCCAAAACCTTAGGGGTCTCCTCGAGGAGCCCGAAGACCCCAACGCGCCAATCTGTGAAATCTGTGGTAGGAGGCACTCACGTCCAAAGCCCGTCTACCGCTCCGACTTCCCGCTGGTCGGCACTGGAGGAGTTCCCAACTACTTCCCTTCAGCCAAGGACGGCCTCAACGTCTGCTCTCACTGCCTCTTCCTCGTGCAGTTCCTTCCGCTGGTGGCCTACAAGGTAGGAAGAAGGGTCCTCGTGATGCACACCTATCCCTACGAACTCATGCTCGAACTCCACGCGGAGGCGCTAAACGACGTTAGGAAGAACTTCCTGGCCTCGAACGCGAGGGACTTCAAGAGACCTGAGAACTTCCTGTTCCATCTCCTGGGAGATCTGACGAGGAAGACGGAGCGCGACGACCTCTGGGCCAACGCGTCAATAACGCTCTACTACTTCGTTGTCAACAACAAAAGCCCAGATGTTACGATAATCCACGTCCCAACGCCCGTCCTGCGCTTCATCGCCCGTGCTAACAGTACAGACCCCAAAGGCTGGAAGAGGATTGTGGCCATGGGGTGGAGAAAGAGGCCGAGCGAGGAAGAGTTCGAGAAATACGAGAGGAGCTACGCCAACGAGGTCTACGCCAAGCTTTTGGCCGAGGAAAGCATCTTACCCTACTTCATCGACGTGAAAAACCGCCGTGCGAACGCGAAGTGGTCGCTTTTGTCTTTCTACTGCTCGGAGGTGTTGGGTTTGGATAAGGAGGCTCTGGAGTTTATTAGAGATGTTGGAGACAGGATTGTTGAAACGCTGGAGAAGCTCCCGGACAACCAGCTTTCGAGGCGCGTCAGGGAGCTGGAGAAGGCGGAAAGGCTCTACCAGTTCGAGGCCTTCTTCGTGAACCTCGAGAAGCTCCGCCAGAGGCTCGGGATAGAGAAGCCCCTTATGACCTTCGACGAGTTCGCAACGGTTCTAACATCTTACGGCGAGGACCTGAACGTCTCGTGGAGAACAGTCAAGCACCTGCTTCTCTTCAGGGTCTATGAGAAGCTCCACGACCGCCTGATGAAGGCCTCCGAGGAGACCGAAGAAGTTGAGGAGAACGAAGAGGTTGGAATCTTTGGTATGGGGGTGGAAGAATGAGGTTTGCAACTGGAATGGTGTTGATTGACGCACCGCACTCGGCTTTGAACATGCTCGGAATCGACGAGAGCCTCGCCGACAGGAACGTGACGAGGGTTAAAACCTTCAGAAGAGGGGGAAAGCGCTATCCCTATGTCTCGCCACAGGCCTGGCGCTACTGGTGGCGCTTTACACTCAAAGAGCACTTCAACTGGGAGCTTTCCCCGCTCTACCGCGAGCAGAAGCAGGTCTTCACCGCGGCGAACCCACTCAAGTACCCGGACGACGACGTCTTCGGCTACATGAGGGCCTTCAAGAGGGGCGGGGTTAACGTTACCGTTACTAGAGTTTCACCCCTCAAGAACACGCCCCTGATTTCAATACTGCCAGATAGAAGCTCCGTGACGGTTGACGAGGGCTACGCCTCAAGGCACGAGGGAGACCCGGTTCCATACAGCCAGGAGTTCTACTCGACGGTTTTCAAGGGGGCTTTCTCGCTTGACCTCGACTCCGTTGGGAGATTCACAATCATCAGCAAGGCCGGCTTCAAGAACCTCCTCACTTGGGACGACGTTCCAAAGGACAAGAAGGGCAACCCAAAGAAGGGCACCGAGGACGTTGTCAATGAAATCAGGGAGATGGAGCGCATAGCCGAAGAACTCGGCGTCGAGAAGAGGGACAAGGAGTGGATTATGCCTCCGAAAATCAGGAAGAAGCGCGCCACCGATGTCATCAAGGCTCTTCGCCTCCTTACTGGCGGGGCCAAGCAGAGCCAGTACCACACCGACGTGACCCCGAAGTTCGTCCTGCTCCTCAACGTCGATGCCGGAATAAACCCCTTCATAAGCGACCTCGTCTTCGAGGAGAGGGGTGAAATCCGCTTCGACGCCGAGGCACTCGCGAAGAGGCTCAAAGACCTCAAGGAGGTAATCCCCGATAACGCGAAGCTCTACATCGGCTACGACGAAGGTTTCACCCGCTCCCTCGGCTGGGACGTCAATGAAATTGCCAAGACACTGGAAAAAGCCGGCGTTGAGGTCTTCACGGGCACCGTCGGAGAGGCGATAGAGGAGTTCGCTAAGGAAATCGAGGCCTACTACGGGTGAGCCCATGATACGGGTCAAACTGAGGGCGTGGACCGCTTCCTTCCGCTATCCCACCTTCCAATCGGGCCATCAGCCGACGCTACCGGTTCCTTCGCCCTCAACGATTCAGGGAATCCTCTCAGCTGCTAAAGGTGAGCCGGTCTATTTGACCGAGCTTCCTTACGTCGGCTACGTCTTCAGGAGCGAGGGCAAAGGCCTCGACCTCGAGAAAATCTACGCCCTCGGAAAGGTCGAGACGGACATAATGAGGCGCGAATTCCTCTACAACGCCGAGCTTTACCTCTACCTCCCTGACGAGTGGGCGGAGCACTTCAGAAGGCCAAGGTATCAGCTCCTCCTCGGCCGTTCGAGCGACGTGGCAACTGTTGAAGAGATAAAAGAGGTTCGCCTAGAGGAAAGGGAAGCACCCGTCGGCGGGACCGTTCTTCCAGTGAGTCTCGGAGTTCCCGGCGTCGTTCACGCCCTCGTCGTCGAGTACGACTATTCGGTAACGCCGAGGAAGGCAAGGCTCGTCAGGCCCTTCGTCGTCCTGCCGTTTCCAAAGGGCAAAGCGCCGAGGCTGAAGCTCCCCTACGACGAGGAACTTGGGGTCGGCGTTTACCTCCACAGGTGGCGCGAATGAAGGTCTGCTACGCCAAATTCCTTCCGCACGATTTCCTCGAGTGCCACACCAACGACGCAATAAACGTGTTGAGGAGCATGAAAGGGGCGTTCAAGTGGTTTGAGGGCTTCTTCCCTCGCGTCTGGGAGCTTTCCTTTTACTCCGTTCTTCTCCACGACCTCGGCAAGTGTGCGAGCGGGTTCCAGAGGGACCCGAGAAAGTGGGGCTACCGTCACGAGATACTCTCGGCACCGTTCACGGCCTTCCTCGACCTCCCAGATGACGAAAGAAACCTCATCGCCCTCGCAATCCTCACCCACCACAGGACCCTCGACGAGCTTGAGGAATTACTGCCAAGCAGGGAACACCCCGGGGAGTTCGGGGAGAAAGTCGAGGAACTCCTCCAGAACATGGACTACATTGAGGAGATTTTCTTCGAGCGGGTTCCCTACTGGGAGCTGTACTTTTTCGGAAAGCAAAAGGGTGTTTTCAACCCTCCAGAAGACTGGGCCAAGCGAATCAGAGACTACGATTTCGACGCCCTGCTAACTTGGTATGAGCGGAACTCTCAAAAGTACTGGAACGAGCTCGTCTTCCTCCGCGGAATCCTTAACGCTTCCGACCACCTCGCCTCGGCCGGTGAGCTTGCCGTTCGCCTGCTGTCTGACATAAGAACCGCCGTTGAGTCTCGAGTTCCGCCCGAGCGCTGGAGGCCCCTCCAGAGGCAGGCGGGTGAAACCGAAGGAAATCTAATCCTTCGCGCTCCGACGGGCTACGGTAAAACCGAAGCCTCCCTCCTTTGGGCCGACAGGAACGCCTTCCGAACCAAGAAGGGGGTAGCGAGCAGAATCTTCTACGTCCTCCCCTACAAGGCCAGCATAAACGCCATGCACTCGCGTCTTTTGGGCCTCTTTCGCGAGCCTGAGCTCGTGGGCATCCTGCACAGTTCGTCAGGGTTCTACCTCTACTCCTCAGAGCTTGAATACAGGCGCCTTTCTTCGCTCTACCGAAAGATTTACACGCCCCTCAAGGTTACCACTCCTTTCCAGCTCATGAAACCCTTCTTCGGCGTTGGCTTCCCCGAGATGGGACTAACGGAGCTAACCGGTTCGCTCCTAATCTTCGACGAGATTCACGCCTACGAGCCGAACGTCCTCGGGATAATCCTGGCGATGCTCGAACTGCTGAAGGAAAGAAAGACCCGGACCCTCGTGATGAGCGCAACCCTGCCAGAGTTTCTCGAGGAACTTCTTAGTGAGGTCCTCAACCCAAAACTGCTAACTGCTCCTCCGGAAGAGGCCGACCGCTTCACAAGGCACCGTGTTAACGTCATAGACGGCTCGATGGACGAGGTTGAGGAACTGCTCGCGGAGGTTCAGTCAGATGGCCCAGTTCTGGTTGCCTGCAACACCGTATCGAGGGCTATAGAGGTTTATTCCCGCCTGAGCGAGAACCACAACGCCATGCTCCTCCACAGCAGGTTCACATACGGGGACAGGGAGGAAAAGGAGAGAAAACTCCTTGCAAATCTGAGCGACTACGACGTCGTCGTTGCCACGCAGGTGGTTGAAGTCTCGCTCGACATAAGCTTCTCGACGATAATCACCGAGCCTGCTCCCCTCGATGCGCTCATTCAGCGCTTCGGCAGGGTGAACAGGAGGGGATTTGGAGAACCGCGGGACGTCCATATCCTGACAAAAGGTGGAGACGGAGACAAAAAGATATACCCAATGGAAGTCGTGAAGGAGAGTCTTAAACTCCTTGAGGAGCTCAACGGAAAACCCCTCCTCGAATCCTTGGTTCCAGAACTCGTTACCCGTGCATACGAACCGCTGGCGAAGAAGCTTACAGAGGAAGTGCTGATATACAGAGAACAGGCCCTCGAACTGTTCAGGAGCTTAAGGCCTCTGAAGGGCGGGGAGAGCGAGAGGAGATTCTACGAGATGTTCCACGGCCTCGAAGCGGTTCCTGGGATTTACCAAGACAGGGTTTTGGAGCTGATTAACCACGGGCGGTCAATCGAGGTTCACCGCTACCTCGTGCCGGTTCCAATGTGGCTGTACCTGAGTGAAAGTGACGCATTCCACAGGCTCTCAGACAGGGGGCCGGGGAAGTACGTACCGGTTGCGGAGCTCGAGTACAGCCCGAAACTGGGCCTCCAGCGGGAACCGAGGGAAGGAGGGGACATAATGTGAGCTCCGAGGAATACCCCCTAACCGACCTCCTCATCACCGGCACGGAAATCAACTACCTCTTCATATGCCCGACCAAGCTCTGGTACTTCGCAAAGGGTATCACGATGGAGCAGGAGAGCGATTGGGTCGATTTGGGCCGGTTTCTTCACGAACAACGCTACGCCAACGAGGAGAAGGAAGTCCTCGTCGGGAGCATAAAGATTGACTTCATTCGGCGGGGCGATGTCATAGAGGTCCACGAGGTCAAGCTCGGCAAAAGCATGGAGAAGGCCCACGAGATGCAGGCGCTCTACTACCTCTATTACCTCAAAAAGCTCGGGATAAAGGCGAAGGCAATCCTGCATTACCCAAAGCTCAACGAGACGAAAGAGGTAACTCTCGACGGCAGGGAGGGTGAAATCGAGAAGGCGATAAAAGAGGTCGAGAGGATTAAATCCCTTCCAAAACCCCCAAATCCGGTCAAATCGAAGAAGTGCCTCAAATGCGCCTACTACGAACTTTGCTGGGTTTGAGGTGGTCGTATGAGAAAGCGCTCCCTGACCCTGCTCTCGGACGGAACGCTTTTCAGACGGGAGAACACACTATACTTCGAGAACGAACGCGGTAGAAAGCCTCTCGCGGTAGAGGGCATCTACGACCTCTATATTTACGGCCACGTGACGATAACCTCCCAGGCCCTCCACTACCTGGCCCAGAAGGGCATAGCAGTCCACTTCTTCAACCACTACGGCCACTACGACGGCAGTTTTTACCCGAGGGAGAGCCTTAACTCGGGAGAGTTGGTCATCAGGCAGGCAGAGCACTACCTTGACAGGGAAAAGCGCCTAAAGCTCGCGAAGCTCTTCGTGACGGGCTCGGCTCTGAACATGAAAAAGAACCTGAAGCGCTGGAAGGTCGCCGACGGGTTTTCCGAGATGCTGAAAGAGCTGTTCGAAGAGCTTGAGGGAGCGGAGAAAATAACGGAAGTAATGAACGTCGAGGCAAGGATTCGCGAGGCCTACTATTCGAGATGGGACGGTCACCTTCCAGAAGGCTTCAAAATAGTTAAGCGCACGCGCAGACCGCCGGGGAACGAGATGAACGCCCTGATAAGCTTTCTCAACTCAAGGCTCTACGCTACCATCGTGAGCGAGCTCTACAACACCCAGCTGGTTCCAACCGTCAGCTACCTCCACGAGCCCGGGGAGAGGCGATTTTCTCTGGCCCTCGACCTGAGCGAGATTTTCAAGCCGATTGTAGCGGACAGACTCGCGACGAGGCTCGTAACCAAGAGAACCCTCTCAAAGGAGCACTTTCGGGAGGAGCTCAACGGCGTCCTCCTTACGAAGGAGGGAATGAAGAAGGTCCTTTCCGAGTACGAGAAGGAGCTCACGAAGAGCGTTAAACACCCCGAGCTGAAGAGAAACGTCACTAAGAAACGATTAATTCGTCTTGAGGCTTACAAGCTCATCAAGCACCTCGTTGGGGTGAAGGAGTACGAACCGCTGGTGGCTTGGTTTTAAATAATATCCTCCATCGGATTCTTCTCCGTGCCAAGGACGTCGCGCAGTGGCCGGGAGCGGAGGCGGTAGATTACCACCGAATCCTCGCTTTCGTCTATTATTTCCCCCAGACCGGCCTTAATGCGCTCGTATTCCGCCCTCGTGACCTCGCCTTCAAAGACGCTGTTCTGAACCCAGTGAAGGTGCTGGCGGAGAAACTTCTTCACGTGGTTGACGCGCTTGACGTTAACGTCGTAGACCACAATGATATACATCGGACCACCATTGGAGTTTGAAGTCGAGGAATTTTAACTTTTCCGATACATCACGCTCAGAACGCTCTGATTTGAGATAAAGACCATCATAATGGAGAAAACGCAAAAACTTCCTTAGATAATCACCAGGAAATCGATTTCCATGCGCCAAAAACTGGAACGTCTTGTTACCTCTTTACGACAAAATGTTTCGAATTTCCTTCGAGGTTGCGAACGTAAGGTTCGTATAGCCCGAATTTCCGCAAGCCCTGCTTAAACCCGGCCATTTTTCGTGGTAAGTGATTTCACCCAGCCTTTCAGGGAATCGCGTATGCTAACACCTTAGCATTTGGCAATGCCAATTTGGGGTTACTGCATACGGGCGAGACACCGCTTTACCATATTTTTAGAGCTTTTTGTCGACCCGTTTCTGCCAACAAGTTTTCCCCATATTAGCATTAATCTCCAGAAAGGCTTAAATATTGGGGGCCATTCTTCCTTTGTTGGGCGAAAAGAATGAATTTCGCGCCCTGTTGCAATAAGACTCGAGGAGAATTGAAAGCCGGGGAAGGGAAAGACGACCCTCCTACTGAACCTAAGTTGCAATAAGACTCGAGGAGAATTGAAAGCGTATTTCTTGCGGAGCTCAAGCAGAGCCTTTAACTGTTGCAATAAGACTCGAGGAGAATTGAAAGTCAATGCTGACCGGGCCCTGTCCGCTCGGAAGGGTAAGTTGCAATAAGACTCGAGGAGAATTGAAAGCAGGGAATACATTGAAGCGTGGGGGCTGAAGCCGACAGAGTTGCAATAAGACTCGAGGAGAATTGAAAGGCGTTCAGTTTCAACTCTGACGCTTCTAATTCTCCCCGTTGCAATAAGACTCGAGGAGAATTGAAAG
The DNA here is from genome assembly GCF_012027635.1 of Thermococcus sp. 21S9. Taxonomy (NCBI): domain Archaea; kingdom Methanobacteriati; phylum Methanobacteriota; class Thermococci; order Thermococcales; family Thermococcaceae; genus Thermococcus; species Thermococcus sp. 21S9. The sequence goes on from NZ_SNUS01000001.1 coordinate 1,363,847, forward strand.
GCTCTTTAGCCGGAATGAAGACTTTACGGCCCAGTTGTTGCAATAAGACTCGAGGAGAATTGAAAGTTCCGCTCTGGTCCGTTACTCTCACCGTATTAACGCCGGTTGCAATAAGACTCGAGGAGAATTGAAAGTTTAGGCAGTTCAACTATGGAATGGCTTATACGTGGTGTTGCAATAAGACTCGAGGAGAATTGAAAGTCGCTCGGATACTATGAGTTTTTCGGGGCGTTTTTCGTGTTGCAATAAGACTCGAGGAGAATTGAAAGCAGCAGAAATGGGATGGTCCGGGTCGGGAATCAGAACGTTGCAATAAGACTCGAGGAGAATTGAAAGTCCGTATAAATAGCACGGGGCATTATGCGTGCAATAAAGTTGCAATAAGACTCGAGGAGAATTGAAAGCCTTTATCACCGACTCGACGTACCTCATGCTCTCACCAGTTGCAATAAGACTCAAAGAAAATCAAAAGCTCCGTACCCTTTGAGCTAAGTTCTAAAATCTGAGCAGAGAAAAAAGGGCAAAAGCCCTCAGAGAAGCATCCTCGCGTCGACGGCAACGGCGCCGTCCTCGTAGGCGAAAATCGGGTTGATGTCGAGCTCCTTAATCTCGGGAAGCTCAAGGGCGAGTTCGCCGACCTTGACGATGATGTCGGCCAAAGCCTCGATGTCCACCGGCTTCTCACCGCGAGCTCCGGCGAGAATCGGGTAGGCCTTGATTTCCTTAATCATCTCAAGGGCTTCCTCCTTGGTAATCGGGGCGACGCGGAAGGAAACGTCCTTGAGAATCTCGACGAAGATTCCACCGAGACCGAACATGATGGCCGGACCGAACTGCGGGTCGCGTATCATACCGACGATAACTTCCTTGCCGAGCGGGAGCATCTTGTAGATTATGACGCCCCAGAGGTCTGCGTCCGGCTTGTACTTCTTGGCGTTCTCCATGATGGTCCTGAAGGCCTCCCTCGCCTCGTCGTCGTTCTTGATGTTGACCTTGACACCGCCGGCGTCGCTCTTGTGGATAATCTGCGGAGAAACGATTTTCATGACGACGGGGTAGCCGATTTCACGGGCGAACTTAACAGCCTCCTCCTCGTTGGTCGCGACCTTGAAGTCCGGAACCGGGACGCCGTAAAGGCGGAGTATCTCCTTCGCCTCGGGCTCAACGAGGGGCCTGTTCTCGGCCTTGGCCTTCTCGATTATCTTCCTTGCCTCTTCGACACGGCTCATCTCAATCACCTCGTAAGCTTGACGTTTATCACTCAGAGGGGAAGGTTAAAAGGGTTTCCATTTGCAAAGTTTTGGTTCAAGCCCAGTTGAAGCCGTGGGAGGCTATAAATAGGACAAAGGCCAAAGTTAATCGGTGAACAATATGAGGAAACGGTTCTTTCCCTTGGTCGTTTCGCTCGTTGTCATTGTTCTCGTTGCCCTCTCCTTCCAGGGTGAGAAGGCCTCGACGAGCGACGTTACGGTTGCACTCTACAGCTCGGCGAGCGTTGGGGTCGTCGAGCGAACCTTCGAGGTGGAGCTGAAGGCCGGGATAAACGAGGTTCCTCTGAAGGAGCTTTCGGGCCTGGGCCTGGCGGAGGTGAGCGTCAGACCCCTCGACGACGGCGTCTCTGTCATGGGTCTCTTCGGTAGCGGTGAGAGCAAAGTTGGGAGCGACGTTGAGGTCGGCCTGAAGAACGGGGAAGTCATAGCAGGGAAATACCTCGGAACCCGGGACGGAAAAATAGCGGTCGAGGGAGACGGCTACTACCTGATAAACCCGAACGAGGTCGCCTACTTCAAAACGAAGGACCTCGAGGGGTCGAGCGTTTACGCCGTCCTCAGGTCGGAGAAGGCCGGGAAGTTCCGGGTGAGCGTCACCTACCGCGTTTCCGGGGTAAGCTGGGAGAGCAGGTACAGGCTGTACATCGGCGACCAGGCCGAGCTCAGGGGTTACGTTGTCATAAAGAACCCCACCGACAGGGAGTTCAGCGATGCCAAAGTTCTCCTCGTCGCTGGAGATGTCAATTTCTACGGCTCTTCAACCACGCCCGTGGTTCTCTACGCGAAGGCTGGGGAAACGAGCGAGGTAACGGTTGACTCGCCGGAGAAGGTCGAGGCCTTCTACCTCTACCGCCTCGGCGTTGCGGACATCAAAGCGGGGAGCACGATGGTCTACCCCTACGTCGAGCTGAAGGCTCCTTTCACGAGGGAGTACCTCTACGAGAGCTGGGTCTACAGCGGTGAGAGACCCGTCTATGAGTCGATTTCATTCAAGACGGACAAAGTACTTCCAGCTGGGGTCGTGGAGATTTTCAGGGAAACCCGGGACGGGGAGCTCTTCATAGGCGAGTCGAGAATCGGGCACACGCCGAAGGGCGATACCGTCAGGATAGGCATCGGCAGGGACTACGGGCTCAGGGGCACCACGACCGTCCTCGAGCGGAGCGACGATGGAAAACACTACAAAATCAGGATAACCCTCCAGAACTTCGGAAACGAGACGAAAACCGTCATCGTCCGGCACCACAAGTGGGGTAAGGTGACCTACGCCAGCCTTCAGCCCCTCGACGAAACGGCCGACTACGTGGAATTCTCGGTGACCCTGAGGCCGGGAGAAAAGAGGGAGATAACCTTCGAGTACGGGAGTTAGCTCTTCCGCAGGGTTATCTCGAAGCTTTTATCCCCTTTTGTCACGTCCATGACGAGGCTCTTGTCGTAGTCTATGAACTTCGTGCTAACGACGTTGTAGCCCTCCTTCCTGAGGAAGTCGGCCATTTTAAGTCCCAAATCGTCGAAGAACTCGGCCGCCATTGTGGCGAAGCTCGGCTCCTTTATTCCAAGCTCGTCGTGATACCTCCTCGCCAGCTCAAAAACGTCGCTCATGATGACCACCGAAGATAGTATTCCCCGGCGTTAAAAACCCTTTCGCCGAAAGGCTTAAATTCACCAGGACTAACCCCAAGGAGTGGTAAAGATGACAAGGGTTCTCTGGGTCGTCAAGGCAGGCGATAGGCTCTACTCCAAGGTTCTGGGGGAGTACCCGTACCACGTCGAGGTTGACCTCTCCACCGGCGAAAACCTCTGCACCTGCCCGCTCGGCGGAAACTGTTCCCACGTCTCCGCGGTGGTTGAGACCTACGAGAAGGGCCTGTTCTTCGACGCCGGAAGCGAGAGACCCGTGAATCCCGAATCGCTCGCGTGGGCCTACCTCTCAGAGGTTCCCCGGCTGGCGCTTGAGGTTACCCTCGCTGAGTTTTTCAACTCCCTCAGAAGGGATGAGAGCGGGAGCGAGACGGCAATGCTCTTCCTGCGCGCGTTAAGGCTTATCCGCGAGACGAAAGCAGAGGAGTACCTTCACCCGCTCGGCGAGGCCCTCGATGAGCTGTCGGCCGTTTTCCACGATTACCCCCTCGTGAGCAGGCTTAGGGAAGCCTACGAAGATGTCAAAAACGCCCTCCAAAAGGAACCCTTATAAGGGCCTACCGGCGGAAATAACAACTTAGAGGGTGGGAATATGAAGGCGATTTACAGGGAGGCCTGCCCAAACTGCTCGGGTAGAATCTCCGACGAAAGGCTCGTGATGAAGAACCCCTGTGATGAGTGTCTCGATAATCCCGTCACCGCTGAGGACTACTTTGAGCTCGTGAAGGCCGTGAGAAAGGCGCTCAAGGAGAGGAAGAAGCTCAAGGCCTGGGAGGAAATATACTCCCTCGAAAAGGGGCTCAGGGACGTTGAGAAGTTCTTCGAAAGAGCTACTGGCTTCAGGTTCTGGAGCGCCCAGAGGACGTGGGTCAAAAGACTCCTCAAGGGAAGGAGCTTCTCGATTATAGCTCCAACGGGAATGGGCAAGAGCACCTTTGGAGCTTTCATGTCCGTCTACTATGCCACGAAGGGCAAGAAGAGCTACATAGTCGTCCCCACGACGCCCCTTGTAATCCAGACCATCAGGAAGGTCCAGGCGATAATCGAGAGGACGGGGCTGGACGTCAACCTTGCATACTACCACGGCAACCTCAGGAAGAAGGAAAAGGAAGAGATGCTCGCCAAAATCGAAAGCGGGGACTACGATATACTCATAACGAGCGCCCAGTGGTTGGCGAGAAACTTCGACGAGAAGCTGAAAGGCAGGCACTTTGATTTCATCTTCGTAGACGACGTTGACGCCTTCCTCAAGGCGAGCAAGAACATAGACCGCTCGCTTTTGCTCCTTGGCTTCACCGAGGAAATCATCGGCAAGGCCTGGGAAATCATCAGGCTCAAGAAGCAGATGAGCCGTTATCTGAACGGTCGCGCCCAGGACAGGGAGGAGAAACTCAAGGAGCTCAACGAGGCCATAGAAAAGCTCCAGCGCGAGATTGAGGAGTTCAAGAGGAAGAACGACATCGGAATCATGATTATCGCCTCGGCAACCGGTTCGGCGAGGGGCGACAGGATAAAGCTCTACCGCGAGCTTCTCGGTTTTGAGGTCGGTTCCGGAAGGAGCGCGCTGAGGAACGTCGTTGACAGCTATTTAAAGCCGAGTAAGGACATTAAGGAGCACGTGGAGGAACTCCTCAGGAAACTTGGTAAGGGTGGCCTCATCTTTGTCCCCATCGACCAGGGGCTGAGCTACGCCGAGGAGCTCGTGAACTACCTCCAGGAGAGGGGCTTCGCCGTTGAGCTCGCGAGCTCGAAGAACAAGAAGGCCGTTGAGAGGTTTGAGAACGGCGAGGCCGATTATCTGGTCGGCGTGGCAACATACTACGGCTCGATAGTCAGGGGTCTGGATTTGCCCCACCTAATCCGCTACGCGGTCTTCACCGGCGTCCCGAAGTTCAGGTTTTCGATAGACCTTGAGAGGCCCACCATCTACCGCGCCCTCGGCCTTCTCAGTGAGGTCATGGACTTCCTCGACGACGAGGACAGGAGGAAGGCCGAAAAGCTACACGCGAGGCTCAGGAGGCTGATTAGAAACATTCCGCAGTTCGAGCTCCTGAAGATTGAGGAGGCCTTGGCGGAGGGCCTTCCCATCGAGAACGACTTCCACCGGACTGTTCTCAACGTATTCCGCGAGCTGGTTGAGTTCCTGCGCGAGGTTCTGAGGAAAGAGGACGTCCTCAAGAGGCTCGCGGAAGACCCCTTCGTCAGCCTCGTGAAGGAAGAAGGCAAGTGGTTCATCGAGATTCCAGATGTTAGGACGTACATCCAGGCGACCGGGAGGACGAGCAGGCTCTTCGCGGGCGGAATAACGAAGGGACTCAGCGTCCTCATAGTGGACAACGAGAAGGTCTTCAACGGCCTTGTCAGGCAGATGCGCTGGCGCTTCACCGAGTTCAAGATGGTGCCCTTCGAGGAGCTCGACCTCGAGAAACTCCTGAGGGAGATAGATGAGGACAGGGAGAAGGTAAGGCTCGTAATGGAGGGCAAGATAAGCTCGAAGGTTAAAGACCTCGTCAAATCTGCCCTCATGATTGTGGAGAGCCCCAACAAGGCCAGGACGATAGCCAACTTCTTCGGCAGGCCGAGCAAGAGGCGCATAGGTGATTTGGTCGCCTACGAGGTTAGCATAGGCAACAGACAGCTGACGATTCTCGCGAGCGGGGGGCACATGTTCGACCTCGTCACCGACGAAGGCTACCACGGCGTCCTAATCGAGCGCGAGGAGGACATGCTCAGGTTTATTCCGGTTTACGACACCATAAAGCGGTGCCGTGACTGTGGCTACCAGTTCGTTGACTGGGAGAAGAAAGGTATCTGCCCGCGCTGTGGCTCCACTAACGTCCGCGACGCCCTTGAGAACGTCATCGCGATGCGCGAGATTGCCCAGGAGGTTGACGAGATACTCATCGCGACCGACCCCGATACGGAGGGTGAGAAGATAGCCTGGGACATAAGGAACATTCTGAGCCCGTACACGCCGAACATCAAGAGGACGGAATTCCACGAGGTTACGAGGCCGGCCATACTGAAGGCCATCGAAGAGGCGAGAGACGTAAACGAGAACCGCGTCGAGGCCCAGATTGTCAGGCGCATAGAGGACAGGTGGATAGGCTTCGAGCTGAGCGGGGAGCTCCAGAGGGTCTTCGAGAACCGGAACCTCTCCGCTGGAAGGGTTCAGACGCCCGTTCTCGGCTGGATTATCGAGAGGTACAAGGAGTTCAGCGAGAGCGAGGTCTACTTCCTCGGCTTAACGCTTGAAAACGGCCTCCAGGTAACGGTGGAGCTCGGAAAGGACGGCAAGGACGTCGAGCCACCGGAGTACGTTACTGTGGAAGAGGTTCAGCTCGAGGAGAGGGAGCTCAACCCAGCTCCACCGTACACGACCGATGCAATGCTCCGCGACGCTTCCACCTTCCTTAAGCTTTCGGCGCCTGAGACGATGCGCTTGGCCCAGGACCTTTTCGAGATGGGTCTAATCACCTACCACAGAACCGATTCAACCCACGTGAGCAACGCAGGAATAGAGGTCGCCAGGGAGTACATAACGAGCGAGCTCGGCGAGGAGTACTTCAAGCCGAGGCCCTGGGGTGAAGAGGGCACGCACGAGGCCATAAGGCCGACGAGGCCCATCGACACGGGCAGGTTGATGCAACTCATTCGCGACGGCGTAATCCAGCTCCCGAGGAACCTCACGCGCAACCACTACAGGCTCTACGATATGATATTCAGGCGCTTCATGACGAGCCAGATGGTTCCGGCGGTTGTTCTCCACGAGAGGGCGGTGATAAACGCGGGCGTTGGAAAGGTCGAGCTCGAGGGCTACGTCGAAATCATCAAGGACGGCTGGACGAAACTCAGAAACCCGCCCATGAGACAGTTGCCGAAGCTTGAGCAGGGGGCGAAGCTCAAAGTGGTTGAGTCCAAGAAGTGGAAGGCGCCGAAGGTTTCCCTCTACACTCAGGGCGACATAATAGCCCTGATGAAGGAGCGCGGTATCGGAAGGCCTTCAACGTACGCGAAAATCGTTGAGACCCTCATACGGCGTGGCTACGTTGTCGAGACGAGGGGCAGGAAGAAGCTCGTTCCGACGGAGAAGGGCATAAAGGTCTACCACTACCTCGTCAGCAAGTACCGCGAGCTGGTGAGCGAGGAGCGCACGAGGGAACTTGAGAAGCTCATGGACCTAATCGAGGAAGGAAAGGCGGATTACATGAAGGTGCTGAACGACCTTTACGTTGAGATTAGGCGCTACGTTTACGGGGAGGTGTAAACTGCACCGTTTGCTCTTTTGTACTTTAGGTAACTATTTTTCCTCATCTTTTCCGTGTCGTATAAGTGGGTAGTGAAACTTTGGTTTACGGTTGTTGTTTTATTTGAATGTAAAACCAAAAACCTTAAAATCCCTATTTGAGTAAAGCCTTTGCATGGACATGCAACCCCAGTTTTATCTTGGGGAGTCACCAGTTGCAATCTGAGTGTGTTTGTATGCAACACTCCAAATGTTTGGAAAAAGTTTATAATAGATTCCTACGAAAATAAAGATAGAAAATGTGGTGGTGGTAAATATGGTTAAGGATAGGATGGTGGAACTCCTTCAGGAGCACTTCGAGTTGAACCTCTACGAGGCCAGGGCGTACGTTGCCCTCGTCGGTTTCGGCGTCCTCACCCCGGCAGAGCTCGCCAGCGTCTCCGAGGTTCCCGCGCCGAGAACCTACGATGTTCTCAGGAGCCTTGAGAAGAAGGGCTTTGCAATAAGCCAGCCGGGCAAGGTCAACAAGTACAGGCCCGTTCACCCGGAGAACATCCTCGAGAAGTTCATCGAGGAGTGGCAGGAGCGCGTTGCAGAGGAGCTTGAAGCCAAGAAGCAGGCGAAGGAGGAACTCCTCCAGCTCATGAAGCCCCTCATCGAGACCGAGATTCCGAAGTACGGTGTCGAGCGCGTCTGGGTCGTCAGGGGAATCAGGAACGCGACCCTCAAGACCAGGGAGATGTTTGAGGACGTCAAGGAGCAGATTCTTCTCGCCGACGACGGCTACATAGCCATCAACCTCGAGAGCGACCTCCTCAAGGCCATCGACAACGGCGCCAAGGCCAAGATAATCGTCACCGAGCCCGTCCTCAAGAGGATTGAGGGCTCGAAGATTCTCGAATATGCCAAGAAGGGCAAGCTCGAGCTCAGGGTTCTCGACAAGTTCGACCTCCCGATGCTCATCTGCGACGACGAGGTCTTCTTCGCCCTCGAGGACATGGCCGCGCGCTACTTCAACTACGAGACCCAGGTCTGGATTAAGGACTTCAGGATTAAGGACCTCTTCGAGACCAAGTTCAACGAGTACTGGGAGAAGGCCAAGAAGGTCTGATTTCCTTTCTTTTCGTTTCCGCTTATCTTTTCCGATTCTGAAGATGAAAAAAGAGGTCAGACGTACTTGAACTCCTCTTCAAGCTCGTCCTTCTCCTTCAGCTTCCAGTAGAGCTTGCCGTCCTTCTGGTAGCTTTCAACTTTTCCGCTCTCGGCGAAGCGGAGCAGGTAGCGCCTCACCTCCATCGGCTTGATGTCGGTCTCTTCGGCTATCTCCTCAACGGTCTTCGGGCCGTTTTCAAGGGCCTTAAGGACCTTCACGTTCTTCATTCCCCTCCCTCCAGAGCCTTGTATCTTTCCAACAGGTTGATTATCAGCTCCATAACCCTTAAGTGTTTCTCAAGCTCCTCGATGTCGTCGGGCATTGAGTTCGCAAGCTCGGTGAGCTTCTCCATGAGCCTCTCCTCAACCCCTTTCATCTCGCTCGCCATCTGCTTCTTCCTGTGCTCGCAGACCGGACAGAAAACTCTGCCGTCCTTCTCGAAGAGCGGTGAGCCACACTTGGGACAGTGTCTGTCGAGCATCTTCGCGCCGGACAGCATCAGGGGCATGATTATCTTCCGTATCTCCTCGTCGCTAATCGACATGGCATCACCCCATCAGGAGCTGGAAGACCTCGAAGAAGGCCTTCTTTCCGAGCCTCGAGCGCCTCAGCCTGTCAGAAATCTCGGCTATGTCGAAGGCGAGTATTTTGAAGTTCTCCTTTATTGCCTCAAGGATTTCGAGGAGTTCCTCGAGCGTTAGTTCTCCGTGCTGGAAGCGGGCTATCTTGTACTCTGGTCTCAGAACGTCCATATCGACGGTCAGGTAGATTTCCTCGCCGAGGTACTTCTTAGCTTCGCTCATTATCTCCTCGACCGAGTTCGTCTGGAAGTTCTTGTAGGCCCTCCACTTCCCGCGAACTTTCCTGCTCCTTAGCGTTGCCGGGAAGACCTTGACGCGCCTCGTCCAGAGCTGGGTTCTTTCTGTTGTCGGAATCATGAGAACCGGGGCCATCACAACGGCCCTCTCGATTAGCCTTCGCTCAAGGGCGTAGGCCAGCCACGAGCCGTGGTCGAGGTAGTCGTGCATTAAATCGGTGTGGGCATCGACGCTGATTAGAAATTTGGGCCGGAGCTTGTCGATTATACCGTAGGTGGCGAGGTGCTCACCGATTATGTAAGCCCTGTCCTGGGGAACCCTGTCCGGAAGGAGCTCAACCCGGCTGGCCTCGACGATGACGTAGTCGTCAATCAGCTTGTTCCTCTTCAAAAGCTGGAGCGCGTAGAGCACGCCTTCCCTGTTGGGCTTCTCGCCGAAGGGAATGAAGGTGACCATTCAACCCACCGAAAAGGATTAGGGGCTTCTTTTTTAAACCTTGACGAAAATTTTTGGCATTTTCTTGTAAATTTTTGAAGCCAAACTTTAAAAAGTCGCCCCGAAACCATAAATCGAAAACCTTTCGGAGGTCTCGCCATGATACTCCAGGTCGCCCTTGATTTGACCGACATCGAGCAGGCCATCTCGATAGCTGAGAAGGCCGCTCGCGGTGGCGCTCACTGGCTTGAAGTTGGAACGCCACTCATCAAGAAGGAAGGAATGCGCGCCGTTGAGCTTCTCAAGAGGCGCTTCCCGGACAGGAAGATTGTTGCAGACCTCAAGACGATGGACACCGGTGCCCTGGAAGTCGAGATGGCCGCGAGGCACGGAGCGGACGTCGTTTCTATTCTCGGTGTCGCCGACAACAAGACCATAAAGGACGCCGTTGACGTCGCGAGAAGGTATGGAATCAGGGTTATGGTTGACCTAATCGGTGTCAAGGATAAGGTTAAGCGCGCCAAAGAGCTCGAAAAGATGGGCGTTCACTACATACTCGTCCACACGGGTATAGACGAGCAGGCCCAGGGCAAAACTCCTCTCCAGGACCTTGAGGAGGTCGTCAAGGCTGTTAAGGTCCCCGTCGCGGTCGCCGGCGGTTTAAATCTTGAGACGATTCCGAAGGTCATAGAGCTCGGCGCGACGATAATCATCGTCGGAAGCGCCATAACCAAGGCCAAGGACCCGGAGAAGGTCACGAGGCAGATAATCGACCTCTTCTGGGGCGAGTACATGCAGACCATCAGAAAGGCCATGAAGGATATCGTTGAGCATATCGGGAACGTTGCAGATAGCCTCAAGCTCGAGCAGGTTCGTGGCTTCGTCGATGCCATGATTGGGGCCAACAAGATATTCATCTACGGAGCAGGAAGGAGCGGGCTCGTCGGAAAGGCCTTCGCTATGAGACTAATGCACCTCGACTTCAACGTCTACGTCGTCGGTGAGACCATAACGCCGGCCTTCGAGCCTGGGGACCTGCTCATAGCCATCAGCGGTTCCGGCGAGACTACGAGCATAGTCGATGCCGCGAAGATAGCCAAGAAAGAGGGCGGAAAGGTCGTGGCAATAACCTCCTACGCCAACTCGACCCTCGGAAAGCTCGCTGACGTCGTCGTTGAGATTCCGGGAAGGGCGAAGACGGACATCCCGACCGACTACATAGCGCGCCAGATGCTCACCAAGTACAAGTGGGTTGCCCCGATGGGAACCCTCTTCGAGGACTCGACGATGGTCTTCCTCGACGGCGTCATAGCCCTTCTCATGGCGACCTTCCAGAAGACCGAAAAGGATATGAAGAAGAAGCACGCGACCCTTGAGTGAGGGTTGCGATGCGCTCTTTCACTCACCTTTTTGTTGGAATCGGCAACGCTGGAGCCAGGATAGTCGACAGGATAAGCGCCGACGGCGTGGTTAGGGTGACAATCAATCCCGGCCACTACCTTCTGCGCCCGGGGCGCTACGCGGAGAGAATCAGGGACTTCTTCTCGCACCTGCCCGAGGACACCTTTCTGTGGCTTCTCTTTGAGGACAAGGAGATAAACCTGGAGCTCGTTGACCTAATCCTCGAACACAGCCCCTCGGACGCAATAAAGCTCGCTTACGTTCTCACGCCGAGAAGGGAGCTCATCCACGAGAAGCCAGTTTGGGCTGATAACTTCGAGACCGTCTTCTACGACTCCCTCTGGGACTTCCTGAGCGAGGATATCCCCCTCGGCGTTGCCTTCGAGAGGGCATCGGTTTCGATAGCCGAGCTCTTTTCAAGGCTCTACTACTACCTCGAAAACCAGATGCTGGTCAACATAGACTACGCCGACCTGTTCAACATGATTCGCGGGGGCAACGTCGGCATAATGCGCCTCCTGGATAGGGTTGACTTCAGCTGGCACTGGGGAATATGGGAGAGGGGCCTTATCGGAATCCTCGTCGGAAACGACTTCCCGCTGAAGGGAGCCCACGAGATACTCTCGCGTTTCCAGGAAATCCTCGCCGAGAAGGACATAATCTGGGGTGTCGTGACCGACGAAAACGTTAGGGGCGTCGAGATACTCGCGTTGCTCGTGAAGGGGTGGGAGAATGAAGGCGGTTCTCTTTGACGTTGACGGAACCCTGCTCACGGAAATGCCACTTATTCAGCTCTTCCTTCCCTGGGTCTACGATGAGCTCGCGAAGAGGCTCGGGGTCACGAAGGAGGAAGCGAGGGAGCGGTTCCTCAACGAGATTATGGCGAGGAGGGACACCTACGACTGGCACGACTGGAACTTCTTCTTCAGGCTCTTCAACGTTAACCTCAACTACGAGGAACTCCTGAGAAGGTATCCCCACAAGCTCCACGTTTATCCAGACGTTGTGCCCACCCTTGAGTGGCTGAGGAGCAATGGCTACCTGCTCGGTGTCGTCACGAGCGGGCCCGAGTACCAGAGGCTCAAGCTTGAACTTACCGGGCTCGATAAATACTTCGACGTAATCGTGACGCGGGAGGACGTGAAGGCGATAAAGCCCGAGCCGAAGATTTTCCTCCACGCCCTTGAAAGGCTCGGTGTTGAGCCTGGAGATGCTCTCTACGTTGGCGACTCCCTCGGCCAGGACGTTTACGGGGCCAAGCACGTTGGTATGACCGCCGTCTGGATTAACCGCGACGGCTCGGACGGCTACCACATGGCCGATTACGAGATTAGAACCCTCCACGAGCTTAGGAAGATACTGGGGTGATGGGTATGAAGGTGTTCGAGGCGGAGGGCGTTTTCGTCCGTTACTCGGAGAAGGAAGTGGAGATAAGGCCAGGGGATAAGCTCGTCCACAGGAGTGAGGAGCCAACGGAGCTCTGGTGGAAGCTCAAGGAGGCCGTCAAGGGCAGGAAGGTTAAGATAATCGTTTACGAGGTGGAAGAATGATTGCCCACCTGATAAACACTGACGTCGGTGGCAGGGGCGTCGGAAGGCTCTACCTCGACTACAGGAGGAGGGACTTTAATTTTTTACATAATTCTGCAAAGCTGTTTTTGGATAATTATGGAAAAGTGTTAATCGTTACCGGCTTTCCGATTCCTCCAATGAACGTTCCGGAAACCGACGGTCCACCGGGGGCGCTGGCATTATACCGTGCCGTCAGGGAGCTCGGTGGGGAAGCTGAGATTCTCGCTCAGGAAGAGGTCATCAACGCGATGATTCCATTCCAGAAGGCCCTTTCCCTGCGCTTTGCAGGGGAACCGGACGTCTCAAGCTACGACCTCGTAATCTTCGTCGAAACGCCCGGAAGGGCTCAGGACGGCAACCACTACTCCATGTCCGGCCTTCCAATCGTTGGAGAAACCTTCGACTGGGTCGCGGAGGAGGCGAAAGAGCACGGCGTTCCAACGATTGGAATCGGCGACGGGGGCAACGAGATTGGTATGGGAAAGATTCGGGATTTGGTGGTTCGTTACGTCCCGCACGGGGAGAAGATAGCTTCCACAGTCGAGACCGACGAGCTTATCCTCTCCGCAGTCTCGAACTGGGGGGCATACGGGCTGATTGCCCAGGCCTCACTGGAGCTTGGAAAGAACCTTCTCTCCGGCTGGGAAGAGGCCTTCGTCGTCCGGCTCCTGGTTGAGAGTGGTCTAATTGACGGCGTCAGCAAGAAAAGGGAAGTGAGCGTCGACGGAATTCCCGTTGAAGTCCACGTCGCCTTCGTTGAGTTCCTGAACAATGTTGTTGATAACTCTCTCAAATCCCGAGCTCAGAACGGCTGAGCTGTATCAGTTCATTTATTTCTTCCTGTGTTAGGACCTTGTTCCCCTTGCCAAGCATTAGAACCTCGCTGGTTATCCTTGCGAGGGTGTAAACCTCATCTCCAATCTGGATGGAGTAAACGTCAGAGGGTTTCAATTCTGCGAGGATTTTTACTATCTCGGGAATCTTCGCGGACAGGAGTTCGTAGTCTTCAAATGTCCCCATTATGGGTAGCCCTTCACTGGTGGCGTACAGATACGAGGTAAACCCGAATCGTCTGGTCAGCGCCTCGTTAAAGCCCCTAATTTCATCTTCAGTCTTTTCGGTCTTCAAGAATTGTTTTATCCTTTCAAGCAGTCCCATTTTTGCCCCTCCAGCCATTTCCGAAAGCGAACCTTTTCTTTAAAAAGTTTTTCTGAAACCATCTGTACAGCGCACTTAAGAAGTTCTTCCCTCGACTGTCCGCAGGGACTGGAGCCGAGTTTTTTCATAATGCATCTCTGAGTATACCGGGAGAACCTTCCGTCAAGCCAGCGATACTCAACCCCCCTGTGGGTGAGGTATTTAGTTAGCTTGTTCTCGCTACATCTCGTAGGTACCATTGGGGGAATCCTTACGAGGTACAGAACAGTTCCGCAGGTTAGCTCGTCCTTAAACCGCTCAAGCATAGAGATGACATCGCGAAGGGTTACTCTCTCGAGAATATCCGCGTCGAGTACAGCAAATTCTGCGACATCGATGAGGGTCAGCAACTTGAACCTCGTGTCGACTTTTATGATTAGAACGGCCAGAACTTTTTCAAAGCTGGTAACGACGTCCAGAAACTCCTCATAAAATCTGTCCAGCTCACTCAGTTTAAGAACCTTCCAGACTTGATACTCGGAGACCGAAATGCCCTCCTCCCTGAGAGTCTCGGTGATTTCTTTAATCGTCAATTGTCTTTTTTTCAGAGTTAATATTTTGTGCTTAATTTCATCACTTAGTTCTATTCGTTTTCTACCCCTTTTTGTTCCTGAATTCTTCACTTGGCACACCAAATTGGTTGTATATTAGAAGGTGTTTATATCCTTTTTCCAAATATTCCGCGGTAAAAATTATAAACCCTCAACTCCCGGTTATTTTTCGACAGTGCTCTGGCCAAGTGTTTTTGGTCAGTAACGACTTGGAAGTATAATAAAGAAATCCGATATGGGTGAAATCCCCATGACGGAGGCGAAGGTCGTGGAAAGGATGGATGAGAGGTCAGAAGAAATGGCAACTAAGGTAAACAACCTAATCCTTTACGGGATTTATAAGGTATTGGGAGCCGGGGCCAGGGGTCTCGGGAACTCCATAGGTGAAGAACTCCTCAACACCATGATGGAGGAGTATGGACTTGACTTTGAGGGGAGCAACGACCCCCAGGAACTGCTTAACCGCTTCACCGAGGTCATGATAAACACCTTCGGTTTCGCGGAGAAGGGCGAGATTCAGGTTGACGGCAACAAAGTAACGCTCAAGCTCGATAACCCGATGGACCTGTACGCCCTTCAGCTACTCGAGAAGAAGGGAATGAAGCCTGTACTCTACCCGATGGCCAACGCCATAGCGGTTGCCATCAAGAAGTTCAGCGGAAAGAACGTCCTGATTAAGGAAATCCGCGTTTCGGACAAGCACGTTGAAGTTGATATGCTGATTCTGGGGTGATGTGAATGTTTGAGAACGTTATTGCCGACCTTCTCAGGGTTGATGGCGTCAAGGGAGTCGCGATAGTGAGCAAGGACGGTCTCCTCATTGAGGGCCAGGCGAGCGACAGGACGATAGACGTTGAGAGCGTCTCGGCGATGGTCGCGACCATCTACGGTACCGCACTCAACGTGTCCAACGAGGTCTTCCACGAGGAAGCCGTTGACATGGTCACGCTCGAATCGCCGAAGGGCAAAATCATCACCGTCGAGGCGGGTGAAAACGCTGTCCTGACGGTTCTCACGGACCCGAAGGTCAACCTCGGTCTCGTCAGGATTTACCTCAAGAGGAACGCCCAGAAGGTCGCCTCGATGCTGTGAGCCTTTCTTTTACTTAATTTTGTAGGGTGGTTGAGATGTTGCCCGGAAAGTTTCTTGGGGTTGTTGTTGATTTTAACAGCACTAAGGAGCTTCTTGAGAAGGTTCAGCAGGGTTACCTTAAGGCCTCATGGCGCGACGGCGAGACGCTAAAAACTGGCTACGTTCTCGTTTCGGCGGGACAAATTATGGGGGCACTCGTTGAGGACGTATTAAACGGCACTCGTCTGGAAGGCGAGTCCGCCCTTGAGGAGATGTCCCGCGTTTCCAGGTCCAAAAAGGTCAGGGCCGTTGAGCTTTATGAAGCAGACGTCACCGAAATCCTCCGCGAGAACCCCTCAATCAGGGTGGAGAACGGTGTTATAAGTGAGGAGATTCCCGGATGGGACCTCGATTCACTCCTCCTCGTGCTCACCACTCACAGGGGTGAACTCAGGGTTCACAACGGGGGAACCTCCTGGCGCCTTTACCTTGATAAAGGTGTCGTGAGAGCCGCGCAGACGATTCGCGGTCCAGCCTTAAAGGGAAACGAGGCCCTGAAGAACCTTCTCTGGGAGATTGGAAAGGTCATCAAGGACGGCAGGTTTGAAACCGGCGGTCACTGGGAGTTCACGAGGGATGAGGAAGTCCACGACGGTGGCGTCTTCACTGAGAGCGTTCACCTGCTGAAGGAGAAGAGGCGCGTTGACAACGCCAAAGGCTTTTAAACCCCTTCCTTTTTCTCCAACCGATGCGCTATGAAGCTTGAGGAGTTCATACCCGACGCCAGGACGCGGGAGCTAATAGAGAGAACGCGCGAGTTCGCGAGGGGCTTCTTCGAGAGAGAAGGGACGCACGGATTCAGCCACGTGGAGAGAGTTTTCAACCTCTGCATGCACATAGGCAGAGAGGAAGGGGCGGACCTCGAGGTTCTGGCCCTAGCATCGCTTCTCCACGACATAGCGAGACCCCTTGAGGACGCCGGCAAAGTTAAAGACCATGCTCTGGAGGGCGCTAAGATAGCGAAGCGTTTCCTTCTTGGCGTTGGTTATCCGGAGGAAAAGGCAGAGGCTGTTGCTCATGCAATCGAGGCCCACCGCTTTTCAAGGGGTCCAGAGCCGAGAACTCTCGAGGCGAAGATACTCAGCGATGCCGACAAGCTCGACGCAATAGGGGCCATAGGAATCGCGCGCGTTTTCATGTACTCCGGCGAGCACGGCAGAGACATAGAGGCTTCCCTCAGGCACTTTGAGGAGAAGATACTCAAGCTCAAGGATTTAATGTACACCGAAACCGCGAAGCGCATCGCCGAGGGCAGGCACCGCTTTACCGTTGAGTTCATCGAGAGAATTCGGCGGGAAATCGAAGGCGAGCTTTGAGTTCTTCCCCTTTCGAGCCACATAATAACCTTTTTAAAGGGCTTCCTGAATTAAGGGTTAGCCCATCAAGGTCATTCTAAGGAGGTGAGAACGTGAAGGCGCCAATCTGTGAGGTTTGTCTCAAGACCGACGACATTCTCTGCCCCGCTGACGAGAAAAAGCTCCAGGAGGGTATAATCTCCGAGCTGGACGTTAAGGTTGCACGCTTACTCTACAAGCTCCTCGGCGACGTTGACATCGAGTTCAAGAAGGCCGTCGAGGCTGGAGACCTCATAGTTATTGTTGTCGGAGAGGGAGACGTCCCGATAACCATCGGCAAGGGCGGAAAGAACATAAAGACCCTCATAAGGGAGCTCGGAAAGCGCGTTAGGGTCATCGAGGGCATGAAGGCGGAATCAACCGATGAGCTCAAGAAGCTCGCCTCCGACCTGCTCTACCCGGCCGGTGTCTTCGGCGTCAACGTGGTTTACAGGCCCGGCGGAGAGACCTACTACAAGGTCCTCGTCTTCGGCAGGGACCGGAAGAAGCTCCCGGAGAAGCCCGAGATACTCGAGAGCGTCCTGAGCCAGATAGTCGGGAAGGAAGTCAAGATTTCGTTTGTCTGACCTTTCTCGGGTTTCTTTGTTTCTCCCCCGTGCATCGAATACCTTTAAAAGCTCGCCCCTACTCCTTCTGGGGATGGCCATGTACAGGACGCACTACTCGAGCGAGATAACCGAGGAACTCAACGGCCAGCGCGTTAAAGTGGCCGGCTGGGTGTGGGAAGTCAAGGACTTGGGCGGAATCAAGTTCCTCTGGCTCAGGGACAGGGAGGGAATAGTCCAGGTTACCGCCCCCAAGAAGAAGGTTGACCCCGAGATATTCAAGCTCATTCCAAAGCTCAACAGCGAAGACGTCGTCGCGGTCGAGGGAATCGTTAACTTCACGCCCAAGGCGAAGCTCGGCTTTGAGATTCTCCCGGAGAAGCTTGAGGTCCTCAGCAGGGCGGAAACGCCTCTGCCCCTCGACCCGACCGGTAAAGTCAAGGCCGAGCTCGACACCCGCCTGGACAACCGCTTCATGGACGTCAGAAGGCCCGAGGTAATGGCGATTTTCAAGATACGCTCGAGCGTCTTCAAGGCGATAAGGGATTTCTTCCACGAGAACGGCTTCATCGAGATTCACACGCCCAAGATTATAGCTACGGCAACCGAGGGCGGAACCGAGCTCTTTCCGATGAAGTACTTCGAGAAAGACGCCTTCTTAGCCCAGAGTCCTCAGCTCTACAAGCAGATTATGATGGCGAGCGGTCTTGACAGGGTTTATGAGATAGCGCCGATTTTCAGGGCGGAGGAGCACAACACGACGCGCCATTTAAACGAGGCGTGGAGCATTGACGCGGAGATGGCCTTCATCGAGAACGAGGAGGAGGTAATGGAGCTCCTTGAGAGGCTCGTGGCTCACACAATCAACTACGTCCGCGAGCACAACGCGAAGGAACTCGAAACCCTCAACTTCGAGCTGGAGGAGCCGAAACTGCCCTTCCCGAGGCTGAGTTACGATAAGGCCCTTGAGATTTTGGCGGACCTCGGGAAGGAAATCCCGTGGGGCGAAGACATAGATACCGAGGGCGAGAGACTTCTCGGGAAGTACATGATGGAGAGTGAGAACGCTCCGCTCTACTTCCTCTACAGGTACCCGAGCGAGGCCAAGCCATTCTACATAATGAAGTACGACGATAAGCCGGAAATCTGCAGGGCCTTCGATTTGGAGTACAGGGGCGTCGAGATAACCTCCGGTGGCCAGAGGGAGCACCGCGTTGACGTTCTCGTCGAGCAGATTAAGGAGAAGGGGCTCAACCCGGAGAGCTTCGAGTTCTACCTCAAGGCCTTCCGCTACGGAATGCCCCCTCACGGTGGCTTCGGCCTCGGAGCCGAGAGGCTGATAAAGCAGATGCTCGACCTTCCGAACATCAGAGAGGTTATCCTGTTCCCGAGGGACAGGAAGAGGCTCACACCGTAAGGCCTTTATACCTTCCTCCCTTTCATTGTGTAGGCAATTGTGTACATATTGGTGTACGGAGGTATGCATAATGAGAAAACTCGTGGCTTTAATCTTGGCGGTACTCGTCTCTTTATCCGCACTTCACATCGGGAGTGTCGGTGCGTCGGACATTAAGTACGCCAGTGTCACAGGTATCAGTCTGCCCCTCGGAGGCAGTGCCCAGCTGGGCCCGTACACTGTTAAGTTCACCGATGCGAGCCTGGACTGGAGTAGCGTGTATCTGACGATAGAGGGCCCCGATGGGAAAATGAGTGACGTTCTGAAGGTTGGCGGTTCGCTTGCGTATCCGTCAACAGACCCCGATAAGATGCTCCTAAACGTTTCCGTGCTGTGGATTAAGAGTGACTCTAAGTCCGTGCTCATAACGATAAGCTCTCCGCTCACAAAGCTGTACTCCAGCAAGGCGATACCCGTTGGAACCGAGTTCAGCCTTCCTACAGGGTTCCCCCCAATAAAAATAAAGCTCCAGTCCGCCTCGGACACTGACGCGACATTCACGGTTACCATGCCCTACGGCACCACTTACACCCTTGAGATTCCAAAGGGTCAGTCCAGGTCCGTTTCTTACAAGCTCGACGACACCCACACTTACGTTAACTACCTTTCCATCGAGGTCGTCAACACGACCAAGAACAGCGGTGCCGTTATCAACCTCTACGTCCCCAGGGTGGCTTCAACAACACTCAAGATAACTGCCCCCGGAGAGGAGACCTCACCAACGGTAACACCGGTTGTTGAGACGACGATTCTTTACAACGACATAATCTACGTTGGGGAGAGGCTCCCGGTTAAGTACAACGGCACCACCTACTACTTCAAGCTCCTCTCCGTGATTCCCGATATGGCGAGGGTTGAAGTTTACACCCTCAACAAAACCATCGCAACCTACACCCTCGACGCCGGCGACGTTCCCAAAGCAATCCCCGGAACCCCGTTCCTCGTTGCAATCTCAAAGACCCAACCCGACTACAAGAGGGCTATACTCAAGGTCTACGGTCCAATCGACGCTGAGGTCACCCCAATCCTCCGCTCTGCGAAGGTTGTGGCCAACATAACTGCCGTCCCGAAGAAGGTTCTCCTCGGACAGGACATAGTGCTCTCGATAGGCGTTGAGAACCTTGGCAGGGGCGATGCGTATCAGCTCAACGTCGCGGCACCGATTCCAAACGGGTTCCAGCTCGTCAGTATGACCAAGAGCTGGCAGATAAAGAACCTCCCCGCCTTTACCAAGCTCCCGATGCTCGTCTACGTCCTCAGGCCGACGAAGGTCGGCAAGTTCGACATCGGCAAGGTTCTCGTGACTTACTACGACGACCAGAGCCTTGAGACTGGCAAGATGAAGACCATCTACTCCGCCCCGCTCACTGACATCGAGGTCTATGCAATCCCCAAGCTCTCCCTTAACGCCCTCGCCTACAACGGCACCTGGAGCAACTACGTCACCGCTAAGGTGAACAGCACTGTAACGCTCGCCCTGACCGTTCAGGCCTCGAAGGGCAACCCGACCTACGAGTTCATCCAGAACGCGACGCTGGTGCTTACCTACCCGAAGGCACTGAAGGGTCAAACCGTGCTGAACCTCGGCACGATAAAGGCCGGCGAGGTTAAGACCGTCAAGGTTCCCCTGCAGGTTCTCGGGGAGAACTTATCCCTCGTAAAGGCTACGCTCAGGTATCTCGACCCCCTTGGAAACGCCCACGAGGTTAACTTTGGAACCGTTGCAACCGTGAACAGCATCCCGCCGGAGGTCATTGTCAAGGAAGTAAAGGTCTGGCCCAAGCCCGAGGAGCTTCCAGCGTACATCAACCAGACCCTCGCGAAGATGGACAACGCCACTCCCATAGCGGAGCAGATACTTACCGTTGCCTCTGCCTACGTTCCGCAGAAGAAGGAGAGCAACCCCTGGAAACCCCTGGCGATAATCTTCATCCTGGTAACCCTCGTCCTCGCGGGTGTCACGTACAACTACTGGCGCGAACTCGAGGCCCTCAAGGAGAAAGTCCTGAGGAAGAAGCAGAGGCGCCCGGGAGGACTGCCAAAGAAGGACGAGGAAGAGGCTGAGATAGAGCTACTTTAACCTTAGTCAATTTTTTAAATCCCTTCCATCCCTTTTCTCCCATGAGCGTGTTCAAGTACAAGCAAGTTATCGTTTCAAGGAAAGATTTGAAGCTCAGCAAGGGCAAGTTCGCGGTTCAAGTAGCTCACGGCGCAGTAACCGCCACCCTGAAGGCCCAGAAGGAAAAGCCCGAGTGGTTCAGGGCCTGGTTCAACGAGGGACAGAAGAAGGTCGTCGTCAAGGCCGAGAACCTTGAGGAGTTGTTCCAGCTCAAGGAAAAAGCCGAAAGGCTCGGACTCCCGACGGCGCTCATAAGGGATGCAGGACTAACGGAGATTCCGCCCGGGACGGTTACTGTTCTCGCCATCGGACCTGGCCCCGAGGAGCTTGTCGATAAGGTTACCGGCCATTTAAAGCTGGTGTGAGTCATGGACTACCGCGAGTTTTTTTCTCAGTTCCGGCACCTGAGCGAGAAGCCGGGGATAGGTGGTAGAATCAAAGCCCTTCCCGAGGACTTCGTTGTCATTGAGGAACCTCTCCCCCAAATCTTTGGGGGAATGAAGCACGCGATTTTCCTCCTCAAAAAGCGCAACTGGGACACGATGGCAGTTATCAAGGAAATCGCCAAGCGCGCCGGGATAAGCCACCGCGATATAGGTTTCGCCGGAACTAAAGACAGGCACGCGGTAACCTATCAGTACATAAGCGTGCCAGCGGAGGCTAAGGAGAAAGTTGAGTCGGTTCAAATCCGGGACGTCGAGCTGAGGTTCGTCTCCTACGGGAGATTCATTAAACTCGGTTACCTGCTCGGCAACAGGTTCAGGATAATTGTCAGGGACGTCGGCGAGGACGCCTTTGAAAGGGCCAGGGAGATAATCCGGGAACTCCGCGGGAAAGGGGGCTTCCCCAACTACTTCGGCTACCAGCGCTTCGGCGAGAGAAGGGTTGTGAACCACCTTATTGGAAAGCTCCTCCTGCAGGGGGAGTTTGAGGAAGCGGCGAGGCTCTTTCTCGGCTACGCCGACGGGAGCATGGAGGGCGATGAAGCCAGAAAGAACTTCTGGGAGACGGGCGACGTTGACAGGGCCCTGGAGGAGTTCCCGCGCTTCCTCCGCTACGAGAGAACCCTGCTCTACACCTACAAGAAGACAGGAAGCTGGAGAAAGGCTTTCCTCTCGCTCCCGCTCCCGATAATGCGCATCTTCATTCACTCCTACCAGAGCTACCTCTTCAACCTCTATCTGTCGAGAAGAATCGAGGAGCTACCGCTCAGTGAACCGCTCGTCGGCGATATCGTGGTTCAGGTGAAGGGTGGCATTCCGTACCGCGACAGAACTTATCGAGTCACCGAGACGAACCTCGACTTCGTCCGCGAGAAGGTAAAGAAGGGCGAGGCGATGGTTTCGGGCCCGCTCTTCGGCTTCGCGATGAGGAGAGCCAGGGGACTTCCGGGCAAACTTGAGGGGGAAATTCTTGAAGAGGAGGGAATAACCCTTGAAACCTTCAAAAAGCTCCCGAAGCCGATGGCAGAACCCGGTGGGAGGCGGGAACTTCTAATCCGGCCGGTAGGCATGACCTACGGCTACGTCCCCGGAACCGGAATGTGCTTCCGCTTCTTCCTTCCTAAGGGGGTTTACGCGACGAGCGTTTTGAGGGAAATCATGAAAGACCATTGAAAGCAAAGCCTTATAATCCCGCAACCTTTCCCGTCTTCGGGTGAGAGAATGAGGATTAAGGCGATATCCCTCGACATAGACGGCACGATAACGTACCGCGACAGAACGCTGAGCATCGACGCCCTGAAGGCCATAAGGCTCGCCGAGAGGCTCGGCGTTCCGGTAATGCTGGTCACAGGGAACTCCGTTCCATTCGCTGAAGCCGCGGCCGTTTTCATAGGAACGAGCGGGCCGGTTATAGCTGAAGACGGCGGGGCGCTCTCGCTGAAGGGCGAGGGAACGATGAGGAAGCGCGTTTTTCTAACGGATATGGACGAGGAGTGGATTCTGTGGAGCGAGCTGAAGAAACGCCATCCAGAGGCCGAGCTGAGCTACTCGACGATGGAGCGGAAGGCAGGTCTCGTCCTGAGGAGAACGGTTCCCGTTGAGGCTGTCAGGGAAATCATAGAGGAGTTGGGGCTTAACCTGGTGGCGGTTGATTCGGGCTTCGCAATCCACGTGAAGAAGCCGTGGATTAACAAGGGAACAGGAATAGAGAAGGCTTGCGAGTTTCTCGGGATAAAGCCCGACGAAGTTGCCCACGTCGGTGACGGTGAGAACGACCTCGATGCCTTTAGAGTTGTCGGCTACCGCGTTGCCATCGCCCAGGCCCCCGAGAGCCTCAAGCAGAAAGCTGACTACGTTACCAGGAAGCCCTACGGGGACGGCGGGGCTGAGGCGATAATCCACATCCTCAAGAAGTTCGGCTACCTGGGTGAGGACGATGAGAATCCGCTGGGCGACCCTTGACGACATTAGAGGAATCGTTGAGCTCCACACCGCTGGAGAAAATGTAAGCGGTACCCTCTACGAGCGCTACTCTGCTGGAGGCCCCTGGATGGCCGTTGAGACCCTCGCGATTCACCTCAACAACCTCCTGCTCGATGACCAGCTTGTTGCGGTGGCGGAGCTCAACGGAAAGGTTGTCGGCGAAGTGGAAGTGCTATTCTCAGAGGAGCCAATCAACTGGGAAATCAGGAGGATAGGGCACGTTGACCTCATAGAGGTTCACCCCGATTACAGGAGAAAAGGCGTAGGCAGGGCGCTGATGGAGTTCGTTGAGGACGTTGCGAGGGAAAGAGGAGTGGAGATGCTGACGGTTCAGCCTGAAAAGGAAGCGGAGGGCTTCTACCGTCGCCTTGGGTTTGATATGAAACCCTTTGAGGGGACTACCGTGTGGGTTCCATTGAAGGGGGAGGGAAAGACAGAACCCTCTGTCTTTAGCTGGGATGACGTTAAAGAGCTTGAGCTCGTCGCGGGTCGTTTTCAGAGCTCGTACAGCATGTATTTCTCTGCGTTTAAGGACAGCCTCGCGGGGATACACTACACTGTCGAGTCCGGAAGGGTTGGGGAGTCCTACTACGCGCTCAGGAACTTGCCTGGCAGGGATGGGGTTGCGGTTCTCCTCTGGGGTAGGGTCGAGGACCTCAAGCCCCTTCTCGGGAGGGCAAGGGCTCTCGGATTCAAACGGGCTCTAACGGCCCTTCCAGGAGAAGTTGAAAGCTTTGGTGCCGAAAAAATACGAAAAATCAAAATACTCACGAAGGAGCTCACCTGAGGAACTCCTTGGCGAGCGCCACTTCCATCGCGGTACCGAGGTGAAGGACGTCCTCATCAACGTCGAACCTCGGGTGGTGTGCCGGATAGATTATTCCCTTTTCCTCGTTTCTGATTCCGAGGGCGAGGAAGGCTCCGGGGACACGCTGGAGGTAGTACGAAAAGTCCTCTGCACCCATTGAGGGCGGAACCTCTCCATGCCTGAATCCGTACTTTTCTGCCACCGTCCTTGCGAAGTCAGCCATTTCCTTGTGGTTGATGGTCGGCGGAACGAGTTCAACAATCTCGCTCTTGCTCTCAAGGTTGTGGGCCCTCGCTATGCCCGAAATTATCTCTTCAATCCTCTTCTCGATGAGCTTTCCGACTTCCTCGTTGTAGAACCTGAAGGTTCCTTTAAGTTCGGCCTCCTCGGGGATTACGTTGTGCGCCGTTCCCGCGTTGAAGGCTGTGACGCTGACCACTGCGGTCTCGAAGGGCGACACGTTCCTGCTAACGATTGTCTGGAGTGCCATCACTGCTTCAGCTCCCGCTGGAATGGGGTCCCTTGCGAAGTGTGGGTAAGCTCCGTGTCCCCCAAGGCCCCTGAACTTTATCGTGAAGAACCCTGCCCCTGCCAGGAAAGGACCGTCGCGGATTCCAATGACTCCGCTCGGCAGTTCCATCCACACGTGGAAGCCAAAGATTACATCAACACCGTCAAGGGCGCCTCCCTCAATCATCTTCAAGGCCCCGTTTCCGCCCTCCTCGGCGGGCTGGAATATTAGCCTGACCCTGCCGTTGAACTCCTCGATGTGCTCGGCGATTATCTTTCCTGCTCCGAGGAGCATGGCCGTATGGGCGTCATGACCGCAGGCGTGCATCTTTCCGGGAACGCGGGACTTGTAGGGGACGTCGTTCTCCTCCTGAATCGGCAACGCGTCCATATCTGCACGTAACGCTATGGTTTTCTCGCCCTCGCCGATGTCGGCTATTATCCCAGTTCCAACGCGCTTTATCTTATAACCCCACTCGCGGAGGTTCTCCTCCACAATCTTCGAGGTCCTCTCCTCCTCGTACTTAAGTTCTGGCCACATGTGGAAGTCCCTGCGCCAGGCTATTATCTGGTCCTTAATCTTCTCGGCTTCCTCAATCGGGTTCATCCCAATCACCGGTTCAATGTTGGCAGAGATGCATATTAGCTTTTCGATGGGTATCTGAAAGATGTCCCCGACCGCAAAATTTATAAACCCGCCCAGAAAGGAGATAACGGCGTCACTGGAAGTGGGCCGGTAGCTCAGCCTGGTATGAGCGCCGCCTTGGCAAGGCGGAGGCCCCGGGTTCAAATCCCGGCCGGTCCACCATCCTTGGGTTGGGCCCGTGGTCTAGACTGGTTATGACGCCACCCTGACAAGGTGGAGGTCCGGGGTTCGAATCCCCGCGGGCCCACCAGTACAGCCCTTTCTGACGAAAGCGCTGGCGGGGAAATTTTTCTGGTGAAAAGTTTCATCAAAATTAGGCATGCTCTTTAAAAGGGTTCATCTCGGGTGGGTTTGCTCCCAAACTCGCCGTTCTCGAGCGTGTTTCCTCCCGTTAGCGCCCTTCGGGCGCGTTTCGAGTTTAAACACCTTTCCCAAGAGCCCTTATTAAAGCAAACCCAACTCCAACGGGTTACTTGGGGATGCATGCACTCCTTCCCTGCCCTTTTTGAGAGGGTTTAACTCTTTTGGTCAAGCTTTTCCCAAAAGCTTGCTTGGTGAGTGTTTCACTCTCCAAACGGCGTCCGAAGGACGCTAAAAATACGTTGAAACTGTTTCACTGAGCTCCTTTAATGTTAAACTCGCGTTGAAGTTCCCACTTTGAGAGTGCACACCTGACTTCTTGCTCTTTGGTGAGAAGGGCGCTCCTTTCGCCAGCCTTTCCCAAGGCTGTGCAAAAGCTTCAGCGCAAGGTTTATTAAGAACGAAAAAGCTCGATGTCCGTAGTTATGCAAAGGTTTATAAAACGTCCCCGGGAACACTCTCCAGTCTCCGAGAATGCTTAACTTTGGGGTGATGCTCATGGGAAGGACTGTTAAGGTTGGTTCAGCCGGAAGGTTCGGTCCGAGGTACGGTCTCAAGATTAGAAGAAGGGTCGCGGCCGTTGAGGCCAAGATGAAGCAGAAGCACGTTTGTCCCGTCTGCGGAAGGAAGGCCGTCAGGAGGATAAGCACCGGCATATGGCAGTGCCAGAAGTGCGGTGCCACCTTCGCCGGCGGTGCCTACCTGCCGACCACTCCGGCAGGAAAGGTCGCGAAGCGCGTTGTCGCTTCCAAGGCCTGATTCTTTTCCTTTGAGGTGATTCCTATGGTAGTTGCCGTCTACCGCTGTGCCAAGTGCGGTAAGGAGGTCGAGCTCGACCTCGCCACGACCAGAGAGGTCCGCTGTCCCTACTGCGGAAGCAAGATACTCTACAAGCCCCGCCCGAGGGTCGCGAGAAGGGTTAAGGCCATCTGAGCCTTTTCTTTCGAAAGGCTTTTATCAACAAGCCCCTACGAGTGATTGCCATGATGCTGATAACGACTTCCCACAGACCGACGAGGAGGACGAGAAGCTTCGGCCACGACCTGGAAAAGGTCTTTCCCAACTCGCTCTACCTGACCAGGGGAAAGAAGACCATCCAAGACCTTCTCATGGAGGCTTACGACAGGAACTACGAACGACTTCTGATAATCAACGTCTGGAAGGGCAACCCGCTCAAGATGACTTTCATCAAGGTTGACCCCGAGGATTGGGGCTACCTTGGCTACCTCTACCTCCACGGCATCAAGCTCCAGCGTGAAATCGGTTTTAGGGACATCAGGCCAATCCGCGAGGAGATGCCCTTCGTCGTAACCACAGCCAAGCGCGTTGGAATAGACCATACGGCCTTCGCCCAGGCCTTCGCCGAGCTTACCGGCGGAAAATTTGTGCCGAGGGGTAACAAGAGCCTCCAGACGATAGCGGACAAGAACAACACGGACGTAATCGGCGTAATCGAGAACTACCCGAGGGGAATGGCCGTAAACTTCTACCGCTTTGACGTTACAAAAGACAGGCCCGTTGGGCCGTTAATCCTCGTGAAAATCTGGATTATGGAGGACGGGCGGAGATGGGACTACAAGGAAGCCCTTCTGAGGAAGTCTGGCCAATCGAGGGAGTGATTGAGCTCGCCTTTCCCGACGAGGAAACGGCCAGGGTTGTCTATGAGAGCGTCCTCTACGAGCACAAGACCGTCCCTTACAGGCGGAGCAGGATTGATTTCCTTCTCGATGGGAGGAGAATAGTAATCCAATTTTTGGCTAAAGACAACTCGGCCTTACGGGGAACGCTGAACTCCTACCTCAGGTGGATTAAGGTCGCGATGGATTCTCTGGAAGTTTAATCCATATAATTGCCTCCCGTACCTCTCAACTGCGAGATGGAGATGGGGAGAATGAGGCTTCGCGGTATCTCCACTCCCCTCTTTGCACTGTCCATTTATTTCGCCTACTTGCTCATAATATTCGCGCTTATCAAGTTGCCCCTCTCCGGTGATGAACCGAATCTGCTCTTTGACCTCTTGCCCATCGCGATTGGCCTTTCAATGCCGGCAGTGGCCTCGCCTCTCTTCCTCCGCAAAACAAACGTCCAGTCCGGGCTTTTTCTCGTAACCTCAACGGCTACCGTAACACTCGCGTCAGTGGTTACCTACGCAATTATCAGGGGTAACTGCACCCCGAGGTGCGACGATGACGTCGTGTGGTTCTTCCTCGCCGGGCTCGTCGTCGTGGGCTTCGCGATTGGCACCGTCCTCTACCAGCTGGCCGGAAAGTTGAGCTCCCCAACCTCGTCCCAGTGAGTTTGAGCCCTACCTAAACTATTTAAAGCCCCGCCCTTATTCTAACCCGGCATCACGATTACGGAGGTGTTGTCATGCAGGGTATCCCGCCACAGGTTCAGTCTATGCTGGCCCAGCTTGAGAGCTACCAGCAGCAGCTTCAGCTTCTCGTCCAGCAGAAGCAGAAGGTCCAGCTCGAACTCAACGAGGCCAAGAAGGCCCTTGAGGAGATTGAAAAGCTCCCTGACGACGCGGTCGTCTACAAGACCGTTGGAACGCTCATCGTCAAGACCGACAAGGCCAAGGCCGTAGAGGAGCTCAAGGAGAAGGTCGAAACCCTTGAAGTCCGCCTCAGTGCCCTTGAGAGGCAGGAGAAGAAGCTCAACGAGAAGCTCAAAGAGCTTACAGCCAAGATACAGAGCTCGCTCCGCCCGACGGCGGGCTGATTTCCTTTTCTCCCCCGGTGATGGGCATGGGGCGGAGGGGCGTTATTAACATTGGTCTTCCAGAGCTGAGCGAAGAACAGCTCATCGAAATAGGAGAGCTGGCCCAGAGGGTCATAATAAAGCACGTCTTCGACGCCCTCAACAGGAGCGACGTCAAGGACATTGAGGTGACCACGAGGATAAACCGGGAAGAAACGCTCAACCTCGAAATCGAGGTCTACCTCGAAGTGCCTGTCTTCGTCAAGGTGGACGTCGAGAGGCTGATTGACGAGGCCCTCGAGAAGGCCTACGACGCTGTGGAGAGAAAGCTGAGGGAGATTGCTAATGAAGGGAAAGCTCAAGCTTAGGCGCTTTCTCGAGCGCTCGCGGGATAAATCTTACCTCCTCCTCTGCCACCACAACGCCGACCCCGATTCCCTTGGCTCGGCGATAGCCTTCGCCCGCTATCTCAAGTTTATCGGCGTTGAGAGGGTCAGGATAGGCGTTGCCCAGAGTGTTTCCTCCTACGCGAAAAGGCTTTTGACGCTCTCGCCCGTCCCCGTTGAGAAAAACCCGGCCGTTGAGGAAGACGTCGTCGTAATCTTCGACACCTCCTCCCTCGAACAGCTCGAACCGATTGAGATTCCGAAGGGGAAGACGGTAATCCTGATTGACCATCACGTCGAGAAGGAGAGACCGATTAAGGCCGACATAGCGGTTGTTGACTCCTCAAGGACATCAACCGCCGAAATCGTGTGGGAGCTGTTCAAGTACCTCGGCTTTGCCGACGAGGAAAGCGCGAGGGCTCTCTTGGCGGGAATCGTTACCGACACGGCCAACTTCCGCTTCGCGAACGCGAAGACCTTCAAAGCGGTGAGCGAGATACTGGAGAGGTTTCCGCTCCAGATGGGGGAGGTATTTTCCCTCGTTGCCCCTGCCAGCGACGAAAACACCGACAACGCCCGGAGGATGGCCGTCCTAAAGGCCTGCCAGAGGCTCGAAATCAGGAAGTTCAGGAAGTACATCATCGCCGTCTCAAAGGTCTCGGCATACGAATCCTACGCCTGCAAGGTCTTCCTCCAGCTTGGGGCCGACATAGCGATAGTCGGAAGCGAGAAGAAGGGCGTTAGGATTTCTGCAAGGGCCAAAGAGAGCCTCGTGAAGAAGGGCCTCCACCTCGGGAAAATCATGGAGAAGGTCGGGCCCGTCATTGAAGGCTCTGGCGGTGGCCACGCCGGGGCCGCAGGGGCAAACGGAAGGGCCAACCTTGATAAGGCCATAAAGCTAATCCTCAAGGAGATTGAGAATTTCCTCAGGGAGAACGGGTGATTGAGATGGCGAAGTGCCCGCTGTGCGGAAAGCCCCTCGACTGGGGGGAGCTGATTGAGCAGATGCTCAGCCTTGAGAACGCCAAGGAGATGCTGAAGGACCGCGAAAAGTTTATCGAGGCCGTCGAGGAGTTCGCCTTCAAGTGTCCCCACTGCGGTGAGGAGTTCTACGGCAAGTACCTGCCGAGGGAAGAAGCCGAGAAGGTCTTCGAGCTCCTCAACGAGTTTAAGGGTTCGATAGACTGGGAGAACAAGCGCGTCCGCCTCAGGCTGAACAGCCTCTTAGCTCTGGACAAGATGCTCGAGAACTGGGACAGGAAGATGAAGGGGTAACCCTTTTTAGGTTTTGGCACTATTTTAATCGTCCGGTGGTTTCTGTGGAATCGGTGAAGGAGAGGCTCAACGCCGGTGACTTCAAGGGCGCCCTTGAGCGGGCGAGGTCCTTAGACGACCCTCTGCAGAGGATTTTAGCGCTCAGCCTGGTCATGACAGAGTTCCCGCGCGAGGAGGTTCTCTCCGAGATGCTTGAAGCGGTTGAGAAGGTCATCGGCACCTACGAGAGGGCGATAGCATATTCGCTCGTCGGCAGAGCTTTTTACATCCTCGACCGCGAGAAGGGTGGTTCCTTCTACTTCGAGCGGGCGGTGAGCCTTGCGAAGTCCCTCCCATCGCCGAGGCTCAGGGGCGAGGCTTTGGCGGGAATCGCGAGGAACCTCGTTTTGGCTGACAGGTACGGCGATGCCTACATACTCTTCAGCGAGGCAGTTGATGAAATCCAGCGCGCGAGGGGGTTGAGTTCAAGGGCCCTTGAAACGCTCCGCCGGGTCGCGAGGCTCATCGAGAAGAGCGCCGATGAGATTCCCAACGAGAAGGCTCTGGCCTTTTACCGACTCGCCCGCGACATCTACGACTCCCTCTTCTTCAAGCTCCAGGCCAAACACCTCTCAGACAAGATTGCGCTCATCGAAGACGTTCTCAAGCATGGCAGGGCCGTTGTCACCGAGCTGATAGAGAAAGGCGACGTCGAGAGGGCCATCGAGGTGATGCGCTTCCTCCCGCTGGAGGACAGGGCAGTTGAGATGCTCCACCTGAGCTACTGGCTCTTCCTCCACGAGAGGCCCTACCTTGCGAGAAAGGTCTTCAACGATGCCCTCGACCTGATTCTCGTCGGAAAGTTCCAGCCGAGGGACGGCGAGATTCTCTCGATAGCCAGGAAGATGCTCAAAATCGGCCGTCTCGAGGAGCCCCTAATCCTGGCCGGCGTCATCAGGGACGTGGGGCTGTCATCGGAACTCCTCGGCGAAGTTGCACTCGCCTACTCCCGGAAGGACCCGGCGAGGGCGCGCTCGATAGCCGAGGGGATAAGGGACGAAAGCGTTAAGAGACGGGTTTTGAATGCCCTCGAGGGTGGTGAAGATGTGGGACACGAGCAAGGACTACCGCTTACTGGTGGCGGAGAAGGCGATAGAGCTCTTCCTGAAGACGGTTGAAGGGGCGAAGTTCAAGGGTCACTGGGACAAGAAGAAGGCGATAAAGCTCGGCAAGGAGATGCTTCCCGAGATACAGGCGATGCGCTACAGCTACATAGAGCCGAACGAGCTAATCGAGACCCCCCAGATGAAGGCCCTGAAGGAGAAGGCCCTCGGAATAATCGAGGCCCTTGGCGGAGAGGACTGGCACCACAAGTTCATAAGCAACGCCTCAAAGGACGAGCGCGAGAAGGTTGAGGAACAGGTTGCTAAGATTCGCTTCTTCCTGAACACGATACTCGGCCTCGACAGGCGCCTCGCCCTCGGCAAGATAAACGACCCGGTTATAGCGGTCGACATCAAGGTCAGCGAGGTGATGAGCGTCGCCAAGCACCCCAACGCCGACAGGCTTTTGGTTACGAACGTCAACATCGGCGACAGGGCAATAACGGTCGTCACCAACGACTTAACGGTTAAGGAAGGAAACCGCGTGGCGGTCGCGTTGCTCCCGCCGGCCAACTTCAGGGGAATAGTTAGTGAGGGCATGTTCCTCGGCGCTGGAGAGGGCGTTCTCAAGGACGTCAAGGGCGAAATCGGCGGTCTGCCGAAGGGTATCCCCTTGGAGGCGCTCAACGAGACGAGGAACATGGTTGAGGCGTTTTTGAAGGGGTAAACTCCTTTCCTTTCACCTTTCCAGACTGAAAAACAGCAGGTTTGTGTTAATGTCAGTTCGTCATAGTCATGCAAAAATAAAAGGTATTGGGGCTCACTCCATGCCCATTCTCTTCTTCACAACTTCCAAAGCCCGCTCCGCGTCTTCCTTGAACTCAGGATAGCCGAGCTCCTCCATCGTCTCCGGCAACGGAACGCCGAGCTCCTCGTGCCAGCCCCTAAGCCTGTAGAACTCTCTCCTCGCCTCAAGGAAGTCGTTGTAGTCGATGAAGGCCTTGTTGCCCTTGGCCGGCCCGTCCGGCTCCGGCTCCCACCAGCGCGGGGGAATCGTATCGTCGAGCGGAGGCGTCACCCAGTCGAGGGCGTCGTGGATTCTGGCTATGCTCTCTACCGCCTGAGCTACCTTCCTGAGCCTTTCGACCGTCCACTCCTCCCCGGTTGCGAGCGAGTAGAACTTGGCAAGGTCCTCCATCTTGTAGGACACGAACTTGCACGTTCCGAGCATGTCGGTGATGTAGCTCTCGTCCCTGCCCTCTATGAGCGAAGGCACGAGTTCCTTCGCCGGCCCCTGGTTCGGTAGCTGATGCGGTCTCGGCCAGCCCCTCAGGTGAGACGCCCCAACGTCGGCGGTGGCGTAGCTGAGCGCGTAGGTTCTCCTTCCGCGCGGGTCCCAGGCTGGACTTTCCATGCCCTTCACGTGCACCGCGAACTCGCAACCCCTACCGAGCCTCTCGCAGGCCCTCTTTACGCCATCGGCAAGAATCGCTCCGATGCCCTTCCTCTCGGCTATCAGCTTGATGAGCTTTTCCTCGGCTTCCTCGTCGCCGAAGCCCTTGACAGGGAAGCCTATCTCTTCCTCGCTTATGAGACCCCTCTCGACCAGCTCGAAGAACCAGCCTATCGTCGCTCCCGTCGCTATGCTGTCGAGGCCGAGGTTGTTGACGAGCCAGTTGAAGTAGGCCACCGCTGGAAAGTTGAACACTCCGGTCGCCGCTCCAAGCATTGCGATGCTCTCGTACTCGGGCTTTACGCGGATTTTCCTGCCCTTGTATTCGACCTCTACATACCTGGCGCACTTAATCGGACAGCTCTTGCCGTGGACGAACCACTCCGGCTCCACCTCGTACTTCTTGACCTCGTCCCCGCTCAGCCTCTCCGCCAGCTCCTCCGGAATGTATGGCCTTGAGAAGTTGTAGGCCGGGCTCATTCCGAGCGAGGCGGAACTCCTAACTCCGTCGCTCGTCCCGTAGTTCCTCAGGTGCTCGTACTTCGGGTCGGTCGCAAAGTGCTCGTAGAACTCCTGCCACAGTTTCTGGAACTCCTCAGGGCTGGCAACCGGTGGCTTCTCCCCGGGCTCAACTACAACGGCTTTAACCTTCTTGCTCCCGAGGACTGCTCCGAGACCGCCCCTTCCGCTCGCGCGCTCGGTGTCGTAAATCACGTTGGCAATCCTGCTGAGCCTCTCGCCGGCCGGGCCAATCATCGCCATGCTGGCCTTCGGGTGCTCCTTCCAGAGTTCTTTGGCAACCTCATAGTTGCCCTTGCCCCAGAGGTGCTTTGCATCCCTGATTTCGACTTCTCCATCGTGGACGTACAGGTAAACTGGCTCTTCCGCCTTCCCCTCGATGATTATCGCATCGAAGTGTCCCTTGAGCTTGGGTCCGAAGGCGTCTCCACCGCTTGAATCGCTGATTAGTCTCGTCTCGGGGCTCTTGCTAACGGCTATGACCTTGCTCGAACCCGGAATCAGGCCGGTTAATCCACCGGTGGCGAAGACGAACTTGTTGGCCGGGCTGAGCGGGTCGGTTCCCGGCGGAACCTCCCGGTAAATCAGGTAGTAGCCGAGGCCCTTTCCGCCGACGAACTTCCTTATCATCTCGTCGGGCAGTTCCTCGTAGGTGACCTTTCCCTCGGTCAGGTTCACCCTCGCTATCCGGTTCTTGTATCCGTACATCAAACACACCTCCTAGCTTTCTCCCTATCCTCCACACTCAACCTCCAGCCCATAGCGCCGGCATTCTCTTCCACGTGTTCCTTCCTGCCGGCCTTGGGAATTGCTATAACGTTCTCCTCCCAGATGAGGTAGTTGAGCGCGACCTGGGCCGATGTTTTTCCGTATTTTCTCCCAATCTCGGCCAGGCACGGGTTCCTCGCGAGGAAACCCTTCTCCAGCGGGGTGTAGGCTATCAGCGCAATCTTTTCCTTCTTCGTGTAGTCGAGCAGACCGCTCGTTTCGGGCCAGCGGTCGCGGAGCGAATACTTCACCTCGTTGGCAACGATTTCGTACTTCCTCATCGCCTCCTGAGAACGTTTCAAAAGCTCCAAGTCAAAGTTGCTGACGCCGATGTATCTTATGACCCCCTCATCAACCAGCTCCTCAAGGGCGTGGAGGGTCTCTTCTATCTTCCGCCACTCGGTTCCGGGCCAGTGGAGGAGGTGCAGGTCAATGTAGGTGCCCAGTCTTTTCGCGCTCGCCCTTACCGCTTTCTTCGCCCTCTCGTAGCCGAAGTTCGTGGGCCAGACCTTGCTGATGATGAAGAGCTCGTCTCTGTCAAAGCCCTTAATTGCCTTGCCTACGAGCTCCTCCGAGTGGCCGGCACCGTAGAACTCGGCGGTGTCTATGAGGTTAATCCCGAGTTCGAGGCCGTATCGGAGAACCTCAACGCTCTCCTCGTCCCGGGAGTAGTCGGGGCTCTCGTAGCCACCTATTCCCCAGGTGCCGAGGCCTATGGCGGTTACCCTGTCAGAGCCGATGACCTTAGGGTCTCGAAGGGCACCCACGCTATCACCTAATAAAATAGAAGCGTTTAACCCCTTTTAAGGTTTCCGTTTGAACGCTAAAATCTATGTCATAAAGTTGTGGAATCAAACCTCTTCGAGCTTCTTCCGGACTTCCTCGGTGTTCCTCCTGGTTTCCTCAAGGGCGTTCTTCAGCTTCTCCAGCTCGACCTTGAACTCGTTCAGGGTCTTGTTTACCTGGTAGAACGCGAATATGAGCACGACGAGTATAATCAGACCGAGGATTATGCTTATCCATCCGCTTGGGGTCGACATATGCTCACCTCCCCAGGGCATTTTCATCCCTCCAGGTTCTTTACCACGTCGTTGTCTATGACGAGCTTGAAGGGCCTGGCCCGGTAGTACTTCTTGGCCCTCGGGTCATCTGGCTCAAGGCGGAGCTCGCTCTCGACGAGTCCTGCCTTCTCAAGCTTTTTGAGGTGGAGATACAGGAGTTGCCTCGATATTCCAAGGGTTTTGGCGAGCTCGTAAACGTACCACTCTTTTTCACAGAGTAGCTTGAGTATCTTAACCCTGACTGGGTTGGAGAGTGCATCGCATACCTTTGCCAGCTCCTCGACGCTCTGGACCATGGTCAACACCGCTGATTGGGCCTGGAGGGGATAGGAAAAGAAGAGATAAAAGCTTTCCGCTCAGCCCACTATACTTTTGTATTCCTCTTCACTCAACACCTGGGGCGTGTAGGTGACTCCATACCTGTTCTGAAGCAACCTGGTGAACGCCCTCAGGTGGTTTTCACTTCCGCTCCTCAGGCTCTCGAACACCGCTTTTATGTCCTCGTTGTCCGTCCTCTTGAGCCACTCGTCGAGGTCCTTGATGTCAATCTCCTCTATGAGCGCCCCCACTTTGAGCGCCTCGACCTCGCTTTCGCTTCCCTGGGCAACGAGCTTTTCATAGAGTTCCTGCATCTCCGTGCTGTTGAACTCTCCAACTCCCATCCCTGCAACGGGGTCGGTAAGGTTGTACTTCTTTATGAGTTCAAGCACCATGTCCATGTGCGTCTGCTCGCTTCTTGCTATGTTGTTGAATATCGGAAGGCCGGTCTCGTTGTAGAGTGTGAGATAGACGTCCCTCGCGAGCTTTTCTTCCTCCCTCATGTAGAGGATTGCCTCAATCTCGTCTTGGCTCAGGTTTTGAATAGGATACGCGGAGACGTTTACCATCGTCCCCTCTGGACTCGCCCCGGCGCCGTAGCCCTTATCCTCCGGAGGCCCCATCGTGCCGGAACTTGTCGTAGTGCTCGTATCCGTGCTCGTTATACACCCGGCCCCAACCGTGGCCAGGAGGAGCAGGGCAACGAGCAGGAAGCTCATCTTTTTCATCCACTCTCACCCCGGAGTTCGGTTATAATCTCCTCCAACATGGCCTTGAACTCCTCCCTGTCCAGGTCGTACTTGTACTCAATCTCAGCCAGCTTCTCGTCGGGGGTCGCCTCTATTCCCTTCTCCTTCAGCTTCTCTATCAGCGCGTCCGTCGAGACGTTGAACTCGTTGGCGAGCTCCTGAACGGTGTAGTACTTCATCATAGTTCCCGTTATGTAGACCGTTGAGTTGGTTGACTCCTCGTAGTAGGAGTCTGCGGTTGTGTCGCCCTCTTCGCTACCAACGTAGGCCGAAAAGGCCTGGTATCCTCCCGCGAGGAGCAGGAGGGGTATTATCAATCCCGCGATGACCTTTACCTTGGAGCTCTTGAACGCGGACTTCAGCATGACCCACATGCTCTTGAAGCCAACGGCCAGGTGGACTGCCACGAGACCAATCATGACGAAGCCAAGGTAGGTGTGAACGTTGGTCAGCGTGTCCTTGTCCATTCCAAGGAACGTCCACCCGATGCTGTCCGCTATCCTTCCGCTGGGCGCCAGGTACAGGCCTATTCCCGTTATCGCTATCGCCACGAAGACTATCAGGAGGAGCAGGTCAACGACTCCCCTAAGGAGTGCGGAGGCCCTCATTGGACCACCTCCGGTGGGCATTTTCCTATACAGAGCATCTTTTTCACCTCATCAACGCGTATATTATGAGCCCTATCACGATGAAGGGCAGGAGCAGGAAAGCCAGCTTGGCGAATATTATCAGCAGGGCGAAGGGGAGGAACAGCCAGCCGAAGCCGAATCCCCTCCTCCCGTGCATTGGACCCATTACCGGTCCGAATCCCCTCGGCATTTTCACCACCGAATCACGCCGTCTGTTTTAGCTCTTGACGAAAAGAAATGAAAGGCTTCAGATGCCAAACCTTCCAAGGAATCCCCTCATCCACTTCCAGGCGTGGGCGAAGGCGCTGGTAATGGTGTTGGTTATACCGCCGTCCTGGGCAGTGTTCATCTGACCACCCATGGCGCCGTGGCCGTGGCCCATTCCGCCCATACTGCCCATTCCGTGGGCCGGTGCGGAGCTCAGTATCTCGTCAACCTGCTCCTGCGGAAGCACCTGGGCGGTGTAGTTCACGCCCATCGCATCGAGCTGGCCGACGAAGGCCCTGAGGTGGTTCTCACTGCCGGCCATGAGGTTGCTGTAAACGGTCTTGATGTCCTCGTTATCGGTCTTGGCAATCCAGTCCTCAAGGTCCTTTATGTCGGTCTCCTCGATGAGGGCGCCGACCTTAAGGGCGTCCTCGGTGCTCTGGCTTCCCATCTGGACGAGCTGGTCGTAGAGGTTCTGGAGCTCCTCGTTCTGGAAGACTCCGACCTGGTTGAGCGTGTCCGGGGCGGTCAGGTTGTACTTCTCTATAAGGCTGAGCACCATGTCCATATGGGTCTGCTCGCTCTGGGCTATGTTGCTGAAGACGACGAGGCCGGTCTCGTTGTAGAGCGTCAGGTAAACGTCCCTGGCAAGCTTCTCCTCCTCAACCATGTAGAGCAGGCCGTTAATCTCGTCCTCGCTCAGGGGTGCGTAGTAAGTGGTTAGCGTGCTGTTGAGCATGGGCGCCGTCTGGGTGCTCTGGCTCGCGTAGGGGTTGGGTCCCGGCTGACCTCGCCACGCCGCGACTCCTCCCAGGGTCATTCCTATTAACAGGGCAATCAGCCCCAATCCAAACCACATCTTTCTCATGTTCTCAACCTCCTCCATGTGTAACTTCAATGTTACATATGCACGGATGGTTTATAAAGTTTGCGGTTCTTGAGAACGGTAACTCGGGAGCCTAAAATAGCACCATAAAAATGGAAGGAGAATACCCCGTCCAGGAAAATCCGGACAGAAAATCCGGTGGGGACTCGTCACGGTTTAAATAGGGGAAGTTTGGAGAAAAGGGTCAGGCTCCGAACTTCTCGGAGCGGTTCATGAGGTCCATCATTATGGGCACTATGTCGTGGCCCCTTATCCTGCCGAGCCCGCCACGCATGCACTCGCGCTCGCCGAAGCTCTCGGTGTAGTCCGGTCTGACGCCACCGCCGGCTATGAGAACCGGAACGGGGTCCCCGCTGTGGTTCATGACCTCGCAGGGAGTTGAGTGGTCGCCGGTTATCGCTATAACCACGTCCTCAAGGTCAACGTGCTCGATGATGTAGCCTATCATCCTGTCGGCCTTCTCAATCATCTCAGCC
Source organism: Thermococcus sp. 21S9 (assembly GCF_012027635.1). Classification (NCBI taxonomy): domain Archaea; kingdom Methanobacteriati; phylum Methanobacteriota; class Thermococci; order Thermococcales; family Thermococcaceae; genus Thermococcus; species Thermococcus sp. 21S9. Next base: position 1,401,996 of record NZ_SNUS01000001.1, read on the forward strand.
TTGAGCTTCGGGTTGTTGTCGTGGCCGGCAGCATCGGTCGGCTTGAAGTGAAGGAACACGAAGTCGTACTCCTTGAGCAGTTCGACGGTCTTCTTTGCTTTAGCCATCTCGTCGGTGTTGTACTCGCCGGTTGCCCCCTCCGGAGTGTAAACGTCGAAGCCTATCGCCCTCGCAACGCCCTTGACGAGCGAGACCGCTATGACGGCTCCGGCCCTGACCTTCCACTGCTCGGTGAACTTCATCGGAATGTTCGGGTAGGTTCCGGCTCCCCTTATCAGGAGGTAGTTCGCCGGGGGCTTGCCCTCCTTCCTGCGCCTCTCGTTGATTGGGTGCTTCTCAAGGACCTCATGGGCCTGTCTGACGAACTCCTCAAGGATTTCCGCGACCTTCTTGCTCTCCTCGTCCTCCCAGGTGAACCTGTGGGGTGGCTTTCCGGCCTCATGGGGGTCGTTCTCGCCGACGCGGTAACCGGAAGCCATGCCCTTGAGAACTAAGACAGCTCTGTGGCCAGTGGCCCCAACGAAGATGAAGTCAACCGGGAGCTTTACCTTCTCTTGAATAGCTTTCGCGAGCTCGTGGGCTTCCTCGGTGCTTATCCTTCCAGCCCTCCTGTCAACTATTATCCCGTTCTCGATTGTTGCGAAGTTAACCCTGAAGGCCAAATCGTCCTCATCCAAATCCAACCCGACGCCGAGGGCCTCAAGGAAGCCCCTTCCGCGATAGACCTTGTAGGGGTCGTAGCCGAAGATGCTCAAATGGGCCGTGTCGCTCCCTGCTGGCTGGCCTGGCTTTATCGGGTCCTGCTGGCCGAGGATTCCCATCTTAGCGAGCCTGTCCATGTTTGGAGTCTTTGCGTACTCCAGAGGGGTCTTTCCTCCAAACTCTTTAATCGGTCTGTCGCCGAGACCGTCGAGGATTATGAGAAGTCCCTTCCTCTTCTTCATACCTATCACCGGGGGTGATTAGTCGGGCCGGTTAATAAGTTTGTTGGGCAACCTTTTAAACGGCTCCCGGGAAGGTGTTCCGGGGGGAGAAGAATGCTTGAGTTCGCAGTGTGGACGCTCTCAATAGTCATTGGAATAGCGATTCTCGTGCTTGCAGGGGACAAACTGTCTGATAAGATAATCGAGGTCGCGAGGAAGGCCGGAATCTCGCCCCTCGTCATAAGCATCGTCCTCGTGAGCCTTTCAACGACCCTTCCAGAGATAACGACGAGCGCCCTCGCGAGCTACCAGGGCGTCAACGGAATAGCCCTCGGAAACGCCCTCGGAAGCATATTTGCCAACATCGCCCTAATCCTCGGCCTCGCCTCGATGATTAGACCCCTTAAAGCGGGTAAATCGGCCTACGAGAACTCCCTCGTCATGCTCGCCTCCCTCGTCTTCCTAATCCTCCTTTCCCTCGACGGCACCCTCAGCCGGCTCGACGGACTTCTGCTCCTCCTTGCCTACGCGGTCTACCTCCGCTGGCTCCTCAAGAAGCACGCGAGGAGCGAGGTCGACTGGGAGCCGAGCGGGAACGTTACTGCCCTCGACTACGTTCTCCTAATCGTCCTCGGCCTCTTCCTCGTCGGCGGTGCCGAGGCTGTAGTCTTCGGTGGCAAGAACATCGCCCAAGCCCTTGGAATCTCGGACTTCGTGATAGGAGCGACCGTCGTCGCAATCGGAACGTCCCTTCCCGAAATGACCAACGCCCTCTACGGGGCTCTGCGCGAGCGCGGGAGTATAAGCGTCGGCAACATCATCGGCGCCAACATAATGAACGCTCTCGTCGTCCTTGGAATAGCCTCCGTAATAAGACCCATCCAGACAGGAGCTTCCGTGCTGACAATCCTCCTCGTGCTCTTTGCAATGATTCCGATGATAGTTTCGCTGAAGAGAACCGGCGGAATAGATAGGCGCGTTGGAGCGTACTTCCTCGTCCTCTACGTCGTCTACCTCGTCCTGATTTTCTCGGGCGTGGAGCTGTGAGGTGTAAGGTTTTTAAGTCCTCTCCCTTTCTTCCTTCGGTGGTGAGAATGAAGGTCCTGTGGGCACCGTGGAGAATAGAGTACATACGCTCACCCAAGCACGATGGCTGTATCTTCTGCGACTTCCCGAAGGAGAACAGGGACAGGGAGAGGCTAATCCTCTACCGCGGAGAGAAGGCTTTCGTCATAATGAACAACTACCCCTACAACCCCGGCCACGTGATGGTCGCCCCTTACCGGCACGTCGCCAACTGGGAGGAGCTGACCGACGAGGAGCTACTCGAGATAATGAAGCTCACCCAGCTCATGATTAGGGCGATAAAGAGGGCCATGAACCCGGACGGCTTCAACCTCGGCGTGAACCTCGGCAGGGTTGCCGGTGCGGGGATAGACAGCCACGTTCACCTCCACATAGTCCCGCGCTGGAACGGCGACACGAACTTCATGCCGGTAATAGCGGACACCAAGGTCATCCCCGAATCGCTTGAAGAAGCCTACGACGAGCTCAAGAGGACCATAGAGGAAGTCGAGAGGGAAGTTTGAGCTTCCATATGGATTCTCCTTCTTCTGGCAAGCTTTTTATAGTTTCTCGTTCCCTCATTTCTCGAAAACCCTTTGGTGGTGTCTGAGTTGGAGCGGAAAAGCCTTCCCTCCAGGAAGCCTCCCGTAAAGAGGGGTGAGCGCTACAAGGTTCGGATTGAAGCCCTCGGAAAGGGCGGAGACGGCATCGCCAGGATTAAGGGCTTCGTGATTTTCGTGCCGAACACCGATGTTGGAGAAGAGGTTCAGATTGAAATAAAAAGTGTGAAGGAACGCTTTGCCTTCGGGGAGGTCGTTGGCTGACCTCCTCATATCTTCCTTGCCCTAATTTTGAACTTTCTGTCCAGGGGAAGGCCCTCAAAGAGCTCCGGACCGAGTTCCACGACGGGGACGTCCGCCTCTATCACTGACTCCTTCATCCCCTGCCTGACCCTGAGTTCCTTCAGGTTCCCATCTACGACCTTTATCGAGAGGTAGGTCCCATCCTCGGATTCGCCTTCGAGAATGAAATCTTTGCCCAGCTCCAATGCAATCCTCTTGACCAATGCAGGCGCAGTTTCTGGAGTTATGTGTTCGACTTCACCTTCACTTCCGGAGAACCTGACGAGCGGGCACGTCGCGGCCGAGCAGAACTCCTTTATGGCCTCGGCTATACCCTTTGCGAAGTTCTCAAGGGGTTTGCCCATGAACGTTTCCCCGAAGCCGGCCCAGCTTGCCGTGACCTTGAGCTTTCTCCCCTGCATCTTGAACGTAACGGTTAGGATTCCCTTGTCCCCCCTGAATGTGTATATTGCTTCATCTCTACCCATGCCCACGTCGAGCTCAAACTCGTAGCCGAAGTTGAAGATGAACCGCGGGACTTTGAACCTGACCCGGCCGTTTTGGAAGCTCTCGAAGTACGGGAAGAACGGCAGTGTCTTTTCGGGCTCGCTGAGTATGACCTGGAGTGTCTCCCACCCGTACGGCAGTTCAACTTCAAAGCTCTTCGACTTCACGTTTGTCCACCCCTTTTTAAATACGAAGAAAAGACAGTTGAGGGATTTTTAAATCCTGCGGAATATCACTCACGATTCGCAACCTTTTCCCACCTTTTTTTCGTCCTCTTCCAGCAACCCGGTGGCATCAGTTCCCTCTCCGGACAGTAGCCGAGCTGAATGCACCTCGGCCCGAGCTTTGCCCACCTGATAATAGGTCTGAGCTCTTCGTTTCTGGCAATCTCCTCCAGCATCTTCCAGGCAACCTCACGGAGTTCCCACTGGGTCCTCTCGCAAAGTCTAAGACCGAAGAAGTGCTTCAGCTCGCGCAGGTTCATCGTCACGACTATCTTCGTCCGCACCGCTTGGGGGAGAATGAAGCGCGCGTCCTCCTGATGAATTCCGGCCTTGTAGCTCTCCTCGTAGAGCTTGATGGCTTCGCGCATCAGCTTTTTCCACTTCTCGTAGAGCTCCGGCCTTCCCCTGACGCTCTCGGGGATTACAAAGGTCTCCTCAACATCGTTTGGGTTCAATTTTATGTATCTTTGTGACTGCTGGGTGTAGCTCGCTATCCTGTGACGGACAAGTTGATGGCTACAAACGCGGGAACAGCCCTCCACCGAGAACGTCAGGACCGCGTGTTCAAGTATTGACTCGTGGCCGTAGCCGAGAACCCTCGGAAGGTGCATCTCAACGTCCTTCCCAGTGGTTCGCTCGAAGGCTTCGCTCTCCCATTCGTCCCAGTAGCTTATGAGGGCCGACCATGTGACGGTCTCGAGTGGCTTTTTTGTATAATTGACGAGCCTGACCCTGATTCCACTCATGCCAAGAATCACCAACGGGCAAAGGCGCTCAACCTTATTAGGTTTGCTTTGACGCACGGGAGTTAAAGGAGGGGTTTATTTTAGTGCACCCTCTCGCGAGCTTAAGTCTACGTTTGGAAAGGAAGAAACGATGTGGCTTCAAATAATTTCAGGAAAACCGATGTTTTTCCGACGAAAGGGTTATTAAATTCATGAAACAGCCTTAAACGGTGATGCACATGGTGGTTAGCCTTGCCGGAAGGGACGTTCTCTGCCTCCAGGACTTCACGAGGGAGGAGATTGAGACTATTCTCAAGACCGCCGAGATGATGAAGATTTGGAACAAGATTGGAAAGCCCCACCGCGTTCTCGAGGGCAAAACGCTCGCCATGATTTTCCAGAAGCCCTCGACCAGGACGAGGATTTCCTTCGAGGTTGGAATCTACCAGCTCGGTGGCTACGGCCTCTACCTCAACGCCAACGATTTACAGCTCAGGCGCGGTGAGACCATCGCCGACACCGCGCGCGTTCTCAGCAGGTACGTTGACGGAATAATGGCTCGCGTCTTCGACCACAAGGACGTTGAGGACCTCGCCAAGTACGCGAGCGTCCCTGTCATCAACGGTCTGAGCGACTTCAGCCACCCGTGCCAGGCCTTAGCTGACTACCAGACCATACTCGAGAAGAAGGGCAGGATTCAGGGCCTCAAGATAGTCTACGTCGGTGACGGGAACAACGTGGCTCACTCGCTCATGATAGCCGGAACCAAGCTTGGCGCTCACGTCGTCGTTGCAACTCCCGAGGGCTACGAGCCAGATGAGCGGGTCATCAAGTGGGCCGAGCAGAACGCATCGGAGAGCGGTGGAAGCTTCGAGCTCCTCCACGACCCGGTTCAGGCCGTCAAGGACGCGGATGTCATCTACACCGACGTCTGGGCGTCAATGGGCCAGGAAGCCGAGGCTGAAGAGAGAAGGAAGATATTCATGCCCTTCCAGGTCAACAAGGAGCTCGTCAAGCACGCCAAGCCCGACTACATCTTCATGCACTGCCTCCCGGCTCACAGGGGCGAAGAAGTTACCGACGACGTCATAGACAGCCCGAACAGCGTCGTCTTTGACCAGGCCGAGAACAGGCTCCACGCCCAGAAGGCCGTTATGGCCCTCGTCATGGGTGGAATAAAGGTCTGATTTCGCGTTCTTTTTTCTTATCCCGTCTGACGGGCTGATAACCGCTCTCATTCTCCGGCGTCTGCACCGACAGCCAATACCGAGCTGGAGAAAAAATGGAAAAGAGTTCAAGATTACGCTCAGGCCCACTCAAGGGTGGTGCCGGCAGGGACGAAGAATATTAAGTACGTCAGGTAATACTCGCGTATAAAGCCGGTGCTGTAAAAAGCCCCTTCATCGGTTCCAACCGTCAGGTAGACCACTGAGCTTTCGTTCCACGGGTTTTTGAAGACCTCAAAGACCTCCAGCTCGCCGGTGTAGGTTTTCCCACTCGCTCTGCTGTAGAATTTGCTTCCGTTCACAGTGACGAGTGCGTTTTTGTTAAGCTCCTTGAGAAGGGAGCTGTTGGAGTAGAGAACCAGCATTAGGTTGCCCCGGAGTTCCTTCTCGGTGAGCTCCGAGACGGGCTTCAAAGTCGCGTTGATGCCGAGGCTCAAAAGCCAGCGGTACTCGTTCTCGGCGAGCCTGCGGGAGTAGTAGCCTGGGCTGTAAGCCACGGTTGCGCCCGTTACGTTGGCCTTCTTCAGGAAGTCGTACACGGTCGTGGGGGGCTCGACTCTCTTTCCTCCGTCAGTCCTGTTGTAAACCGCCCCGACAACTTTCGCAAGCTCGGGCATGAAGTCGGTGTAGTTCTTGTAAACGTCCCTGTGCTTCATGTAGTCGTTAACGTAGGCGTTGTAAACGTCCTTGATAAAGTAAAAGCCGAGGTTCTGATTTTTTATTAGGTCATCACGTGCCTCCTCGGGATGCCCCGTAACGTTGAGGTAGTAGGACTCGACGGCCCTGACGAAGGTCTCGTAGAGCATTATCTTGAAGTCCGTGTACGCCATCAGGCTGAGCTTTTCCTTAACCGGGTCGTAGAGCGACTCGTATGGTTTGAAGAGGTAGTAATACCTGTCCACCGCCGGATTAACGAAGCTGTGAGCGAACTCGTGGACAAGGAACGTTATTCCCGCCCGGCTCAGGTACACCCGGGGAATACCGTTCTCAATCCGGCCGAACCCAAGGAATGCATAGATTTTCTTCTTTTCTCCCTGGTCGAGGTGATAACCAAAGCCGTTGTAGGCAATCAGGGTCAGCGGAACTATCGTCCAAGAGGAAGCGTTCTCGCCGAAGAAGTTCTCCTCGAAGTGGGTGACGTTAAGGATTTCCTCCCCGTTCGTTTCGAACCCGCGGAGGGTCTCGTTGTAAAAGGCTCTGTGCTCGTTGTAGAACCTCCAGAAGTCTGTCTCGTTGGCGAACTGGGCAACCGCCCTCGCGAATTCGTCAAGAAGGCTCGTGTTTAGCCAGGGCCTGAGTTCGAGCATGTCGCTCCAGTTCATGTCCCTTGAAAAGTTGACCGGGTTCAGGTGAAGGGCGAACTCTGGAATAGCGTCGTATGCCAAACCCTGCTCTACCATCGTCGGGACCATTTGAACGGCGGTGGCGTTGGTATAGTTCCCGAAGTAGTTCATGACGTCTTTCATGTACGGGTAGTTGTACAGGTTGGCGCCCGCGCGGTATGGGCTGACATGCTTCCTGTACCAGTCGGAATTTGAGAGGAAGTATATTATCTGGACGAGCTCAAGGCGTGGGTCAATCTCAATGTGAACCCTGTTGGAGAGGTTTACTTCGGCCGGGGCAAAGTCCGGAGCTGGTACGGCCAGGGAAACGTTCGATGTGTTTGACGGGGAGCCCTGGGAATGCGTGACGTTGGAACTTCCGCCGGACTGGGAATACGCGGTTGAAGGTTGCTGTTGCGTGGGTGAAGCCGTCGGCGTCGAACCGAGGCACCCGCTCACGAGAACGAGGAGCCCTATCAACACCAAGGCGAGAAGTTTTTTCATTTCAATCCCCGTTCAACTTTTCAACACTGAAGTTAAAAAAATTCCGCTGGGACATCGAAGCGCAGGCGTTTTAAACCTCCCCTTCCACCGGTTATCATGCTCGAAAAGCTCTTCAGCCTCGGTTACTCCAGGACCTTCGCGGAGCGCTATTACACACTCTGGGGAGAGCGGGCCTTAAGCATAGCCGAGGCCATGGAGAAGCCCCTGCCGAGGTGCTTCCGTGTAAACACGCTCAGGGTAGAGGTTCCAAAGCTCACCAAGCTCCTCAACAAGAAGGGCTTCCAGTTTAAGAGGGTTCCCTGGGCAAGGGAAGGCTTCTGCCTCACGCGCGAGCCCTTCTCGATTACCTCCACGCCCGAATATCTGAGCGGTCTCCTCTACATTCAGGAGGCCAGCTCGATGTATCCGCCCGTTGCCCTCGAACCAAAGCCCGGAGAGGTAGTCGCGGACATGGCCTCCGCCCCGGGCGGGAAAACGAGTTACCTGGCCCAGCTGATGGAGAACGAGGGCATTATCTACGCCTTCGACGTCGGTGAGGACAGGCTGAAGGAGACCCGTTTAAACCTCTCGCGCCTTGGCGTTACGAACACAGTTCTCTTCCACCGCTCGTCGCTCTACATAGATGAACTTGGCGTTGAGTTCGATAGAGTCCTCCTCGATGCGCCGTGCACAGGCTCCGGGACGATACACAAGAACCCCGAGCGGAAAGCTACCCGCACGATGGAGGACGTCAAGTTCTGCCAGAACCTCCAGATGAAGATGCTTGAGAAGGCCTTGAGCGTCCTCAGAAGGGGTGGAATCCTGGTCTACTCCACCTGCTCACTCGAGCCGGAGGAGAACGAGTTCGTAATCCAGTGGGTTCTCGATAATTTCGACGTTGAACTGCTCCCCCTTCGCTACGGTGAGCCGGCCTTAACGAAGCCCTTCGGAATCGAGCTGAGCGAGGAAATAAAGAAGGCGAGGCGCTTTTATCCTGACAAACACGGGACGAGTGGTTTCTTCGTCGCGAAGCTCAGGAAGCTTTAGCCTTCTCCGCTTCGCCACCCGTTTCCTCGAGGAGCTTTTCCTCTATCTCGTGAAGCTTTTTCCGAACGTCTTCACTCAGAAGCTTTTCGAGTTCCTCCCTGGCCTTCTCGGCCAGCTCGAACTTCGAATTGAACTTCCCGAGTTTCACCCAGTCTATCTTCTTGCCCTCGACGAAGACGTCTATGTCACAGAGCCTCTTGTAGCCCCTGTACTCCAGTCCCTTCAGCAGGAACTTCACGCGAAGCGGGTTCTCCCACGTCAGGAGCTTGAGCCTGTAAACCGGAACGCGCATGAAGGGCCTCGGGTAGTCCCAGTCCCAGCCTTCCCCGACGATGAAACCGAGGTCGAGGTCCTCTATGACGAGAATCAGGCGTTCTATGTTCTCCTCGTAGCGTCTCTCGGTGTCGTAGAGCTTTATGGTTATCTCGTTCCACTCGGGCAGGAGCTTGAAGAGCAACAGTGGCGTATCAATCAGCAGTTCCCGGTAAACGCTCAGGAAATCCTTTTTCACGAGGACTGCCCCTTCCACATCTTCCGGCCCTATCGGCGAGCTCAGCTTTTTCCTCGTGACCGAAATCACGGTGTCGCAGGCCTCGCCAAGGTTCAGCGCGTCAAGCTGGCTCATTACCTCTCCGTTGAACTCCTCCGCGAGCAACTTCAGGGCCTCGTCAACCTTCTCCGGGACGCGGAGGAGTATTATCGTGCTCTCAATCTCGACCCTCTCAACCGGCAGGTCGCTGTTCACTATCTCCGCGAGAACAACCTTCGCTCCCCTCCTTATCAGGAAGCCCGTGTCAGGTGGCACCGTTTTGGTCTCCTCCGGTGGCGTCACGAGCAGTATCGTTTCAAACTCACTGCTGTCCCTTATCGCCTGCTCCGTTGGAATCTCCTCAACGCCGAAAAGCTCCCGAATTCCGGATTTTAGTTTCTCAACGTCCCCCCTCAGGAACACGATTGAAGGGCCAAAGCGCATGAGCCTCATCACAACCCCCTCCTGAGCTTGTAACCCCGGGCCGTGTCTGTGCCCACGGGATAGTCAACTTTCACGACCCTCCCGCTCGGCAGGAAGATGAAGTTGACGCCGAGAACGGCGTTCAAACCCCCTGGAATGACCTTGAAGTTGTGGCCGTAGAGCTTGAAGTCGGCATCTTTATCGGCAACGTCCCTCCAGCAGTGGCCGAGGGCGAAGGTCTTTCCACCAATCTCGACGACGCTTCCCGGCTCAACCAGGTTCTCCCCGAAGAACCGCCGTAAGAGTTCCGGGTCATCCTCGTTGCCCGGGACGATGTAAAGCCTGGCGCCGGAGCCCTTGAGAACCCGCGCGAGCTTTCTCAGGCCAGCCTCATAGGCCGGCTTCAGGTCGGGTCTCCGCTCGAGCTTGACGTTGTCCACCAGGTCGCCGGTGTGGATTATCACATCGGGCTTGTACTCGTCTATGAGCTCCTCGATGAACCGGTAAACGCTCTCCGGTGTGTCCCCTATGTGCATGACGAGGGTTTCGTCGGCCTTCTGCCTGAGCTTTCTAAGCTTTCTCCTCCTCAGGAAGCCGAGCATCGGAAGCACTGTACGTTGATTGGTGCTTGGTGTATATACGGTTTCCGCCCCCGAGAAGGTTATTAAGGGTTCCCGAGTAAAGCGAATCGGTGTCCAAAATGAAGGTTCTCGTTCTCGGTGCCGGAAACGTTGGTAGAGCTATAGCGTGGGACCTTAGAGATGAGTTCGAGGTCCACGTTGCAGACCTAAGCGATGACCGATTAAGGGCCGTCTCCGGGTTTGCCACACCGCTCAAGCTCGATGCATCTCGCTTCGACATGCTCGTCGAGGCAATGAAAGGGTTCGAGCTCGTTATCGATGCATTGCCCGGTCGCTTTGGCTACTCATCAATTCGGGCCTCGATAAAGGCAGGCGTTGACATGGTAGATGTCTCGTTTATGCCAGAAAATCCGCTCGAACTCCGCGAGGAGGCGGAGGACGCCGGGATTACGGTTATCTTTGATGCCGGCTTCGCCCCGGGGCTGAGCCACATTCTGATGGGCAGAATCTGGAACGAGCTTGACGATATGAGCGAGGGGTACATCTACGTTGGTGGCCTTCCAAAGGAGCCGAAACCGCCACTTTATTACAGAATTACGTGGTCACCTAAGGATTTAATTGAAGAGTACACCCGGCCGGCGAGGGTGATAAGGGACGGTGAGATTAGGAAGATAGACCCGCTCTCTGAGGTTAAGACCGTTGAAATAGAGGGCTTCACCTTCGAAGCCTTCCCGAGCGATGGTTTGAGGAGCCTGCTTGAGAGTGTGAGGGTCGATAAACTCGAGGAGTGGACGCTCCGCTGGCCGGGACACCTTGAGAGGATGAGAGTTTTGAGGGAGCTCGGGTTCTTCAAGCCAGAGCACATCGACAAGACTCTTGAGGTCATAACCCCGCTGATGACTTATGAGAGTCCGGACTTCTCGATTATGAAGGTCACCGGAACCGAGCCCGGAAGGACGATAAGCTACACGTTGATTGATGAAGAGAAAGAGTTCACCTCGATGGCGCGCGTAACGGGTTACACTGCCTCCGCCATCGCGAGGCTTGTGGCCGAGGGAAGTTGCATCTTCGGCGTTATCCCGCCCGAGATTCTTGGCATGCGCATAGACACCTTCGAAAGAATCATCGCCGACCTTGAGGAGAGAGGAATAAAGCCGAGGAGGGAGGAGAATGCTTCACCTGGTGATAGCTGATTCCGAGCTTGAGCTCGTGCCGAAATCAATAGTGGAGCATCCAGCCGTCGTGAACTACGCGAGGAGGAGGGGCAAGAAGCCGGAGGAAGTGATACTTGACAGCAGTTACCACCACTCGGCGCTCAAAAAGCTTGAAGACGGCGAGAGGCGGGGAAGACCGGACATAGTGCACATCTGCCTTCTCAACGCCCTGGAGAGCATAGCCAACAGGGAGGGAAGGCTCCGCGTTTACGTCCACACGAGGAACGACGAGGTGATATACATAAAGCCCGAGACGAGGCTTCCGAGGAACTACAACCGCTTCCTGGGCCTCATGGAGAGCCTCTTCAAGAACCGCGTCGTTCCAAAGGATTTAGCCCTACTCCGCATCGAGGAGAAAACGCTGAGTGAGCTCTTGGAAGAGATTGGCCCCGACGAGGTCTTCGTGATGCACGAGGAAGGGGAACTGATGAAGCCAAGGGACTTCGGAAAGGTACTGGCGGGGCTTGAGAACCCGCTCGTCATCGTTGGTGGCTTCCCTCACGGGGACTTCAGGAGTAAGGTCGAGGGGAAAAAGGTTAGCCTCTACCGCGAGCCCCTGATGGCGTGGACTATCGTTAACGAGGTGCTGGTCAATTTTGAGGCTTTCTTGAACTTTTGAATTTATTCCTCTCCCCTCATGCGTCCCGTATGCACAATGTTTTTATACAATTTATTACATCCCGATTTGAACGTTCTAAAATATGGGGGTGTTGCAATGAAGAAGGTAAACGTAATGATGGCCCTGCTCATTACGGGCTACATCCTCGGCGTGTGGAGTTTCTTAGTGGTTCCGAAGTATTACATGGTCTTCGGTCTCAAGGGGTTCCTGATTTCGCTGGTTCCAGCTGTCGTCGCGCTGTTTCTGGCATACAACGAGGCCCAGAGCACCAAGAAGACGAGGTACCTGATTTACGAACTCCTGTTCAAGGTTGCGAGGGTTCCGGCTGTTATATTCACGCTGTTGATGTTCCTGCTCGTAATCCTGGGCGTCACCGCCTATGCCTCTGGATGGGGTTTGGTGTACCTCTTCGGCGGGAACACTGACCTCATAGTGCCCTTCGCCATTCTGACGATACTCATCGCGGCCCTGCTCCTCATGCTTGCCAAGGGAAAAACCCTCGAGTTCATAGCTGGGATATCCGTGCTCATGGTTCTGTTCACGATAGTCTCGGCGCTTCTCATCAGGAGCAAGGCCCTGAGCGTTGTCACGTCCGAGCAGGCGAAGTACTACATGAACCAAGCCGTTTCGAGCATAACCTCTTTCAGCCAGCCACTAACCTTTGAGGGCGTTATAATGCTCTTGGCCTCGGTTATCATTGCCTTCGGTCTCGGTGCGGGCGTTTACTACGTCCTTGGCAGTTTCGCCCCTGAAGACCTTGACTTCAAGCGCGTTCTCATCGGAGTGTTCTTCCTGCAGATAATACTCAGCTTTGCGGCCGCTTACACAATGGCCTATTCCCTCGGTCCTGCGTTCCAGGCCTTTGAGAAGAGCGTCCACAACCCGAACCTGAGCGTCCAGGAGACATACAAGATTTACTCCCAGTTTAGGGCGATACAGGCTTACGCCACAAATAGCACGGCTCCGTTACCGCAGTCAATCAAAGTGTTCTACTTTATCCCTCAGATTATCAAGGGCAACGTTCCGGGTGCGAGCCTGATAACTCTCCTGCTCATACTGTCCTTCTACTTCGCGGGCCTCACGACGATAATAGTCCTCCTTGAGATGGGCACCCAGATGCTCTCGGAGGTCATGCAACTTGGAAGAACGAAGGGCCTCGCCGGCGTTGCGCTCGTCGGCATTCTCATAGCCATAGTAATGGAGCTCGGTTCCGCCAAGACCATGTTCTTCACGGTTCCCTTCAGTGTTGGAGCCATTATTGCCTTAATAGAGGCCTACCCGGTGCTCAAGTCCGACCTGGTCTCAAGGAAATGGGCGGTACTGGTCTCTATGGCACTGCTGGCGTTCGTTGGTGTTTTCACGCTCTACTATGCCTTCACGAGCTCAAGCGACGCCGTTAAGCTCGGTGCGGTACTCGGACTCGTCCTTCTGGTGCCAATCCTCCTGAACGGAATGCTCCTGAAGAGCCGTCGCTGAGCTTTTTCAAAAATTTTTTAAACGCCTTTTCTAACTCAACCCAGAACGCTTGTGGGAGGTATGAAAAATGGGAGACAAGACCAAGGTTCAGGTCAGCAAGCTCAAGCCCGGAAGGTACATAATCATCGACGGCGAGCCCTGCAGGATTGTGAACATAACCGTTTCCTCGCCAGGAAAGCACGGCTCCGCTAAGGCCAGGATTGAGGCCGTTGGAATCTTCGACAGAAAGGTCAGGAGCATCGTCAAGCCGACCAGCGCGGAAGTTGACGTCCCGATTATCGACAAGCGCGTCGGCCAGGTCATAGCCATAACCCCGGACACGGTTCAGATTATGGACATGGAGACCTACGAGCTCTACGACGTCCCAATCGAGACCGGCGTCGAGGACGAGGTCAAGGACCAGCTCAAAGAGGGCATTACCGTCGAGTACTGGGAGACCCTCGGCAGGATTCAGATTAAGAAGGTCAGGGGCGAGTGAGCCCCTTTTACACAACCTTTTAAAGCTCCTCTTCTCGAAAACTCTGGGGTGGGCCTATGGTTAACTTCAGCGAGCTGATTCTACGCAAGTTCAGGAACATCGCCGGGTCTCGCTACGAGGAGATAATGAAGGCCTATCAGGAGTTCTTCCTGACGGAGGAGGAGCTTCAGATTCCGGTGATAACATCGATTCTCCTCGTCGTGGACAGGTTTTCCGGGAGGATTCCCAACGAGGTTTTTGACGTTCTATCCGCTTACCCCGGTGCGCGGGTCGACGTGGTTTACCTGATAGACGAGGGGCTGTTCGCGCTAATCCGTGACACCCTCGGCGAAAGGGAGGCGGAGGAGTTCCGCAGAAAGGAGGAGTCCCTCGGGAGGGAGATAATAACCCTCGCGGAAAGGGCCCTGAGCGAGCTTGGCCTCGATTACTCGGCTGAGATAACCTTCGCCGACAAGGTGGAGTTCATTGAAACCGAGAGCGAGAACAGGGATTTGCTCATCATTTCGAGGCACTTCGGCTCCGAGAGTGTGAAGACCCATAAGGTCAGTCCGGTCGTCTTCAGAATTGTTCAGGGGATTAGGAAGCCCGTAATCGTTTACTGAGGTGGTAGCATGAACGCTCAGGAAATTATAGCGCTCGCAGTGTTCTTGGGAGTTTACGCCTTTATAATAACCGAGAGGATTCACAGAACGGTCGCCGCGATGGTCGGCGCGAGCGTCATCCTGCTCGTCGGCATAGTGCCCTGGGAGAAGGTTCCCGAGTACCTCGACCTTGGCACTATTCTCCTTCTGGCCGGAATGATGGTCGTCGTGAACGTCTCCAGGGAGAGCGGGCTCTTCGAGTACATCGCCATAAAGACGGCGAAGCTCTCCAAGGGCGACCCCATGAAGGTCCTCCTGCTGTTCTCGGTCGTAACCGCGGTTGTTAGCGCTTTCCTTGATAACGTTACGACGGTTCTACTGCTCACTCCGATGCTCCTCTACATAACCAAGAAGATGAACGTCAACCCGGTTCCCTTCCTGCTCGCCGAGATATTCGCGTCCAACATAGGCGGAACCGCGACGCTAATCGGCGACCCCCCGAACATCATGATTGGCTCCGCCGCGAAGCTCAGCTTCAACGAGTTCCTGAGCAACATGGGGCCGATAGCGGTTGTTGACCTGTTCGTGACTATAGCCATCGTCTACTTCGCGTACAGGAATACGATTAAGGTCAGTCCGTCGAAGAGGGCCGAGATTGAGAGGCTGATAATGGGGATGGACGAGCGCGATGCAATACGCGACAGGGAACTCTTCAGGAAGTCGGTGATAGTAATCCTTGGTATCGTCTTCGGCTTCTTCCTCCACGACACTATGGGCGTTGAGCCAGCGGTCATAGCGCTCCTTGGAGCTTCGGCCATGCTTCTCTGGAGCCGTTTTCCGCCGGAAGAGGCCCTCGAAAAGGTCGAGTGGGCGACGCTGTTCTTCTTCGGTGGGCTCTTCCTCATCGTTGGTGGCCTCGTCGAGACCGGCTTCATAGACGCGCTCGCCGAGAAGATTATTGGCATGATACACAGCGAGGCACAGGCGATATTCGTAATCTCCTGGTTCTCGGCGATATCGAGTGCAATCGTTGACAACATTCCCCTCACGGCGACGATGATTCCGCTGATAAAGGCGATGGGTTCGAGCATGAACACCTACCCCCTCTGGTGGGCGCTCTCACTCGGCGCGTGTCTCGGTGGAAACGGAACCGCTATCGGCGCGAGCGCCAACGTTGTAGTCATCGGAATAGCCCACAGGGAAGGCGTTAGGATAACCTTCGGCGAGTTCCTGAAGGTCGGTGCGGTGATAATGTTCTCGACCGTCGCGGTCGGGAGTCTGATGCTCTGGGTTAGGTACGGACTGTGAGGTGATATCATGAGGATACTCGTACTCGTTGACGGCTCGAAGTGGAGCCAGAAGGCAGCTCTCCATGCATTCGCCGTTGCGAAGAGCAAGAGGGCCAAGGTGGTTCTGTTCTCGGTTCTCGACCGGAGGGAAGCCCGGGCGATAGCGTTCCACGCCAGTGTTCGGAGCGGAAGCCTTGAGGAAATCAAGCGCTTCGAGGAAACCCTGTGGGAGGAGAACAAGAGGAGCATAAAGGACCTGCTGACGACCCTCCTTGAGCTCGGCCAGCGCGAAGGCGTCAACTGCGCCTTCAAAATCGTTGAGGGACCGGCCAAGGACAGAATCCTCGAGGAGGCGAACTCGGGCAACTACTCCCTCGTCGTCATGGGCGCCTATGGGAAGAGCGGAAAGACGAGGATAGGCTCGCTCCTTGAAGAGGTCGTTGGCCACATCGAACCGCCCGTGATGATTGTGAGGTAGCTTTAAAACCCCCATTCCAATTCCGGCCGGGTGGTGGTATGGAGTTCCTGTACACCTACGAGACCCTCAAGCTCGAGTTTCCCCTCACGGAGCCTGAGAAGGCAAGATACGTTATACTCGGAGTCCCCTTCGACGGCACGACGAGCTACAAGGCCGGAGCGCGCTTCGGGCCGACGCTGATACGGCAGGCGACGCTGAACCTTGAGAGCTACATACTGGACTACGACCTTGACATAGCCGAACTCCCGATAGCGGACATCGGCGATATAGCGGTCGTCGCCGGTGACCCAAGGAGAACCGCCGACAGGGTCAGGGAGACGATTGAAGAGCTCAAGCGGGTGAACCCGAACGCGATACCGATACTCCTCGGCGGAGAGCACTCCCAGACGCTTGGAGCGGTTGAGGCATTGAAGCCAAAAAGCTACGTGGTCTTCGATGCCCACCTTGACCTTCGCGATTCCTACGAGGACAACCCCTACAACCACGCCTGCGTCGCCAGAAGGATAGCGGAGCTGGGCGTCAGGGAGGCGATGTTCGGAATCAGGAGCGGAACGAGGGAGGAAGTCGAGTTCGCAGGGAAGAGCGGAATCCGCTGGGTTCACGCGAGGGACTACGACTTTGACTCCTTTGTCGAACTCGTTGAGCCACTTCCGGAGCCGGTTTACCTCTCGGTGGACATAGACGTCTTCGATTTATCGCTCGTCCCGACGACGGGAACTCCCGAGGCCGGTGGTCTGGGCTTCTGGGACGTGATAGAGGCGATAGAGTGGCTGGTCGAGAACAAGAGGGTAGCGGGCTTCGACATAATGGAGGTTGCCGGCGAAACCCTTGGCAATCCAACTGCCCTTACCGGTGCGAAGTTGCTCTTCTACTTCATCGGGGCAATGGAAAAAATGGGGAGGTCATGAGGCCTTTGCCCTCTTCTTCTCGTGGTACTTCCTCATCCTGTCCTCGACCGTTTCGTGCTCGAGGAGCTTGCTCTTGAGGAACGGCACCCACAGGGTTTCCGTTATGACCGAGGCGAGAACCGTTATGACGGTCACTGCGAGGATTACCTCTCCCCAGTAAACCGTAAGTGTACTGCTGTGGTACTTCATCGCGAGGCTGAGTGGCAACGCGGCGAGGGCAGAGGGGACAACACCCCTTGGACCCTCAAGAGCTATGAAGAGGTACTCCTTTGGTCCCCACCACTTGAGAATGGGTAGCGCAGCTATCGGCCTGGCGACGAGCATTATGAAGTAAGCTACAAGGATTCCGCCCCAGAGGTTGTCCACGAGGGGCTTGAGGTCAAGACTCGCGCCGAGCAGGACGAAGATGAAGACCGTCGCTATCGCTGCAAGGCTCTCGTTGAAGTGGACTTCCTTCTCAATGGCCTTCATAACCCTGTTGAGAACCTGGGGTTTCTCCTTCTTGCTGAAGACCTTGTAGTTACCGAGGATTATTCCGGTGACGGTGGCGACGAGGTAACCCGAGGCCTGAAGGGACTCGCCAATCATGAAGCCCGTGAATGCCAGGAAGAGCGAGAAAATCTCAATCTCCGGGAACTCAAATATCCTGGTCTTCTTGATGAACCAGTAGCCGAAGGCCCCGACGGCTATTCCGACGATTATGGAAACGACGACCTCGTAGAGGAAGTAAACGACCGCCGCGCCGTAGACACCCATGTGGGAGCTAAAGCTCGCGAAGAGCCCTCCGCTGGCCTGCGGGACGAGCATCGCCACGGCAACGGCCGTGAGGACTATGCCGAGCGGGTCGTTGAAGATGGACTCCGTAACTATCGTCGTCTCGATGTCCTGTTTGACCCTGTACTGCCTGAAGAGTGGGATGAGCGTTGCCGGGTCGGTTGCACTTATGATGGCACCGAAGAGGAAGCCGATGAGAAACGGCGCATGGAAGACGAACGAGAAGAACCAGGCCGACAGAAGAGCCGTGATGAGAAGTCCAACCGTATCGAGGGTTGCTATCGTTGGGAGGTTCCTCTTCAGCAGTTTCCAACTCAAGTTGTGTCCCTCGGTGAACAGAATCATGACCAGACCGAAGACACGAACGTAATCGAACAGGTCGTGTGCGATGTTCCTCGGCATTAGGGTTGCTATCGGGCCGAGTATCATTCCCGCTATTATGAAGAGCGGGACGTATGAGATGTTGTAGCGCCTGCTTATCAACATGGCGATTATTCCTGAACCAAGCACCGCGACAAGGACCCTTGCCATGACGTCCACTGCCATGGTATCGCCTCCTCGTTTCTTCGTTCATCGTGTCGTCATCCAGATTTTAAAGCTTTCCCCGGGCATTTTTAAGAATTAGGCCTCTCTAACGATAGAGTTTCGGAAAAAAAGCCTGGAAACGGGTGTTTATCCATAGAAAGTTGAACCACTCACCAGAGGTAAATGCCCTCGATGGCGTGATAATACGCGCGATAGATGTCTTTCTTCGTAACGACCCCGAGGAGCTTCCCGTTCTCATCCACCACGGGAAGGAGGTTCTGGTCGTTCATCAGAATCTTCTCCAGAGCGTCCTGCGCCGTTTCCTTCGGTGTTATGACAGCGAAGTTCCTCCTCATGAACCTCTCCACGGGGAGCTTTTTGATGGACGTTGATTTGCCCAGTATGTCGGGGACACCAACGATTCCTATAACCCTGCCCTCATCGTCCACAACGGGAAGGAAATCGTGGCCGGTCGAGGCTATTATGCGCTCAACCTCCATCAGGGGCCTCTTCGCGTTGATTCTGACGACCTTCGTGCTCATTATCTCGTGAACCGCTATCGTCTCAAGGATTAGGGGCCTTCCAGTTCTGACTTTGATTCCTTTGCGCTCAAGCTTGATTGTGTAGATGGACGAGCCCTTGAAGAACGCCCTTGCCGTCAGGAAAGCGACGACGGAAGTCAGAGCCACGGCCGGGGAGTATGCATAGGTTCCGGACATCTCTGTTATCATTATTATCTGGGTCAGAGGGGCCTGTGTGGCCGCAGCGAAGAAGCCCGCCATTCCCGCTAACGCGTAGGCCTCGACGTTTGCCGGGACGAAGTGAGAAACTATGGTTCCGAAGGCAGAACCGAGCATCGTACCTATGAAAAGACTCGGGGCGAAGATTCCACCGGAGAAACCGGAGCTTATCGCCAAAAGCGTCGCTGTCATCTTGGCCAGCGCGAGGATGATGAGCGTCTCAAAGGCGAACTTTCCGAGGAGGGCATCCCTTATCCCTCCAAAACCGATTCCAAAGATTCCCTTGTGGGGCAGGAGCATTCCGATTAGGCCTATCCCAAGGGCCCCGATGAGAAGGCGAAGCTCAAAGGGATACCTCTCTGAGAACCTGTCGAAGGCGTCGGTGGCTCGGTAGAGGGCCTTCGTGTAGGCGTAACCGATGACGCCCAAGAGGACGCCAAGGAGGAAGTAAAAGGGAATTCCCTCGAGAACGCTTATGTTGGGGTTCAGAACAGGGAAGCGAGCGGGGTTGTGAAGGACCACGAGGGTTATGGCGTTGCCGATTATGGCGGATACGAATATCGGGACGAGGTTTATCGTTATCGCACCCATGTAGATGACCTCAAGGGCGAACATTGCGCCTGCCAGGGGTGTGTTGAAAGTTCCCGCGATTCCAGCGGCCAGGCCACAGGTGGTTATGAGCTTTCTCGCCTGGGGTTTGGGTAACTTCTCCGCTAAAGCTGAATCGAGCGCGGCACCTATGAACGCGGCCGGACCTTCACGACCGAGCGGTGCTCCAGAACCGATGGAAATCGCAGTTGCAAGGGTTTTCAGAAACGCGAGCCTCGCACCAATCTTACCACTTTTGAAGATTATGCCCTCGATGACCTCGGGGACACCGTTTCCCCGTAACTCAGGGTATTTCTTCACCATCGGCGCTATCAGGAGAGCGCCGAACACCGGGAGAAGAACGTATCCGAGGTTGATCCCTTGGAACTCGTAGGAAATCCTCGGGAGCACGGAGGTGAAAAAGAGGGAGTGGATGACCTCAATCAACACTCGAAACACGAGCGCACCCAGTCCACCAACTAAGCCCGCCAGCGCGGAGATTCCGAGGAGGATTGACCACTTCCTGACGTACTTCTGAAGGTCCCACTCCCCGTTCATAGCCCTCAACCGAAGAAGGCTCCCATCATGTCCATCTGCTCGTCGCTCATGGACTTCACTTTGAACTCGGGAATCTCGGCCTTGAGCTTTTCGTACTCCTCCCCTGTTATCTCCTTAGCCTCGCCGTTCTCGACGAGGTAGAAGATGCCGTAGTCCGGGTCGCGGTAGGCCACGAGGAACTTCTCGACCTCGATGTCGTCGAAGTTCACGAAGATGACGTTTCCGCCGGTGTATGGCTTCTTGCACTTGAATGGGAAGCTGGAGGAGTTGAGCATCGCATCGCCGAGTGCCTGGTTGGCCTTCTCACCGTTTATCTCGGTCCAGAAGGGCCTTCCCTCGAAGTCGCCCTCGACGACGATGAGGAACCTCTGGCCGTCGAGTTCGACTATCGGAGCTCCCTTTTCCTGCAGTATCTTGAAGAGCTCGCCGATGGTTTCGGCGTTTCTCAGAGACGAGACGAATCCCTCAACCTTCATGCCTTTCACCGTTCTCAACTCCAAAATCCGGGTTATAAGGGTTTGGGAGAAGGTTTTTTAGAGGCCCCGAAAACTTTGGGCGGTGGTGAGATGTTAGTAGATGCAGACCTTCACCTTCACTCCCGCTATTCCAAAGCCGTCTCGAAGTCGATGACGATACCGAACCTGGCTCAAAACGCACGCTTCAAGGGCCTTGGCCTGGTCGGGACGGGGGATATACTCAACCCCCACTGGGAAGCGGAGCTCCTCAGATACTCCAGGAAAGTCGATGAAGGGACCTACGAGCTCAACGGGATTCGCTTCCTCCTCACGACAGAGGTCGAGGACAACAGGAGGGTTCACCACGTCCTGATTTTCCCGAGCATTGAGACGGTTCGTGAGATGAGAGAAACCCTTGGGAAGTACTCAAACGACATCGAGACCGAGGGCCGGCCCCACCTGAGCCTTTCCGCAGGTGAAATAGCCGACTTGGCCAACGACCTCGGCGTTCTAATCGGTCCGGCCCACGCCTTCACCCCCTGGACGAGCCTCTACAAAGAGTACGACAGCCTGAAGGAGGCCTACGGAGGGGCCAAAATTCACTTCCTCGAGCTGGGCCTCTCGGCCGACAGCGAGATGGCGGACATGATAAAGGCCCACCACAGATTAACCTACCTCAGCAACAGCGACGCGCATTCGCCGATGCCCCACCGCCTTGGGCGGGAGTTCAACCGCTTCGAGGTTGAGGAGGTTACCTTCGAGGAAATCCGGAAGGCGATTCTAAGGCGTGGCGGGAGGAGAATCGTCCTGAATGCGGGTTTGGACCCGAGGCTTGGAAAGTACCACCTGACAGCCTGCTCCCGCTGTTACGCTCACTACTCCCTCGGCGAGGCAAAGGCCTTCAGGTGGAAGTGTCCGAAATGTGGCGGGCGGATAAAGAAGGGCGTAAGGGACAGAATCCTTGAGCTTTCAGATACGGAAGAGAGGCCGAAGGACAGACCGCCCTACCTGCGCCTCGCTCCCCTCGCCGAGATTATCTCAATGGTCATCGGTAAAGGAGTTGAGACAAAATCCGTTCGGCTGATATGGGAGCGCTTTTTGAGGGACTTCGGGAGCGAGATTAGGGTTCTCGTTGACGTTCCTGTTGGAGAGCTTTCAAGGGTTCACGAGGAGGTAGCTAAAGCCATATGGGCATACCGCAACGGGAAGCTCATCGTTATCCCCGGCGGTGGCGGAAAGTACGGAGAAATCAGACTGCCTGAGGAGATAAGGAAGGCGAGGGTTGAGGAGCTTGAGAGCGTTGAGGTAGAAATTCCCGAGGAGACTGAGAAACCGAGGCAGAGGAGCATAACTGACTTCCTGGGGGTGAAACGGTGAGGGAGTCCGAAATCATCGAGCTCTTCCTCAGGCACCTCAAACGACAGGGCGACCTGCCCCTCGGGGACGATGCCGGTGCCTTGAAGCTCGGCGAGAGGTGGCTCGTCGCTACCAACGACATGCTCGTCAGGAAAACCGACGTGCCGGATATAATGACCCCAGAGCAGGTCGGCTTCAAGGCCGTAACCATGAACGTGAGCGATATAGCTTCGATGGGAGCAAGACCGGTGGGCTTCCTCTTCTCGCTCGGGGTTCCACAGGACCTTAGTTCCGACTACCTTGAGGGGATTGCGAGGGGAATCGGTGAGGTCCTCGACTTCTACGGCCTTCCCGTCCTGAGCGCCGACACCAACGAGGCCGACGACCTCATCGTGGACGGTATAGCGCTCGGACTTGCTGAGAGACTGCTCACTCGCTCCGGGGCCAAGCCGGGTGAGCTGGTCTGCGTTACAGGCGACCTTGGGAGGAGTTTGGCAGGTTATCTCGTCTGGAGAAAGGGGCTTGATGTGAGCGACGCCGTTAGGAATGCCCTCTACGAGAAGTTTCTCCAGCCAAGGGCGAGGGTTGAGGAGGGAATGGCCCTCTCGAAGGTGGCCAGCTCTGCCATAGACGTCAGCGACGGCCTCGCGAAAGAGCTTTACCTCCTCGCGGAGATGAGCGGTGTTGGAATCGAGGTTTACCCGGAGAGACTTCCCATCGGAGAGGGCGTTGATGAAGTGGCAGAGCTTTTAGGCCTCGACCCGGTTGAGGTTGCCCTTGCGAGCGGGGAGGAGTTCGAGCTGGTCTTCACGGTTCCGCCGAACCTCGTTGATGCCATAGATTTTGAGTTTTCAGTCATCGGAAGGGTTGTGAAGGGACCGGGCGTTTACCTCGTATCAGACGGGAAGAGAAAGCCCCTTCCCCGGCTCGGCTGGGAGCACATGGGAAACCTCAAGGTTTATAACCGGTGACATAGAAGGAATTCCGTATGTTCAGTAGTATTAAAATGGAAGTGCTGACTGGAATCCAGCAGGTCAAGTGCGCGAGCCTGCGCTATTTTCTACTCGCGATAGCGACGTACTACGTCAGTGTTTTTCTGTTCGCGATTCGTTGGAAGTACGTGCTCAAAGGGACCGGTGTGGACGTTCCCCTCCTTGAACTTTTCAAGGCAAACCTGGCGGGTCTCTTCATGAACAACATAACTCCCATGAGCAGGGGCGGAGGCGAGCTTCTCAGGATGGTGTGGGTCTCAAAGCTCCAGGGGGTTCCCATGGGAGTATCTGCGGTTACAATAGTCTACGAGAGAATCCTTGAGTCGATACCGGTTATGGTTATGGTGGGTATAGGATTCCTGTACTTCACGACGTCAGAGGCCCTCGTGTTGATTCCCCTCCTGGTGGGCCTTGTGTTAATCTGGTTCCGGTGGGAGAGGTTTATTGAGCTAACCCTGCGCCTTTTCCGGGTTGACCTCTCTGAGAAAGACATGGAGAGAATAATCGCCCTCCGCAGATGTAGCAATGCCAACGTGGTGGGAATAGGGGCCAGTTCCCTCGTGTGGATTCTTGATGTCATGAGGCTCAAGCTAATCACACTGGCGTTTGGCCTAAGTGTGTCAGTCCCGGTTCTCGTCTTCGTGTCGGTGGTTAACCTCATACTTGGCATCGCCGCTTTCACTCCTGGCGGTATTGGTGTCGTTGAGGGTGGCCTGGTTGGAACCCTCACCTATGTTGGCCTTCCCCCCACACTGGCGGTCTCCGTCGTAGTTCTCGAAAGGTTTATCTCCTATGTGTTGGGTAGCCTATCAGGACTGATGGTGCTCCTCACATCCGGGGGAAGGGAAGTATGGAGAGCCTTAAAATCGCGCTAGTGAGCGACTGGTACTACCCAAAGCTCGGTGGCGTCGCGGTTCACATGCACGACCTCGCGCTCTACCTGCGGGGACTTGGACACGAGGTCGCTATAATCACGAACGACCGCGAGACGGGCAAGGAGGCCGAGCTGAAGAGGGAGGGGATAGATTTAATCAAGGTTCCCGGGTACACCCTCGGGAGCGTCGGCATAAACATGAGCGTATTCTCCCACAACGCGACGAGTATGATTCCTTACATAAAGGATTACGAGGTCGTTCACGGGCAACACGCCTTCACTCCCCTGGCGCTTAAAGCCGTCTCCGCAGGGAGAAAGGTGGGGAAAGCAACCCTAATCACGACGCACAGCATTAACTACGAGAACTCCTCCGCAATACGCGCCCTTGCCAGGATGACCTTCCCCTATTTCAGGTACTACCTCCGCAACCCCCACAGGGTAATCGCCGTAAGCAAGGCATCAAGGGAGTTCATAAAACTTTTCACCCGGGTTCCCGTCGAGGTAATCCAGAACGGGGTTAACGTCGAGTTCTTTGACGTCCCCCTCTCAAAGGAGGAAGCCAAGGAGAAGCTGGGCCTTGGGGAGAGGGTTATCCTCTACGTGGGTAGACTTGAACCGAGAAAGGGTGTTAGCACGCTCATCAACGCAATGAGGCACGTGGATGGAACCCTCCTGATAGCAGGTCAGGGGAGCATGCTTCCCCTCCTAAGGGAGAGGGCAAAGCTCCTCGGGGTTGCTGACAGGGTCAGGTTTCTCGGCATGGTCGAGTACTCGAAGCTCCCCTTACTGTACCGCGCGAGCGACGTCTTCGTCCTTCCGAGCCTGAGCGAGGCCTTTGGAATAGTCCTGCTTGAGGCAATGGCCAGCGGGACGCCCGTCATCGGAACGAGGGTCGGCGGAATCCCCGAGATAATCGACGGCTGTGGTCTGCTCGTCCCGCCCGGGAACGCCCGGGAGCTCGCCAACGCAATAAACCTCGTTCTTGGCAACCAGAGCGTTGAGAGACGCCTCGGCCGTCTCGGGAAGAGGAGGGTCGAGAGGGTCTACGACTGGAACGTCGTCGTGAGGAGGATAGTGGCGCTCTACCGGGAGGTTCTCGATGAGGTGGCGGAGAATGGCTAAGGTGGTGATTCTGACCTTCGACGTTGAACACGACTGTCCCCCCTTTGCGGAAACCAGAATGGGCATGGAAGAGGGTCTTCCTCGCGTCATGGACCTCCTTGAGGAGTTTGAAATTCGGGGAACGTTCCTATTCACCGGCAGAATCGCGGAGGAATTCCCGGAGCTGGCGGGGCGCGCTGGAAAAAAGCATGAACTCGGCTGTCACGGTCTTGAACACGAACGCTTCGACAGGCTTTCCTTTGAGGAGGCGAAGCGCAGGCTTGAAGAGGCTAAAGAGATTCTCTCCCGCTTTTCCGAGCCAGTTTCTTTCCGCGCCCCCAACTTCCAGTTTCCAGATAGCTACTACCGCATCCTGGCCGAGCTCGGCTTTAGGGTTGACTCGACCAAGGCTCGCCACAAGGGCTGGCGCAAAGGAGTTACCGAAATCAACGGCGTTCTCGAAGTTCCCGCCACGACGACCTCTATAGTTACTCGCCTCCCGTGGGGGATACAGGAGAGGTTTCACCGGAAGTTTGAGAGTCCAATCGTGTATATCTTCCATCCCTGGGAGTTCGTGAGGATGCCCAAGCGCTTGAGGCCCGACTGCTGGTTCGGGACCGGAGAAGGTGCCCTTGAAAAGCTCAGGAAGTTGATTGAGTTCCACCTCGATAACGATGCGAGATTTTTAACGCTCCGGGAGTTCTACGAGGGATACCAAAAGCTTAAACGTGGGTGAACGGACTTCTTCTGGGTGAGAGCCATGAAGGAGGCCCTTTACTGGGAGCCCTTGGAGGAAGGTAAGGTTCGCTGTAAGCTCTGTCCCCTCAACTGCATCATAAACGAGGGCAAGCGGGGTTCCTGTAAGATTAGGAAGAACATCGGCGGAAAACTCTACACGCTCAACTACGGCAAGGTTTCGGCAATCGGAGCCGACCCTGTTGAGAAGAAACCGCTCTTCCACTTCTGGCCCGGCTCGTGCGCACTCTCGATAAGCTCTGTCGGCTGTAACATGCACTGCAAGCACTGTCAGAACTGGGAGATAAGCCAGGCCGATGAGAGTTTCCCCTATCTCCACGACATGACGCCCGAGATGGTCGTTGCAATAGCGAAGCGCTACGGCTGTGAGAGCATAGCCTACACCTACAACGAGCCCGTAATCTGGTACGAGTTCGTCCTCGACACTGCTAAACTTGCGAAGAAGGAAGGAATTTACAACCTCCTCATCACCAACGGCTACATCAACGAGGAGCCGTTTAGAGAGCTCGCGCCCTACATAGATGCGATGAACATCGACATCAAAGCCTTCAGCGACGAGTTCTACATGAAGATAGCCGGAGTTCCGAGCGGTGAGCCGAGCAGGAGGACGACAGTTATAGCGAAGAAAGAGTTTGGAATCCACGTCGAGCTGACCTACCTCATAATCCCGACGCTCAACGATAGGGAGGAAGAGATACGGGCATTCGCCCGCTGGGTTGTCAACGAACTCGGCGACGACACGCCGGTGCACTTCTCGCGCTTCTTCCCACACTACAAGCTCCTCCACCTTCCGCCGACACCGCTCGAGACGATAGAGATGGCCTACCGCGTAGCTAAAGAAGAGGGTTTAAAGTTCGTCTACATCGGCAACGTGCCGGGTCATCCGGGTGAGCACACCTACTGCCCCAAGTGTGGAAAGCCTTTAATAGTCCGCTATGGCTTTGAGATTACCGAGTACAATATCACCGAGGACGGAAGGTGTAAGTACTGCGGTGAGAGAATCCCGATAGTTGGCACCTATAAGAAAAGGCGCTATCCGGGGATGTGGTGGTGAAAATGGATAAGATTGAGGCGATTTTCTACATCGAAGGCCTTTCCAACGACAAGAAAGCTTTGGAAAGCGCTGTAGAGAATATTGTGAAAGAGCTGAAAAACGAAAAACTCGTTGAAGTTCTTGACGTTAACCCTGCCGAGATAATCGAGGATGAGGGAGTTTTGAAATACTCAACCGTCATAGAGGCAAGGGTCCGAGGGAATTTTGAGAATATGGTGAACGCAGTTCTCAAGTACGGCCCCGCGTTGGTGGAGGTGCTCGCCCCAGGTAGGCTTGAGCTGGACTCAAAGGACCTCATGAAGATTCTTGGGGACGTTTCCCTTATAATGGGCAAGCTGATGAACAAATTCGGTAGTCTCGCAGCTTATCCGGACCTTAGCGAGGTTCCGGAACCAAGGGTGGGCTACTCGAGGGAGGAAATTGAATCCCTCATCCTGGATGACAGGCACATAAGATATCGCCTTGTGATAGAGGTTTCCGGCAAAGACAGAGTTTCCGTTGAGGAAACCATGAAAAAGGCCCTGTCGCTGGAGGGATGTTTGATAAACGTCATGGCACTTGAGGGCTCGGAGGAAGACGGGGAGTTCAAGGGACTCCTTGCGGTTGAACTCCTGTCAAACTTTGAGACCCTGTTCCAGCTGGTCGGCAAGTACGCTCCCATCGCCATCTCAATACTTGAGCCTGAGATTATAGACGTTACCGCAGGGGAGCTTCAGAACACACTCACTGACCTTGGTGGTTTCGTCAACGAGCTCACGGGCAGGCCGGTCAAGAAGGCTCTGATGTCGAACCAATGATATTATCGGCAAAAGGCGAATTTGCCATAGGCATTTAGTTAAGCTTTCTTTTATCATTTACGGCAATCGGCGAGCTTTTTTTGGCCAGTGAAAGGGTCTGAAAGCGAAAAGTATATATACCCTTTGGGCTCCAAATGACAGTGACAACACTTAGATGGGGCTTTAGCCCAACAACTTAAGGAGGTGTTGTGAAATGAAGGTGAAGAAGATCGCGGCACTTGCTGTTGGTGCCGCAATGATTGGCGCCACCATCGGCTTCGCCAGCGCCACTACCGATGTTCAGAAGATACCGAAGAGCTTCTTCGTCAACTCTGACGGTACCCCGAACGTTAAAATCGTGGTTGGAAGCAACGCTGCTGCTATGGACGTTGCGAGCGCCGCTGACATAGCTGTCGCCCTTGGAAGCCTGCTCTACACCACCAAGCAGGTTGAGGCTCAGAACGCTTACGTTAAGATTAAGGAGGTCATCCCGCCGGCCACCGAGGCCATGTGGACCATTTACGCTTACAACTACACCACCATAACCGAGGACCACGGTGTTACCAACATAACCGAGTGGGCTACCAGCTACGACCAGCTTCCGGGTGACTACTGGTACAACGGTGCCGCTTTCACCGCCAACTACACCGAGTGGGAGAGCAACTTCAACGTTCCGGTCACCCTCACCGGCAAGGACAAGGCTGGTGACTACAGCGTTGACTGGCACGTCACCATCGCCAACCCCGAGCTCAAGAGCATTGACCCCGCTGAGTGGAACATGACCGCTCCGCCGAAGAAGGCCGACCTCGTTGTCGAGCCGGGCAAGCTCAACATCCTCGTTGACTACGTCCTCTACAACTACAGCGTTACCACCACCGAGACCACCTACGAGGGCGAGCCCGAGTGGGGTGTCAAGGAGGTCACCACCACTACCACCAACTACTACATCGGCGACGCTGAGGAGGTTGCCGCCAACGGCGGTACCATCGTCCAGGAGGTCTTCCCGGGCGTCAGCGCCGGTATGGACTTCACCGTCTTCGGTAAGGAGTACCACGTCCTCGAGGTCGGCAACGGCACCTTCACCGCCGGTATGATACCCTCCGACAACCCGATGTGGTACGAGATTGGCCAGAGCAAGACCATTCCGGGAACCAACTGGGTCGTCACCGTCCTTGACATCAACCTCCAGGAGACCAGGGCCCTTGTCATAGTCAAGGATGCCGCCACCGGCGCCCAGACCGGCCAGGTCATCCTCGACAAGGACGCTCCGAAGTACTTCGTCGAGGAGAACGGCCAGGTCTACGCCTACGACAGCCTCGCTGACGCCGGCTACAAGGCTGACCTCGTGCTCACCCTCGAGGACACCTTCGTCGGTATCGACAACCACATCATCGCGAGCATCTCCGCTGAGTACGACATCGAGACCCTTGGTCCGGTCTTCCACCCGGCCGACGGCTGGAACGCTACCATCAGCACCGCCCTCAAGGACGGCGTCTGGTACATCACCAACATAACCCTTGTCAACGACAAGACCCTCGAGGGCAACCCGATTGACGTCTTCGGCGTCTACGACCTTGCCTACAAGTACGTCGAGAAGGCCTACGACAAGTACTACAACCCGGCCATCGACGACTTCGTCTACGCTCCTGAGGGAGAGCACTACATAGTCGCCTACGCCTACATCTGCCTCAAGGAGAAGGAGGGCCAGGTCATCGAGAAGGAGCTCAAGGTTGGCGACACCATACCTGACACCGACTACACCGTCGAGGGCATCTACGCCGACAACATCGTCATCAAGCCCGTCACCGAGCCGATTGTCTACATGGACTACGAGATTAACGTTAGCGACCCCGGAAGCAACCTCATCCTCGTTGGTGGCCCGGTTGCCAACAGCGTCACCAAGTACCTCGTCGAGCACAACATCAGCAAGGTTGACTGGTACAACAGCCCCGGTGACGTTGAGTACCTCCAGAAGGCCCTTGGTGGCTACGACGTCGTCATCGTCGCCGGTGCCACCAGGAACGAGACCAGGGTCGCCGCTGAGAAGCTCATGAAGTACATCGCCGAGCTCGCGAAGGAGTGAACTCCTTCCCCTCTTTTATCTTCGCTTCTTATTCCCTCTGGGAGGTCTTCTGAATGAGCAAAAAGGCGATTGCTTTAATCATCGCCCTGCTCGTTGTTCTGGCACCATTGTCATACCTTGCCTATGGCTACTCGCAGTTTTCCAAAGTTCTCAACCCCGGGAAACCAAAGGGTGAGTCCAACTACGTGGTGCTGTACTCCGGAGGTCAGTTCTACGTGTTTACCCCCCAGCAGTATCAGAACCTCCACGGCTCTCTTCCACCGGGCTCGAAGACCTTCAATATAACCCTTAAGAGCTACATAACGGGTAGCCCAGAAGTCGACCTGAACCTTACCCTGAGGAGCTTCTACGACCGGTTTGTCATAGTGCTTGGTAATCCCAGCGTCAAGGAGTGTAAGACCAATCCCGAGCTGTACCCCGGAAGCTGTCAGTTCAGAACCGCGGCGGTTACTGAGATTTCAGCGTTGGTCTCGAGCATATTTTCAATGAACTACTACCTCAAGGCCAGAGAGAAAGGCTATGACAATAACAGTGCAAAGGAGTACGCGTACGAGCAGACCCAGCTGAGGCACGATGTTGCCTACCTCAGCTTCTGGACGAAGTTTGAAATCGGCAGGGGTGCGCTTGGAAACGAAAAGGTCCTAACGGTTCTTCTAATCGGACCCGCTGAAGGCGCGAAATGCAACTGCGTCTATGCTCCCCGCAAGGGACTTCTCGTGATTGAGGGCAAGACCGACGAAACCCTCCGTGCGGAGATAGTCCTAATCGAAAACATCATAGGGTTCCAGTGGCCCGAGGGCAAAAATCCCCAGATAGTCTCGGCTACAGGCTGATTTTTCCCTCAAGGATTTCCCTTTTATCTTCCCCGATAATCCTGAAGAACTCATCCTCATCCCTAAAGGGCCTCTTCGCGAGAATTCTGGTTGCGGTCTTCTTTCCGATTCCAGGAATAAGCTGTAGGACTTTCGGACTCTCACGGTTAACGTTTACCGGGACAGGAATTCCTGTTATGCTCCTGAAGCCGTGGTCCACTATGAGGACGTCGTAAAAGCGATTTAATGGAACCTCCTTTGGAATCCCAACTATAAGTGGATAGCTCCCTATCTGCCTCCCGTAGGTCAGGCCGTTGTCAAAGACTTCCGCCCGAACGTCCCTTAGCACCGTTCCAACGGGAACAATCCTCTTGAGCATCGGCAGGTCAATCTCGTGCCTTATCTTGTGCCGGTAGTGCTGAATTAGCCGTTTGTGCTTTTCAGTCCTGACCTTGTTCCGCATATGCCACAGGGGCGTTCCCGGGAAGACGACGACCTGCCTTATGTTTATCCTCCTCACCATGAGGCCATCGTCGAGGAGCCTCTTGAGGAACTGGAAGGTTATCTCGTAGCTCTTCTTCGTCTCGCCCGGCAGGCCGAAGATGATGTTTATCCCCGGCAGGAGCCAGGGCATTCCGTTGTAGCCCCTTTTAGCTCCAACTTCGTTGAGAATCTTCACGGCTTCGTATGTCTCCTCCGCCGTTGCGTTCAGGTTGTTCAGCTTGGCAACCCTTGGGTCGGCACTCTCAAGGCCAAAAGCCACGACGTTGCCCGGCGTCCCGTACTTTATGAGTGCCTTCGCAATCCTAACGCTCTCCTCCGGGTAGTTGGCTATGACTGCTGGATTCGCGTTGTCCACGTGGAGCGTTTTAACGTCCGGGGCGACCGCGCGGATTCCGGCGAAGAGCCTCTCTATTGCATCGGGATTGGGAACCGGAACGCGTCCGTTCGGCCTCGCCATGTAAGAGAATATACAGCTCTGCCTTCCAACCCTAAAGTGCCTTACGCCGAGGTTGTAAAGGGCTTCCACTTCGGCGACAACGTCCTCGATTGGCCTATCCTCAACGGTTTTATAGCGAACTGGCTCGGTGCAGAAGGAACAGCCCCCTATGCCCATCGCCTTCGGACAGCCACGCTGGGTTTCAATCTCCACGATGACAAAGTCGGGGTAATCGGGAAACTGCTTCACGACCTCTGCCCCAATAATCGCATAATCGCGTAATTCGTTATAATCCCTGAACCTGAGGGGGTCGGCATCCTTCGGGTTGGTTAGGTAGTCAAAGAGAAAAGCCTCAAGGTCGCCGTAGACGATGTGGTCAAAAACGCCCTCAGCAAGTTGAAGCTCCCGGCTCGTGATTTTAACGCCTCCCATCGAGGCCGAACCCATGAATGCCGGTCCTCCGAGGATTTTGGTCGCCTTTACGTCCCTTATGAAGCGCGCCACTTCCTCAACACTTCCAGGAACGGCGGAGAGGTATTTCCCGGGGGTGTGCAGACCACCGATGTAGACCACCAAATCGGCCTTCTCCAGAATCTCCTTGGTCTTTGGAAAGTTGGGAGTCTTGTTCCTCGTCTCTATACCTCGCTCGCCGAGGAAGGTTGCTCGCAGGTCATCAATCGTCAGGTAAAACACCTGAGCGTCCTTTCGGGCCTTCTTTATCGCTCCGTAGGCGTATCTGGGGTAGATTCCAAGGTATGGTGGAACGCCAAGACCCGCCGGCTCATCGGTGTAGCCGTCTATCAGCACTATCCGCATGTCCGGCCGTACGCGATGGGTTTTAAAAACCAATCGGCCTACAAGTATGGGGATATTCAATGGAAGGGGGAGCAGTTCCCGACTGGGCTGACGAAGTTCTAAGGGAATTGGCCAGGCTTGGCCCGAAGGAGGTTTTGTCCCACCTCATTGCTCAGGAGCTCAAGAGGGCCGAGCTCTACTACGAGCTTTATGAGATGAGCGGTGAAGTAACGTGGGACCAGAGGGTTCCGAGACTCTTTAAGCGCCTCTACGAAAACTCCCTCAGGCGGGCTGAGGAGTACGTTAAGCTCTTCCGTGAGCTCTTTCCTGAGGAGTCCCCGGAACCACCTAAGATTGATGCTCCAGGTCCGAGGATTCTAAAGGATAGGCTCTGGAAGCTTGTTTACTCTGGCAACGTCGGCGAAATCATAGAATACCTGATTCAGCTTGAAGACCTTTCAGAGAGAATTCTCACGAGGCTTGAACACTCTCTTAGCGGGAATGAAGAGGTCAAGCACGTCATCAACAGTGTAAGAGCCATTGAAAACACGAACTGGGAACTTCTGAGGGAGCTCTACCGCGAGCTCACTGGCGAGGAGCCCCTATAACCCCCTCTGTCCTCAGGCGCTCTTCAATCTCCTTAACTTCGGCAGGATTAAGCTGAAAGACTCTTTTATCGGAATGTGGGACGGAGTTCAGCAGGTTCCGTATTTCCTTGAGCTTTCTCTTATCAATCCCGAGCATGTGGGCCGACTTCTTGAGGGCCGAAGCGACCGTGCTTCTCCTGTGCTGGAAAAGGGCTTTGACGAGGTTCTCGTCGAGCTCTATCCGCTCGTCCCTCAGTCTTGGCTCGATTACGACGACGGCCGAATCAACCTTCGGTCTCGGCCAGAAGGCGCCTTTGCCAATCCTCTCGACGAGCTCAACGTTGGCCTTCGCCTGAACCATCAGCGAGAGGCGCGAGTAGTTCTTATCCCCAGGTTTCGCCACCATCCTCTCGGCGAACTCAAGCTGATAAATCAAAACCGCCCGGTCGAACTCATGCTTTAGGAGCTTGAATGTCACCGGCGAGGAAATCTGATATGGCAGATTGGAGACCATCTTGTTGAATTCAGGCCACTCGACCTTAACTGCGTCCCCCTCGATGAGCTCAACGTTGGGCCAAGAGTATTCACTCCTCAGAATCTCTATTATCCGCCTGTCCTTCTCGATGGCGTAGACCTTTCCCGCCCTCCTGGCGAGCTCCTTCGTGAGAACGCCCAGACCAGGCCCTATTTCGAGAACGACATCGCGTTCGCTCAGCTCGGCCCTCTCAACGTTTCTCTCAATGATATCGGGCACTATTAGAAAGTTCTGACCGAGGTCGCGGTTGGGTCTGAGGTTGTACTTGTAAATAAGGGAGAAGAGCTCGTCCCTCATCCCCTGAAAATCCTCCTGTGGCCGACAAAGAGCTTGTAGCGGTCCTTGTCCTGGAGCTCATCAACGATTCTTTTGGCTATCATCTTGACCGGGTCCGGGAGGCCCTTAACACGCTTCCTCAGGTCCTCGAAGCTCTTGAAGGGTTCCCTCTGCCTCTCTTCGATGATTTCCCACATGTGCTTCTTTCCTATGCCCGGTAGGAGCTCAAGGCTGTGGAGCCTATTGGTTATCGGAGGGGCAACGTTGAAGAACTGGACGAAGCGTTCTTCATTGTTCTTGACGATTTCCTCGACGACGTAGGGAAGCTCGGCCTTGGCCGTGTCGGTCAGGTCGTTGTAGGTTATCTTTTTGTTGATGAGGAGGATTTTATCGCGGTTCCCCTTGCCGATGAAAACCCTCTCGTAGAGCATGAGGTCCTCCTTGGGAGTAACCTCAAGCAGGGTGAAGGCCTTCTCACCGAGCACCTGAGCAACTGGCTTCCCGCTTCGCCTGCCGGTTGAGATATCGAGGTAACCCTCGGGAAGGTAGTCGAGCACGTAAGCGTACTCCTCATATTCAAGGTTTCGCCTCTTCTTCTCGAGGCTTTCACGGTAAGAATGTCTCCTGTACCTGTCCATCCTCTCTCCCCCAGAACTTATTTTGGCCCGAAGTTTTTATACTTTCCTCCGCGTTAAGAAAAGGAGAAAATCAATCGAGGGGCCGGTATTCGTCAACGAGCTTGACTATCTTCTCGGCCTCCTCCGGTGAGGGCATGTAGTCCTCCTTCGCGAAGATGACCCTGATATCAAGGTAGTCCTCGGGGAGGATGTCAGTTATCTTCGAGGCAATCCTCTCATCAATCCAGTCAAAGAGCTCCATGAGCTTCTCCTTGAGCTCCCTCGCTTTCTCGGGGCTGAGCTTGGCGAACTTCTCGGCATGCTCAAGGCTAACCCTTGCCTCGTAGAACATCGGCTCCTCGGGGTTTTCCTCCATGCCCTCTTCTTTCCTGCGCTCGAGGAGCTCCTTGGTCTCAGCTATCGTTAGGTAGTGCTCCCCGAGCTTTTTACGGCCTATCATGCTCATCCCTTCTGTGGTCTGAGGTGAACCGGGTGTATGAAGAAGGTCTTAACCTTGCCCCCGTCCCTTATCTGGACGATGTAGGCGTCGCCACGCTTGCCGACGACGGTTCCGGTCCTTCCGTGGAACCTCGGGTCGGGCATACCCTTGTGGTAGCTCGGCTCGATGACTATGTGAACCTTCTGCCCGACCTCAAACTCCTGAAGGAACCTGGTGAGCGGGGGAAGGCCCCTCTTTCTCGGCTTCTTGCTGAGCTTCCCTCTGGTCTTCCTCCTAAAGCTGTGCGCCTTCTGAACCATTTTCACCACCTCTCAACTTTTACGGGCCCCAACGGCCAAACTCGGATTTACGACACGGGATTTTTCAAGGGGGAACGCTTTTCGCTCCGTTTAGACTTAGGACTAACCCCCTGGGAATCACTAAAACCTACAAGGGCCCCTTTATAAATCTTTCACTCGAAAGGTGGAAAAAGGAAAAGTCACTTACGCCTCCTCAGTGCAACGAGGAGCGTAAGGAGGAGAATAATCCCTGGCCCGCAGATGCTTCTCTTGGGTGAGCCCTCTGTGGTGACTACTCTGACCGGGACTTCTTTTGTCTTCTCGACGGTTACCAGTTCATCCACTGCCTTCACGCCGAGTTCTTCCCACGTAGCCCTCGGTCCAAGAGTTAGTTCAACGTTCACTGGCATTACGTTGACCCTGAAGCCGTACGTTCCAATGACGGAGCCCTCTGGTTTTGATTGCAGGTTGGACAGTATTGCAAAGCCCTGGAAGTGCAGTGTTGCCCCAGAGGCCGTTGTTCTCCTCCAGAGGGCTATAAAGGAATTCCCGCTTGCGCTCACCCCCTCTGGTTCGCCAAAGTCTCCAAGGGGTACAATCTCTTTCACGTCTTTCCCTTCTGTAACTGCTACAAAGCTACTCTCTACTATTCCCATCGTGTCGGTCTTGATGACCGCGTAGGTGGTGTTAAGTCCCCCGTCACAGGTCAGCTTGAACGCCTTGACCACAGTCGGCTGGAAAAGGAGGTAGTTCTCTGAAACGGTCAGCGCCGGTGCCGGTTCTGTTGAAAATGCACTCGTGCTCAGGATAGTGGTGTTTTCACTTTTTTCAGTGCAGGTTTTCTCAGGAATCATGGTGTACAGCTTGGCCCATATGGTGGAGTTCCCGACGATTGCCCCAAGAACCGTCCCGTTCGAGGAACCTCCGAGAAAGTAGACTGTATCCCCCAGCGAGAGCGCCGATTTTATGAAGAACCCATTGAGAGAACTCGTGACCCTCCACGCCCCGATGGGATTGCCCTCTTTATCGAGCCTTAGGTAGTACCAGTTCCTCTCATCGTGCAGTATCAGGTAGTATCCGTCTCTAACCTTTCCAATCGCCGTGCTGTAAAGTTCCCCGGGGCCATGAGGTATCCTGTACTCTCCGGCCCAGAGGGGTTTCCCGTTTCCGTCGAGTGCCAGGACGACTGGAACCGTAACCTGTTTTTCTCCCCTGAAACTGTCAACGTGGGTCGCGATGAGTATCTGGTTTCCCGCTTGGACAATGTCGTCAACAGTCATTATCCAGCCTGGACTCACGTTGAGCAGGTAATCCTTGGACCACAGGAGCCTTCCATCTTCCCCGAGTTTAATCACCCAGACGTCCGTGTGGTTTCCCTCGTCGCTCTGTCCTATGAGAAGGATTGAGCCGTTGGCGGTTGCCTTGATAATTCTCGGTGAGGGATGCAATGGGGCACCTTTTACGTTCTCGCCCCACTTAAGCGAGCCGTTGGGGTAGAAGTCCCCTACCCAGGCCCCCGGAACCACTGGCGTTCCATTGGGGGTCATGTTGAACGGGACAACGACGATAAAGCCTCCGGCCCCATCGTTCCCTACACCTGCTATCACCTCTGGATACGTTGCCATACCTTCTGGCGGTGCAAGTATGACAGTAGAACTGCTGACGAGGCCAATCGTGAGCAATGCAACAAACACCGCTGGGAGAAGCCTCCATGACATCTCTGCCACCAAATCCAACTTTGCAGAGGAAATATAAAAAGATTTCCGAGGGAAACGTTTCTACTCGTCCAGGATGTTCAGCACGTCGAGCCTCTCGCACCAAGCCTTCTTCCCAAGCAAATCGCTAACGCTCGGCTTAGTTCTCCCCTTGTCGCCCGAAACCAGCTCCTTGATGTAGAGCCCGCCATCGGTGACGAGACGAAGCTCGAAGTGGTTCTCGTCAACCCACCTTGCCTCGGCCTCGTGAACCTTTTTCACCCTCACCTTGTCGGCCCTCGCCTTCCTGACGCGCCAGGGTGTTCTCTGATGTATCTCAAGGCCCCTAAGTTTCCTCGCAACTTCCTCGGCTTCCTCCGGCGTTACGCCCTCCTCGACAAGGACGAGCGCGAGGTATTCTTTCCTGTGGTTCTTAGTTAGGACTTCCTCTGCTTCCTTAGCCGAGACGAAGCGAAGATTGAGAACCTCCACCTTTCCGCTCTCGTTTATCTCTTCCGCTATTTTCTCCAGATCGACTTTCCTTCTCTTTGGGCTCTTTATCTCGACGATGAAGGGCCTTCCGTTGCCGAGGGTTCTAACATCAACGTCCTCTCTCCCCGCGCCTTTGAAGACGCATTTGCCCCCAAAGGCCTTTGAAAACACTCGGCAGATTATCGAGGCAACACTGTCTTCGAAATCAGGCAGGGGCGTCTGGGGAATCCCGCGCACGAGCTTTCTATAACGCCCGTAAACGTAAACCGGGTTGATTTGAAGCTCAACCTTACCAGAGAACGGCTCGACTATGAAAACGACATCGGGGTTCTTCGAGGTTTCCTTTCCCGTTGCCCTCCCGAAGGCCTTGCCGAGCTCGCGGTTGAACTCACGGTTTATCGGCTCGACTGTGTCAATCTCGAACTCCCCCCAAAGGGCCTTTTCCTTCTCTCTGATTTCCGCAGGGAAGCGGGAACCGACGAGAAACGTCTCGAACTCAATCCCTTCGCTGGCTTTCTTCAGGACCTCCACGAGGTCGGGAATTCTCTCGAAGACGTTGTGGCAGAGCTCACACTTCTCGGGCTCAGCTATCGGTTCTAAGCCCTTCGCTGAGCGCTCCATGTTGAGGACGAACCTTATCGCCCTTCCACGCTCCTCGTTCGTCCCCTTACCGAGCTTTGCAAAGAGCCTGCCGAGGCAGTGGTCGCAGAGTTTGTGCTCCTCAAGAACCCTTTCGGCCTTCTCGACTATCATCGTCTCACCCTAAAGCTTTTTATTTCTCCGCCCAAGTTCCTCCGATGGCCACTCGAAAGGAACGGATAATAAGCCTTTTGGAGGGGCGGGACTATTCCGTGAGCGAGTTAGCCCAGGTTCTCGGAATCCGGGGCAGGGGAAGCAAAAAGCTCATTCTGGAGGACCTTAAGGCAATTCAGAAAATCCTAAGGCGTGAGAGGAAGGTTCTGCTCGTCAAACCCGCCGAGTGCAGGAAGTGCGGTTTCGTTTTCAGGCCCGAAATCAACATTCCCTCCCGCTGTCCGCGCTGTAAGAGCGAGTGGATTGAGGAGCCGAGGTTTAAAATCTCGATTAAGTAGCTATTGGCTGGTCATTATTTTGTATACATTCTTAAACCAATTCTTCATCAGCTTTTCGTGCTCCGGGTTTATTCTTGGAACTTTGTCGTAATGTTTAACGTAATATTTTAACTTTTCGACAAAATCCTCTTTATTTTTGTACAAATACTCTTTAGGTAGCAATTCAGGGAAGCTACAACAATCCGGAGCTAATACAACTGAATTATTCATTATCGCCTCGACTACTTGATATCCATAAGTTTCCTCTCTGCTCATCATCAATACAACTTTTGCTTTGCTGAGCCCCCTATAATACTCTTCCCAGCTTTTGAAAAATGTCAATCTTGCCTTTAATCCCAAAGTTAAAACAGTATTCCAGAGCGTCTTGTTAAACTTCTGCTTCGTGAGTCTTCCCGCGTATAGCACGTCATACTCCTTCTTTTCACGGTATGTCTTGAACGGAGGTTTTGGCAAACCAACCACCCTTATTTTGTTTGCGAGATATTGTACTCCATATCTTCTAGATGATATTAATTTTGTCTTGTGATAATGAGAACTAACAAACACTCCATCTAACATTTTCATTATCCCCACTTCTTGCATAAACTTGCCCTTCCGTACTGGTGCGAAGTAGTCGTATCTGTTCAAGCTTGTTGCGTGGCAGAATCCAAACTTCTTCCCTTTTCTTTTGAGGTATATGACCTGGGGCACCAAACCTGCAAAACTTATATCAGCAAAAAACACATAGTCCGTATCCCGTATATCCTGTTTTGTGAACTTCTTCAACTGCTCTGCTTCAAATTCAATGGTTTCATCAATCGGGCTAAACAGTTCTTGGGGAGCTTCTTTAATTCTCACTGCATCAGGAGCTATAACGATAACCTCATCAAAATATTTTTGAAATCCTTTGGGCAAGTACCAGTACCACCATTCCTGGTACCTCATCTTTGCAGGATACTGTGGGACAAAATACAGCCTCTCCACTTCAGACATTTCCCCAACCCGCAGGTATTTAGGCAAAAGCCCTTATAAGCCGAGCCCCTATTCTCATCGGTTGAAGTGAACGAGGCGATGCTTATGAGGAAGGTTGAGGAGTTCATGAAGAGACATGGACTTGAGGTAGGCGACCTCGTGAGGGTCGTCAAAAGGGAAGGGGACGAGAGAATTACCTTTGAGGGCCTCGTGATGCCACCGTACGAGCTTTCGCCGGGCGAAACGCTGACGATAAAGCTCGACAACGGCTACAACGTCGGCGTTCTCATCGATGCGATTGAAAGCATTGAAATCATTGAGAAGGCCGTCGAGAAGCCGAAGATGGAGTTCAAGGAAGTTCTTCCGCGGAAGGAGGGCCTCCCGAACGTCAGGATTCTCGGAACCGGTGGAACGATAGCGAGCAGGATTGACTACAAGACCGGAGCGGTTCACCCGGCTTTTACTGCCGAGGAGCTTGCGAAGGCCGTTCCAGAGATATTCGAGATGGCCAACGTTACGCCCGAGCTCATAATGAACATCCTCAGCGAGGACATGAAGCCGGCCTACTGGGCGAAGATAGCGGAGGAGGTTGCAAAGGCCCTCAACGGCGGTGAGGACGGCGTTGTCATAGCGCACGGAACTGATACAATGGCCTACACCGCATCGGCCCTGAGCTTCATGCTGAGGAACCTGACAAAGCCCGTCGTCCTTGTTGGCGCGCAGAGGAGCTCCGACAGGCCCAGCAGTGATTCTGCTATGAACCTCACCTGTGCCGTTAAGATGGCGACGAGCGACGTTGCCGAGGTCATGGTGGTGATGCACGGCGAGACGAGCGACACCTACTGTTTAGCCCACCGCGGAACGAAGGTCAGGAAGATGCACACCAGCAGGCGCGATGCTTTCAGGAGTATAAACGACGTCCCGATAGCAAGGATATGGCCCAAGGGTGAGATAGAGTTCCTCAGGGACGATTACAGAAAGAGAAGCGAGGGAGAAGTCATAGCCGACACCAGGATGGAGGAGAAGGTCGCAATCCTAAAAATCTACCCCGGAATCAGCGGTGAGCTCCTCGACTTCCTCGTTGATAAGGGCTACAGGGGTGTTGTGATAGAGGGAACGGGCCTCGGCCACGTTCCGCAGGACTTCATCCCCCACGTCCAGCGCGCGGTTGAGGAGGGCGTGGCAGTTTGCGTCACGAGTCAGTGCCTCTACGGCAGGGTGAACCTCAACGTCTACTCCAACGGCAGGAAGCTCCTCAAGGCTGGAGCGATACCCTGCGAGGACATGTTGCCAGAGACGGCCTACGTCAAGCTCATGTGGGTCCTCGGCCACACCAAAGACCCAAGCGAGGTAAGGAAGATGATGCTGACGAACTACGCCGGTGAGATTACGCCCTACACGAGGTTCGACACATTCTTGAGGTGATGAAGATGACCGAGAAGTTCGATTACAAAGAGCTCGGCCTCAAGGTCGGCCTTGAGATTCACAGACAGCTCGATACCAAAAAGCTGTTCTCGCCCGTTCCGAGCGAGCTGACCGAGAAGGTGGACTTCACCTTTGAAAGACGCCTCAGGCCCACGATGAGTGAGCTCGGCGAAATCGACCCCGCGGCACTTGAGGAGTTCAAGAAGGGGAGGAAGTACATCTACGAGGGCAACTACGAGCTGAGCGACCTCGTTTACATGGACGAGGAACCGCCAAGGGGACCGGATAGGGAAGCCCTTGAGGTTACCCTCCAGATTGCCTATCTGCTGAACGCCAAGCCCGTTGACGAGGTTCACTTTATGCGTAAAATCGTCATTGATGGCTCGAACGTCTCCGGCTTCCAGAGGACGGCGATAATAGCGCTCGACGGAAGGGTTGGCACGCCCTGGGGAAGCGTTGGAATCCCAACGATATGCCTTGAGGAAGACGCCTGCAGAATCGTCGAGAGGAAGGAGAAGGAGGTAATCTACCGCCTCGACCGCCTCGGCATTCCGCTCGTTGAGATAAGCACGACCCCGGACATACACCACCCGGAGCAGGCTAAGGTGGTCGCTAAATACATCGGTGACGCCCTGAGAGCCACCCGGAAGGTCAAGCGCGGTCTCGGAACGATAAGGCAGGACCTCAACGTCTCGATTAAAGGTGGCGCCCGTGTCGAGATTAAGGGAGTGCAGGAGCTCGACATGATTCCGCTCATCATCGAGCGGGAAGTTGAGAGACAGCTCAACCTGCTCAAAATCCGCGATGAACTCCGCGAGAGGGGCGTTAAGCCTGAAGACATCAAGGAGGAGTTCTACGACGTTACCGATGTCTTTGAGAACACCGGGTCAAAGATAATCGCCCGGACGATAAAGAAGGGCGGGAAGGTTTTGGCAGTCAAACTGCCAAAGTTCAGGGGTTTAATCGGCAGGGAAATCCAGCCCGGCAGGAGGCTCGGCACGGAGATGGCCGACAGGGCCAAGAAGTACGTGAAGGGCATATTCCACATCGATGAATTGCCGAATTATGGAATTACTGAAAAAGAGGTTAATGCGGTTATTGAAAAACTCGGCCTCGGAGCGCTCGACGCCTTCGTGCTGGTCGCGGCGGACAAGGAGACCGCAAAGAAGGCCCTCCGCGAGGTGATTAAGCGCGCGAGGGAAGCCATAGAGGGCGTCCCCGAGGAAACGAGGAGGGCCTTGCCTGACGGGAACACTCAATACATGCGCCCGCTCCCAGGAAAGGCGAGGATGTATCCTGAAACAGACATACCATCGATTTTCATTCCGCCGGAGGAGAAGGAGAGGATTAAGGCAAACCTGCCCGAGCTCCCGCAGGAGAGGGTCGAGCGCTACGTGAAGGAGTACAGGATTGACAAAAGTCTTGCCGAGACCCTCGTAAACGACGAGCGCGACGAGCTCTTCGAGGAGCTCGTGGAGAAGGGGGTCAAGCCGTCTTTAGCGGCTTCAATCCTCGTGGTCGTCCTCAAGGGCCTCAAGAAGGAGGTTCCGATTGAGAACATCACGGACGAGCACATCAGGGAAGCCTTCGAGCTCTACCTCAACGGTAAGATTGCCAAGGAGGCCTTTGAGGAGATATTCAAGGAGCTTGCGAAGAACCCGGAGAAGACCGCCGAGCAGGTGGCTGAGGAGAAGGGTCTGACGCTCCTAAGCGAAGAAGAGGTCGAGAAAATCATTGATGAGGTAATTCAGGCCAACATCGAAGTCATTAAGGCCAAGGGAATGGGAGCGATGGGCATGATAATGGGAAGGACAATGGCAAAGCTCCGCGGAAGGGCCGACGGCAAGCTCGTGAGCACCTTGGTGAGAAAGAAGATTCAAGAACTGAGCGGGAGCTAACTTTTTAAGTCCCTTTTCTTACTTTTCTCGATGGTTAAGGCGAAGTTCGTTGTCTACTATTACGAGCTTGAAGACGATGCCGGGCTGAGAAGGACCCTCAAGGGTTACCTCACGCTTTTCTCTCCTGACTTAACAACGCTAACGGACGCGCTCCTTCAGGTTTCGTATTCGAGCCCGAAGATAACGGTTGTAAAAACGCCGAAGGCCATCTACATCGCTCCGGGAGAGTATGAAATTGAAGGGAAGGCCTACGAGTTCCTCGTTTCAAGCGAAAACGGCCTCAGAAAAGTCGCCGAGGAAATCCTCGGTGTGAAGAGGCTCAAGCTCGACACCGTTGTGAACATCGTTCAGGGCGCTCTCTGGGCGCTGGTCCTTTTGCTCGGCTACCTTGGCTACAAAAACGACGTTCTCCGGGAGGTCTCTTCCTACATGTTTTTCCTCCTCGCGCTTTCGTGGGCGATAGAAAACTTCAGGAGGGGCTACAAAAAGCGGAAGCGGGTCAGAGCATCGGCTCCTCATCACGCCTCAGAGTGAGGGAAAAGCGCTCATCATCCCCTTTTTCCGTTTTCCCTCTGCCCTTTTAAAGCCTGCCTTACTAACGTGGAGCGAAAACCATTTAAGGCGTGAAGTTGTTTTCTTTCCGATGAAGTTAATCAACGCCGTCCCAATCCTCTACTACGAGCTCAACGTTCCGCCGGAGAGGGTTAGGGAGGCCTTTCCTTCGGCGCTCGAGTTCAAGAACCCTACTCCAGAGAGCTTCTCAATCGTGCAACCACCCGGAAAGAACGCGGGCCTTCTCGTGATTGATGTTAAAGGAGAGAACCGCTACGTCTTCGTCCTCCCGGTTAAGGACGAGCTAATTCTAATCAACGAGACCCTGCCGAGGGTCTTTGTAATCTCACCGGCGGGCCTCGATGAGTTTTTTAAAGCCCTCGTGGAGGACAACATCGAGGGAATTCTGGACAAGGGCATCGAGAGGAAGGGCAAGAAGTGGCGCTTCCTCATAGACTTCGTCGCGACTTTCATCGTCGTCTCAATTGAGAACCAGCTCCACATCGGTCTCTGGAGCGCGGTGCTTCTCGGCGCTGTTTTCACCACCGTGGAATACCTGTTCGGCCCCAGGAAGGCGAAATTCCGGGTCATGGCGACGGAACTGAGTGAGAAAAGCGTTCGTAGGATGTACGAGGTTTCGGAGAAGAATGGAAAGGTGGTGAAGGTCTTCCTTTAGCGCCCCAGCTCTTTATGGGCCTTCGCGAGGTGCTTCGCCGCTATCGCCGCGAGGAGCGAGAGTTCTCCAGCCAAAACTGCTCCCGCAACTATCTCCGCGAACTTCTTGGCGTTGGTTCCCGGCGGGTCGCCTCCTCCGGCGACGCCCATAATGCTTAAAGCCTCCCTCTGGGTCGGGACGCGCGTTCCTCCACCGACGGTTCCGATTTCGAGGCTCGGCATTGTTATGCTGATGTAGAGGTCTCCCTCAGGCGTAACCTCCGCGAGGGTTATGCCGTGCGAACCCTCGGTAATCTGCGCTTCATCCTGCCCCGTGGCAAGGAAGATAGCCCCAACTATGTTCCCGAAGTGGGCGTTGAAGCCGTAAGAGCCGGCCTGGGCGGAGCCGACGAGGTTCTTGCGGTAGTTCACCTCGGCTATGAGTTCCGGCGTGGTCTTCAGCTTCCTCTCGACTATCTCGCGCGGAATTATTGCCTCCGCTATTACCGTCTTACCGCGCCCGTTGATGAAGTTCATCGCGTTGGGTTTCTTGTCAACGCAGAGGTTACCAGAGAGAGCGAGATAGCGAACGTCCGGGAACTTCTCTTCGATGACCTTCATTATCTCCTCGCTCGATATCGTCACCATGTTCATTCCCATGGCATCGCCGGTCTCGAACTCGAAGCGCAGGTAGAGGTTGTTGCCCACTATGAAGGGCTTAACATTGCGAAGCTTGCCGTGTCTGGTGACCTTGCTGACGGCCTTCTCCTGGAGGTAGTCGATGTTCTCCTTTACCCACTCCGCGACTTCTCTAGCTCTCCTCGCGTCTGGACACTTGAGTAAAGGAGCGCGCGTCATTTTGTCGTCGATGAGCGTCGTTTTGACACCACCGGCCTCAGTCAGGGCGGAGCAACCGCGGTTCACGCTCGCAACGAGCGCGCCCTCTGTGGTTGCGAGGGGTATGTAGAACTCGCCCTTTGCATATTCTCCGTTGATTTTGAGCGGTCCGGCAACGCCCATCGGTATCTGGACGACGCCTATCATGTTCTCGATGTTCCTGCCGATGACCTGCTCGGGGTCTATGCTGTAGTG
This sequence comes from Thermococcus sp. 21S9, assembly GCF_012027635.1. Classification (NCBI taxonomy): domain Archaea; kingdom Methanobacteriati; phylum Methanobacteriota; class Thermococci; order Thermococcales; family Thermococcaceae; genus Thermococcus; species Thermococcus sp. 21S9. The sequence goes on from NZ_SNUS01000001.1 coordinate 1,446,717, forward strand.
CCCGATGTGCTCAAGCTTCACGCCGAGCTTCTTCTCAAGGGCCTTCCTCCTGACCTCAGTCGCGGTTCTCTTGTCCGTGTATTTCTCAACCTGGTGGAGCTTTACCTCTCCCTTAACGACTTTCTCAACGAGCTCTTCAAACTCCATTTCAACACCCCCAGAATCAGCCGAAAATCCATTCCTCGAGGACTTCTCCGATTTCCTTGAACGCGACGGCGGCGTCGCTGTTGGGAAGGTACTTGATTATCGGGATTCCAACGTTGATGGATTCGGGAACGTTGTAGTCAAAGGGAACCCAACCGAGAACGGGGACGTCCAAATCCTCCTCGATGGCCTCGATTATCTTATCAACGACATCGGCGCTCTCGCGAACTTTGTTGAGCACAACGCCGATGTTGAGGTTGTACTTCTCTCCAAGGGCCTTCAGCTTTTCTATCTCGTTCTTCACCATAGTCTCGAACGAGTAAATCGGAGAGCGCTCTATTTCAACGACTATAAGCTGATAGTTGGCGACCTGAAACGTGGGGAGGGTATCAAATGGGACGCCGGTTGGAGAATCTACGAAAACGACGCCGAACTTGTATTTCACCCTTTCAAGGATGTCAACGAGTCTCCTTGGAGAGATTCCAAGGACGTCCTGAAGCTGTGTGCTCCCCGGCATCACGTAGACGCCGGTTTCCTTGTGGCGGTATATAGCCCACTCCGGGTCAACGTCAGGGTTCTTCAGGAGGGTGTGAACGGTGTATTTAACGGTATCGAGGGCAAAGTGAAAACCAAGGTTGGGCAGGTACAGGTCTCCGTCAACCGCCAAAACTCGATACTCCTTCATGGCGAGGTAAGAGCTAAGGTTCGCCGTCGTGGTTGTTTTGCCGGCTCCGCCACGCCCCGTTACGACTATCAGTGCCATCGCTACCCCTCTAAGCTTCTCTGTGGGGAGTTGAGGATATAAGGTTTCCGATTGAACTTCCGTCGGTACGTCGCTTTCTGCGTATGTACCTACACAATTCTGTCCAGTGATGGGCCTTGGCGACTCGATGAACACAAAAGGTTTATATCGTCCCCGTTTAGATTCCCATTGTAAGGTTAAGGAGATGATTGCCATGGCTGAAAAAATGCCCGCTATTATGAAGACCAAACCCGCTTACGGTGCCGAGCTCGTTGAGGTTGACGTTCCCAAGCCCGGTCCGGGCGAGGTTCTCATCAGGGTTCTCGCGACGAGCATCTGTGGAACCGACTTGCACATCTACGAGTGGAACGAGTGGGCGCAGAGCAGGATTAAACCGCCCCAGATTATGGGCCATGAGGTTGCCGGTGAGGTCATTGAGGTCGGCCCCGGCGTTGAGGACCTTCAGGAGGGTGACTACATAAGCGCCGAAACCCACATCGTCTGTGGCAAGTGCTACGCCTGCAAGCACAACCGCTACCACGTCTGCCAGAACACCAAGATTTTCGGCGTTGACATGGACGGTGTCTTCGCGACCTACGCCATTGTTCCAGCCCAGAACGCCTGGAAGAATCCCAAGGACATGAAGCCCGAATACGCCTCACTCCAGGAACCCCTTGGTAATGCTGTTGATACCGTTCTTGCCGGCCCTATAGCGGGGAGGAGCACGCTCATAACCGGAGCCGGCCCGCTCGGACTGCTCGGCATAACCGTCGCGAAGGCGAGTGGTGCTTACCCTGTCATCGTGAGCGAGCCGAGCGAATACAGGAGAAAGCTCGCCAAGAAGGTCGGTGCCGACTACGTCATCAACCCCTTTGAGGAGGACCCGGTTGAGGTCGTCATGAGCATAACCGACGAGGCAGGCGTTGAGGTCTTCCTCGAGTTCAGCGGTGCTCCCAAGGCCCTTGAGCAGGGTCTTAAGGCGACGACTCCGGGAGGAAGGGTCTCCCTGCTCGGTCTCTTCCCGAGGGACGTTACGCTCGATTTCAACAACCTGATAATCTTCAAGGCCCTTGAGGTTCACGGCATCACCGGAAGGCACCTCTGGGAGACTTGGTACACCGTCTCAAGCCTCATCCAGAGCGGAAAGCTCAACCTCGACCCGATTATCACCCACAAGTACAAGGGCTTCGACAAGTATGAGGAAGCCTTCGAGCTGATGAGGGCAGGAAAGACCGGCAAGGTCGTCTTCTTCCCGAAGGAGTGATTTTTCTCCCTCTCTTTTTACCGCAATTCTTAAGTAAACCCTTCCCCACTTCCCCCGGAGGTGTTGGAATGGAGCTGAGCTATCAGGAGAAGCTCACCCTCATCAAGCTCAACGAGCTGAAAAAGGCGAAATTCGAAGAGCTCGTCAAAGAGGCCGGTCTCGAGCAGGTAGCGGTCATGCGAGCGATTCTCGGCCTGCAGGCGAAGGGCTTAGCTAAGCTCCACGAGAGAAGCGAGAATGTCGTTAAACTCACCGAGACCGGAAAGAAGTACGCCGAAATCGGCCTTCCTGAGTGGAGAGCCTTAAAGCTCCTCCGCGAGAGGGGAAAGGTTACGCTCGACGACCTCAGGGAGGTTCTCAGCGACGACGAACTCAAGCCCATAGTCGGCCTCCTCAGAAAGGAGGGCTGGGCGAGCGTTAGGAAGGAGGACGGTAAGCTCGTCCTTGAAATCACCGAGAAGGGGCTTGAAGCTGAGGAGAGGTCTATTGATAAGGCCTTAAAGCTCCTCGCCGAGAAGGAGGTCGTTCCGGTTAAGGAAATCGAGAAGCTCGTTCCCGTCAAGGAGCTCAAGAGGAGAAAAATCGGTGAGGAGGAAACGGTAACCGAGAGGGAAGTCGAGATTACTCCGGAGGGCGAGGAGCTTGCTCCAAAAGTCGAGCTGAAGCGAGAGGTTTCCGTTTTAACCCCGGAACTCATAAAGTCCGGCAAATGGCGCGAGGTCGAGTTTAGAAAGTTCGACATAAAGGCCCCCGTGAAGAGGATTTACCCGGGTAAAAAGCAACCCTACAGAGCGTTCCTCGACAAGATAAGGAGAAGGCTTATCGAGATGGGCTTCATTGAGATGACGGTTGAGAGCATGATTGAGACCCAGTTCTGGAACTTCGACGCCCTCTTCCAGCCCCAGAACCACCCGGCGAGGGAGTGGACCGACACATACCAGCTCAAGTACCCGAAGAGCGGATTCCTGCCGGAGGAGGAGCTTGTTGAGAGGGTTAAGACCGCCCACGAGCGCGGTCTGGCCGGCTCGCGTGGCTGGGGATACGTCTGGTCTCCGGAGAGGGCGATGCTCCTCATGCCGAGGGCTCACGGTACTGCCCTTGACGCGAGACAGTTGGCGAAAGGTGTCGAGATTCCTGGGAAGTACTTCACGATTCAGCGCGTTTTCAGGCCGGACGTCCTCGACAGGACGCACCTCATTGAGTTCAACCAGATTGACGGCTTCGTCGTCGGCGAAGAGCTGAACTTCAGGCACCTCCTCGGAATACTCAAGCGCTTCGCGGTGGAAATCGCCGGGGCCAAGAAGGTGAAGTTCCTGCCAGACTACTACCCGTTCACCGAGCCGAGCGTTCAGATGAGCGCATACCACCCTGAACTTGGTTGGGTTGAGTTCGGTGGCGCTGGAATCTTCCGCGAGGAGATGACTAAGGCTTTGGGCATTGACGTCCCGGTCATCGCATGGGGAATCGGAATCGACAGATTAGCTATGTTCAAGCTCGGAATAGACGACATACGCTACCTCTTCAGCTATGACTTGAGATGGCTGAGGGAAGCGAAATTAGTGTGGTGAGTTCGGTGGTTCACTACACCAAACATGCCGAGATTCGAATGAGCCAGTATGGCATTTCAAGGGAAGAAGTGGAGAATACCCTCCGCAGTCCCCTCCGTTTGTTTTTTGACTTTAGCTCAAACCGCTACGTGGCCATCGGAACAAAGAACGGACACGGCTTAGTCGTGGTTTACGAAGTGGTTCATGGTGAAAAGGTCGTCGTTACCACCTACCACACAAGCAAGGTTGATAAAATCATTAGGGCTAAACTGTCATCTGGGAGGTGGATTGAGTTATGAGCGAGGAAATCCTTGTTAGGTACGACCCTGACGTTGATATCCTTTACGTTCAGCTCTCAAAGAAGAAGCCCGTTGATGCCGATATGAAAGGGGATGTGGTCATAGACCTCGATGAAAACGGAGAGGTCGTTGGCTTCGAGATATGGCGCGCGAGGGAGCTAATCCTGCCGGAGTTCATGAAGTTCATCGAGAAGATAAAGGCTGAGAAGGCCCACGTGGAGGGTTGAAGATGCCAAAGTTCGACGTGTCAAAGTGGGATTTGGAGAGGCTCGTCGGCAGGGAATTCACGGTCGAAGAGTGGGAGGATCTCTTCCTCTACGCCAAATGCGAGCTCGATGATGTCTGGGAGGAGAACGGTGAAATCTACTTCAAGGCCGACTCGAAGGATACGAACAGACCCGACCTCTGGAGCGCCGAGGGGATAGCAAGGCAGATACGCTGGGCGCTCGGCTTCCAGAGGGGCCTGCCGAAATACGAGGTCGAGAAAAGCGACGTTACCGTTTACGTTGACGAGAAGCTGAAGGATATTCGTCCATATGGTGTTTACGCAATCGTTGAGGGCCTTGAACTGGACGAGGAAGCGCTAAAGCAGATGATTAACCTCCAGGAGAAAGTTGCTCTGACCTTTGGAAGGAGGAGAAGGGAGGTAGCGATAGGCATCTTCGACTTCGACAAGGTGAAGCCCCCGATATACTACCGGGCAGGGGAGAAGACCGAGAAGTTCGTCCCGCTCGGCTTCGAGGAGGAGCTTACGCTGGAGGAAATCCTTGAAAAGCACGAGAAAGGGAAAGAGTACGGCCATCTGATTAAGGACAAACCCTACTACCCGCTCCTCGTGGACAGCGAGGGTAAGGTACTCTCGATGCCCCCGATAATCAACTCCGAAACGACCGGCAGGGTGACGACGGAGACGAGGAACGTCTTCGTCGACGTCACCGGCTGGGATTTGAACAAGGTCATGCTCGCTCTCAACGTCGTCGTTACAGCTTTAGCGGAACGCGGAGGAAAGATTAGGAGCGTTAAAGTCGTTTATCCGGACTTTGAGATTGAAACGCCCGATTTAACGCCGAAGGAGTTTGAGGTCGAGCTGGACTACATAAGGAAGCTCGCCGGCCTCGAGCTGAGCGACGGCGAAATCAAAGACCTCCTCGAGAGAATGATGTACGAGGTGAAGCTTGAGGACGGCAAAGCAAAGCTCCTTTATCCAGCTTTCCGCGACGACATAATGCACGCCAGGGACGTTTTAGAGGACGTTCTCATCGCCTACGGCTACAACGAGATTGAGCCCGAGGAGCCGAAGCTTGCCGTCCAAGGCAGGGGCGACAAGTTCGTCGAATTTGAGGATGCCGTTAGGGAACTTATGGTCGGCTTCGGCCTTCAGGAGGTCATGACCTTCAACCTTACCAACAGGGAGGCCCAATACGAAAAGATGAATCTCCAATACGGAAGGGACTACCTCAACAACCCGCCGGCTGAACTCGTCGAGATAGAGAACCCGATAAGCCCGAAGTGGTCGGCGCTGAGAAACTGGCTTCTGCCGAGTTTGCTCGACTTCCTGAGCCAGAACACCCACGAGGAGTACCCGCAGAGGCTCTTCGAGGTCGGCAAAGCAACGCTCATCGACGAGGGCAGGGAAACGAAGACGGTCAGCGAGAGCAAGCTTGCCGTCGTGCTGGCCCAGCCGAGGGTTACCTTCACAGACGCGAAGGAAATCCTTGACAGCGTGATGAGGCATCTTGGCTTCGAATACGAGCTTGAAGAGGTCGAGCACCCGAGCTTCATCCCCGGCAGGGTTGGAAAGGTAATCGTAAACGGAGAAACCATCGGCGTAATCGGCGAAATCCATCCAGCGGTTTTAGAAAAGTGGGGAATCGAGATGCCCGTTGCGGGCTTCGAACTGTTCCTAAGGCCACTCTACACTGAGCCCTACCTTTAGTCCCTCTTTTTCCTCTTCTCAAGGAGGGCGCACATGAGCTCGAAGTTTGTAACGCTTATGAGCACCTCAACGTCAAAGACTTCCTCCATTCTCTCACCTCAATTTTAGGTTCTCGTGCCCCTTTATCAACTTTGTGCGAATTTTTTCGTATTTCGTTCGAATTTTGGGTTTACAAAAGTCAAGAAACTTGGAGGATTTTCGGGGAAGGCTTTTTATACCCTCCACTAAAGCGCCAACCATGAAGCTGGCTCTCCGCGTGGCCTACGACGGAACTGCATTCTACGGCTTCCAGAGACAACCCGGAGTGAGGACGGTAGAGGGAGAACTCATCCGCGTTTTGACCAAACTAAAAATCATCAAAAGCCCTGAAGAGAACGACTTTAAAGGTGCTTCCCGGACGGACCGCGGAGTTTCCGCGTTCTTCAACGTGGTTTCGTTCGTTCCCGGCGAAAGGGCAGACCTGGCAAGGCCCGAGGTGCTGAATCATCATCTCCGCGACGTATGGGTTCTCGGCGTTGCCGAGGTTCCCGCTGACTTCCACCCGAGGTTCTGGGCGACCTCGAAGACTTATCGCTACTACCTCGTCGATGAGGGCTTCGACCTTGAGAAAATTCGTGAATGCGCCAGGCTCTTCGAGGGAACCCACGACTTCTCGGCCTTCGCGAAGCTCGAACCCGGCAGGGAGCCTGTTAGGGAGATAACGCACATCGGCATCATTCCAAGATACGGCTACTACGTGGTTGAAATCACGGGCAAAAGCTTCCTCTGGGAGATGGTGAGGAGAATCGTCAACGCGCTCCGCTTCTGCGGACTCGGGCTTCTGGAGCTTGAGGACGTTAAGGCTATGCTCGCGGGGACTTACAGGAAGAAGGTTCCACCAGCTCCGGCGGAGAACCTCGTTCTGTGGCGCATAGAATACCCAAACGTTGACTTCAAGACCGACGAGAAGGGCCTTGCAAAGGCCAAACGCGACCTCTTTGAGCGCTACTCAAGAGCTCTGACGAGAGCGGCGCTTTTTGGGGACTGCATCGTTGAGCTTTGATTCTTTGTCGTAGTACTTCCCGTAGTACTGCTTGAGCGCTTTCTGCCTCTCGATGAAGTGCGTGTAGAGGAGCGGGTCGTCGTCGGCTACGTCAACTATAACCGCCCTCATGCCCTTCTTCGGCCTCAGGGCCCTTCCTATGGTCTGTATCGTCATAATGTCGCTCTTTCCGCCCCCGGCGAGGATTATCGCGGAAATCTCAGGTATATCAACCCCTTCCTTGAGCAGGGTCGAGATTAAAACCGGAATCTCGCCGTTCTTGAAGGCCTCAAGAACCTCCCAGCGGTTCTGACTCTTGGAACTGAGGAACTCGGCCTTTACGCCCTCCTTTTCAAGCATCTCCTTCAGGATTTTGCCGTGCTCTATGCGCTTTACGTCGATGAGGACGCGGTGACCCTTCCTGACGAGCTCCTTGGCCTTCGCCACTATCGCCCTGTTCCTCTCATCGTTGTTCATGACGACGTCCTCGTAGAGTTCCTTGTAGCGCTCGCTAAAGGACGGCATGCTCGACTCGTAGGTTATCACCTCGAAGCGGGGCTTGGCCAAGAATCCCTCCCGTATCAGGTCCTCGGCTTTCACCTCGTAGATTATCGGCCCAACGACGGCCTCAATCTTTATCTCCTCACCGCGAACGCGCCTCCACGGCGTTGCCGAGAGCCCGAAGCGGTAAACCTGCGGGAGGCTTATTCCCAGCTGGTAGAACTTTTCAGCTGCTGAAGTCCTGTGGCACTCGTCGAACATGACTATCGCGTAGTCGTTCTTCAGCTTGTCAACGCCCCTCGAAAGAAGGGTCTGTATCATGGCCACCGTTACGTTCTCCTCGTTCCACTTGTTGTCGCCGACGATTCCGGCTTTAACGCCGAGGAGCTCTTCAACCTTCTCGGCCCACTGGTAGAGGAGTTCCTTCGTGTGGACGACGATGAGCGCTGAAAGGTCAAGTTCGTGAATGATTCTCAGCCCAACGACGGTCTTTCCGCTTCCAACGGGCAGGGCCAGAACGCCCATCTTCTCCTTCAGGGCCTTCCTAACGGCCCGTTGCTGATAGCGCCTCAGGGAGTATTCCTCGTTCCACGTTGAGTTGAGCTTGACCCCGCGAACCTGCCGTTCGTCTTTGATTCTAACGCGGTAGCCCTTGCTGTTGAGGAACTTTTTGACCCGCGGAAGAAGGCCGACGGGAAACGTCTTCTCGTAGGGGTCGTAGAGGCTTTCCGGCTTCTCCCACTTGCCGTAGTCCTTCTTGTAGGTGAGCAGGTCGTAGATTTTGAAGTAGACGCTCGGCTCCGCCTTCTCGACCTTAACCAGTGCTGAACCATCTGGAATCCTGAGGACAACCATGGGCATGGCCAATCAGAGCGAGTCTGGAAAAAGCCTTTATAGACCTTTTGGAACAAAGGTCTAAGGTGGTGGCATGCTGAGGGAAATTCTTCAAACTTTCGACGACCTGATTGTCATAAAGGAACCCGTGAGCAAGGAACTCGAGGTGACGCGCTACCTGCTGAAGTACCGCGACAGGCCGGTTCTCTTCGAGGACGTTGACGGCTGGAGGGTCGCCGGAAACATCTGGAGCACCCGCGAGAGGATAGCCCGCTTCCTGAACACGAGCAGGGAGCGCCTGATGCACGTTGTGGCGGACGCGATGGAGAATCCCGCCCCTTATAAAATCGTCGAAAGCGCCCCGTTCCTGAAGAACTCGACGGAGGACTTTTCTCTCCTCGAGCTCCCGGTTCCGAAGTACTATCCCAAGGACGGCGGGCCGTACTTCACCTCGGCGATGGTCATCGCAAAGGACGACAACGGCTTCGTCAACATGTCATTTCACAGAATGATGGTTCGAGACGAGAAGACCGTTGCGATAAGGCTCGTCCCGAGGCATCTCTACGCGATGTGGAAGGACAGGGCCGAGCACGGAGAAGAGCTGGACGTTAGAATCGTCGTGGGAAATCCAATTCACCTGCTCTTGGCTGGAGCTACCAGCACGGCCTACGGAATCAGCGAGCTTGAGATAGCCTCCAAACTCAGCGAGCTCGCCTTCGGGAGGCCCGTTAAAGTCGTTGACTTGAATGGAATTCCCGTGCCGGTCGAGAGCGAGTTCGTCTTCGAGGCGAAAATAACTCCGGAGCTGGTCAATGAGGGGCCGTTCGTGGACATAACGGGAACCTACGACTACGTGAGAAAGCAACCGCTGGTCGTCTTTGAGAGGATGTACCACGTTGACAACCCGATTTTCCACGCCCTCCTGCCAGGTGGCTACGAGCACTTCATGCTCATGGGTCTTCCAAAGGAGCCTCAAATATACGCGAGCGTCAAGCGCGTTGTTCCAAAGGTTCACGGGGTAAGGCTGACGGAAGGAGGTGCCATGTGGCTTCACGCAGTTGTTTCGATAACCAAACAGCACGACGGCGACGGCAAGAACGCGATTTTGGCGGCCTTCGCCGGCCACCCGAGCCTTAAACACGTGGTCGTCGTTGACGAGGACATAGACATCTACGATGACCGCGACGTGGAGTGGGCGATAGCGACGCGCTTCCAGGCCGACAGGGACCTCGTGATAGTCCCCAACGCCCGCGGTAGCTCCCTCGACCCCTCAGCGGAGAGGAGCTTAACCGCCAAGTGGGGCATCGATGCGACGAAGCCCCTCGACAGAAAGGAAGAGTTTGAGAGGGCTAAGCTTTAGCCCCCTCCGCTTTTCTCACCATCTTCCCCTCCAGCAGGTCTATTATCTCCACCTTCTCGTAGAGGTACCAGAGGGCGAGGAAGCTGAGCCCCGTCGAGAGGAACGGGTTGATTAGGTAGAGCGGGCTGAGGGCGATGAAGACCGCGTAGCCGAGCAGGAACGCAGAGAGCGAGTAGAGAACCTTCCCCGTTCCGAGCCTGTAGGCTGCGTAGAGGCCGGCAACCGCTATCGGGACCTCCCAGGGGACGAGTATGAACTTGCCCCAGAGGTGCCAGCCGAGCCTTGGAAAACCGTACCAGATGCCGTTCGGGAGGAATGGAATCCCTCCTGTGAAGAAGTCAGCGAGCAGGTGCAGGCCGTTGCCCAGAATTCCAAGCGGGCCGAAGGGGAGCATGTAGATGAACGAGACGAAGCCGTGGTTGAAGAATGTCCTCGTGAAGTCGCCGGTGGCGAGAAGCATCTGAATGAAGCTGTAATCCGGTGCGGAGTTTGCTATGACGAACAGCCCGAGGAGCTTCCTGTTCCATCCCCTCCAGGCTCCTATGAGGTAGGCAACGAAGATGTGCATCGGAAGTAGCATTCGAACACCTCAGGATTCTTCGAAAATAAAACCTAAAAAGTTTTCTGAACAAAATTGAGAAGTTGAAAACAGAACAAAGTCACTTCACGAGGGTTAGGAAGATTTCTTCGAGGCTTGGCTCTTTCACCTGCATTGTCAGAATCTTCGCCCCCTGGGAAGCAACGTAGTCGTGAAGCTCCTCGCGAATGTCCTCCGAGGCAACGACCCTGTACTTGTTCTCCCCGAGGGGCGTAACGTTCCAGGGGGCGGAACTCCAGTCCACGGGCCTGTTCGTCTCGATGATAATCGTGTAACCTGCCTTTCTCAGAAACTCCCGCTTGATGTTCTCGATGCTGTCCTCCAGCACAAGCCTGCCCTTGACGATGACGCCAACGGTATCGCAGACCTCTTCAACATGCGCGAGAATGTGGCTCGAAAAGAAGACCGTCTTTCCAGCCTTCCTCTGTTCTTTAATAATTTCCTTGAATTCCGCAATCCCAGTCGGGTCGAGTCCAGTCATCGGCTCGTCGAGGATTAAAAGCTCGGGGTCGTTTATCAAAGCCTGAGCGAGGAGAAGCCTTTGACGCATTCCCTTTGAGAACTTGCCGACCTTCTTGTTCCTGACCTCCCAGAGGTTGACGAGTTTTAAAAGCTCTTCACTCCTCTTCTCGCGCTCCACCTTTGGAATCTTGAAGGCCTTGCCGATTATGTCAAGGGTCTGCATTGGAGTCAAAAACTCCCATAGGGTAGCGTGCTCGGGCATGTAGCCGATTCTCGCCTTGGCTTTAACGAGTTTGCCCTCGTCGAACTTCCCGTTCCTGAAGACCTCCTCACCGAGGAGTTCTATTCTTCCCTCTTGGGGAAAGACGAGGCCGAGGAGGCTCAGTATCGTCGTGCTCTTTCCTGCTCCATTCGGCCCGAGGAAGCCGTAGACGACACCATTGGGAACCTTGAGCGTGAGGCCATCGAGGGCCCTAACGTCTTTGTAAACCTTAACCAAATTCTCAACCACAATCATGACCATCACCTCAAATCCATGCGGAGGAAGCGCCAGGTTGCGATGCCGAGGTAGACGAGGGTCATGACGATGAGGAGGGCAACGTTTACGGCTCTCTTTTTCATTGCCCTTCCTATTCCGGCGTATTCAGCCGTGTACGTGGGATACGTATGCGTTTCACCGTTGATTTCAATGGTTTCAGTGGTCTTCTTGTACTCGTTAACATCCTTTAGGATTACAGAGAACTGGGCGTTTGGGGCAAAGAACAGATACTTGGTGTAGTACTTTGCCATATAGTCGTTGGCCTGCTGGGGGGTCATGTTGTCGGAGGCATTTACCGTGGCTTTGTAAGCTACAACCGACGGGAGGAGTATGTAGAGCAGGAAGAAGACGCCAAGCGCAACGCCGAGGGACGCACCGGACGAGCGAATGAACGTCGAGATAATGTAGCCGATAGAGATGAACTCCACCATGACGAGCAGGAGAAGAAGGTTGAGCAGGAAAATGTCAGCGGTTATCTTTGATATAGAGATTCCAACCCACTTAAGGCCTGCAAGGGTAACAAGGCTCGTTAGGAGAAGCGCCATCGCAAACACGACGAACTGGCCCGCGTACTTTCCAAGTATATAGCCAAGCCTCGTCACGCTCTTGCTGAGGGCTATCCTGATTGTACCGTCTTCAATCTCCTTGTTTATCGCCCCTGCCCCAAAGATTATCGCGAGAATCCCAAGGAAGAAGAGCGCCGTTTTGCTGGAAAAGGCTATTATCGTTGCTATGGCTTCAAGCTCATCCTGCACCCCGGTTTGCTTCATGAAATAAAACGCGGGTATGTACAGACCGATTATAATCAACAGTATTGCCCAGAGCTTTTTGGTTCTTATCCCCTTCATAAACTCGACCTGGAATCCCCAGAACACAGGGAACACCTCCACTCGCTCTCGGTAGAACTAAACTAAGGAGTATAAAAATTTTGTCATAGGAATTGGAATGAAATTAGAGTCTCCTAAGTTCGAGAACCAGCTCGGCCTTCTGGCAGTGCGCCTTGAGCCTCCCGAGAACTTCCTCCTTGCCACCAAGGACCGGCCAGAGGATTGAATCAATGTGGAGCGGTGGAATTCCTGTCCTCTCTGCAATCCTGTTCCAGAAGCTAACCGGCGGTTCGCTGGTGAAGCGCTTGGTGTAGGCGTTTATCCTCACGTCGTCAGGAATTTCGAGGGCCATTGGGTAGGGAACGAAGGCATTAAAGGCAATCCTCCCCGCGTAGCCGAACATCTTCACGGCGAAGACTATCGTTTTCGCGCTTTTCTTAGCCTTCATGGTCCTCGCGAGGTCATCTCTAAGCCTTTCCATGCCGTTGAAGTAGTAATCCCCCAGCTCGTCCATCGAGAGGGACTCTAAGAAGGGCTCGACCCGCTCGATTCTCTTGAGCTTTCCGGCAACGAGGCGCCTGTTGGTTCTTGAGTTGGGGAGAAACTGGGTGTAGGCCTCCGTTATTCTCTCCGGCGGGTTCTTCGAGAAATACCCTGAGAACTCCCACCACCAGTCCTCGCCCTTCCCGCTCAGCTGGTAGCTGACGAGCGCGTTGGCTATAACAAGTTTGATGAAGAGTTCGTCGTCCTTCAGGTTTTCCCGGAGGTTCTTGAGGGCATCGAACTGCAAATCAACCTTCTCCTCAATGGTTCTCGCGCAGTCGAGGCCGAGCTCCCGCAGTATTTCCACGAGCCTCTCGATTTTATCTTCCTCTTCCCGATATTTTATCTTCACGAAGCGGTCGAGCGTCATTGCGCCACGCTCCTTATCAACCTTTCCAGGAAGGCGTTCTCGCTCACAATTTCTGCTCCGGTGTTCCTCGGAAGGCCAAGCTCGACCTTCGCCCTTATTCCGTGCTCCTTGAGGTGGTCGTTAAGCTCGGCAGAAAGCCTCTGGAACTCCGCCTTCAGGATTAGGCCGTAAACCGTCGGCCCCCAACTGCTCTGGCCTGCGCCGTGGGTTTTCTCACCCAGCCAGTTGAGGATTAACTTGACATCCTCCCTGAACTCGCCCCCCTGAAACTCCGCAAAGTGCCTGCCGACGAGCCTCTGTATCGCCGAGAGGTGCTCACCGAAGGCCCTGACGTTCCTCTCCTTCAACGCGGGCAATAAGCCGAGTAAAATGCGATGGCTTATCTCCCTGGCCACGTTGACGTTCCCGAAGTTTCCGCTCATTATAGGCTTCTCCTCCTCTTCATCGAGGCCCGGCTTTACCTCGGGAATCACGAGCAGGAAGGCCCACTCCTCGGGAAAATCCTCGCGGAGTATCAGCGGGGGGATTCCTTCTTTAACCCCGCCATCGAGGACGAAGCCTCCGTGAGCGAAGGCGTAAATCCCGGCCCCACTGTTCTTTCCCCTTCCGAGGACCTCGGCGAGCCTTTCAACCGGAATGTTCAGGTTGTTGAGCCCCGCTATTGCGGTTCCAACGGCCAAGCTCAGCTGAGTAGTCGAGCCGAGGCCGACGTGCCTTGGAATTGCCTTTCGAACCTCAATTAGGTAGCCGGTTCCCGTTCCAAAGGCCGAGTTCATTCTCTCCACGGCCTTCCTTATGGTTTCAACGTCCTCACCTTGGGCCTTTACCTCGAGCCGTTCAGCGGGCAGAACCTTTACCTCGTAGCCACCTTCGAGCGCCACCCCGAGGCTCCCGAAGCGCCTTCCAAGCGAGCCCGTTGGGTCTATCAGGCCGAGGTGAAGCCTTTTCGGCGTCCGGATTATCATGCCCATCACCCTTTTATTGACTCCCGAGAAGCATAGGCGGTGATGCTAATGAAGTTTGCGGGAGTTAATCTTGACGAGCCGAGGATAATGGGAGTAATAAACGTCTCGCCCGAGAGCTTCTACAAGGGGAGCGTGAGGAACGATGAAAAGGCTTTGGCAGAGACCGCCGTTAGAATGGTTGAGGAAGGGGCGAGCTTCATAGACATCGGGGCGAAGTCAACGGCTCCCTACCTTGAGACACAGATTCCGCTCGAGGAGGAAATTAAAAGGGCCGTTTGGGCCGTCAAGGTCGTCAAGGACGCGGTTGATGTCCCCGTGAGCATCGACACCACGAGCGCGAGGGTTGCTGAGGAAGCCCTGAAGGCCGGCGCGGACATTATAAACGACGTAACCGGCTTCAAGGGCGACCCGGAGATGGCGAGGGTTGCCTCTGAGTACAGCGCTCCGGCCGTTCTCTGCGCCCACGGGAAAGTGAGGGACTTCTCGGACCCGGTCAGGACTGTCATTGAGTTCCTCGGGGAGAGTCTGACGATAGCAAAGGAGCACGAGGTTGAAGATGTTGCCGTTGACCCCGCTATCGGTTTCCTTCGTCCGGAGTGGCCACCCTGGTACGAGTGGGACTCGAAGGTAATAGCGAACCTCAACATACTCAATCTCTTTGGAAGGCCAATCCTCATCGGCGTTTCTCGGAAGTCCTTCATAGGCGCGATAACGGGCAGAGAGAAACCGGAGGAAAGGCTCGCCGGCAGTTTATCGGCAACAGCAATAGCCGTCCTGAAGGGTGCGAGAATAGTGAGGACCCACGACGTGAGGGAAACGCTCGACGCGGTGAAGGTCGCCGGGTTCATCGGGCGGTTTTCGCCTTAGAGTTCTTCGCCCTCTTCCATTCTTCGAGGAGCGTTATCAGGAGCGACAGCGAGACGGGTCCGATGATGATTCCGACGAAGCCAAAGGCGATGTAGCCCCCGAAGATTCCCACGAGGCTTACGAGCGCGTTAACGCCCCACTGCCTCTTGCCGAGCCTCTTGGAGAGCAACAAATCCGGTAGGGGTGAAACAAGGGCAAAGCCGAGAATCCCCATAGCGAGGGCCCTTCCGGGGGACCCTGACGTAAACAGGTAAATCGCACTTGCACCCCACACCATCCAACCGCCAACCACCGGCAGGAGCTCTAGGATAACGGTGAGTATCCCCGCCGCTATCGAGCCCCCGGCGTCCGACATCCCGAGGGCGTAAAAGAGGAACGCGAGTATGACCCCTTTGCCAACGCTGACGAGAAGCCATCCGCGCAGTAGGTGGTGGAGGGTTTCCGTTGCACTGTTTATGAGCTTTCTCGCGAGTTCTTCCCTGCTCGGGGGAAGGAGGGCGTATATCTCGTCTTTTATCGCCCTTGCATTCACGAGGACGCCGTAAAAGGCAAAGACCGCAACGATAATCTGAAGGGACAGTTTGGGCAGGGAGTATGTGTACCCAAGGACGTAGGAATTAAAGCGCTCCGCTATCGCGCTTGAGAGCTTGTTGAGAAGGTCGTAGACCCCGGATGGAAGGTTGAGGCCGAGGAGCCAGGTAAAAAAGGTATCCACGTAGTCGGTGAGGGAGTGCTTGATGTCATTCATCCACAGGGCAAAGCCGAGGATGAAGAGGAAAGAGAAGACCGTCAGGAGCCCCGTGAGTAGGAGGGCTGACCAGCGGTTGCCCATTCTGGTACTGAGCCTTTCGTGGACGGGATACAGGATGTAAGTCAGGGTTACAGCGACGATAAGGGGGGAAAGAACGGGACTAACCGTCTGCCACGTGAGGTAGAGGATTACCAGTGAAACGCCAATCCAGACCGCTGTTTCAAGCTCCATCGAGCATCCCCAGGTACTTCAGGATTAGCTCCCTCGCGCTCGGCTTGCTGAAGACTATGAGGTAGCCCCTCTCGTCGAGGATGAAGTCCTTTCCGAGCGCGAGCAGAGTCTTCTTGAGCTTCACGATTTCGGCCCTCTCGAGGTCAACCCGCTCCTTGACTTCAGCAGGCGCATCTATCTCGTTTAGGGTCTTCTCGAGCCTGTTGAGGACGCTCCGGTTGACGAACTTAACCGGACTGAAGTTCGGCTCTTCCGCGGTTATCTCGCTCGGGTCAAGGTATATTCCCCAGTGCTCCTTGGCGCACTCAAAGGGGTATACGTAGTCCTCCCCGTAGTCGGGGAGGTAGAGCTCCCTTATCACCGCGAGGAGAAGCCTTCTGGCGTCTTTCCCGTAGAACTCAACCCTGAGCTTGAACTTCCCGTCGTCGAAGCCGTTCTCGAAAACCTCAAGCTTCTCCTCGCAGAGCATCCAATCACCCCCTCAGGTAGGGTTTGAGGTAGTTCGGGTCTATGTAGAGGGCCTCGCTCCCGTAGACGCCGAAGTCGCTCGGGGTTTCAAGGTTCTTGTATATCACAACGTTTGCGCTCGTAACGTTCATTAACTTTTCGAGGGTCGCTATGGCGGTGTCCATTCCTCCGGTCTCATCCACGAGCGTTCCCGTGACGTTCTCTGCGAACCACGTCCTTCCGGTGGCAAACTTCTTGACCTCTGAGACGCTCATGTTCCTGCCCTCACTGACCGCCTGAAGGAACGCCTGGAAATATGTGTTGACCATGTTGGCGATTATCTTTTTCTCCTCGGGCGTTAGGTCGCGCCACTCGGCTCCCATATCCTTGTAGGGGCCCGTTTTGAATACCTCAACTTTGATTCCGTTTCTCTGGTAGTTCTCCTGCAGGTCGTAGTGGACGTAGATGACACCGATGCTCCCCACCTCCGCGAGGGGACTCGCGACGATTTTATCGGCCCCGCTGGCTATGTAGTAGCCACCAGATGCCATTATTCCGCCGGAATACGCAACTACAGGCTTGACGAGGGCGAGCTTCTTGACGGCGGAGTAGATGTCCATGACCGGGCCGACGTCACCGCCGGGGCTTTCAATCCACAGGAGCACCCCTCCGATTGAATCGTTGCTCGCGAGTTTCCGCAACAGGGGGACGACTTCAAGGGCAGTGTACTCATTTATTATTCCGAAAATCGGGACAACGGCTATTTTCTCCCCACCAGTTCCGTTGATTAACGAGCGCAGGTAGGCAACCTCGTCCTTCAGCTGGCTGAGCTGGTAGCTTGACGTCCCGTTGCAGGTGACGTTCAGCGGGTTTTCCACCACCGTTGGGGTCGTGGTGTTCGTTGAAACCGCTATCGGGGAAGTTGCCTGGTAGAGCACCGCTATTGCCACCACTGAGAGAGCGAGCAGAAGAGCGAGGATAGCCGAGACGTACTTCCAGATGTTCTCCCTCATCCTCTCACCTTAGACCCCTTGTCGGGCCAACTTTTAAACCTACCCTCGCTAAGCTTTTTATATTACCCCGAGAAATTCGGGGCAGGTGATTGCATGGAGATTGGGGTGACAATATATCCCCATTTCGTTACGAAGGACAAGAGCCTCGCGTCAATCCTGGCGGACGTCAAGATTAAGGACTACGACTTCGTTTCAATCTTCCCGCACACGCTCGGGCTAATCAAGAACGGTCTCGTCGTCGAGAAGAAGCTCAGGAACATCGAGACGACCCTTAGGGGAGTTGGAATAAGCTACATCGTCAGGATGCCGACGTCGGTCAACCTGCGCGACCACATCTACTACACACGCCACTTCCGCGTCGCCAAGGCCGTCGCCGATGTTGCAATCAAGCTCGGCGCCAAGGTAATCGTCATGCAGAGCGGTAGAACCGGAAGGCTCGACCTCGAAATCGAGGCCATACAGCAGTTAGCTGATATGGTCGGGCCCTTTGGTATAAAGATAGCCCTCGAAAACACCTTCAGCGTCAAGGACACGCTCTACGTTGTGGACAACGTTGACAGGGAGAACGTCGGCTTCGCCCTTGACGTGGCCCACGCCTTCCTCAGCGCCCAGGGTAACGAGGAGAAGCTCCTTGAGGACGTCAAGCTCGGCACCGACAAGACGGTAATCCTGATGATACACGACAACTTCGGAAAGCTCTTCCCGCAGGTCGAGCCAGAAGATGCCCTCGCCTACGGTGTCGGCGACCTCCACCTGCTCCCCGGAGAAGGCAAGATACCCTTCGGCAAGGTTCTCCGCCTGTTTGGCGATGTCCCACTGCTCCTGAAGGTCAAGGACCCGGACAAGTTCGTCAAGATACCGAGCAAGCAGGGGCTGATAGAGCTCCTTACGAGTCTCTGATTTTAAACTCCTATCCTCTTCCCTATCTCCCCGTAGAGAACTGCGAGGGCCTTTCCTATTGCCTCTTTCTTTCTCGTGAAGTGGGTAACGTCGTCGCTCAGGTTCTCGCGGATTAGCTTGACGGCTTCTTCAATCGTTATCAGCCCTTCGAGCCACGCGTAGGCGAATATGGCCTCGGCAACGTCGCCCCTCGCGTGCTTGTCGCTCCTTGGCGGGGCGAGTCTCCTTAGACCGGACATCTCAAGGGCTATACTTAAAGAAGCGTTCGGAACCCTCTCCCCGGTCGGCCTTCCGAGGTACTCGCTCAGGGCAAGGGAGAAGACGAAGTTGAGGAGAGAATCGCCGAATTTGGCGAGCCCCTTGTCGGTGAAGTCCTTAGGATAGGGAAAAGGGGCCAAGGGCTTCACCCTTCGAGGGCCTTCTTCCAGGCGTCGAGAAGAACCCTCGCGCGGTCGAATATCTTCTGCGCGGCCTCCTCAAGGACTTCCTCGGGCTTGACCTTGCCGTCGGTAACGACCTTGAAGCGAGGTTTTCTGGCCATCAGAACGGGGTGCTCGATGGTGTAACCGGCGAACTTGACGTGCTCGTTCTCGTGGAGCACCTCGTTGAGCAGGTTGGCGAAGGTGTGGTCCTCTCCTTCAAGATAGAACTCCAGCAGGTTCTCCTCGCGCTTTATAACCTCAATCCTCATCAGCATCACCCGATAAAGCTTTCAACAGCTCTTCTAAGGCCTGCTCCTTGTTCTTGACCAGTTCGTATTTAAACTTATCCTCCTTCCACTCCGCCAGGCCGAGCTCGACCAGCTTTTCTATCACCTCGTCGGGCTCAAGGTTGAAGGCGACGCTGACCGGAACCACTACTTCTCTAATCTGCCTCGTCGTCTGAAGGGCTATCTCCGAAAGGGCCTCGCCGAGCTTTCTCACGAGTTCAACAGCCTCGCCCCAGGGGAGGGAAGTTACGAGCTCATTATCCCTCAGCTCCGCCGTTTCGCCGAGGAGCTCAAAGGCCTTGAGGATTATCGGCGTTGATACGCTCGTTCCGGCCTCGCGCAGGAGGTCGTCTATCGTGTAGTGGTAGAGCCCGCGCCTGTCAGGGTAGAGCTTGGCCCTTACGCGGTTGTGAATCTCGCGTATCTTTCTTATGGCTTCTCTAATGTCGTCCTTCGTTCCCTGGACGTTTATCTTGATGGAGTCGAGCTTGCCGTGGACGTAGATGAAAGCCGGCAGGCGGAGCCTCTGGAGCTCTTTCATGAACTCCTCCTTTTCCACGTCGCTCTTGACGTGAATCGTTATTACCTTCTTGGCCCTCATAGAGACACCTTCATCTTCCTGTAGTAGGGCGAGAGCTTCCTCGTCTCGACGTTTCCACAGCGCGGGCAGATTAACTTGTCCCCGCGCCTGATGAGGGGCGTTCTACAACGGGAGCAGAGGGCGTAAACGACGCCGAGGTCCTTTCCGCGGGTGGTGAGCTGTATCGGGCTCTTCTCGTTGGCTATAACCTTCGCCCTGACCACGTCGCCAATCTTGAATTCCTTTGTTATGTCCTCAACAAAACCTTCCTTGACTTGCGAGATGTGGATTCCAGCCAGTTTTGAAGTCGCTATCTCCCTGTCGTTCTCGCGACCCTCTATCTGAAGGAGCTGAACTATAACGGCCTGTGGCTTGACCTCTATGACCCTCGCCAGAACTATGTCCCCGACCTGCGGGAGGGGCGGGGTGTCGGTCACGGGTTCGACGCTTATCTCCATTTTCTCCGGGTTGATTCTAACCTTGCCCGCTCTGGTTGCGTAGAGTTCGCCGTTCTCCTCTCTAACCCCCTCGCCGGGCATGAACTCTTCTATGACCCCGAGGTAATCTCCGGGGAGGACGAGGTCACCGTTTTTAACCTTCCTGTCTTCCATCCCCTCACCTCCGAAGATTTTCCGACGCCTTCTTTTTAAGCGTTCCCCAACGTTTATAGGCCGAAGGAAAAAGTTTTAGTAATTCGAAACGATGGAAGGGTGGTGGTAGGAATGAGAATGCTTCTGATACACGCCGACTACCTCGAGTACGAGGTCAGGGACAAGGCCCTGAAGAACCCTGAGCCCATAAACGACGAGCAGAAGAAGGGCAGGCTCGACGAGGTGCTGGCGGTTTTCATAAGCGTTGAGAAGGTTGACGAGACAAACCCCGACGAGGTCGTCGAGAAGGCCATAGCCGAGATAGAGGACGTTGCGAAGCAGGTAAAGGCCGAGAGGATATTCGTTTACCCCTTCGCCCACCTCAGCAGTGAGCTGGCGAAGCCGAGCGTCGCCCTTGAGATACTCAAGAAGATAGAGGAGAAGCTGAGGGAGAAGGGCTACGAGGTCAAGCGCGCTCCCTTCGGCTACTACAAGGCCTTCAAGCTTTCCTGCAAGGGACACCCATTAGCTGAGCTCAGCAGGACGATAGTCCCTGAGGAGGGCGTTTCAAAGGAGGAGCGCAACATAGCCCTTGAGAAGGAGGAGAAAGAGCTCGTCAGCTACTGGTACATCCTCACCCCCGAGGGAGAGCTCATAGAGGTTGACAAGTTCGACTTCACCGGTCACGAGAACCTGAGGAAGTTCGTCAACTACGAGATAGCCAAGAACAGGATAGCCGACAGAGAACCACCGCACGTCAAGCTCATGCTGGAGCACGAACTCGTTGACTACGAGCCGGGAAGCGACGGCGGAAACCTCCGCTACTACCCGAAGGGACGCCTTATAAAGGGCCTCCTCGAGCAGTACGTCACCGAGAAGGTCGTCGAGTACGGAGCGATGGAAGTTGAGACCCCGATTATGTATGACTTCGAGCACCCAGCGTTGGAGAAGTACCTCAACCGCTTCCCCGCGAGGCAGTACATCGTCAAGAGCGGTGACAAGAAGTTCTTCCTCCGCTTCGCGGCATGCTTCGGCCAGTTCCTCATCAAGAAGGACGCGATAATCAGCTACCGCAACCTCCCGCTGAGGATGTACGAGCTTACAAGGTACTCCTTCAGACGCGAGAAGAGCGGTGAGCTTTCAGGTTTGAGAAGGCTCAGGGCCTTCACGATGCCCGATATGCACACCGTGGCTAAGGACCTCAAGCAGGCGATGGACGAGTTCAAGAAGCAGTACAAGCTCAGCATGGAGGTTCTCAGGGGCGTTGGGCTCACTCCTGACGACTACGAGGTTGCCATAAGGTTCACCCGCGACTTCTGGGAGGAGAACAGGGACTTCATCGTCGAGCTGGCGAGGATAATCGGCAAGCCCGTCCTAATAGAGATGTGGGACCAGAGGTTCTTCTACTTCATCCTCAAGTTCGAGTTCAACTTCGTTGACAACCTTGACAAAGCTGCTGCCCTCAGCACCGTCCAGATTGACGTGGAAAATGCGGAGCGCTTCGGCATAACCTACTACGACGAAGAAGGAAAGGAGCGCTACCCGCTCATACTCCACTGCTCGCCGAGCGGAGCCATAGAGCGCGTCATGTACGCCATCCTCGAGAAGCAGGCGAAACTCCAGGCCCAGGGCAAGAAGCCGATGTTCCCGCTCTGGCTCAGTCCAATACAGGTTAGAGTGATTCCGGTCAGCGAGGACGTCCTTGACTACGCGCTCTACGTGGTAGGAAAGCTCGAGGGCGCGAAAATAAGGGTGGACGTCGACGACACCAACGACAGGCTCAATAAGAAGATAAGGAAGGCTGAGAAGGAGTGGATTCCCTACATCATCGTCGTTGGCAGGAACGAGAAGGAGCAGAACACCGTCACAGTCAGGAGGAGGGAGGACGGCAAACAGGTCGAGATGCAGTTGGAGGACCTCATCAGGGAAATCCGGCAGAAGACGGAAGGCTTCCCATACAAGCCGAGGCCCCTACCGCTTCTCCTCAGCAAGCGCCCCAAGTTCAGGGGCTGAAAGCTTTTTCAGCATTATCTTTTCTCTTCCACTACTTACCTTGAGGGAGTAGACGACCGGTTCAAAATCGGCGTAAGGTGCCTTCAGGAAGTAGAGGAGCTCCTTGACGTGGTCCTCCATTATCCAGGACTTCGCGAGGAGAACGTAGTCGCTGACGTTGGAGACCCACGCCACAAAGCGCCTTGATACCATGTCGGCGTTGAGGGGCAGGAGGAGGGTTGATTCCGGGAAGCGGATGCTCTTGTGGGCTATCGTTTGGTTGAGCAGTTTCAGCGTCTGCTCTTCCCCGAGCATGAGTGAAGCTCCATCGAGGGTGTAAATCATCCGTATGGCCTTTCCCGATTTCAGTTTGTCCCGGAGTGGCCCGCAGTAAATCATGTCCACCTTGGGGTTTATCGTCTCGGGCTCAACCCTGTCAAGGTAGAAGACGTTTTCAATCTCGGTTCTCAGGGGGGAGTAACGGGAGCCGAAGACGTCTATTATTGCCATTTTTGAGCTATTAAGCGCTTTTTCGGCGTCGAGCCCAACGCTGGCGCACCTGTGGAGTAGACTGCGAAGCGGGACGCTGTAGTTTGATATCACCGTGAAGTATCCGCTCTCAATGGCCCGTCTCAGGAAAAGGAACAGAATCTGCCATGCGGATGAATAGGCGTCGAAGATGACGGCAACGGTAGAGCCCTTCATCCTGGAGGGAGGAAAAACGTCAAGGAGGGTTTCCATGCCTCACCCCCCGGGATGCGTCCCTGAGAACACCTCGTTCAGGAACTCCCTCGCTTCTTCGCTGAACTGGTCAAGCTTGACCTCCTTGCCGAACTTGTCGTAGACCTTCCCGTCCCTGAAGTTGAGCTCGAATATCTCGTAGTGCTCCTCGCTCTTCTCGTGGAGCTTTATCCCGTGACCCTTCAGGTGGTTTTCAAGGTTCTCGATGTCAACGTACTTACCGCACTCCTCGCACTTATAGAACTGCCAGAAGATGTAGTCCTGGCCCGCTAAAACGTTAGCCTTTATGTGGTTTATCAGCGCACCGCCGAGGTACTCGTAGATGTCCTCCTGAACGAGCTTGCCGTTGTCGTCAACGACCTTAAAGCCTGCCCAGACTATGTGGTCGTTTATGTCGGCGAGAGTCGCCTTGAGGTAGCGGTAGGTCAGCACGAAGCTCCCGTTCTTGATGTAGAAAACTCCCTTGTCGGGGATGGCCACGATGTGGATTCCCTTAACGTCCTTCCCGGCGAGCGAATCCGCCTCGTCCTTGTTCCTGGCCACATCGATGAAGACTTCAACGTTGCTCTTCTTGTGGGTTCCGATTATGGTGCTTCCCTCTATCCGCCAGTGGTAATCGTCGAGGTAGCGGACTTGCGTGTACACCTTCTTAACGCCGGGACTCAGTTCGCTGTACATGCTCACCACCTGAGAAGGTTCTCGCGGGTGTTAATAAGCTTTAGCGGAAAAGCTTAAAAACTACCGCCCAAAGCGCCTCTGCCTCTTCTGGAACTCGCGGATGATTCTGAGGAAGTCAATCTTCCTGAACTCTGGGAAGTAGACGTCCACGAAGAACAGCTCGCTGTAGGCTATCTGGTAGAGGAGGAAGTTGCTTATCCTTATCTCTCCGCCTGTCCTTATCACAATGTCAGGGTCGGGCATGTTGGGATAGTAGAGGTAGCGCTTTATCAGGTCCTCGTCTATCTCTTCCGGTTTGAGTTTTCCAGCCAAAACGTCGCTCACTATCTCCTTCACCGCATCTGCAATCTCGCTCCTTCCGCCGTAGGCCAGGGCGATGTTGAGGGTGTAGTTGCTGTACTTTCTGGTAACCCTCTCGGCTTCCTCCGCCGCCTTCCTGACGTTCTCCGGGAGCATCTCCTTTCGGCCCAGAACGTTCACCCTTATGCCGTACCTGTGAACCCTCTCGTCCTCAACGAGTTCCTTGAACTTCTCCTCGAAGAGGTTCATGAGAGCGTTTACCTCCTCGGGGGAGCGCTTGAAGTTCTCGGTCGAGAAGGCGTAGACGGTAAGGGTTCTTATCCCGAGCTCCCGGCACCACTCGAGGATTTCTTCAAGCTTTCGCGAGCCGAAGAAGTGGCCGTACCAGGGGGGCTTTTCAAGCTTCCTGGCCCACCGCCGGTTCCCGTCCATTATGATTGCCACGTGCCTTGGAATGTTCCCCGATTTAACCTTCTCCAGGAGATAGCGCTCGTAGAGGTCGTAGGCGGGCTTGAAAATAATATGGGGGATGTGGGAGAGGAGCCTGTAAATCATGGCCCTCACTCAAGCCTCTTCCTTGATTTGAGGTGCTTCTCGGCGAGCTCCATGTAGATTTCCGCGTTCTTCTTAGTCCACTCGATTTCCTCCTCGGTGAGCTGTCTTACGACCTTGCCAGGGACACCAAGGACGAGGCTGTAATCGGGAATCTCCTTGCCCGGCGGAACGAGCGCTCCGGCTCCAATGACGACGTGCTTCCCTATCTTCGCGCCATCGAGGATTACCGCGCCCATGCCGATGATGACGTAATCACCTATCTCCGCCCCGTGAACGACGGCGTTGTGGCCGATGGTGACGTACTTGCCTATAATCGTTGGCTGGTTGTGGGAGGTGTGTATGCTCACGTTGTCCTGAACGTTGGAACAGCAACCGATGTAAATCTGCTCGATGTCGCCCCTGAGGACAGCCGAAGGCCAGACGCTCGTCTTCTCCTCCAGAACGACGTCTCCAATGACAGACGCGCTCTCGTCAACAAAAGCGGTCGGGTGAATCTTCGGCTTCTTTCCGTTGAACTCATAAATCGCCATTTTCACCACCGGGTTATAGTCCCGGGGAGAACTTATAAAGATAACCGGCCAACTTAACCGGGGAAAGGCCATGAGGTACAGGAGAGGTGCCAGCGCCGAACGGGAGCTGATACGACTCCTTGAAGGGGCGGGGTTTGCGGTCCTCCGCTCGGCGGGGAGCCACAGGGTTGACCTCGTCGCGGGCAACGGACGGGACTACCTGTGCATCGAGGTCAAGAGCACCCGCTCGAAGAGGCTTTACGTATCCTCGGAGGACGTTGAGAAGCTCGTCTCGTTCGCGGAGCGCTTCGGCGGGAAGCCCCTCTTGGCTGTCAAGTTCATAAACGTGGGCTGGCACTTCTACTTCCCCGACGAGCTCAGAAAAAGCGGTAAGAACTACCGTGTTGAAGTCGGTGACGCGTTCCATACCCTTGAAGAGCTCGTCGGGAAGCAGAGAACCCTTGATGGGGTGATTGGCGATGAGGATTAAATTTTACTCTCTCCTGCTGGTCACGCTCCTGCTCGTTCACCTGCCAGCCGTTTCGTCTGAGGGCTCATCCCTTCTGAGCGTCACGGTTCTCAACGACAACATTCCCGCACTTCCTGGGAGCACCATTGTCGTTCCGTTTTCCATAACCAACCTTGGAAACGAGACCATAAACAACGTTACCGTTTACGTTACCGGGCCGGCCCAGGGCTTTCAGTACAGTGTTAAGGTGATACGAACTCCAATAGAGCCTGGAAAGAGCGTGAACGACACGATAACGGTCAACGTTCTCAACGTTCCGCCCGGAAAGTACAACTTGACACTTGTCGCGAGGGCAGGGAACTTCTATTCAACGGCCAATTTCGTGGTTTCCGTTGGCGTTCTCTCGGACTATAGTCTCTCCGTGGATGTGGGAAGCAGGTACATATACGGAAACGATGTCGTCATTACCCTGAAGGCAATCTCCAAGTCCAACGGCGTTCTCCTGGGCTCCCTTGGCTACAAAATAGTCAGGGAAGGCGTTATCCTGAAGAGCTACGAGAACTCGACGTACCTGAACCCGGGCGAGGTCTGGGAGAAGGTAATCGTTCTGAAAAAGCCCGATGTTGGCAACTACACTGTGGTTCTCTGGGCGAACTTTGGAGGTAAATACAAGAGGGTCGTGAAAACGTTTGAGGTGTACCAGAGAAAGCTTCAGTATGAGGTCTACTTCCGCGACGGAGCCATCTACGTTCGGGTCTTCAACGCCACAGGGGGAGTCCCAGGCATAGCGGTCTCCATAGACAACGTTACCTTCAAGACTGACGTTGACGGTGAGGTTTCTTACCTCGTTAACGAGCCCGGCGTTTACAGGGTAACCCTCAACCTCGACGGTAGGATTGTAACGACCTTCGTGGACGTCAAGAAGCTAATCGTCAGCCCGCGCGTCCTCAACGGCTCCATCGTGGTCAGGGTCATGGATTCAACCGGTGTTCCGGTTTCCAACGTGACGGTCGTGGCATCGGGACCGCTCGGCACGGACTACGCGGTGACCAACTCCTCTGGTATTGCCGTCGTGAACCTTAACAAGACAGGTTACGGAAGCATCGTCATCAAAGCCGAGAGCGACCGCTACCTCCCGGGCGAGGCCGTGATTACCGTTTCAAAACCCGCTCCCAAAACGACCACAACGGGGACCCCGACCAACGCATCACCCACGAACTCGACTGCTCCCGTTCCTCCCGTCACCTCGGAGACGACCCGGGGAGGCTCAGGTCCCCTTGGGATAATTTTAATCC
Source organism: Thermococcus sp. 21S9 (assembly GCF_012027635.1). Taxonomy (NCBI): domain Archaea; kingdom Methanobacteriati; phylum Methanobacteriota; class Thermococci; order Thermococcales; family Thermococcaceae; genus Thermococcus; species Thermococcus sp. 21S9. The sequence goes on from NZ_SNUS01000001.1 coordinate 1,473,295, forward strand.
TCGCTGGACTCATTCTCGCCGGGACCTCGTACTTTGCCTTTGCCGTTCCAATAGTCCACGAGGAAACCCTTGACCGCTACTACTTCCTCAAGGTTCGCGCGCCAAGACTTCGCCCTCTGAAGAACTACCGGGTTGAGAGGGCGGTTAACGCCGTTGAGGTAAGGGCTACAAAGGGCAACGCAAAACTCGAGAACGGAAGGCTCGTCTGGGAGCTCGACCTTGAGCCGGGTGAGGAGGCCTATCTCCAGGCCGTTCTCGGCTGACCTTTTCTTTCCATTAGTAAACCTTATTAAGCCGGCCGAATACATTCAGATGACAGTCTAAAGGAGGCGAAAGCCATGGTGAACCTCGAACTGCTGAAGAAAATCGTCGAGGCTCCGGGCGTTTCTGGATTCGAGTTCCTGGGAATCAGGGACGTCGTTGTGGAGGAGCTCAAGCCCTACGTTGACGAGATTAAGGTTGACAAGCTCGGAAACGTCATAGCGCACAAGAAGGGAAGCGGTCCAAAGGTCATGATTGCGGCTCACATGGACAAGATAGGCGTCATGGTCAACCACATAGACAAGGAGGGCTACCTCCACATCGTCCCCGTCGGTGGCGTTGACCCGAGGACGCTTGTTGCCCAGAGGATAAGGTTCTTCACCGATAAGGGCGAGCGCATCGGTGTCGTCGGCCACATTCCGCCCCACCTCCAGAAGCCTGAGGACAGGAAGAAGCCCGCTGACTGGGACACAATCGTCGTTGATGTCGGCGCCGACAGCAAGGAAGAGGCCGAGGAGATGGGCTTCCGCGTTGGAACCGTCGGCGAGTTCGCCCCAGCTTTCACCCAGCTCACCGAGAACAGGATTGCGACTCCGTACCTCGACGACCGCGTTTGCCTCTACGCCATGATAGAGACCGCCAAGGCCCTCGAGAGCCACGAGGCGGACATATACTTCGTTGGAAGCGTCCAGGAGGAGGTCGGCCTCCGCGGTGCCAGGGTTGCGAGCTACGCCATTGACCCGGAGATAGGCATAGCGATGGACGTCACCTTCGCCAAGCAGGTCGGCGACAAGGGCAAGATTGTGCCCAGGCTCGGTGGCGGACCGGTAATGGACGCCGTTGGCCCGAACATCCACCCCAAGGTCCGCGCATTCGCCGAGGAGGTCGCCAAGAAGTACGACATTCCGCTCCAGGCCGAGGCCAGCCCGAGGCCGACCGGAACCGACGCTAACATAATGCAGATTAACCGCGAGGGCGTCGCGACCGCCGTGCTGAGCATACCGATACGCTACATGCACAGCCAGGTCGAGACCGCGGACATAAGGGACATCGACCTTACCATAAAGCTCGCCAAGCACCTCCTCGAGGAGCTCAGGCCGATGGACCTCACTCCGTGAGCGACCTCACTCCGCGATGGAGTTCCGTGATGGAAAGGTTTATTGGCTTTTCTTCCCTTCTTATACCCGGTGACCCGATGATAGCGGTCGTTTCAGTTGGCCCCATCGAGCGGGCACTCGTTGAGGGGGTCGTTGACTTCGTAAGGAATTACTACTCACGCTTCGGAATTAGTGTCGAGTTCGTTGGAGAGGTTCCGGCCGAGCCCTTCTCGGTTGCCTTCAACGCCATGAGGAACCAGTACCTCGGAAGGGTTTTCCTGCCAACGCTCTCCGCCCTTCGGGAGGAGCTTGGGGCAGTAGCTATTCTCGGCATCACGGAACTCGACCTCTACGAGGAGGGGCTGAACTTTGTATTCGGTCTGGCAAACCCCTCCCTGAGGAGCGCCATCGTCTCGGTTCACAGGCTCAGAAACGAGTTCTACGGTCTTGAGCCCGACGACACGCTCCTTCTTGAGCGGACCGTCAAGGAGGCGATGCACGAGCTCGGCCACGTTTTCGGTCTCAAGCACTGCCCGAATCCGAGGTGCGTCATGCACTTCTCGAATTCCCTCCTCGATACCGACGCCAAGGGGCCCCTCTACTGTCCGAGGTGCGAGGGGATGCTTGAGGAAAACCTTAGGAAACTGGGGGTGTTGTCGTGATTGAGGTTGAAGTCAAGGGCTACGCCGACGATAAGGTCTTTGAGAGGGTTCGAGAAAGCTTCAGGCTCATACGGAAGGAGTACCACGAGGATACCTACTACCAGCATCCGTGCAGGGACTTTTCAAAGACGGACGAGGCCCTGAGGATTCGTGTGAGGCGCTTTAACGGCCACTTTGAGGCTTTCTTGACCTACAAGGGGCCGAAACTCGACTCGGTCTCGAAGACGAGGGAGGAAATCGAAGTCCCAATAGAGGACCCCGATGCCCACGCGAGGATTCTTGAGGCGCTGGGCTTCCGCGAGGTTCTGACCGTCGAGAAGGTTCGCGAGAAGTACTACGTCGAGAAGGGCATCACCCTGACCCTCGACGAGGTTGAAGGCGTCGGGAAGTTCGTGGAGATTGAGGCTCTGACCGACGACAGGGAGAAGGTTCCCGAGCTGGTTGAGAAACTGAAGGAAATTCTCCTTGAGCTCGGCGTTACGCGCTTCGAGAGGCGTTCCTACCTTGAGCTACTGCTCGAGAAGGGGGGCTGAATGGGGAAGCTGGACGAACTGTTTGGTGTAATCAAGGGAAAGCGACCGGATACAGAAGTACTCGCCGAGATAGAGGACCGTCTGCTCGTCGATGACATCCCCGGTGCGATAGCACTCCTGGAAGAGCTTGAAAAGGAGCAGAACGTTGTCATTGCAGTCAGGATGATTCTCCGGAAAATTCTCCGCGCCAAGGAAGCGGAGGATGGACAGGAGGGGCGGTTTGTCCCCCTTCTCAAAGGGCTCGTCCCCTACATCAACGGCATAAAAAACGAACGGTACCGCGCTCTCCTCCTCGGGGAACTGGCGATGGGTTTCTACATAATCGGGGCCGAGCTCGAGGGGGACTTTGCCCTCAAGGCCTCAATAAACCTTGCCCTCAATCATCCGGACGTTCTGAGGGACATAATAATGGGCCTCATCAACGCGGGCCTCTTCCCAAAGGCTGGCTACGCAATGAAGTTCGTCAAGGACAGGGAAAAGCTTGACGTTGTTCTCGTGCATCTCGCAGAGGTTCTCTATGAGAGAGGGGAAGAAGAAAAGGCTTTGGCAGTAATCGGCCACATAACGAGCAACTTCCACCGGGCCGTTGCGCTACTTCACCTGGCCCAGTTTGAGAAGGACAGGGACCGGGAAAAGGCCCTTCAGTTCGTTGACTGGGCAATAAAGCTCGCCGAGAGGATAGAAGACCCCGACGCGAGGTTCGAGTTAATGCTCAAGCTCTACGACCTTAGGCACGAGTTGCTCGGTGAACAGCTCAGCCTTTTCGAACTGCTGAGACGGGAAACTCCTGAGGAGAAAGGGCCGGCGGAAGACCAAGGGCCCTCGAAAGAAGGAGGGAATGTGGAACCCTAACGCCCAGCTCGACGAGTTCATCGACCCGTTCCGCCACTTCACAAGGTTTCCCCTGGAGTACTACCCTCCCATCGTTTAAAACCACGAGCCTGTCAGCTTTTCTGAAGAGGAAGCGCGAATCGTGCTCGACCATAACGACCGTTGTCCCAGCCCGGTGTAGCTCTTCTATTACCCTCAGGACTTCCCGCTTTCCCTTCGGGTCGAGCTGGGACGTCGGCTCATCGAGGACGAGGTGGCTCGGTTTCATCGCTATTACGGACGCTATGGCCAGCCTCTGCTTCTCTCCTCCGCTGAGGTTGGGGGGAAACTCGTTTTCGAGGCCCTCAAGACCAACTACCTTAAGGGCCCACTCGACCCTCTCCGCTATCTCCTCCCTTGGAAGGCCGAGGTTTTCAAGGGCAAAGGCAACCTCGTCCTCGACGGTCATGTTAAACAGCTGGCTCTCCGGGTTCTGGAGGACGAGACCAACGAGCGTTGAAAGCTTCGAAACCGGCGTTTCCGTCGTTTTGAAGGTCTTCCCCGTTCTCGGGTCTCGGACAATGACTTCTCCCGAGAACGCTCCCCTAATCGAGTTGGGGATTATTCCGTTCAGCGTCAGTGCGAGCGTTGACTTCCCGCTCCCGCTTGGGCCGAGGATTCCCACGAATTCGCCGTCTCCTATTTTTAAGTCCACATCCCTCAGGGCAGGGTTTTTTGAGCGTGGGTACCTGAACGTCACATCCCTGAGTTCAATCATTTCCTCGCCACCCTCGGGAGCAGGAACGCTATGCTGATTATGAACACCAGGGTCGAGAATATTTCCAGTCTGCCAATCCACATGAGGAGGATGTAGAGAACCTTGAGGTCAACGGGCATGTGGGGAGAGGTTATGCCAACGCTCAGCCCGACGTTGCCCTGTGCGGAGGCCACCTCGAAGAGGGCATTCGCGAGGCTGGCCTTGACGCGTAGCATCGTGTAAACGGTGCCGAAGAGCAGGAACGCGAGGTACGTCATCGTGAAGCTCATGACTTCTTGTATGTCCTCCTCGCTGAAGACGTAGTTGCCGACCTTCCTCTTTATAACCGCTCCCCTCGGGAGGATTGCGCTCTCTATGGTCCACTTCAGGCTCTCGTACATCAGGGTGACGCGGATGAGCTTGATTCCACCGGCAGTGCTTCCAGCACCACCACCGATGACCATAAGAATCGCGATTATGAACTTCGCGACCTCCGGGTAGTTCGAGAGGTTCGTTATCTGGAACCCGGTACAGCTGATGGCCGAGACCGCGTGGAATATCGCTCCCTGAAGGGCCTGGCCGACCGGGTCACCCACCTGGTAGAGGCTGTAGGCGATTATCGCGATTGCGGGAATCAAAAATATGAACATGTAGCGGACCTGGATGTCCTCGAAGAAGGGCTTCAGGGACTTGCTCTTGAAGAGCTTATAGTGGACAGTGAAGTTGACGGCGCCCATTATCATGAGGAAGATTGTAACGGCGTTGATTGCCGGGCTGTGGAAGAAGCCTATGCTCTGGTCGTGGGTGCTCATACCACCGGTTCCAAGGCCCGTCATCGCGTGGGTGAGGGCGTCGAACGGGTTCATCCCGTTAATGTAGTACAGGTAAGCGCCGACGAGCGTGAGGGCAAGGTAAATCTCGAAGATGACCTTTGAGGTGTTGACGAGGTTGGGAAGTATCCTCTCGCTCCTCGCCTCGGCCCTGTAGAGCCTCGCCGCCGCGACGCCCGGTCGTATCAGAATCGAGAGGGCCACGAGGACGATTCCGATTCCACCGAGCCACTGCATCCACGCGCGCCAGAAGAGGAGTATCTTTGGGTAGCTGGAGAGGTGACTCATCATGGTAAGTCCCGTTCCCGTCCATGCGCTCATGCTCTCGAAGTAGGAATCCACGAAGCTCATGTTCGCTATCTTCATGAAGGGAACGACGCTCACGAAGGACGCGAAGAGCCAGGTGAAAGCGGCCGCAATCATGGCCTGCCTCAGGTTGACGTCCTCAACCTTGCTTGAGTGTCTGCTCAGCCAGGCACCAAAAAGAACGCACGCCATTCCTGGAATGGCAAAATAAGGAACATATTCAATCTGGTCGGGATAGAACCACACCAGGAGCACTGGGAAGAGGTAGGCGAGACCGACTCCCTGAAGGATTGAGCCTATTAGGTTCTTAACGACGAAGAGGTCCGTCGAGACGTTGATGCGCTTTCTGAATTCGAGCATCGCCTCACCGTCTCGCCTAAGGGTGGTGAGAATAAAAGGTTTTTCGTAAGGTTTAAGGGGACCCTAACACCACTTGGGTCGGTGGTAGAAGTGGACGAACGGGAAGCGCTGATTAAAGCCGGCGAGATTGCAAGGAAGGTCAAGGAAGAGGTTGTTGACCTAATCAAACCGGGGACGAAGCTCTACGACATAGCGGAGTTCGTTGAGAGACGCATAGTCGAACTCGGCGGGAAACCAGCTTTTCCCTGCAACCTCTCGCTCAACGAGGTGGCGGCGCACTACACCCCCTACAAGGGCGATGATACCGCCCTTAAGGAAGGTGACTACCTCAAGCTCGACCTCGGCGTTCACGTTGATGGCTACATAGCGGACACCGCGGTGACGTTCCGCGTCGGGATGGAGGAAGACGAGCTCATGGAATCGGCGAGGGAAGCCCTTGAGAACGCCATAGCGACCGTCAGGGCGGGGGTAATGGTCAGGGACGTTGCGAAGGCCATTGAGGAGACGATACGCGGTAAGGGTTTCAATCCGATAGTTAACCTCAGCGGTCACAAGGTCGAGCGCTACAAGCTCCACGCCGGGGTTAGCATTCCGAACGTTTACAGGCAGGCGGACACGTACGTTCTCCAGGAGGGGGACGTCTTCGCGATAGAGCCCTTCGCGACCACCGGCGCGGGGCAGGTGATAGAGGTCCCGCCGGCGCTGATTTTCATGTACGTCCGCGACAGACCGGTCAGGATGCTCCAGGCGAGAAGGTTGCTCATGCACATCAAGCGCGAGTACAAAACGCTTCCCTTCGCGTACCGCTGGCTCCAGGGCTTTATGCCGGAGGGACAGCTCAAGATGGCACTCGCACAGCTTGACAAGGCCGGTGCGATATACAGCTACCCGATACTGCGCGAGGTCAGGGGTGGCACGGTGGCCCAGTTCGAGCACACGGTCATCGTCGAAAAGGACGGGGCCTACATAACGACGTGAACTCCCTTCTCTTTTGTTTGTTCCAGAATGACCACAACATCTCGAGTCCTGCACTTCTATTGTGGACGTAAGGGAAGTATAGGAAGGGAACCCCTAAGAGGTATGGAAAAGTCCGCATCCCTTTTTCCAACTTTGGCGCTAAGTTGTGGGGGTTCTTTCAAACACGCGGAATTGAGTTATGTTTTCTATTTCCACGTCCGAAGGACGTTTTTGATGGTTGAAAACGATAGAAGGGTAGAAATTTGAGTAGGAACCCCCTCAACGGGCTCGGCAGTTTGTTTGGCGCCGGGGCAGGGATTTGAACCCTGGTGGGCGGACGCCCACGGGATCTCGAGTCCCGCGCCTTCCCAGGCTAGGCTACCCCGGCGCGGTCTTTGGTTTGCTAACCGGTTTTATAAATCTTTCCGCGAAAACTTTATTAACCTAAGTTAACTAAAATGTCGCCGGTTGCAAAGGTTTAAATCCCAGGAGAACTAATATATAAATTGCAGGAGGTGGCAGAAATGGTCGGAATTCAGGTGCAGGAGGTAATGACGGACAGGTTCCAGAAGATAGACATCGACGCCCCCCTTTCTGAGGCGATAGGAATCTTCGAAAAGGAAGACCCCGACCTCATTCTGGTGTTTGATGGAAACCTGTACAAAGGCGTTCTGACCCAGGACTTGATTATCCGCTCCCACCTCAAGTGGGACCCAACCAAAGCTAAGGTTAGGGACGTTTACAAGCCCGCTCCCGTCATAGAGCCCGATGAGGATTTGAGCAAAGCGGCAAAGCTCATGATGGAGGTTGACCTCCGCTCCCTCCCCGTTGGGGAGAGCAAGGCTGAAATCATCGGTGTTATAAACGATATAGCCGTTCTTGAGAGGGTAGCTGAGACCGACTTCGGTAAGAAGAAGGTTGAGGAGTTCATGACCAAGGACGTCATAACCCTCAAACCCGAGGACACCGTGGCCAAGGCCCTTGCGACGATGCGCGACCACGCGATATCGAGGATTCCGATAGTTGACGAGGAGGGAAGGCTTGAGGGTCTCGTCACGCTCCACGACCTAATCGTCAGATTCATCAAGCCCCGCTTCAGGGCCAAGGCCGGTGAGCTTGCCGGCGAGAAGATACCGCCCTTCAGCATGCCCCTCCGCGACGTGATGATTAGAGGAGTCATCACGATTCTCCCAGACGCGAAGGTCAGGGAAGCGGTCGCCACGATGAAGGACAACGACATAGATGGCCTTGTCGTCGTCAACGAGAACAATAAGGTCGTCGGAGTCCTCACCGTCAAAGACCTGCTCCTGCCCATCTCGAAGATGACGGAGAAGGAGGCGAGGTTCTACCTCCAGCTCGGCGGAGATGCCTCGATACTCAGCGACTTCACGAGGGAGAGAATCATAGAGGACATCAAGCGCTTCGTTGACGGCTACGAGGATTTACTCGGCCAGGAGGGCATAATCTACCTCTACATCAGGCGCTTCCCCGAGAAGTTTAGGGGAGTCCACCTCTACCAGGCCAGGATGAGGGTCGTCACAGACAGGGGCGTGTTCGTTGCCACCGGTGAAACCTGGGGAGCGATACAGGCGGTTCACGACGCTTTGAGGGCCATCGAGAGACAGCTCCTCCAGAAGGCGGAATTGGAAAAGGACACCCGCTACGCCAAGAGGTTCCTCGAGAAGCTCGGCCTCAGCTGAGCTCCTCGAACTCTCTCTCTATTATCCTTCTCTGCTTCTCGTTGAGGACTTCCAGGTTTATCACGAGAACGAGCGTTCCACCTTCCGAAACGACCCTGTCCTTGAGGTTCAGCAGGAACTTAACCGCGTTCTCGAAGCCGTTCTCAAGCATTAGGTACTCGAAGGCCTCGACGTATATCGTTCTGTAACCCTGGGCCAGCGCACGGGCTATCAAATCGGTGAGGATTTCAATTTTCGTCGGGCTTATGGCGTAAACCTGTGGCCTCTCCTCTAGCTTGCCCTCCTTCGCTCGCGTAACCCAGAACACAAGGGTTTCGGGGTTGAGGGAACTCTTGAGCGTTCTAAGGTCCTCTCTCGTGAGGACTACTGTTCCCGGCATGGACCAGAGCTTGCCAAGCTTCCTGAAAGCCTCTTCCCTGGAACGGAAGAGGAAAACACCCCTCTTGGGTGGGATTTCACCTTCTGTACTAACCGGAGTCACAGGATAGAACACGAACTTCACCGCACCAATCGCGGCCATCAGACGGAATATTCCTCCGAGGAAGAACCCGATGGGAGCGAACCAGTCTATGAACCTCGTGACCGGATACGTCAAGTTGAGCACACCGAGCAGGATGAGGCCCCAGGGGAACATCGCCTCTGGGGTTCCACGTGAGATTACGTAGTGGTCCAAAACCCAGCCAAGGTACACGAGTGAACCTCCAAGAACGAGGGAAGGAAGGATTGACTCCTGCGTCGGGCTCTTGAACACATCGGTGGCAAGAAGGAAGAGCCAGATGTACGAGGCAACGGCCAGAACTGATATGTAAACTGTGTGTCTGAAGTCCGTTTTTCCATACCTGAGGTGAAACGCCCCCCAGATTAGCAGGATTCCAAAGAAGAAGTTGGGAATCTTCGCGGCTATGACGTACGCCTGCTGGTTTATGTGAACCCCAAGGGGATTAAGTATGTAGTCCTCTATCCCAAGGGCGTCTATGAAAAACGCAGTGCTAATCAAAACCCACCCCTTGTCCCTCGTCTGGTATGCCTTATATGCAACTGCTATGAAGAGTACCCACCTTGAGATAAAGTTGAGGTAGGGGATTAGGTAGCTCCCTGGAATGCTCATTTCTCCATCACCAGCTTCTCCTGCCTCACTACCACGAGGCTGTTGGGTGGGACGTTGCGGTCAACGATAACACCTGGCCCTATAAAAGAATTACTCCCTATCTTCCTGCCAGGATAGATGCTGACGTTGATACCAACCTTTACGCTGTGTCCGATGATTGCTCCGAGCTTGTGCCTGCCACTGTCCTCAAGCCTTCCCTTGATTTCGACCTTCACATTGCCCCTGTCGTGCCTCAGGTTTGCCGTTATCGTCCCTGCTCCAAGGTTCGTGTTCTCGCCGATTATTGAGTCGCCGACGTAGTTGAGGTGAGGCGCGTTGCTGTTGTCCATTATGATGGAGTTCTTAACCTCAACCGCGTTGCCGATGTGGCAGTTGTCGCCTATGCTTGTGTACGGCCTTATGAAGCAGTTCGGCCCTATCCGGGAGTTTCTGCCAATCTTCACGGGGCCGATTATGTAGGCCCCGCTCCGGACCACCGTCCCCTCGCCGATTTCAACGGGAGGAACTATCACCGCCCCTTCCTCGACCGTTCCCCTAATCTCGTGCCTGAGCTTGTTCTTGAGCAGGTACTCGTTGAGCTCAAGTAAATTCCACGGCCTTCCAACGTCGTTCCAGTAGCCGTCGTAGGGAACCGCCACAACCTTAAGCCCGGCTTCAATCATGAGGTTAATCGTGTCGGTTATTTCGTACTCCCCGCGCTCACTCAGGCCAGTTTTCTCTATGAATTCGAAGACGCTCGAACGGAAGGCGTAGATGCCGAGGTTGGCGTAACCCGGTATTTTGCCCGGCTTTTCTGCTATGCGCGTTACCCTTGAGCCTTCAACCTCGACCTTGCCGAAGTGGCTCAAATCTTCGAAGTGCTTGACGACGATGGCGACGTCCGCTTTCTCCCTCCTGAAGGCCGAGACGAGCTCCCTCACCGCTTCCTCCTCGAAGTAGATGTCACCGTTGGCCACTATGAACTCGTCCTCCACGCTCTCCCGGGCGCTCTCTATGGCCTTCGCCGTTCCCTCTCCGGGCAACTGCTCCACGTAGGTTATCGGTTTGCCCCCGAACTCGTCTCCAAGGGTTTTCTTTATCCACTCGCTCCTGTATCTAACCACAATCACAAACTCGTCAACGAACGGGTACAGGTTCTCGAGGACGTACTCGATTATCGGCCGGTTGGCGACCTTGAGAACAACTTTCGGCCTGTCGTCCGTGAGGGGGCGAAGCCTTTCACCCTTTCCAGCTGCCAGGATTACACCCTTCACATTATCACCTCCAGAGCGTAGACAACGATGGCGACCATCCCAAAGAGGATTAGGAAGTACCTTCCGTTTTTCTCGGCCATGCGCTCAAGGAGGGGCATCAGCAACAGGCTCCCAAAGAAAGCCGAGGCAAAGGCAGTGAAGGGAACCCACGCCGGGTCGCTCGACTGCCAGCTCCCGAGCTGGACGAGACGAAGGATTAGGTAAGCGGGCGCCACCATAAAACCCCACTGGAGGGCTTTCTTGGCGCTGTGGCCAGGCAGGAGGAGCCCGAGGGTGACTGTGCCCGTTCTTGTGAGGGGACCGAGCAAAGCAAACCCCTGAAGGATTCCCCCCGATAGGGAATCGAGTATGCTTGGCTGTTCAGGAAGCTTCTTGTCGAGTTCCTTGAGCGGATTCCTCGCCGGATTGAGTGTCGCGAGGAGAACTATTGTCACTCCAACAAGGGTGTTGATTACCGCGGAGACCTCGGCCGAAATCCTGCAGGAAAACCTTGAGATGGGAAGCCCGATGAGGACTGTGAACAGGGTCGCGAAGAAGAGATACTTGAGCTCGGCCTCGTAAACCCCCCTCATCGCCTTGAGGAGGAGGGTTGAAAACCTCTCTCTAAAGCGAAACAGGACGGCAAAGGTTACGCCAAGGTAAGCAGGAACGAGGAATGATGAATAGCCTCCAACCAGGGAGGAAACCGTGTTTCCCTCGGGGCTGAGGGGAAGCCACGACGTCAGCGCAACGATGAGCCCCGAGATTAACGCTTCTATCGGCGTACCCATAGCTACCACAGCTTGATTTAAAACGGTGAGAACATAAACTTTTCGTGGTGGTGGAAATGAAGGTTACCATCATCTACGAAAACCATTCGGGTTTCCGGAAGGGCCTCCTTGGTGGGCACGGCTTCTCGGCCCTCGTGGAGCGTGGAGGCGTTAGGGTGCTCGTTGATACCGGTACGGACGGGAGGGTCCTCCTCAACAACATGGAAGCTCTGGGAATCGAGCCGGACTCGATAGACTACCTCTTCATCACCCACGGTCACTACGACCACACCGGGGGCTTGAAGGCCCTCTTGGAGGCACGCTCGAAGCCGGTAAAGGTAATCGCCCACCCTGGAATCTTCCAGAGGAGGATTGCCCTGAAGCCGAGGAGAAGGGAGATTGGGATTCCCTTCACGCGGGGGGAGCTTGAGGAGCTCGGCGCCGAGTTCGTTCTGAAGGAAAAGCCCTTTGAGTTCGCCGAGGGATTAATGAGCTCCGGCGAGATTGAAAGAATGACTTGGGACAGGGCCGTCGGCTACTTTCCAGATGGAACGAAGGACCCAGTGAAAGATGACATGGCGCTTATCATCGACCTCGGCGATGCAACGGCCGTAATCACCGGTTGCGGGCATTCTGGAGTTATTAACATCGTCAGGCACGCCGAGAAGGTCAGCGGAAAGCCGGTGAAGGCCCTAATCGGCGGACTCCACCTGATTGGCGCGAAGGGGGACCTACTCGAGGACATTGTCAAAAACGTCAACGCCAGGCTCTATGCGGGCCACTGCACAGGGCTTGAGAGCTTTTCCCACCTCCGTTGCCGGCTCGGGGAACGGGCCAAACCCCTGCACGTTGGCAAGACCATCGAGTTTTAGCGATACGTTTTTATATTTTCGCACCAATTCGGTTTTTAGAACACACCAAGGGAGGGTGGAAATATGGGACTTGGGGCGATAGTTGACAAACTTAACCGGTACGAAGGTCTCTTCGAAAAACTCGGCCTTCTCCTTGTCGCGGTGTTCTTCCTGATGGTGATAGCCGGCTTCACCGATTCGTCGCACGTCGGGAAGCTGATGAGCCTCGTGTTGCTGTTCCTCGTTGCCCTTGCGTCGCTGATTGGGGTAATCATCTACCGTTCGCTCGATTGAATACCTTTTTAAGGCCCCTCCCCAACCTTTTCTCCGCGAGATTGAGGGAGGGGTGAGAATGAAGAATCCGTTTGAAAAGATGCCGACGGTTCTTACCGCTGACGAGCTCATCGACAAGGCCTTCAGGAGGGCCGAGAGGGCTGCATCTGCCTACAACCCGCCCGGCGGGAAGGTCGCGAAGGCGAGACAGAGGGAAGAGCTCAGAGTTAGGACCGTCTCGAACGTCGTTCGCGACAACCTCAGGAAGATACTCGACAGAACGCCTGGCGTCTCGACGCTCCCGAGGTTCTATCAGGAGCTGGTTGACACCCTCGTCGACCGCGACCAGTTCCACCGCTCGCTGGCCAGGGTGAACTGGGCGATAAAGACCATCAGGAACCTGGAGCAACGCTACGTGGAAAAGATACGTTATGAGAGGGACCCGAAGGAGATAGCCAAGCTCAGAAGGGCCTTTTACGGTAGAGTTGCGGATATACTCCACGAGATTGACGACGATTTGCGCTATTTAAATCAGGCCAGAAACGTTCTCAAGGAGTTGCCAGTCGTCGATTTGGAGCTCCCGACGGTCGTCATAGCCGGCCACCCGAACGTTGGCAAGAGCACACTCCTTCGTGCTCTGACCAACGCCAAGCCCGAGGTTGCGAGCTATCCCTTCACGACGAAGGGCATAAACGTCGGCCAGTTCGAGGAGCACTACCTCCGCTACCAGGTTATAGACACCCCTGGTCTACTCGATAGACCGCTCAGCGAGAGGAACGAGGTTGAGAAGCAGGCGATACTCGCTTTGAAGCACCTCGGAGACGTTATCGTTTACATCTTCGACCCGAGCGAGTACTGTGGCTTCCCAGTCGAGGAGCAGATGCACCTCTTCGAGGAGATACTGAACGAGTTCGGGGAGTTCCCGTTCATAGTCGCGATAAACAAGGTGGACATAGCGGACGAGGAGAAAACTAAGGCCGTCGAGGAGTTCGTCAAAGCAAAAGGACTTGAGCCCGTTAAGATTTCCGCTCTGACGGGAGATGGCCTCGACGAGCTGAAGAAGAGGGTAATAGCAGTCGTCGAGCCGAAGGCAAGAGAACTCGCGAGGAAGATTATGGAGAAGGAGCTTTCGAAGTTCAGAGAGGGAATTTAATTTTCTTTTCTGACGATACTTTTCTTCCATTGTTGTCCGGAAATCCCTACAGGCTCTATCAAAGGCAAATTAGAAAAGGGTTCAGGCGTTCTCCCCCTTGAGGAGAACCGCGTTAACAACTCCGTCCTGGCCGGGCCTGCTGGTGACGACGGCCTTACCAATCTCGGTCTCGATTATCGCTCCCTTGGTGATGATGTTTCTCCTCGCGTACTGCCTGTTGGCCGGGTTCTCAACGACGTTGAGTATCTTGACCTTCTTGCCCTTTCCACCGTCGAAGACGTTCGCGTAGAGTGCCTCGACGAGGCGGACCTTCCTGTTACCGCCGTAGGTCCTGATTATCTTCCTCTTCTCCCTCTCCTCGGCGACCCTGGTGTTGGCGGGCTCTCTTCCGAGCTCCCTCTTCCTCTTCTTCCTCGCGAGGACAATCCTTCCACCTGAGGGCTTCTTGAGTGACCTTCCCTGCCAGATAGCCATTTATCTCACCTCGATTAGCCTGATGAACCCATCGCCACTTTCGGGGGTTCGTTTATAAGCTTTTCTTAGGGACAACGCTTTTAAATCCTCCCGTCGTTACTAACCTCGGTGGTGTATGTGGGGGCGCTTGATGCATTTTCAAAGGCCTTTTCCCTCGTCGCGGAAAACAAGAGAGTTTACTTTCTCGTCCTCGTGGCGTTCATTGTCGTGGCATTCCTGGGCTTTCTTTTCCCATCTCAGACCAGCGGGCTTCCCGTAAAAGAACACCTATCCTCAAACGTTCTTTTTGAGGAGTACGGCACAACTTCCAAAACCACCCTTATCCATGAATTGGAACTCTCGCTGTTAAAGCTGTTCATTACGATTCTTGTTCTCTCCCTTGTCGAGTACAGCGCCGTTAAGGCCTACTTTTTATCAGCAGACGGGGAGGAATACTCCCTCAAAGAGCTCATCATAGAGGCATTACCAAAGATTCCAGGGGTAATAATAGTAAACATTCTCGCTTACCTAACGGCACTGCTCGTTGCAGTGGTTCCCGTAGGCATAATAATCCTTGGCGCCGTTTTCCTCAGTGCAGGCGTTGCCCTCCTGGGTGTCTTCCTGCTCTTTGCAATGATTCCAGTCCTCCTGACGTTCTTTGCCATCGTTGTCCCGGCGTACGTTGAAACAGGGAACATCGGAGCGTTTGTAGAGGCATTGCGACTTACGTTCAGAAGGCTCCCGAGCAGTTTTGGTTATGGCGTCCTCATAATACTCCTGGGCTTTGCTGTAGCAATAGCAATGACACCCATTATACTTCCCCTCACGATGACCACTGCGAACCCGGTGATAATTGACCTCGCCGGTGCCCCATTTGATGCATTTCTCGTTTGCTTCCTCTGGGCGGGAGGGGTTCTCCTCTACAGGAACTTCAAGGGGATTAAGGGAAGAAAAGAGGAGTTCCTTTACTGATACCTCTTCTTTTTCGCGGCCTCAACGAGTCCCCTGAAGACCGGTGCCGGGTTCATGGGCCTCGACTTGAACTCCGGATGGAACTGGGTCGCTATGAAGTAGCTGTGCTCCGGCAACTCAAGTATCTCCATCCTCCTCTCGTCGTCGCCCGCTATTCCGCTGAAGACGAGACCGGCTTCCTCAAACCTCTCGATGTAGTCTGGGTTGACCTCCCAGCGGTGCCTATGCCTCTCGTAGACTATCTCCCTGCCGTAGAGCCGTTTAGCGAGGGTGTTCGGCTTTATGTGAACCGGGTAAGCGCCGAGCCTCATCGTCCCGCCGAGCCTGTCGAGGTCCCTCTGCTCCGGCATCAGGTCAACGACCGGATAAGGCGTCTGCGGGTCAATCTCCGTCGAGTGCGCCCCCTTGAGCCCGAGGACGTTCCTCGCGAACTCAACGACCGTCAGCTGGAAGCCGAAGCAGATTCCGAGGAAAGGAATGTCGTTTTCCCTCGCGTAGCGTATCGCCATCATCTTGCCCTCGCTTCCGCGAGCGCCAAAGCCACCGGGGACGATTATACCGTCAACACCCTCGAGGAGCTTAACGCCCTCCCTCTCAACGTCTTCCGCTTCTACCCACCTGATTCTGACCTTGACGTCGTTGGCAACGCTCGAGTGCTTCAGGGCTTCCTTAATGCTGAGGTAAGAGTCAGATAGCTTGACGTACTTCCCAACGATTGCAATCTCGACCTCCTTATCAAGGCCCTTGTACTTCTCCACCATCTCGCGCCACTTCTCGAGCTCCGGTTCCCTTTCGGGAAGGCCGAGCCTCCTCACGAGGTACCTCGCGAGTCCCTCCTTTTCAAGCATTAAAGGCACTTCGTAAGTGTCCTCGACGTCGTAGGCACTAATTACTGCCTCCTCTGGGACATTGGTGAAGAGGCTTATCTTTCTCCTCGCACTCTCCTCGAGGGGCTCCTCGGAGCGCGCCACTATCGCATCGGGCTGGATTCCGAGGGAACGGAGCTCCTTGACGCTGTGCTGGGTGGGCTTTGTCTTCTGCTCGCCAACCACCTTGAGCTTGGGAACGTACGTAACGTGGACGAAGGCAACGTTCTCCCTTCCTTCCTCGAGTTGCATCTGCCTCGCGGCCTCGAGGAAGGGCATCCCCTCGATGTCTCCAACCGTTCCGCCGATTTCGACGATAACGACGTCGTAGTCCCTCGCGATTCTCCTTATGCGCTCCTTTATCTCGTTGGTGATGTGCGGAATCACCTGAACCGTCGCGCCGAGGTATTCGCCCTTCCGCTCCTTCTCGATGACGGCCGAGTATACCTTGCCCGTGGTTATGTTGTGGTCGAAGCTCAGGCTCGTGTCGAGAAAGCGCTCGTAGTTGCCGAGGTCGAGGTCAACCTCACCGCCGTCGTCGAGGACGAAGACCTCGCCGTGCTGGTAGGGGTTCATCGTTCCGGCGTCGTAGTTGAGGTAGGGGTCAATCTTGATGTTCGTCGTTCTAAAACCGCGAGCCTTCATGAGCATGCCGAGAGAAGCGCTGGTGATTCCTTTCCCGAGACCGCTGACGACACCACCCGTAACAAAGATGAACTTCGTCATGGCAAAACCTCCAGAGGTTATGTGGGGCTTTGATGGAAGAATGTTTAAAAAATTAACTTAACTCAGAGCTCGGCCTCGATGCCGTCTTCCTCGTCCTCCTCGAGCTCCCTAATCTCGTAAACCTTGAGGGGGACCTTCTTGAGGGCCTTGCCAACAACTGCCTTGGCTATCCTCTCGGCGTGCTCTATCGTCTGGGCGTTGTAGACCTTGAGCGTTAGATACATACCGACGAGGCCGACGTTTCCGATTACGAAGGCGCTCTCGAAGTGCGCCCCGCAGACGGGACACTGGGAGTAGCCGAGCTCAACGCGGACGAAATCGAGCTTCTCCCTGTTGAGTGCCTTCGTTACCTTGCTCACAGCCACGTTTATCGCGTCCTCGCTCGTCTCAACGTCCCTCACGATGATAGGCGCCTCGAGAACCACCAGATAGTCCCCCATCTCGCTCACCTCACCCGAATGCAAAAAGCCTGTCGTCTTCACCCTTAAACACGCCGAGCCTCACGCCGGCATCTATGAAGCCGTGCGCGTAGTTCAGAGCGGCGAAGGCGGTAACGTAGTCGCCCTTCTCGTAGTAGTACCTTGCGTCCTCAAAATAGCTCTTCGCCATCGTCAGGAAGTCCATCGCGACCGCGTGAAGAAGGCTCTTCTCGTGAACGGCTACCTCAAGTCGCTTGAGCGCCTCTTCGGTGATTCTAAAATACTTCTGGAGCTTCTCATCGGTTACCTCGCGCTCCACACCGCTCGCCTCGGTCGTGCTTTGAAAGTCCTCTTATAAACCTTACCTCAGAAACTTTTGGAAAAAGCTTCACCAAAAGCTGGTGATTCCTCTTCAAAAAGTCCCCGCATAATATGATTTCAAAACCAAGCTGGTCGTTAGAGGCTTGAATTCATTTGACTTAGACTTTCCGCGCTGGTTCTACTTGAACCGCGCTCCGAAGGAGCGCAAAAGATGTGAACCTCTTATCAGAAGGAGGGCCTTTCAGAGAAATTCCCCTTCAAAAGAGCAACTCAAAAAGAAATCCACGTCAATACACAGCATTTTCAGGGGGAATCACGAACCTTGGTCAAACTTCGCGCAGGCGAAGTTTGCAAGGGGGGCAGTAGGGGCTGTCGCCCCCCTGGGGGTCCCGACGTCATCGCAACCCCGTACTCGTCGGGCGTTATCAAGTTCTTGAGAGCAAATTATAAGGGTTGCTTTGTCACTTTCTTTCAGGCAGGAAAGTTTTTATGCCTAAATTAAGTAGTAATTTATCAGATAACTCCGGAGGAAATAGTATGAGAAACCGGAAGGCAACCATGGTAGTGCTCCTCATAATGGCCATTATCGTGATAGGTTATCACGGTACAGTGCATAACAACAAACAGAACGAGTATTCTTGTCCCGAACTCAGGTTTCAGGACAACATCACCGAAAAGGCTCTGGACTACGCTCAAAGCTATCACCCTGGCTGGCAGTGGTCCATAGCGACCCTCTGCATCTGGCCGAACAATACCGCTACCGTTTTGGTTTACGGCAACTATACGATAAACTGCGAGGGACTAACGTGCTCCAGAAAAAGAGGCCTCCTCTACGCGGTGAACCTCAATCTAACCAATTTGGAGTTGGTGTCCTTTAAAAAAGTGCCTTCAAACGCCTACGATGAGTTAATCCACCGGTGTGAAGAGCTTAGAAACGAAACGGAGAAGAGGATTTTAGCATATTGCCGTTCTCATCTTGCCAGAAAATGTATGATTCTAACGTCCTGTCAATGGCCCAACGAAACAACTACATTCCTCCTTCACGTTAACTACACAACAGTTTGCAAGGGGTACAACTGCGAGGCTGAGAACGGGACGTTTTATGAAGTAACCTTTGACCCCAGCTGGAAAGTTCTCTCGGTTCGTAAAGTTTCCGATGGACACTTTGAATTAAGAACAAGATGTGACCTTGCATGGCTCTCCCTCTGGAGGAACGAGGTCAGGGGATAGACCTCAAAGCATTTTTATAACCTTCACTCCAACCGAGAACGGTGCGAAACATGGGTGGAACAGTGAGCAAGATAATCCGCTTCCGCGATGAAGAGGAGTTCATAGAGGATATAGACTTCGCCCTGGAGCGCTTTTCCTATCTGGCGAGCAAATACGGCCACAACCCGGTTGGCGGAATCGTCCTCTGGGACAGTATAGCGGTTAGGGACGACGAGGGGATAAAGCTCTTCCGCGTCGGCGAGTTCCCCTACTTCGAGGGGACTCTCAGGTTAGACCTCGAAACGCTCCGCGTTATGGAGCGCTACTTCGACGAGCTTGAGAGCAGGTGGGACGAGCTCACCGTCGAGGAGATAAACTACTTCGTCGAGATGCTCAACGAAGCTTTAGGTGAGGAGAGGGTTTACTACGACGCCTACTCGCTTGGCCTCGACAGGAACACCGCCTACATAATCCTCGATTTGGTTGCGCTCAACTACCTTGAGGGCGTTCTCGACGGGAGGGACAGGGAAATCTTTGAGGAGGCCGTTGAGGTTCTGCTCAAGTACATCTAAGCGGTTGATGAATTATTTAATTGCAGAATTACATAATTCATTGATTGAACAATCGCGGGGTGATGTCGGTGCTCTTCAAGAAGAGGGGTGTGTTCACCGAGGAGGACGCGAGGAAGGTAATCGAGGAGATGAGCAAACATCCGGAAGAGAAGGAGCTCATAGTGATGGCCGAAGCTGTTACGGCCGAGGCGAAAAGGCGCCTCTGGGACTACGCGAGGGCAGTAAAGCTGATGGCCGATATGACGGGCGATGAGAGGGAGATTCGCGTTGAAATCCTCGAGGGCTACGTGAGCGAGAAGGTTAAGGGAATAGACGTCGAGACCCTGTGAGGTGTGGCCATGAGACTCATAATGGCCGAGGTTTTCAACAGCTGGCAGGGTGAAGGGGGAAGCGTTCCGGGAAGCGCCTTCGGGAGAAGGCAGATTTTCGTCCGCTTCGCCGGTTGCGACCTCCACTGTGCCTGGTGCGACTCAAAGGAGTTCATTGACGCCTCTCGCGTTTCTCGCTGGAGATACGAAGTCGAGCCCTTCACCGGAAGGTTCGAGTACAGGCCGAATCCCGCGGAGCTTGATGAGGTTGTTGAAGCCATTACTCGCCTCAACACGGGTGATATACACTCAATAAGCTACACCGGGGGGGAGCCAACCCTCCAGGTGAAACCCCTGAAGGCCCTCATGGGAAAGATGAAGGAGCTCGGCTTTGATAACTTCCTCGAAACGCACGGCGGGCTTCCAGAACTCATTAGGGAGGTCGCTCCACTCGCCGACTACGCGAGCGTTGACATAAAGGACGAGACCGCTAAAGCGACCGAGGACTGGCGCTCATTGGTTCTCCGCGAGGTCGAGAGCATCAGGATTCTAAAGGAAGCAGGGGCAAAGGTCTACGCCAAGCTTGTCGTTACATCGGAGACAAAGGTTGAGAACGTCCGCTGGTACGCCGAGCTTCTGAAGGGGCTTGCCCCGCTCGTAATCCAGCCAAGGGAGCCGATTGATATCAGCCAGGCAAGGCTGATGGAACTTTACCGCGAGGCCTCGCTCATCATGGGGCGGAAGAACGTTGGACTGAGCTTCCAGGTTCACAAGTACCTCAACGTTCTCTGAGGAGGGCGAGCAGGGCGAGGAGGACCATTAGCCCGGGCCCGCAGATTGATTTGGATTCCCGTCTTTCTGGCGTTTTTACGGTGTTTGAGCCGGTGGAATTGGTGGTTCCCCCAGTACCCGCGGGAGAAGTCGTTAGGTTCGTGGAGGTGTTAGCATTCGGATTCTCACGAGGCGCCTTACTGTACTCCACGAGTTTCGGGTAAAGGGTGAAGTTGCCTCCCACCCTAAAGAGGCCGTAGACCGTGTCGTTGTCCAGGAAGGCGTATACCGGCCAGAGCGAGCACGTTGGGAGTATTCTTTTTCCAACTTTCGCGTATCCTGCGGGGAGCCCGTAAAAGCTGACCGAATATCGCGCGGGATAAACGAACACCCCACCCTTAACCGGAACGTATTCCAAGAGCGGGGTCGAGAGGAAGTACTTGGAGTAATGGGAGACGCTGGAAAGCCTGGTTTCCCTTGTTGAACTCCTCACCATTTTCTCCCAGGTTTCATAAGACACGGAACCTGCCTTAATCCACTCCTTTTTCCCGGGAATAAGGCGTATCAGCGTGATGTTTTTCGAGCCGTTCATTGAGACGCCCAGGTAGGGAGTTCCGTTCACAAAGGCCACGCCGAGATGGAAGATTTCCTCATCGGCACCGCCGAAGTAGAAGGCCGGGTTGCCGTAGTCGTCCTCCTCCGGCGGGTTGAAGGTTCTCAGTATGGAACTCAGGTTTACCTGGAAAAGTCTGCCGTCGTATCCAAAGAGGAGAACGTAGTGTATGTCCGCCGGAACGTTGGGGCCACCTGGGATGAGGATTCCGCTGGCGGACAGTTTCAGGAGGAAGAGGGCAAAGGTGCCGTTCGTGAACCCGCTGACGTTGACGCTGACATCATGAGGGGCGACGTAGACGTAGGAGTAGTTTCTCCCGCCTTCGAGCTCAACGGGTGGTTCCACCGGCTTGGGGAGTTCAAGGTTCGAGGGGGAGCAGACGTAGTAGTAGCATCCCCAATCCCCCTTCCTTCTCTCCGTTTTGAGCTTTAACACGGGCTCCATGCTCCCGTTGCGGTAGGCGAGAATAAGTGGCGGGGCGCTTGGGGTTGAGCCGTTGAAAACCAGGGGTATTATCGGGGAGACGTAGTTCCCCGTCGCGCGAAATTCCTCGGGTATGAATTTATCGCAGTCCACGAACTCGGCCTGGGGGAAGTAGACGTAGATGGTTCCGTTGTAAACGAAGCCCCTCATTCTCGAAACGACGTCTGCCGTGCCGTTAAACTTCGCCAGGAGCGGTTTGAGGTCCGGGGAATAAGTGCAGTTCTGGGTGAACGTTCCGGTGATGTTGAGGGCCGAGAGGTACGTTTTGAGAACGCCGAACGGGAATGAGACGTTTAATCCCTCCAGCTCCACGACTGACCCGTTCAGGAGCTTTAGGGGGTAGGTTTTCAGCGGAACTCCATCAACACCGCCGAGCCTGCCGACAGTGCTTCCGTTCTCGACGGTGTAGTGAACCCTGAAGTCAAGGGCTTCGGCGTCCAGACACTGAAGCCTGTCGGTTAGGCTTGAAATAGGACACATTCCCTCGTAGAACTGGTAGAAGTAGTAAACGTCCAGCTCAAAGGCGATGGTGTTGTTGACGATGTAGGGTGTTGTGGCGAAGAGAACCGGGTCCGGCAGTTCGACCTCCGGCGGACAGGTTCCCTTTCCCGAAACTTCGTGGGTTTGATACATCAGAGACACCATCAGGAGGAGCATCAGGACAATACCCTTCATTTTCGACATTTTACTCGCCACAGTTGTTTCTCACCAAACGTTTAAAAGCGTTTGGTCAACCTTCTTTGGCGATGATGACATTGGCCTTTGGGGTAACCGATGCCCGGAAAACCCACCTGAGCCATAAAGTTTAAATTTTTGCATCTTCTCCTAATCTTGGTGGTAATAATCGAGGTTTTCCGGTGTGAGCACTGTGGAGCACCGCTCGATGTAACCCCAGAGGATATAATAGTGGTCTGTCACTATTGTGGTTATCCCAACGCCTATGACAAAGTTTTCACGGAGAAGAACGTCTTCTTCGTTGAGAGCCTTCCCAAAAAAGAAATCCTCCGCCTTTTCTGGGAGCGGGTTAAGAAAGACCCCGACTACAGCGGGATACGGGGAAAGATAAAGGTTGTCAAGGTTGAAGGGGTTTACGTTCCTCTCTGGTTTGGAATTGTTAAAGGGCAGGGTCAGATGAGATATGTCGTCTATGAGAAGGAGGGTAACCAGACCAGAGCCGTTGTTAAATCCAGGAAATTCGACATGAGTTCCCTTGTCTGCGTTCCTGCCAGGAGAAGCGTCTACGATATCGCAGTTGAGAACCTGGCACTAAAATTCGAGAGGTACGGATACGTTGCTTCAGAGAGAATAGAGGATTTGCTGGGGCGTATGATGGACATCAAGCCGATAACGGATTTAACCCCTGATAAGTGGGATGGCCTTAAACTGGCGTTTCTGAACGCTGACTTTGGAAAGGACTACGCCAGAATTGCCCTTCAGGACCGGGCCTCGGATGTTGCCAAAGAGCGCCGTGTTCCCGATGATGTTGAACTCCGGTTCTTTAGGTTCGAGGGGGAGACCCTTGACATGGCCCTCGTGTTTTATCCCCTCTGGAAGGTTCATTATGATGTTGAGGGCGGGACGTACTTCGTCGCCTACGATGGTCACCGGGGAAAGGAAGTCTTGGCCGTTGAGCCCGTGAGGATATGGAGAAAGGTCTGGTACGCTTTGGTTTCTATAGTTGGAATCTCCCTCGCGGGGCTTTTCTCTTCCCTCTACGGGAACATTGGATACTGGAAGGCCCTCTCGGATGCAGGGAAGAGTGGACTGGGCATGCTTGTGCTTCCGGCGCTGGGAGCGTACATCGGCTTTGAGCTGGCAAGGGGCTATGGACGGAAAGTGGCTCGCGACGTGAGGGTTGAGAAATGAAGGTCAGGTGTCCCCACTGCGGTGCGGAGTTTGAAGCCAGGGAAGAGGGCATCGTGGTGTGTCCCTACTGTGGATTCCAGATAAAACTCGGCGAATCCAGAACGTTTACTTACCCCCTGCGGGTTGAAAATCCCTGGAACGTGCTGGCCTCGTTTATACGCCTTCAGCGTCTGTCCCCTGCCGATGTTGAATGGAAAGCCCGTATCATTGAGAGAGAACTCCTCTATGTTCCATTTTATGTCTTCTTCGTGAAGGCAAAAGGCGTTGCCAGAAGAGGCATAATTTCCAAAGAAGGGGCAGGTCACGTTGAGTTCTTCAACTATGCCACCGTGCCCGCAGTTGAGGGCTTTGACGAGCTCGTTAACTACCCCTTACCCGTGAGGGGCAGGAAGTATTTCGATGGACACGTCAAAAGTAAGCTCCTTGAAAAGACGGTTGAAGCCTCCGAGGCTGTGAAACGACTCAGGGATGAACTCAGAAACGTTCTCAAGAACGAAGCTCGGCGATACTTTCACTGGAGCAACGTTGAGGTTGGAATGACGACGTTTGATGTTCATCTGGATGGACTCGTTTATTATCCAATCTGGAGAATCAGGTATAAATATAGCTTTTTCACGTATCTGGCCTACGTTGATGGGGCAGACGGTAGAGTTCCCTACGCTGAGTTTCCGGTGTCACCGATTAAAAGAATGACGAACCTCTCCCTCGGATTTCTGCTCCTGGCTTCGGGGTTTTTAATCGGCAGGTTCCTGTATTCGTATGGTGTAACAGCCCCAATTGGTTCCGTTGCAACTGCGATATGGGCTTCGTATCCCTCTTTGAAGAGGGCTTTTATGGTCAGGGGCAGGGTGAGTGAGCACAGGCTTTTATCTGAGGTTGCAGGGGATTACATCCCAGAGGACGAGGTCTTTAAGGCAATACGGCGCTTCCTGAGATAACGCCGTCCGTCAAATTTTTAAATCCCCTCTTTTAGTTACCTTCGGAAAGATTAAGGGGGTGAGACCTTGCCGGCGGTCATAGAGGAGGTTGCAAAGGTTTCCTTTGAGAGGGTTGGAATGCACTCCCACATAAAGGGCCTCGGCCTCGACGAGAACGGAAGGGCCAAGTTCATCGCCGATGGCATGGTCGGTCAGGTTAAGGCGAGGGAAGCGGCCGGAATCGCCGTCGAGCTCATAAAGCGCGGAAAGCTCGCCGGCAAGGGAATCCTCCTCGTCGGCCCGACCGGGAGCGGTAAGACGGCGATAGCGATGGGCATAGCGAGGGAACTCGGTGATGACGTTCCCTTCGTCCAGATAGCGGGAAGTGAGATTTACTCGGCCGAGGTCAACAAGACGGAGTTCCTCAAGCAGGCGATGAGGCGGGCGATAGGCGTTAGAATCAGCGAGGAGAGGAAGGTCTACGAGGGCGAGGTCAAGAAGATTGAGATAAGGCGCACGAGGCACCCCTTCAACCCCTACGTCGAGATTCCGGAGAGCGTCATTATAACCCTCCGCACGAGGGACGACGAGAAGACGATAAGGGCCGGCAGGGAGATAGCCTACCAGCTCATGGAGCTGGGCGTTGAAGAGGGCGACGTCATACAGATTGACGCCGAAACTGGCAAGGTCTCGAAGGTCGGAACGACGAAGGAGGAAGAGGGGCTCTTCTTCAAGCGCAAGGTCAGCCTTCCGAGCGGGCCCGTACTCAAGATAAAGGAGTTCACCTACACCGTCACGCTCCACGACCTTGACGTTGCCAACGCCCGCGGAAACATCTTCGGCCTGCTCTTCAGCACCGGGGCGGAGATAAGCGACGACGTCAGGAGGCGCGTTGACGAGACCGTTAAGAGCTGGATTGAGGAGGGAAGGGCGACGCTCGTTCCGGGAGTGCTCTTCATAGACGAGGTCCACATGCTCGACATCGAGGCCTTCTCGTTCCTCGCGAGGGCCATGGAGAGCGAGCTCGCGCCGATTCTTATCCTGGCCACCAACAGGGGAAGGACGAAGATAAGGGGCACCGACATCGAGGCACCGCACGGAATCCCAGTTGACATGCTCGACAGACTGCTGATAATCAACACCGAACCTTACAAGAAAGAGGAAATCAGGGAGATAGTCAAGATTCGCGCGAGGGAGGAGAAGATTGAGGTGAGCGAGGAGGCCATAGAGTACCTCGCGGAGCTCGGTGAGAAGACCAGCCTGCGCTACGCCGTCCAGCTTCTCGCGCCGGCGAGCGTCCTGGCCAAGGGTGGAAGAGTCGAGAGGGAGCACGTCGAGAAGGCCAAGGAGTACTTCGCCGATTTGAAGAGGAGCATCGAGTTCGTCGAGAAGCTCGAGGGAATGCTGAGCTGATTTCCTCTTTTCTTTGGTTCCCTCAGGTAACACTTTTAAGCTTTTAATTCTTTAACACTCACGGTGGGAGTATGGACAAAACAAACGCCATTGTTCTTGTTCTGATTCTCCTCGGAGCCCTCGTCAGCGGGTGCATCTCGACCCCGGGAACGACCCAAACCCAGACCTACGGTACCGGAAACGCCCCAACTTCTTCCCCCGGGACTCAAAATGGCGGAAGCTCGTCCTTCACGAGCGCCGTTGGAAGTGCAGAGATAAACGGGACCTTCTCCGGCTGGCTGACGGCCCCGATGGCGTACTTCGACGAGGTTGAGCGCCTCCTGAACTCGACCAACGTCACCCTCTACGCGTTCACAGCTGAAGTTGAGGGAAACATGAACGCGAGCATAACGGTCTACGTTCTCAAGCTCGTTCCAGCGTTCGTTCCGAGGGACGTCAACGTAAGCATCAACGGGCGGGAAATCAAAGGAGCAACGTGCGTTGCCTACTCCGACCCCCTCCCGGTTTCAATCTCAAGAAAAGAAGGAAACGGACTCGTCAGAACGACGGCTTATCTAAAGGTTCACCCCTCAGGAAACGTTACCTTCACGGCGAAGGTCAGCGTTGATGAGCTGAACAACGGCACCGAAAGGACCCTGCTCCAAGCAGGAGAGATGAAGTTCGTGGTCAGGGTCATCAAACCCAACGACTACGTTTTCACTGTTCTCTGCAACGGCACGAACGTCTCTTCAGGCGGACTGACGTTGGGGTGAGGGTATGAGGAAGGTTCTCTACGCCCTCCCCTTTCTCCTCATCGGCCTCGGCGTTCTTATGGTGGAACTAACGGTTGACCGGCTACTCGTCGTCGGGTTGAACTGGCTGACGTTCCTCATCGAATACAGGTACGGGGGAGAAGGCAGAGGAGGAGAGCTCGTCGCCATTGGCATCGCCACTTCCCTCGCGTTGCTCCCCGTATCATCGGCGATTTCAAAGGTCCTGGCGGTCTTCACTCTCCTCCTCGTCCTCGGTGGAAATTACGTGAAAGAGCTCTACGTCAGCCCATAATCTCCACCAGCTTCCTGCTCAGCTTGAGGTGGAAGATGAACTCGTTGTAAACTCTATCCTCCCGCTTGAAGACGAGCTTGAGCTCATCGAGGTTCGCCTTGCCTCCGAACTCGCCGAAGACGAGGATTCCGTTGAGCTCTATCACGCCGAAGACAGCCGAGAGGTTAAAGAGGAGCGTCCTGAGCTGGTAAGCCGAGACCTCGTGTCTTCCGAGCTCCTCCCGCGGATATTTGAAGAGGAAGTACTCGAGCCCCTCCATCTCCGCCACGTCGGTTATCGCTATGTCCGCCGTCAGGAAGACGAGCAGGGTGGGCGTCATTCTGTCGTACCTCTTGAGGGACTTGACGATAATCTCGTCGTTGTTGTGGGCCGGCTCGCTCACGCTCTCGGCGATGATTATCCTTGGCTTCAGCCTCTCGAACTCCTTGAGGGCTATGTAGGCCGCTTTCCGGCTCCTCTTCGTCCGCCTGTTGCTGAACTCCCTCAGGAGGTGGGCGTTGAGAACCTCGCGTGAAATCTCCTCAAGCTGTTTGTGCCTGTACTTGTAGTTCATCGCGTCCTCGATTTCCTTCTTGACGCCCTCGGCGACGACTATCTGATAACTGTCGAGCGGTCTGTATGAGGATATGAAGCGGTGGTAGAAGAGGTTCGTATCGGGCGCGAATGCAACGCCCTTCTTCAGCCTCTCGTAGAGCTCCAGGGTCTTCTCGAATTCGTCGAGGTTGTCGTAGCGGAGGATTCCTGCGGAGATGAAGCACTCGTAGAAGTCGCTCCACGTCGGCAGTTCTGAGGAGAGCCTTGGCGGAACACGGGCGTTGAAGGTCTTTCTGTCCGTCAGGACTTCGAGGTGGTAGCCCCTCTCGCTCGGCTCCGCCCGGAGGAGAGGAAGGCCGTAGAGCGGGTAACTCACCCGTAGCTCGCCCCTCTCAGCGAGGACGTTCATGAGGACCTGCAGTTCTGGCTTCACTATGACCTCAGCGGGCTTCATCTCCATCCCCCAGGAAGTTCTTGATGGGTTGCATATGGGTTGGAATCATCATGTAGGGCCTATCCGGGAAGTCCATGTCGAGCAGGCCCATGTAGACTATGAACGACACGGGGAACTCCCGAATCTGGACTATCGCGGCCGCGACTAGGGCTTTCCTGCCGGAGGTTATGTCAAGGCCTATCCGGTAACCCTCGCGTTCGAGCTTCGAGAAGAGCTCCTTGAACTTCCTGTCGGCCTCAAAGAAGCCGTAGTCCTTAATTACCACGGTCTCAATCCTCGGTCTGAGATTATATGCCTCGGATATGACCTCTATGGCCTTCACAACCTTTGGAAGGAGGTTCCTGTAGCGCTCCTCCGTGAATACGTAGACCCGCCGGATTTCCCGCTTTCCCTTGCCCTCCTTCAGGATTTTGTAGTAGGTGTTCACGACCGCCCAGGGCGAGCGACCGAGCAGGGTAACGTACGCTATGGGTGCCATGTTCATCACTCCACCAGTATCATTCCGTAAAGGGCGCTCTCTGAAAAGTCTATTTGAACCAGCGAGCTGATTTCAATCCCGATGGCGTCGAGGCTCGGCCGGACTTTCGTTGGCATTCTACAGGGCTCACCGCGCTCGAAGGGGCAGTCCGTGCAGAGGTTGCAGTTTCCCGGGAAGAGGGCCATCGCGTAGAGCTTTCCCTCCCTGAAGAGCTCCCCCTCGCGCTTGAGCAGGTAAAGGATTGCTTCCCTTTTCTCTTCCTCGAAGCGCTCCATGTCGATTTCGAACTTTACGAGGATGGCCCTGCTGAAGTGGCTCACCCACTCCCTTGCCTCTCTCCAGTCCGGAACGTGGGGAGGACAGCTCGGCCTCTTCCCGTACATCGGGCAGGTTCGACACTTCCAGACCGGCCTCGGGGAGACGACTATTTTCTCGGCCGGTATCTCCTTCTCCCAGAGCACGCGCATGGTATGTTAAACGCCGGCGGAGTATTTAACGTTGGCGCAACCCTTTTACGGATGAAGACGCAGGTTTGAACATGAGGAGCTGGGTGCCGTTGCTAATAATCGCGCTTCTAATCGGGTCTGGCTGTATAGGCGGGGGAGGTGAGAAAACGACCGCACCTAAGACCCTTGAGGTCGGTTCAGTCTTCCACAACGGGAGCTACATTCCCGTTAAGTTCACCTGCGACGGCGAGGACATAAACCCGCCGATATTCATTGGGAACATCAGCGAGAAGGCGAAGAGCCTCGTCATAATCGTGGACGACCCCGATGCCCCCGCGGGAACCTTTACCCACTGGATTGCCTGGAACATTCCGCCGGTGGGCGAGATTCCCGAGGCGGTTCCCAAAGTTGGCGAGGTTGAGAAGCCGATTCCGATGGTTCAGGGGAGGAACGACTTCGGAAGGATAGGCTACGGTGGTCCCTGTCCGCCGAGGGGGAGCGTCCACCACTACCACTTCAAAGTCTACGCCCTCGACACGACGCTGAACATTCCGCCCGGGGCGACGAGAAAAGAACTGGAAAGGGCCATGGAAGGCCACGTTATTCAGTGGGGAGAGCTCGTGGGGCTCTATAAGAGGGGCTAACTTTTCTTTTCCGTCAACTTTACCACGAGGTTTATCGCACTCTGCAAAGCCGCGAGGAAGTTCAGGGCGAAGAATATCCAGTCCCCGATTATGTAGGAGTATATCGTCAGCAGGGTCGAGGCGGTCACGTAGATTATTATGAACTGCATGTTCAGGGGACACTTTCTCGTCCTTATAGTCTCCAAGGTCTGAGGAACCCAAGCGCTCACGAGGAGCAACATTCCGAGCAGTCCGATTATCTCTCCGCCGTTCATGGTCTCACCCGGGATAAAAACGGGCTCCACTAAAAAAGGGTTGTGGCGGGGTTTCTGTCAAAAACGGCAGATAACACGGCTGGTTTTAACTTCCTCACGCTAAAGCTCGCTCGCGAGCATTGAGGTTGCCCAAGTCTTGACGTCCTCGTCGAGGATGTCCTCTATGAGCTTCATCGCCCTATCGAGTTCACCCTTCCTCGCGAGCCTGAGCGCGACCTCCGCCTGCACCTTCGACCTGTTGGCGAGGTCGGTTATATGCTCCGCTATGTAGAGGGCGTCGTCGAACTTACCCATCTCAAGGAACTCAAAGGCCAGACCCATCAGGTTCTTCGTCGGGTTCTTCGTTGAGAGTGCCGTCTCTATCGCCCTATCGAGGGCACCCCTGTAATCCTCCCCAGCCTTCGCCATCTCCACGACTATTCCGTTAACGGCCTTGGAACGGACGCTCCCGTCGGGTATTCCCCCAGCGAGCTTCATTGCCTCGTCGAATTTTCCTGCCCTCACGAGCTTCATGACCGCATCGTAAAGGGCCCGCGAGCGGTACCATGCCTGCATGAAAACCCCCATACCATTATGACCCCGCCCGATTTAAGGGTTCTGGTTGTGTTAACTTTATAACCTCCCCATCGGATAGAACACCGGTGGTCTGATGAAAAAGGCTGGAGTGCTCCTACTGTTGCTGGTTCTCCTCGGTTTCTCCGCGGGCTGTATCGGGAGCAACGGCACAACGAGCACTTCTTCAACATCGACAACTGCAAAACCTACCTACGTTGACGTCAACGGCACGAGGATTTACCTGAACGAGGTTCACTTCTACATGTACGGCATGAAGACCTGCCCCCACTGCCGGCACATGCACGAGTGGATTCCCCAAGAGTACGGTGAGAAGGCCTTAACCTACTACGAGCTCGTGGACAACCAGACGAACATGATGCTCTTCAACGAGCTCGCCCAGCTCACGGGCATAACCGGCGTTCCGGCGATAGCGATTACCTACAACGGAACCCTCTACGCGGTCATAGAGGGAGAGTTCAACGTGACTGCAACTCCCGAAATAATCGCGACGGCAATCAAGAACGACGGCGTGTTACTCCTAACCGGCAAGACCTACCTGCTCTCCTACAAGGACCCCAAGGCCAAGCTCGTCATCAATGCCCTTTACACCATATTCGTGAAGCATCAGTCGGTGGATGTCCAGAAGATTTTCAATGAGCTGAAGGCCAACTCAACCTCGACCGGAAACTCGACGGGCTGACCTTTCGTTTTCAACCTTTCGTTTTGGAAAGGGTGAAAAGCCCTTTCGGGTATTCTAAACCATGAAGAGCGAAATCAAGGCCCTCGCGATAATCCTGCTGGCTTCCTTCGGCTTGAGCGCCGTCGTTCTCTACCTCCTGGGCATTCCGGGCTTTATCCCCAAGTTCTACGCCCTGGCGATGAGCGACTCAATAAACCCCTGCACCTTCGTGATTTACACCATGCTCCTCATCGCGATATCAGTGAGGGAAGTGTCGCGGAGAAGGCTTTACATAATCGGTTCGGCCTTTATCCTGGCCGTTTACGTCTCGTACTACCTCCTCGGTGTCGGCCTGCTCTTCCTTGGGCAGTACATTCCCCTGTGGCTCGCTGGAATCTTCGCGATAGGCTTCGGAGTCTACACGATAGTCACTGGGATAATGGAGCGCTCGAGGATAGGCGACAAGGGGAAGATAAGAAAGAAGATATTCAGCGCCGACGCCACCTTTGCCGGTTCCTTTGCCCTCGGCGTCATTGTCTCGACGACGCTCCTGCCCTGTTCCGCCGGCAGTTACCTCGTCTACGCGACGATAATAGCCCACGGAAGCAGGGCCCTCGCGTTCTTCCTCCTGGCCCTCTACAACGTCATCTTCGTGCTCCCCCTCGTCGTAATACTCCTCGCCATGGGGAGCGTGAGCGAGAGCAAGCGCTTCTCACAGGCGATGGTCAGGCACAGCATGGAGCTCTCCGTCATCGCGGGATTTCTGCTCATTGCGATAGGAGTTTGGGTTTTATCTGGGGGTTCCTAACCCGAGCCGTCCCCTGACCCTTTTCTCGAACTCCGCGAAGTTCGGAACCCCTATGAACTCCACCCTGTTGTCGATGAGTATCGTCGGCGTTCCAAGGATGTTGTGTTCCATGGCCTTCCTCTGCCCCTCGGACGTGGCAACGCTGAGCTCCCTGGCCACGACACCCTCATACTTTCCCTCAAGTTCTTTGGCCATCTGGACGGCAATCGGGCAGTATGGACATCCCGGGGCTGTTATGACCTCGATGACGACCTTACGTTTCGGCTTTACCTCAATCATGCCCGCTCGCTTCATAAGTTCCAGCATCTTCTTTCTCCTTATCATCTCCAGCTCGTCCATGCTATCACCTGGGGGAGAAATCCTTAGAAAAATTAAAACGCTAACGGCGGAAATCTGCAAAACTCTTCAATCAACGGCGTTCAGGTGAATTGCGAGCAGGACCGCGAAGAGCACCGCGAGCGCTATATGGGCCTTCTTCCAGCGCTGGTACATCTTCACGTATCTGGCAACCTCCTCCTTCCGTCCGGCCTTTGCAAGGGCGAGTATCTTTCTGTTTATCGCCCGTCCAATGAAGCCGAGGACGTTGAGGGCAATGAGGGTTACCCCCATCGCAAGACCGGCGATGCCACCGATTCCTGCGTAGTTCCCGCAGGAGAGGAAGTGGACGAAGACCAGAACCGTTCCCGTTATCGTCAGGGCGTGATGAACCGTCATTGGGGATACCGGGCCTATGAAAGTCACGTACGGGTGCTCGGGCTGGATTTCAAAGCCCCACTTATCGTCCTTGCGGTGCTTTATCAGGAGCTTTCGCTTCGTGAGGGCGTAGTAGGCAACGCCCACGCCAATCAGCACAACGCCGAGCACCGCGAACGCTGTATAGCCGGCATCGTACTCGTTCTCGTCCTCCCCGTACTCGTCGGCGAGGGCAAGGGGGAGGAGCAGAAGCATCAAAACGAAAAAGACGGCGAGCTTTTTCCGCATGTTAACACCTCTCAGATTGTTTTACTGCCCAGTCCGCATATGCTCGCAAAAGGACAAACCGAGCAGTCCTCGGTGTAGGGTTTGAGCGGGGGTTCGCCCTTTACGGCCCTCGTTATCTCCCTCGCCCTTTCCATGGCCTCATCGTCGCCCTGGAGCACGAGAGTGATGCTTCCCTCGGCCCCTCCCGCGCCACCGGAGGCTATGGGTACCGCCTCCACTCCTGCAAGTATCTTGTACGCCTCGACCTCCGTCACAGGGTGGGAGTGGGGTATCGGAACCAGCGCCGCGTAGAGGCCCGTTCCCCAGTCGAAGGAGTATATGCCCGTGAGCTTGGCGCTTTCCTCAACCGGAGTTGGCACGAACTTTTCAAGGCTCACAGGGGTGATTGTGAAAACCCCTTTCGTTATCGTCCATCCGAAGGTCTTGCCTATCGTTCCCCCATCCGGAGCCGCGGCAAAAACCGCGACATTCCAGTTTATGTCGATGGCGTTGGCGCCTTTGATGAAGACGTCCTTCGGGCCCATTCTCCTGAGGGCCTCCTGAGGGTCGTCGAAGGGCTCTCCTCGGTACAGAACGAGGTGCTTTGGCCACGTTTTCTTCGGAGTGACGCAGGTTCTTCCGTTGCTTATCGTTCCAATCGTCCATTTCTCCTTCTCTATTTCCTCACCCAGTATCTCTTCCGCAATGTATGCGGCCGTTGTTCCGGTTGCTATGTAAACGAAGCCCTTCTTCAGTGCGCGCTGAACTTCCGGCATGGCGACAACGGCCTTCGCTATGAGCCTCTTGCTCTCGGGTGGCGTAAGGGTAACGAGCGCCCTTTTCACGTCAATCACCTGGCTAAAATATGCATCGAAAGGTATAAACCTTCTCTTAGAGGGTCCGAGAAGCCTTAGCTCAGCCGAATAGCTCTATGCAGACCCTGCACTCGGCGGGGTTCACCTCGGGGTCTATCCTGGCGTGGAAGGAGCAGACGTAACCCTTGCCGAGCATCTTGAGGGCTATGCCGATGAGCCTCATGTGAATGTCGTACTCGCTCGGCCGGAATTCAACTATCTCGTCCGCGAGGTTCTTGAGGTCCTCGTCAATCTCCCTGAACTTTGAAACGTCTACGAGAGCACCCCTGTCCATGTTGAGGTAGCGCGAAACCGCCGACTGGGTGACGTGAAGAAGCTCCGCTATCTCGGTCTGCTTCAATCCCCTCTCCCGGAGGTGCTCCACGAGGCGTCTCCTGAGGGAGGGGTAAACGTAGCGGGATGCGACCTCGAAGGCGTTGACCTTCATATGCAAAACATGACCCGCGGAATACTTAAGGCTTTTGGTCCTTTTGAAAACTTAATCGGCTTATTTTTGTTGATTTGTAAACCAAGAGCTGGCCTTGTTCTGGATAAAAAATTTAAATCACTTACCATAACATTCATATGACAAGTGTCATAATAAGGGGGTGTGGAAAGATGGCCGTGAAGGTTCCGAACAGCGGAAAGGAAGCAGGCGTTCTGATGAGGTGCGACCAGTGTTCAATGAGCCTGCCGGGAGGGTGTACCTTCAGGGGAATCTGTGGCAAGGACCCTGACCTTAACTCCCTCCAGGAGGCCCTCATCTACGGAATAAAGGGAACCGCCGCCTACTATTATCACGCCTACGAGCTCGGCTACAGGGACGATGAAATCGGCTTCTTCCTGTCAAAGGCCCTCTACTCAACGCTCACCAACGTGAACTTCGACAAGAACCGCTTCCTTGAGCTCATCCTCGAGAACGGCAGGATACACCTCAAGGCTATGGAGCTTCTCGACAGGGCCTACACAGAGACCTACGGAAACCCGGAGCCGGTCAAGGTTCCGACCGGAACCGACGAGGGGCACGGAATTCTCGTCACCGGCCACACCTACAGGGCGCTCTACGAACTCCTCAAGCAGATTAGGGAGATGGGCCTCGAGGACCAGATTAGGGTCTACACACACTCCGAGATGCTCCCGGCCCATTCCTACCCGGAGTTCAGGAAGTTCAAGTCCCTCTACGGCAACTGGGGCGGTTCCTGGGTTTACCAGAGGAAGGAGTTCACCGAGTTCCCGGGAGCAATCCTCGGAACCAGCAACTGTGTCCAGCAACCACCGAAGAGCTACGCTGACAGGATTTTCACCACCGACATAGCGGGCCTTGAGGGCGTTCCCCACCTCGAGAACGACTACGAGCCCCTCATCAAGCGCGCGCTCGAGACGCCGAAGATGGAAAGGAAGGAGGACGGCTACATCGTCACCGGTTTCCACCACACCAACGTGCTCCCGCTCATGGACAAGCTCATCGAGCTGATAAACGAGGGCAAGATAAGGCACGTCTTCGTCATAGGTGGCTGTGACGTCCCCAACCCGAAGATGAGCTACTACGAGAAGCTCACCGCGATGGTGCCCGAAGATGCCATAATCCTCTCGGCCGCGTGCGGTAAGTTCCGCTACAACAGGCGCGACTACGGCGAAATCGAGGGAATACCGCGCTTCATGGACTTTGGCCAGTGTAACAACGTCTACTCGATAATCCAGATTGCCGGGGCGCTCGCGAAGGAGCTGGACGTCGGTCTCAACGAGCTTCCGGTCAGCATAGTCCTCAGCTGGATGGAGCAGAAGGCCATTGGAATCCTCTACAGCCTGCTATACCTCGGAATCAAGGGCATCTACATTGGACCAAAGGCTCCGGAGTTCTTCACGCCGAACGTCTTCGAGACCCTCAGGA
This sequence comes from Thermococcus sp. 21S9, assembly GCF_012027635.1. Lineage (NCBI taxonomy): Archaea > Methanobacteriati > Methanobacteriota > Thermococci > Thermococcales > Thermococcaceae > Thermococcus > Thermococcus sp. 21S9. The sequence goes on from NZ_SNUS01000001.1 coordinate 1,508,465, forward strand.
AGAAGTTCGACCTCAGGCTCATAAGCGAGCCCGAGAAGGACCTGAAGAGAATGCTCAACTCCACCACCGCTGTGAGCGAGGACTCGCCCCTTCTCGACTGATTTCGTATTCTCCTTTTCTTCATGTTCTTCTGTACACATTTCTGCCCAGAAAGACTTAAATATGTCCCTCATGACATTTGTCATGAAGGTGGTATCATGACCGAATTGCTCTCAAACCGCGGGCAGAAGAAGGAAGCCCTGAAGGCCCTTCTCCTCAGGATTCATAACGGTGAGGACGTTAATTCGCTCAAGGAGGAATTCCGGGCAGTTCTAAGCTCGATATCTCCCCTTGAGATTCCAATCATCGAGCAGGAGCTCGTGAAGGAAGGCGTTTCCGCCAAGGACATCGCCAAGATGTGCGACCTTCACGTCGAGCTCTTCAGGGAGGCCGTGAAGGGAACGGACGAGGTTGAGGAGAAGGAACTTCCCGAGGGACATCCCCTCTGGGTTCGCTACATGGAGAACAGGGAAATCCTCAAGGACGCTGAGATGCTGAACCTCTACGCGAGAACCCTCGCAACGACGAGAGACGAGCGCATGAGAGAGGAAATCCTTGGAGTTCTGGAGGAGCTCGTGGGGAACCTCCGAAAGGTCGGCTTCACCCACTACAACCGCGACGAGATGCTGACGTTTCCCTACATTGAGAGGAGGGGTTTGACGGCCATAGCAACCGTTCTCTGGACGAAACACGACGAGATAAGGTTCATGCTAAAGCACCTTTACGGACTTCTGGCCCGGAGGGATGAGATGCCCTGGGAGGAGTTCGTGGAGCGCTTCAAAGCGAAAGCGGGCGAGACATCCTTTGCGCTGAGCGATATGGTCTTCAGGGAGAACAACATCTACTATCCAACCCTCAAAGCCCTCCTCAGCGACGGCGAGTGGAAGGCTATACGAATGCAGGACGACGAGATTGGTTACTACAAGGTGAACCCGCCTGTATGGGACCCCGGAGAGGACGTTAAACCTCTCCACCCCTGGCAAATTAACCCGGAGCTGAGCGCGGAGGAACTGCTAAGCCTTCCAAAGGAGGTTCAGCAGGCCCTTAGGGGCCAGCCCCTGGAGTTTGACAAAGGCCAGCTGAGGCGCGAGGGGGACATCGACCTCGGCACGGGCTTCGTGAGCGTCGAGGAGATTAAGGCGATATTCGAGGCCCTTCCCGTTGACGTTACCTTCATCGACAGGGACGACCGCGTTCGGTTCTTCTCCCCGGGCGAGAGGATATTCACGAGGACACCATCGATTCTCGGAAGGCCGGTCCAGCTCTGCCACCCTCCGAAGAGCGTTCACATCGTTAACAAAATTCTGAGGGCCTTCAAGGAGGGCAGAAAAAGGGAGGCAACGTTCTGGCTCAGGCTTGGCCCGAAGTACGTCTACATCAAGTACGTGCCCCTCTTTGACAGGAACGGAAACTACCTAGGAACCCTTGAGATTACGATGGACATCGGAGAGTATAAGAGGATAGAGGGCGAGAAGAGACTGCTCGACTGGAGGGATTGAGATGCGCGGGGATGAGAGAATCTTTAAAAAACGGGTTGAGCGCTTTCAGGGGCTTTTGAGGGAGAAAGAGATAGACGGTGCCGTCATCAGGACGCTGTCCAGCTTCATATACTTCACAGGAACCAAGTGGCTCAGGCCGAGCCTGTTCATACCCGCTGAGGGAGAGCCGGTCGTTTTTGTCGTTAAGGGAGAGGCAAAGCTGTTCAAGGAGAGGAGCTGGGTTGAGAACGTTGTGGAATACCAGCGCGTTGAAGACCTCATGGCCGGTGTCGTCAGCTGGGTTCACAGGAACGGCATGGAGAGGGTCGGCCTCGAGTTCGGGGTCGAGAGGGACGCGTATCTCATCTTCCTCAAGCTCTTCCAGAGGCTCAACCCAACGGTGGAAGTTGTCGATGTGCTCGACCTCACGATGAGCCTGAGGATGATAAAGGACGAGTGGGAGCTTGACAACATCAGGAAGGCGGGGGAGATAGCACGGAAGGGAATGAAGGTGGCCGAGGAAGTCATAAAGCCCGGTGTCAGTGAGCTGGAGATAGCGGCGGAGGTAATGAGGGAGCTCATGCTCAGCGGAAGCGAGGAGCCCAAGGTGTACGTCTCAACGACTCCAAGGGCCCACGCCGAGCCTTTCCGCGACCTGAAGGTTCCCGAGAACGGAGTCGTTACCGTCGTTATCGGAACCGACTGGAACCACTACTACGCCAACACCGCGAGGACTTTCATCGTTGGTGAACCCGGCGAGAGAGTTAAGAAGGCGATAGAAGTCAAGAGAGATGCCTACGAACTCGCCCTGCAGGAAACGAGGGTTGGGGTTTCGCTGAACGCCGTTGAGAAGAAGCTGTTTACCTTTTTCCGGGAGAGGGGCTTTGAGGGCTCTTACATAGCCGGTTACACCCACGGCGTTGGCCTGCTCATCGAGGAACTCCCCATGCCGACGATAGTCGTGCCCACGAGGGCCGAAAAGGTCCGCGAGAACATGGTTCTGAGCGTTATCCACTCCCCGCTCATGATTCCGGAGGGAGCAATAAAGCACGAGGACACCTACATCGTCAAAAAGGATGGGTTGGAGAAGGTGACCTAAAACACCCTTGCGTAGCCCCACTTCTTCACGCTCGTTAGGATTGAGGTTTCCGTGCTCTTTATCCCCTCTATTCTGCCGAGCTTTTCAACGAGGAAGTTCTCGAGTTCCTGCAAATCCCTCACGGTTACCTGCATCAGTATGTCGTGGGCCCCGGTCGCTATGCCCAGGACGTCCACCTCGGGAAGCTCCTTCAACTTCTCAACGGCTTCCTTTATCTTGCTCGGTTCCACGTCAACGGCTATGAACGCCACAACTGAGTAGCCCGCCTTGAAGGGGTTTATGAGGGCGACGAACTTCCTTATGATTCCCCTCTCAACAAGCTTTTTAACCCTGAGCCTGACCGTTGATTCCGGCACCTTAAGCCTTCTCGCTATCTCCGAGTAGCTGGCCCTCCCGTCCTCCTGGAGGATGTGGAGTATCGCCCTGTCGAGTTCGTCAAGTCGTTCAATCTCAGCCATTTTAGCCCACCAATTTTGAATTTTTGTGATGTTATTTTTAAAGTTTTCCGCTAATTTCGCAAAAATTAACCGAAATTCCTATTAATTCCAAACACATATGGTTAACGGTGGTTCCATGTTGCCCCCAAAGGATGAGGTTATCAATGGTTACTCCCGCTACATTTCGCGCGCATCCCACGTTACCTACGCCCCAATCGTCCCCTACAAAGCTCGAAACGCCCTCGTCTGGGATGTGAAGGGAAAGGAGTACATAGACTTCCTGAGCGATGCGGCCGTTCAGAACGTCGGGCACAACAACCCGAGGGTCGTTGAGGCCGTCAAAAAGACCGCCGAGAGGTTGCTTCACTTCACCTTCATCTACGGCTTTCCGGTGGAGCCTTACCTGCTCGCCAAGAAGCTGAGCGAACTTGCCCCGGTTGAGAACGCGAAGGTTGCCTTCGGCCTCAGCGGGAGCGACGCCAATGACGGGGCCATAAAGTTCGCGAGGGCCTACACTGGAAGGAGGTCTGTAATCGGCTACCTCAGGAGCTACTACGGCTCTACCTACGGTGCCATGAGCGTTACCGGTCTCGATTTTGAGGTTCGTTCGAAGGTCGGCCAGCTCAGCGACATTCACTTCATACCGTATCCAAACTGCTACCGCTGTCCCTTCGGGAAAGAACCGGGGAAGTGCCGTATGGAGTGCCTTGAGTACCTCAAGGAGAAGTTCGAGGGAGAGGTTCATGCGGAAGGCGTCGCTCTTCTCTTGGCGGAGCCGATACAGGGCGATGCGGGAATGGTGGTTCCCCCCGAGGGCTACTTCAGGAAGCTCAAAAGGCTCCTCGACGAACACGGCATCCTCCTCGGCGTTGACGAAGTCCAGAGCGGTCTCGGGAGGACGGGTAAGTGGTTTGCCATCGAGCACTTCGGCGTTGAGCCCGATTTAATAACCCTCGCAAAGCCCCTTGGCGGGGGACTTCCGATAAGCGCAATCGTCGGAAGGGCCGAGATAATGGATTCCCTTCCCCCTCTCGGTCATGCGTTCACCCTCTCGGGAAACCCCGTCGCGAGTGCCGCGGCTTTAGCCGTCATCGAGGAAATCGAGGAGAAGAACCTCCTCCAGAGGGCTGAAACGCTTGGAAGGAAGGCCAGGGACAGGCTTGAAAGAATGAGGAAACGGCACGAGCTCATCGGTGACGTCCGCGGACTTGGCCTGATGCTCGGCGTTGACCTCGTTAAGGACAGGGAAACCAAGGAAAGGGCTTACGACGAGGCCAAGAAGGTCGTCTGGAGGGCCTACGAGCTGGGCCTAATCGTCGCCTTTCTCCAAGGCAATGTGCTGAGGATTCAGCCCCCTCTGACAATAGAGGAGGAGCTCCTTGATGAGGGCCTTGACAGGCTTGAGGAAGCAATCGAGGACGTGGAGGAAGGCAGGGTTCCCGATGAAGTCCTGGAAAAGGTGCAGGGATGGTAAAAGAAAGAAAGTCATTCCTTCTTCTCGGCCTTTTCGGCCGTCTCTTCCTTCTTCTCGGCGGGTTTGGTGGCTTTGGTGGCGGGTTTGGCGGGCGTGGGCTTCTTGGGTGGTCGTATGCCGTAGCCGAGTATCTTGAACTCGAAAACCTCTCCGTCGCGGAGGTGGTAGCGGTAGGTTCCATCGCCGAGCTTCTCAATCTTAACGACCGGGAAGCGGTAGTCGCCGTACCTCTCATTGAGCTCCCTGACCTTGTCAGGGTGAATCGGCACCCAGTTGAAGAGCTCGAGGGCATCCTCAGTTCCGTCGGTCGTCAGGATGTATGCCTCGCTGAAGCCGAGCGCCCCCGTCGGGCAGACGTCGACGCAGAACTGGCAGAACGTACAGCGGCCGTAGTCAACCTTCGGGTGGGGTCTCTTCTCCATCTTGCCGTCCACTTCGAGCCAGGTCATCTCTATTGCCCTCGCCGGGCATATCTGACCGCAGAAGTTACAGCCGACGCACTTCTTCCAGTCGAGCGTGTGGAATCCCCTGTACTTTGGAGCGGGCTCTATCTTCTCGAAGGGTATCTTTATCGTCACGGGCTTCTTGAAGAGGTACTTGATGCCCATCCAGGGCTTGACGAAGGACTTCTTGAGCTTGACCTTTTCCTCACCAACGACTCTCGCGGGCATCGTCATCACCTGTCTATGTCGGGCGGACAGTTGTCAAGGGTCTTCAATATGACCGGCACGTCGGCGAGGCGGGCTCCCTTGAGGAGCTCCTCAAGCACCGTAACTCCGTGGCTCTGGCTCGGTCCGCGTATGTGGACGCGGTAGGGCTTGTGGCTTCCGTCGCTGACGACGTAGGCTCCGAAGTCTCCCTTGGTGCTCTCCACATGGGCGAAGGCGTCTCCGGCTGGAACCTTGAACCTCGGCAGGTTCTTGAGCTTGGGGTCCTTGACCATGTACGGTCCGCTCGGTGGTCCCATGTCGAGGAGCTGTTCGAGTATGTAGAGGTCCTGCTCCAGCTCGTACCTCCTGACGAGAACCCTCGCGAGGCTGTCGCCCTTCTTCAGTATGGGCACCTCGAAGTCGAGCTCTGGGTAGAGGTAATAGGGGTCGTCCTTCCTGACGTCGTAGGGAACTCCAACGGCCCTGAGGTTCGGCCCGGTGACGGCGTGCTTGAGGGCAAACTTCTTGTCCATAACTCCGACGCCTTCAGTCCTCTCGAAGGTTATGTAGTTGTCAAAGAGTATCTCATCGAAGTCCTTGAGCTTGGACTTGATGTATTCAACAGTGTCCCTCAACTGCCTCAGCCACTTGTCACCGGGTATGTCCCTTCTGACTCCTCCCGGGACTGTGTAGATGTGGTAAACCCTTCCGCCGGTGAGCTCCTCGAAGAGGCGCATGAGCCTCTCACGGTAGGCAGCGGCCCACTGACCCGGTGTGTAGAGACCTATCTCGTTTCCAAAGCCCATTATCCAGAACATCCACGCCGCTACCCTCGCCATCTCAAGAACGGTTGTCCTAATCCATATCGCCCTCTCTGGAACCTCCCAGCCGATGATTTCATCGACGGCCATCGAGTAGATGTTCTCGGGCACGTCGCTCTCGGGAACACAGATACGGAGGAGCAGGGCGATGTTGGTGAAGTAGGGCCTCTGCTCGGCAAGCTTCTCGAAACCTCTGTGAAGGAATCCTGGGTTGACTATGGCCTTCTCTATCCTGTTGCCGTCCATTTTGAGGATTATGCTGAAGTTCTCGGTTGCCATGTGCTGTGGACCGAAGAACAACTCGTAGGTGTCCTTCGCTATCGGGGTGAGGTACATGTCGTGCTTTCTCGCCTCTTCCTTAAGCTCCTTTGGAACCTCCAAATTCGCCATGAGCATCACCTCATATCACGTAGTTCGTCTTACTCTCGTCGTACCTGTCGAAATCGTCACCGTAGATAGCCTTGACGTAGCTCAGCGTGTTGAAGTCTTTCCTGAACGGGTGCTTCTCGTACTCCCTCGGCTCGAGGATGAACGGGCCGAGCCTCGGGTTGCCCTTGAAGTTTATGCCGAAGAACTCGTGTGCCTCCCTCTCGTAGGTCTCCGCCACCGGCCAGATGTCCATTACGGTGGGCATCTCCGCGTTCTCCCTTGGAATCCTCGTCTTGACGAAGGCGTGAACGCTCTCCGTTACGCTCCAGAGCTGGTAAACGAGCTCGAACTCCTTCTCCTTGAGCCAGTCGACGACACTTATCTGGAGGAGTATCTCAAATTTCTCGCTCGCCAGCTCAAGGAACTCGTGTATCCTCTCGGCGGGAACCTTGAACTCTATCCTTCTCTCGCGCCTGACGCTTCCCTCCGCGTAGGGAGCCTTCTCGAGGAGTTCCTTCACGAGCCTGCCCTCCTTGGTGTTCGGGAGTTCGGGCTTCTTCTCCTCGGCCTTCTCAACGGTTTCAACCTTGTTCTCAACCTTGTTATCGTTCACAGCCATGCCAACCACCTCTTGGCGTCCTTCTCACGCCATCCCTCTCCAAAGAGCTCGTCCTGGTTCTTCCTGTACCACTCGTAGTTCTCCCTATACCTCTTCCAGCCGTCCGCTTCACCACTCTCTATCTTCCTCATTATCTCCTGGATTCCGTCCATCACCGCCTCGGGCCTCGGCATACAACCGGCTATGGCCACGTCGATGGGGATGTACTTGTCAAGCTGTTTGACGACGTTGTAGGAGTCCCAGTAGACGCCACCGTTTATCGGGCAGGAGCCGTGGGCGAGGATGTACTTGGGGTCTGGCATCATCTCGTAGGTTATGATGATTCTCTTCAGCGTTTTTGGTGTGACGTAGCCCGTAATCAGGAACAGGTCGGCCATCCTCGGGGCGGGGTTTGGCATCATACCGAATCTCTCGAGGTCGTATCTGGCGTTGAAGAGGGGTGGCATCTCTATACCGCCACATCCCGTACAGAACGCCACTATCCACAGGCTCTTCTTTCTCGCCCATCTAAAGAGGGGCTCAAAGAGCTTGAACTCCTTGAGCTCGTAGCTTATGAAGTCCTCTCCCATCTTTCACCACCCCATCGTGAGGATTACGGCTATTATTCCCAGTATCGTCGGCCACTTCCAGAAGAACTTCGCGGCCTGGTCGATGGTGAAGCGCGGGTAGATGCTGGCGACGAATATCGCTATGAAGAGCACCGCTATCTGCTTGACGAGGAGCTCGAGCAAGTTACTCGCTCCGCCGAGGAAGAGCACCGCGAAGAACGCTGTCTCGGCGAAGAGCTGAACCGCGTGCTGGGTGAAGAGCAGTGCCGCGTGCTTGCCACCGTACTCGACCATTGGACCCATGGAGATTTCCGCCGGGGCCGCGATGACGTCGAAGGGCTCAAGGCCAAGCATTGCCTGGAATACTATGTCGAAGACTATGAACGCGAGGAACAGCGCCGGAACGGTTATGCTCCAGCCGTGAATCTGCTGGAGTGCCACTATGTTGCTAAGCTTGAAGGTTCCCCAGTGCTGGATTAACGCTATCAGCGCGAGACCGTACGGTAACTGCATGGCGACCATGGTGAGCAGACCACGCTGGACACCGACGGCCGAGTACGGGTTGCCCGAGCTCATTGCACCGAGCATTATTCCGAGCATCGGCACCTCAAGGAGATACGCTACGACGATGAGGTCTGCGTTACTGCTGAAGAGCTGGAAGTTGGCGATGGGTATGAAGAGGAGCGCCGCTATGCTCGCTCCGAGCGCAAACACTGGACCGAAGTCGTAGATGAAGCCGTGGCTTATGCTCTCCTTCTTTCCGAGCAACTTGAGGGTATCGATGAGGGGCTGGTATATCGGAGGTCCTACGCGCCTCTGGATTCTCGCCATGGCCTTCCTCTCGATACCCATGAAGATGAACCCCATGAAGGTGGCGTAGATTATCATGCCGATTGCCTCAAGGGCGAGCTTCCAGTCAAACATTCACAACACCCCCCACAGTGCCAGGATTAGGAGTATGACCGCCAGATACCAGGCGTAACTCTGGACGTTTCCGTTGTAGAACCCTTCCCTCAGGGAGTCCGCAAAGTCCTCGAACATGCCGGCAAGGCGCTCGTAGAACCTGTCCCAGCTGTACTTGAGCCAGAAGTCCAAAGCTTCCGCCAGTGGCCTGTAGAAGTTCCTCCTTATGCTGAGGTTGTAGTCCTCGGTGACGGGGTTACCCGACTGGTAGGTGTCGGTGACGGGGACCTTCCTGGCCTTCGCTCCGTAGATGAATATGAGTCCCGCTATTGCAAGGCCAAGGACGAGAATTACCGTCACGAGGAGGGCGTTGTAGGTTCCTGTTGGTGTCACAAGCTTGAAGTAGTCACCGCCGACGGGGTTTCCAAGGAACTTTCCAAGGTACTTCGTGACGAGGCCCGGGGCGATACCGAAGACGAGGTTCGGGATAGCCAGTATCGCCATGCCTATAAGGAGCGGGAGCGGTGCTTCCTTGACGTCCTCAAGGTCGTTCGGTCTCTGACCGAACCAGACCGCGTAGAGGAACCTGACGACGTAGGCGAAGGCCAGACCGCTTCCAAGGAATATCGCGCCGGCAACGAGGGGCATGTGCGCGCTTATGGCAGCTTCATAGAGGAGCCACTTGCTGGCAAAGCCTGCCATCGGCGGGATTCCGGCGAGGCTGAGGACTGCTATGAGGGCCATCGCGAAGGTTATGGGCATCTTCTCAGCAAGACCACCGAAGTCCTCGAACTTGGTCTTGCCGGTTCTCAGGATAAGCGCCGCGACAACGAGCCAGAACAGGCCCTTGAAGACCGCGTGGCTGAGGACGTGGAAGAGGGCTCCAACGAATCCAAGTGAGGTGCCGATACCGAGACCCAGGAGGATGTAGCCGACTTGGCTGATTGATGAATAGGCGAAGAGCTTCCTGATGTCCTCTTGGAGGACCGCGAGGAAGCCAGCGACGACGACGGTTATCGCACCGAGCCACGCTATGATGTACCCAAACACGAGGTGGCCGTGCCAGACTCCGAGGGCGTAGTAGAGCTTGGCACCCATCAGGATGTAGAGGAGCAGGAATCCATAGGCTCCCGCCTTGCTGAGAGCTCCGCTGAAGAAGGTAGTGTAGCTCTGGTCAACCTCGCTGTAGGCACCGGGTGCCCAGACGTGGAGCGGAACGGCACCGGCTTTGACGCCGAAGGCAGTCAGGAACAGCAGGAACACGAGTGCCGTGAGGCTCTTGCTCATGCTTCCGAGCATTGCGTCCATGTAAAGGGCCTGTCTGATTGCCCCGAAGTCGAGCGCTCCGGTCTTTGCGTAGAGTATTCCAATCGCAATGAGCATCGCGTAGGCTCCGATGACGCTGAGCACGAAGTACTTGAGGGACTCGTGCCTGTTCCTCTTGAGCACCATCATGAAGCTCGCGAAGGTCATGAGCTCCCAGAACAGGAAGAAACCCACGAAGTCCTGGCTGAGGAAGACTCCGAGGACACCTGTGTAGCTCATGAGAGCGAAGAGCCACTCGTAAGAGCTCCTTGAGGTGCTGGCCATTCCAAAGGCCATCGCAACGCCGACGAGCGAGGCTATTACCGCGAAGTACCAGCTTATCATATTGAGCTGGAAGACTAACTTGAAGCCTCCTACCGTTATTGTGTGAGTCACGGTTCCGGAGGCGCTACTGCTTATCGTCTGGTAGTACTTAGCGAGTATTCCCAGGGGAACCGCTGCACCAATGATTCCAACAATCTCGCGTATTCCCCTGATGTCGAGGGCCCAGGCTATGAAGCCCGCCACCAGAGGTGCGAAGAGCATTATCATGAGCTCGTTCATGCTCCCACCCCCATCAACGGGACGTTCTTAATGTACTGGGCGACGTTGAAGATGTCGCTTCCCGCCTTCTGGGAGATGCTCCAGAGGTAGTTCGGGTAGATTCCGATGGCAATCACGAGTATCACCAGGGCAACCACTATGGCCACGAGCGGGATGCTCTCTGAAATCCTCTCACCCTCTCCCTCGAACCAGATGGTGTGAATCAGCCTGAAGTAATAGACCGCCTCCACGACGCTGGCGCCAAGGACGAGGAAAGCAGCCCAGGTGTAGCCCACTTGAAGTGTTGCGAGGATTATCCTGAGCTTGCTCCAGAAGATGTTGAACAGTGGTATTCCAACGGCGGCAAAGGCACCAACTGTTATTCCAAAGGCGGTAACTGGCATCCTCTTGCCGAGCCCGCGGAAGTTCTCAATCTCGGCCCCTCCGAGCTGTATCGCGACGTAGCCGACGCCGAGGAACAGGAGGACCTTGATTATGGCGTGGTTTATCATCTGGAAGACTCCTGCATCAACGCCCGCCTGGGTTCCGAGGGCAAAGGCGAGAGCTATGAGTCCGACCTGGCTGATTGACGAGTAGGCTATCATCCTCTTGACGTTCCTCTGCCTCAACGCCGAGAACTCCGCTACGACGACTGTGAGGGTGGCCATAACCACGAGGAGCTTGAGGACGTTGTGCCAGGTTCCGACAGAGCTCATGAGGTAGAGAACCCTGGCCATCGCGTAGAGGCCGGCCTTGACGACGAAGGCCGAGAACATGGCCGTTACCGGATGAGGTGAGGCCTGGTAGGCGTCGGGTGCCCACGCGTTGAGCGGGAAGAGCTCCGCCTCGACGGCGAGGCCAAAGATTATGAGCGCCAGTCCGACCTGGGCAACGGTCGGGTTGATGTGGCCGGCGAGCTGGGCTATCTGGGCCATGTTGAGCGTTCCGGTGGCACCGTAGATTAGCGCGACGCCGATAAGGAAGAAGCTCGAGCCGATTCCTCCGAGAATCATGTACTTGAGTGATGCTTCAGCAGCTTCACCGGTCTTGTTGTAAGCTGTCAGCGCGTAGGCCGTTATGGCGGTTATCTCCATGAAGACAAAGAGGTTGAAGATGTCGCCGGTCGCTATCATTCCAGTGGCTCCGAGCATCAGCAGAAGGAACAGCATGGCGTACTTGTCTATGGGCTCAACGTCGACTGCCTTGAAGTTGAAGACGGCCATGAGGAAGCTCGCCAAGGCCACTATGAGCACGAAGAGCGAGGCGAAGTAGCCAAGGTAGAGGTTAATTCCGACCGGGGGCTTCCAGCCACCGGCGATGACGATTATTGGCTTTCCGGTTGAGTAAACCTCCTGGAAGACCCACGCCGCTATTCCGGTCTGTATCGCGGTGATTATCAGCACGTAGGTCTTTATCGCCTTCTTTCCGAGCCCCTTAATCAGGGGGACGAAGAAGGCACCGAGGAGGGGTAACGCTATGAGGAGTGAAGCGTACTGCCCGTTCATCCTCTCAACCTCCTTATCTCCTCAACGTTAAGGGTTCCGTAACGCTTGTAGAGGACTATAACAGCGCTGAGGGCCATAGCAGTGGTGGCAACGCCTATGACTATCGCCGTCAGAACGAGCGCCTGCGGAATCGGGTCAACGGCCTGGTTGGGTCCTATCCCCTCGCTCAGAATCGGCGCGCTCCTTCCGGAGATGTAGCCTATACTGACGAGGAGCAGGTTGACGCCGGTTTCCATAATGCTGAGCCCGATGAGCATCTTGAGGATGTTCTTCTTGACGAGTATCGCGTACAGGCCTATGAGCACGAGGGCGATTGAGCCGAAGTAGAACGCGCTGATGTGTGGCACGCTCATTCGCTCACCTCCTCCTTGAGCATGTTGTCGATGATTCCGCTGAGCTCGGTGCCGACCTTGAGGCCTATGATGGTGTATATTATCGGTATGAATCCACCGCTGAAGAGCCTGCCGATGTTATCGTGTCCCCAGCCCCATGTCTGCCATATCCAGTCGAAGAGGAAGTAACCGCCTATCGCGAGGCCTATGAGACCAACGATGACGTAGCTCATTCCAACGAGCCCCTCGGTCTTCTCAAAGGCCTTGTGCGGAATCTCGTATACGGTGAACGCCATGTACATGAGCAGGAACGCCGTCGCTATGGTGGCTCCTCCCGGGAAACCTCCACCCGGGGTCAGGTGTCCGTGGATGAAGATGTAGGCGCCGAACAGTATCACGAACGGAACGAGAAGCCTGGTTCCTGTTGTGAGAACTATCGAACCCTCTGTCTTCGCGGTTCTCCTCTTCTTCCTCTCCCAGAGAAGGGCTCCGACGCCGGTCGAGGCTATGAAGAGGACGGTGACCTCACCGAGGGTATCGAAGCCACGGTAGTTGACGACGACTGCCGTCACCGCGTTGACGGCACCGGTCTGTTCCTTCACGTGGTTGAGGTAGTACTGACCGACGAGCATCTTGTCCTGGCCGAAGGGAACTCCGGCGAGCCCCTGGGCGAGCCAGTAGCCGATGATAAGCAGGGTAATTATCGCGAGACCCCTCTTCAGTATGCTCACCATCTTACCCACCACCCGGGCCTCTCTTCCTCCTCGGTCTCAAAGCGCTGGGTTCTCTTTATGGCGAAGATGAATATCGCACCGCTGAGCGCGGCACCTATGGCCGCTTCGGTCATTGCCACGTCCGGCGCCTGAAGGATTAGGAACAGTATCGAGGCGAACAGGCTTACGGCGGCCATTCCAACGGCGGCCGCGAGCAGGTCCCTCCACTCAACGGCGAGTATTGCCGAGATTATCATAACGCCGATTATGATGTAGTTGATACAGGTTACGCAGTTCATTCGCTCACCTCCTCAGAGGTCTCGGAAGCCTCCTCTACCTGAGCCTTGCTCGCGAGGTGCTCGGCGTACTTGTCAACGACGCTACCGTGCCAGAGCGGAATTCCACGCTTGTACGCGGCCCTTATGAGGGCGTGGGCGCTTATCGGGTTGGTGAGCAATAGGAATCCAGCGACAGCTACCGTCTGCACTATCCACGCCGGGGAGTAGCCCTTGCCGACCGCCCAGAGGCCGGTTCCGACGATAACGCCGAGGCTTCCGAGGGTGGCGCTCTTCGTTGAGGTCTGCATCCTGTTGTAAACGTCAGGCATCCTGATTAGGCCAAGCGCCGACAGGAAGTAGAAGAACGTTCCGATTAGAACGAGGACTTCACCGATTATTGCGAGCACGCTCATAGGCCTCCCTCCAGGTAGCGGGCGAAGGCTATGACTCCACCGAAGGCGAGGAGCGCGTAGACGAGGGCAACGCTGATGTAAATCATCCTTCCATAGTAGAGCGCAAAGAGCACCATAAGTCCGGTGGTTATGGTCGTCATGATGTCCACTGCCACAAGTCTGTCAACTGTCGTCGGTCCCCTGAAGACCCTGTAGGTGCTGAGGAGCGTTGCTATCGCAATCAGGGCGAGATAAATGTTAATCCCTATCATCCGAATATCACCCTCAAGAACTTTTCAAAGGGTCTTGTTATGGCCTCGGAGGCCTTTTCAACGTGCTCAGAATCGTCCTTGGCGTTGAGCACCTCGTCCGGAACCCAAATCCAGTGGATGAAGTAGTCGTCCTCATCGACGTCGAGGGTTATCGTTCCGGGTGTAAGGGTTATCGAGTTCGCGAGCGAGAGCTTTCCGGTGTCGCTGTTGAGGACGGTTTTGCACTTGACGATTCCGGGCCTTATTGGCCTCGCCGGGTGGAGCACCCTGTAAGCAACGTCGAGGTTGGCCATTATCATAGCCCACAGGAAGTACGGTATGTAAGCTATTGCGTAGGCGACCCTCTTTGGATGGAGGTTTGCCAGTCCTGCTTTGGTGAAGACGTCGTGCGTCAGTGCCGCTACTATTAAAGCTATAACGGCTCCGGTTATCAACTCCTGGCTGTCAAGGCTGGCCGTGACGACCAGCCACAGAATAAACAGCACGATAAAAGTGTAGGCGAACTTGCTGGCGCGACTTGCTTCTTCCATACTCAACCCTCCGGAGGTTGATGCACTCATTTGGAGTGACTATCGAAGGTTGCCAACCATAACTTATAAACCTTACCTGGGAAGAAGAAAGGTTTAGAACTTTTGGTTAAAATAGGGGTCTCTAATTTGTCCCATAGTCCGAAAAAGCGTCTACGGGCGTTCGTTCTTCGAGAAGAGGTAACAAAATCTTTTGGAGAAAGAGTGAATACGGACCAAAAAAATTCGGTCAATAGATGGATATTCTCTTGACGCCTTCGAGCTTCGAGAGCTCGTTGATAAGGTCGCCCGGGATGGGCTTCTCGGTTATGATGGTCAGCGTTGCCTCCGGGTAGAGCTCCGGGTCCTCCGCGACGACCTGGACTATGTTGATGTCGCGCTCCGCTATCTTCTGCGCAATCTTGGCAAGGATTCCTATTGCCCTCGGCTCCGGCTCAATCTCGATGACGCCGTAGCCAACGTGCCTGCCGACGTACTTCATGTGAACCGTCGGCTCAAGGTTGGTGTATATCTCCTTGAGCTCCGGAACCTTGAGTATCATGGCAACGGTTTCCTTGACGACACGTCTGTCAACGTCGAGGGCCTTGGCTATCTTGGTGTAGGGCACCTCGATGTCCCCTGCCTTTATCTTCATGTCCTCTGAAACCTTGAGACCGTACTTGAGAAGCGTCTTGGCGATTTGCTTTCTGACGGGATACTCATCAAAGTAATGTTCAATCTTCCCCCACATGAGCTACCACCCAGTTCAGTTCACCAGTAGACTCTTTAATCCAATAGTATTAAAATGTTTCCATGCCCGCATGTCTTCAAGGGGGGAATTTAAAAGTCTTCCGGACGGATGTTTTGTCCATCAACGGGTTTTTAAACGCACCGTTAAACTCACGACCATGATAGAGCTACGCCTTCCCCACGTGACCTTTGAGGATTTGGGAGACACAATCCGGCTAATCTGGCGTGAGACCCTTTACGCGGACTTTCCAAAGCGAGAGCTTGAGAGGGTCATCCGAAAGAAGTACCGCGTCTCGCCTCAAATCACGGCCCGAAACGGTGCGTTAATCATAGACACGGATTACGAGAAGGTCGAAGGCTTCGTAGCGCTCTACATTCAAAACAACCTCGGAGCACTTCTCAGGAACCGCTACACGAAGAGGAAGGTACTCTACATTCACGAGGCCATGGACGTTCCGCTCCTCGGCTACAACGCCTTCGGACTGATAGATAGGGGGACGAACCTAATCCAGGTAAGGGGTGTGAGCGGGTGCAATCTGAGCTGTATCTTCTGCTCCGTTGACGAGGGACCGTACTCAAGGACGAGAAAGCTCGACTACGTCGTTGATATCGACTATTTGATGAAGTGGTTCGACGATGTCGCGAGGATAAAGGGGAAGGGTCTGGAGGCACACCTCGACGGCCAGGGAGAGCCTCTCATCTATCCCTTCAGAGTGGAACTCGTTCAGGCGTTGAGGGAGCACCCGAACGTCTCGGTAATCTCGATGCAGAGCAACGGGACGCTTCTCAACGATAAGCTCGTCGAGGAGCTGGCCGAGGCAGGTCTCGACAGGGTGAACCTTTCGATTCACTCCCTCGACCCGGACAAGGCGAAGATGCTCATGGGCAGGAAGGACTACGACCTTGAACACGTTCTGGAGATGGCTGAGGCCCTCGTCAATGAGGGGATAGACGTCCTCATTGCCCCGGTCATAATCTTCGGAATCAACGACGACGAGGCGGAGGCGTTCATAGAGTTCGCGAGGAAAATCGGCGCCGGAAAGCGCTGGCCGGCTCTCGGCTTCCAGAACTACATTCCCTACAAGTTCGGCAGGAACCCGGTCATAGCCAAGACGGTCCCCTTCAAGGAGTTCTACGCCTGGCTGAGGGGGCTTGAAGAGAAGACCGGAATGAAACCCCTTGTCCTGAAGCCGAGCCACTTTGGTATGGAGAAGCGCGAGTTTATACCGCTTGCCTTCCGGCCCGGGGAGGTCGTAAAGGCTGAGGTCGTTCTTCCGGGCAGGATTGAAGGAGAGATGCTCGCGAAGGCCAGGAACAGGCTCATCGAGGTCGTTGGGACGAAGGCGGAAGTCGGGGACAGAATCAAGGTGAGAATCGTGAGGACGAGGCACGGTATCTACATTGGAACTGAGATTTAAGAAAACTTTTTAAAGTAATTTTTCAAACTATTTCCCGGTGAGCCCAATGAAACGCATCTTTTTAGTGTTGGGCATCGCGGTGCTGATGGTTCTTTCTATCGTTGGGATTGCCGTTGCCAGCGAGTCCTATGTCATCTCTGACTACAGAGGGGCTTCTATGAGTGGGGGAACTACAATCGTTGACCACAGTTACAACTGGACCTCAGCCCCGAAGGACCCCCACATCGTTTACATATCCGTCTGGGCACCGAATCCCTATAAGACGTACATTGAGAACGCTCTCGTCAGGGTCGTCAGGGAGCACGGGCTCACACCGGTCATAACCGATGACGTTATGGAACACGACATGAAGGGCAGGCTCGTGCTCGTTTACGTTCCAATGACGGGGGAGAGCAACGACGTCCTCTACAAGGAGATATCTCTCTCGGGAATCCTCTACTACTCCCACGCCGGCGATGCCAAGTCTGCCGTCGATACTATCAACCACGGCCTTGAGTTCTCAGAAAGCGCAATCTCGAAATCCGCCGAGAAGTTCTGCCAGGCCAGCATGAACCGGCTCATGGAACTCAGGATAGCGAACCAGACCTGTGGCGTGGCCTACTGGTGGAACCTGAGGGCAAAGGTCGGAAAGCTCAGCAAGGGCAATCCCTACGAGATGATTGCTAACGAGATGGCTTCGGAGTTGGATAATTTCCTCAAGAGTGATTGACCCTTTTGCGTCTTTTCTCACATTTTCCTGGAAGTCCTGGATAATCTTTATTTAGGTCGCGGTTCAACTATTGTTGGGGACGACCATGAAGAAAATTTTGGGTCTGGCCGTGACGATAGTCTTTTTGGGGATATTCCTCGCGGGGGTTGTGCCGTCTCTGGAACAGCTCACCCAGCAGGCACAGCAGACGGCACAGCTTCCAGGGCAGATTGAATACTCTGCGAACGGTACCCTTCCCCCGGGGAACATCTCGAATGAATCAAACCCCCTTAACCTCACTGGAGGGGTATACAACGTTAGTGACCTAAACGTTAGCGGGCTTTTGGACCCAACCCAATGGTACGTGGGGAACAATGCACTCAGCATGAACTATGCCCGGAAGGTATACAATGATACCCTAAACATCGTTGAAAATTCAACTCAGAAATCTGAAACAATACTGGGCAGGTTCCTTGGAGTGTTCCGCAACCTGTTTGGGGACAACAGCAGTTTATCTCACCTCCTCAATTCCACAGTGTCTGAGTTTGAAAAAATTGGGGATTCCCTAAAACATGCCCTTGGCAACAGGGGTTACTAAATAAACCGTGAGCTTCTCACCCTCAGCTCTCCCCTTTCGTGGAGGTTCAGAAGGATTTCCGCTATCCTCTCTCCAGCTTTTCCGTCGCCGAAGGGGTTCGGAGCGTTCGCCATCTTCTCGTAGAACTCTTTGTCTTTCATCAGCTGTCTAAGGTAACTGAGGGCGCGGTCCTTTTCGAGGCCGACGAGCATGTTTCCACCGGCCTCGACGGTCTCAGGCCTCTCGGTGTTGTAGCGGAGGGTTAGGCAGGGTACGCCGAGGATTATGGTCTCCTCCTGTATTCCCCCCGAATCGGTCATTATCGCGAAGGCGTTCTTCTCAAGCCTGAGGAAGTCAAGGTAGCCGAGGGGTTTCGTGACGGTCAGGTTCTCAATGGCCTCAACCCGTTCCAAGAGCCCGAATTCCTCGAGCCTCTTCCTCGTGCGTGGGTGCATTGGGTATACCGCCCTCATCGGCAGGCTTTCGAGGATTTGGACGAGCTTCTCAAGGTTCTTCCGGCTGTCGGTGTTCTCCGCACGGTGGGCCGTAATGAGGATGTACTCCTTGGGTCTGAGGCCAAGCCTCTCTAGCACGTCGCTCTTCTTCTCAGCCACCTCAGAATTCTGAAGGACCGCATCGACGACAGTGTTACCGACGACGTAGACGTTCTCGGTTATCCCCTCGCGCTCGAGGTTTTTCCTCGCTTCCTCCGTCGGGGGGAAGAGGACCTCGCTCGCGTGGTCTGCAAGAATCCTGTTTATCTCCTCCGGCATCGTCCTGTCGAAGCTCCTAAGGCCGGCTTCGACGTGGGCCACAGGAATCTTCAGCTTGACGCTCGCCAGAGCTCCAGCCAGAACAGTGTTGGTGTCGCCCTGAACGAGCGTTACGTCCGGCTTCTCTTCCATCAGAACCCGCTCAATTTTTATCATCGCCTTCCCTGTCTGCTCCGCCTGAGTCCCGGAGCCGACTTCAAGGTGGTAATCTATCTCCGGGAGCTCCAGCTCCTCGAGGAAGACACTGCTCATCTCGTAGTCGTAGTGCTGGCCCGTATGGATTAGAATGGGCTCTACGCCCCTCTCAAGGAACGCCCTTATAACAGGAGAGAGCTTTATTATCTCCGGTCTCGTTCCGAACACGAAGGCTGGCTTCAAAACTCTCCCCTCCCGATGCCCTTAAAAAGGAAGCCCCTCGGCGGGTTCTCCACCACGTGCCGGCCGTCTATGAGAATCCTTGTTCTCATGAGCTTCCCGAGACTCTCCCAGTTGAGGGACTTGAAGGCCGTGTGGTCGGTCGCTATAACGACCGCATCCGCGTTTTCAACCGCTTCCTCGACGCTCCCGCTCGTGCCCGGGATGAAGGGGTCGTAGGTTTTAACGGCCTTCACGTCGTCTTTTATCGCTTCAACGAACGCCAGAGCCGGCGAGTTCCTCGTGTCGTCGCTGTCGCCCTTGTATGCCAGTCCGAGAACCGCTATGGTGGCGTCTTCCGGCGGGATGTTCAGCTCCTTTAAAGCGGAGAAGAGCAAATCCTTCGTGAAGAGGGGCATTGAATCGTTTATCTCCCTCGCAAGCTTTATGAGTCCGAAATCCTCCTTAGCTGGCCAGAGGAGGAGGTGCGGGTCCTTTGGGAGGCAGTGGCCTCCAACTCCAATGCTCGGAATGTGAATTCTCACACGGGGATGGGTGTTGGCCAGCTCAATAGCCTCGAAGACGTTTATCCCGTACTGGTGGGCCAGAAATGCGAACTCGTTGGCGAGAGCTATGTTGACATCCCGGAAGGTGTTCTCCATCAGCTTGACGACTTCACTGACGGTTGAGCTGGTTTTAAAGGTCTGTCCTCTGACGAAGGAGCGGTAGAGTTTCTCCGCTATCTCGGCGCTCTCGGGAGTTATCCCGCCGAAAATTCTCGAATTGTAAACGAGCTCCTTGAAAATCCTGCCCGGCATTACCCTCTCCGGGGCGTGGACCATGTAGAAGTCCTTCCCAGCCTTGAATCCCGTCAGTTCCTCGATGAGCTTCGCCATCTTGACGGTCGTTAACGGTGGCACCGTGCTCTCGATTACGATCAGGGAACCCTTTTTCATGGCCTTTGCAACCGTTCTGACGGCGCTCTCGAGGTAGCTCAGGTTTGGTGTCTTGTCGTCGTTGAGCGGTGTCTGGACGCAGATTATGTAGGCGTCCTTCCCGGCTATGTCGTCCGGGTTTGACGTCGCCCGCAGGTTTCCGCTCTCGACTGCTTTCCTGAGTAGCTCGTCTATCTTGGGCTCAACGATGTGTGCCTTTCCCAAGTTTATTTTCTCGACAACTTCTTCCCTTATTTCATAACCTATGACTTTGAAACCGGCGTTTGCGAACATTATCGCCGTTGGAAGACCAATGTAACCGAGGCCGATGACGGCTATCTCCTTAATCCCTTTCATCAGTCCCACCGGAGTGGCTTGGAACGGCCGGATAAAAGCCTTTTTCACGTAACGATTTTGAAAACGTTGGAACCGTTGTCAGGGGGTCTCCCCCTTTCCGGAGTATGTGGACACTGTTGTTCACTTTAACTGGTGGCGGTGCCCCATTGAAAACCCACATCATGGAAGGAAAGCGTTAGAAAGCGTTTTTCATTAAACGGGGCCCGATGAAACGTGTGAAAAGAAGCTTCCGCAACCGTTTTTCGGAAAGCCTTATATTGGACAGAGTCGTTCACTCAACGGCGGGTGGTAGAATGAAGGTATGGATTGACATCACGAACGCACCTCACGTTCACTTCTTCAAGGGCCTGATTAAGGAACTCGAGAAGACGGGCCACGAAGTTTTAATCACGACGAGAGAGTTCGACGGTCTCACCGGAATCCTCGACATGTTCGGCTTCGACTACTACGTGGTCGGAAAGCACGGGGGTTCCACCCTCGAGGGCAAGCTCATGGCGAGTGCCGAGAGGGTTTACAAGCTGAGCAAGCTAATAATCGAGGAGAAACCCGACCTCGCGGTTTACAAGCACTCGGTCGAGGCACCGAGGGTTGCCTTTGGCCTTGGGATTCCGAGCATAGGCTTCGTCGACAATGAGACCGCTGTGGCTCAAAACAAGCTCATACTACCCTTCACGAAGCTCCTCCTCTTCCCGAAGGCGATAGACGCCTACGAGCTCCTCAAGTGTGGTGCCGACCCCAATGGCATGAAACCCGTGAACGGCTTCTCTGAATTGGCGCACCTCTACGGGTTCAGGCCCGATAGAAGGGTCCTCAGGGAGCTCGGGCTGAAGAGGAACGACTATATCGTCATGCGCACCGAGCCCGTCAAGGCCAACTACTTCAACGGGCCGGAGAAGAGCGTCCTTGAGGACGTTATTCCCCTCCTGCCCGAGATGCCCATCGTTCTCTTCCCGAGGACGAAGGAGCAGAGGAAAAGGTTTGAGCGCTTTGACAATGTGATAATGCCCGAAAAGCCTGTCGACAGCCTCAGCCTGCTCTACTACGCGAGGCTCATGATTGGGGCTGGGGGGACGATGAACAGGGAAGCGATAGCCCTCGGAACACCGACGATATCAACATACCCCGGAAAACTCCTTGCGGTGACGAGGTGGCTCGTCGAGCTCGGCGTCAAGTTCCACTCAACGGACCCAGTAGAGGTTGCAGAGGTCGCGGAAAGGATGATAGAGACCAACGGAAGTTACAGGAACTACATAAGGAGCGTTGTCGCCGGTCTGGAAAACCCAATGGACGCGATACTGAGGGAAATAGAAACCTACGAGGAGAGCGGGACCTTTGAGGTCTCAGAGACCGGCAACCTTCGGAGTTATGTACGCCTCGATGAAGGCCGCAATTAGGAGCATTCCAACCGTCACCGCGTAGAGCTTTAGGGCTCTTTTCATTCCATCTTTAAAGCCCCTCGCAGGTTCTTCAGCCTCACGAATGCTCCTGTACCAGACTATTCCCGCGGTTCCTGCTAAGACGAAGGCCGGAATCTCTACGACGCCGTGGGGGACGAGTCCCAGTATAACCTTGGTTGCCGGCGTGCCCACCTCTACAAGGAAACCTGCCACGATTCCAACAACCAGGCCGTTGAAGAGTATCATCACCCAGGGTCCGAGTCCGAAGAAGAGACCCGAGACGAGAACGAGGAGCGAAACTCCCGCGTTGTGTGTGAAAATCATCAGAAAGTTATCAAAGGGGTTATCCGATAGCCCCCCTATCTCCTTGGCGAGTTTCACCACGTACTCCCCAGCACGCTCGGGCTGAAGGTACGCGTAAGCCACGCCGAGAAATGTCCCCACGAAGAACGTTGCAAGGAGAAGTAAAAAGGTTCGTTTGACCCTCACTACCGTCACCCTTCGAGGGCTTTCTTGAGGGCAATCTTGAAGTCCTCGACGTTCACGTAGGGCATCTCGACATCGAGGCGCATCGCGAAGAACTCGTCAATCAGGTGCTCGAGCTCGTCAAGGCGGTGTCCTTCAAGCTTCTTCTCGAGCTCGTGGACGGTTTCCTCCGGGTGAACGAAGAAGTCTCCCGTAATCCTGACGTGCTCAGCAATCCCGTTCTCCTCGTCGAACTCAATCCTTATGAGGCCCTTCTTGGCCTTGTGCTCACCGACGTGGTGCTTCATACCCATCCCCGTTGTAAACTCGCGGGAGAACTTTTTAAAGGTTAGGTAGTAGTGCCGGCGGTGGTGAAGATGGTCTATACGGAGATACAGGAGAGGGCGAGACTTTCTCTAAAGAAGGCACTCGACGAGATGCTCACCGAGGCCGGAAAGGAGTGGGACGGCGAGATAGCCTTCGACGACACGCCAAGCCTCGAGCTCGGCGACTTCGGAACGGCCATAGCGTTTCAGCTCGCCAGGGTTTTCAGGAAGGCCCCTAAGCTCATAGCGGAGGAGCTCGTCAAGAGAATCGAGAAGCCCGAGGGCATAGTCGATGTTAAGGCGGTTAACGGCTACATCAACTTCTACGTTGACTACTCCTACTTCGGGCGCGAGCTGGTTAGGGAAATCCTTGAGAAGGGAAGCACCTACGGCGAGAGCGAAGTTGGAAAGGGCCGGAAGGTCATCGTCGAGCACACTTCGGTTAATCCGACCAAACCGCTCCACATGGGGCACGCGAGGAACGCGGTTCTAGGCGACACGATGGCGAGGATTATGCGCAGGCTCGGCTACAAGGTTGAAGTTCAGAACTACATCGACGACCTCGGAGTGCAGTTCGCGCAGGTTCTCTGGGGCTACCTCAATATGAAAGAGGAGTTCGAGCGGATTGAGGCCGAGTTAAAGGTGAAAGGCCTGAAGGAGGACTTCATAGACCACGTCATGGGCCTGCTCTACGTGGAGGTCAACAAGCGCATCGAGGAGAACCCAGAGGTGGATAAAGAGGTTCGCGAGCTCATGAAGAAACTCGAGGAAGGAAACAACGAGATAGCCGAAATCGGTAGGAAATTAGCGGAGCGCGTCGTTAAGGCGCAAATGCTCACCACTTACCGCATGGGCATCGCCTACGATTTGCTCAGCTGGGAGAGCGACATAATGCGGAGCGGAATCTTTGAGGAGGCCTACAGGCTTATCGAATCCAACGAGAACTTCTTCTGGGGGAAGGAGGGCAAGTACAAGGGAGCGTTCGTCATGGATTTGAGGAAGCTCTTCCCGGACATGAAGAACCCCTTCCTCGTCCTCAAGAGGAGCGATGGAACCGCAACCTACACCGGCAAGGACATAGCCTATCACCTCTGGAAGTTCGGCAAGGTGAAGGCCGACATGCTCTACAAGCTCTGGGACAAGAGGGAGAACCACGAGACCTGGACGACGGCTCCAGATGGAGAGGAGATGCCCGGCAGGTTCGGCAGGGGGGATATAGTCATAAACGTCATCGGAGCGGAGCAGAGGCACCCCCAGATGGCGATTAAGTACGCCCTCCAGCTCCTTGGTTTCGAAGAAAGCGCGGAGAACTTCCACCACCTGGCTTACGAGCACGTTGTCAGACCGGAAGGTAAGTTCTCGGGCAGGAAGGGAACCTGGGTCGGCTTCACCGTTGACGAGGTCCTCAACGAGGCCGTCCAGAGGGCGAGGGAACTGGTTGAGCAGAAGAATCCGAACCTGAGCGATGGGGAGAAGGAGGAAATAGCCGAAGCGGTTGGAGTCGGCGCGGTTCGCTTCAACCTCGTCAAGTACAGCCCGGACAAGGTCATAACCTTCCGCTGGGACGATGTCCTCAACTTCGAGGGGGAGAGCGCGCCGTACATACAGTATGCCCACGCGCGCTGTGCCTCAATCCTGAGGAAAGCCAGGGAAAGCGGAGTCGAGACCGACTGGAAAGCTCTGCTTGAAAAGGCCGACTTCTCGAAGCTCACCCTCCGCGAAAAGGAACTCATAAAGCTCCTCGCCAAGTTCCCGGAGGTAATAGAGAGCGCGGGCAGGGACATCAAGCCTCACTTGATTCCTGCCTACCTCAACGAACTGGCCTCGCTCTTCAACAAGTTCTACATGGACCACCCGGTGCTCAAAGCTGAAGAGGGAATCAGAGAAGAGCGCCTGCTCCTCGTTCTGGCTGTCAAGCAGGTGTTAAGGAACGGGCTGGAGTTGCTCGGCATAGAGGCGCCGGAGAAGATGTGAATAATGCACTCATCTTTTCTCTTTTCTCCGGACCAGGCCAGGTATCGCCCCCGATACTAAGTATCGGTACCGATACTTAAAGGTTCCCAAAACGATGTATGCAGATTATAATAATTTTGTTGCATCATTTGGTTGAGCGAATCGAGGGGAAAATTAAAATATCATGCCGAAAGAATTTGAAGCGGTGGGAACATGGAGCGGGTAAGCGATGCTAACGTGCGTTACGTTATAGAGGAGCTTGAGCGTCTGAAGGTGGAAATCCAGCGTCTTGAGGCTATGCTGGTTCCCATTGTGAGGGGCGAACTCTCCAAGGAAGAACTTGAGGAGATAGAGAGGGAGGCAAGAGATTTTAAGGAAGAAGACTGGATTGACGCGGACGAGCTTGAGCGGATTCTGGAGGAGGACTCATGACTTTCGAAGTCAAAATAAAGAAGGAGGCAGTTAAGGCTCTAAAGTTCTTACCAAAGGCCAACCTCAGAAAATTTCTGGAGTTAAAAAGGCTCCGGAGACCTCGATATTTACCGTGTTAGAATCGGCGAATACCGCGTTATCTATTCTGTGAACTGGAAGGCCCGTAGGATTTTAATCCACAGGCTTAAGAAAAAGAGAAGACGCATACAAATAGCTCAATGAATCTTGTACCTCAGGAACGCTCCAAGCCCGCCGAAAGCCTTGTAGAACTGCTGGCCCTCCTCGGTGTCGAGGGAGATGATTTCCACATTCGAGCCGGCTTCCTCGGCCATCTTTATGAGCTCCTCCGCGACGTCCCACTTCTCGAAGGTTATGTTCTGACTGCCACACTTTGGACAGTGGGTCAGCTTCTTCTTGTAGACGTGGAACTCCTGCTCGCTCATCGTCTTCTCTTCGCTCCAGCCACAGTTGTTGCACTTGGCCTTGACGCGGACCTTGTCGTAGCCCTCACTGATGAGGAGCGTATCAACGGCGCCGAGCTCGAGGGCCTGGCGAACCTCCTTCTCACCGTAGGTTATCATTCCGGTGTCCTTGACGAGGTGCTTGAAGAAGTCCTGAATAAGCTTCCTCTCCTTCACTGCCTCGTGGTCTCTGAGTATATCGCTGGCCTTCTCCACGAGCTCCCTTAGGCCGTACTCGCCGTGGTAGCTTATGTCAACGACGCCGATGACCTTCTTCCTCAGCTCGTGGTGGAGGTAGTCGCCTTCAACGAACTCCTCCTTGGTCGGCCCGGGACCGCCGATGATGATTCCCCTCAGCTCACCTTTCTCGAGGAGTGGAAGGAACGCCTGATTGGCGTGCTCGCCGATGCGCTTCATGAACTCGTGCGTCTCCTGCTCGCGAATCCTCTCGTAACGTCTCGCCGACTGACCACCTGCCCTCGTCTTTCCTGGGACGTTCGAGGTGAGCTCGTCTATAACCTCAATCCTCTTGCCCCTGAGGAGGCCTATCGTCGCCTCGTTCTTCTCGACGGTTATGAGGCCGTACGCGTCCTTAACGCGGAGCATCTCCTCAAGCGGTTCGGTGACGAAGGTCTGGTCACAGCGGTAGAGGCGAACCTTGAGAGGCTCGGGCGGAACAATGGCCCAGAGTCTTATGTCGCTGACTCCCTCCTGCTCGCTGACGTTGCCGACGAAGAGAGCGAGACCGTTCTCCGGAGTCTTGCGGTAGAGCTTGAGGTGTTGCATCGCCCTTTCAAGTGCTCCCAAAACGTTCTTTCGAGTTGACTTGCTCTTGATGTTTTGGGCAGTTCCGTACTCCTCGCGGAGCTGTTGCATGACCTTGTTGATGTCGTAGCCAGCCGGGATGTAGAGGCTGACGAGTTCGGTCGCTCGACCTCGATAGTTCTTCAGCTCCTCAACCTTCTTCTTGAGCTCGTACATTTCCGCTGACTTGTGAGACATGAGCATCACCCCTTCTCTTCCCGTTTCCGGTTAAAAGGGGCCACTTATAAAAGTTGGCCTAGAAGAGGGATAGGATTATGAGTATAAACGCGCCAATGACTCCACCCACGGCCAGGATTAGCAGTGTCAGCCAGTTTATTGGGACATGCGTGACCCCAAGGAAATTCAGGATGCCGATTATGATGAGGCCTGTAATCGCGTTCACCGCGAGCCACTTGAGAATAGCTATGGTGAGGGCTAAGATTGCCCACCCAACGAGCGCGAGAAGGAAAAGGAGAACCAGAAGGAGGATAAAATCGGGCATGGTAACACCTCAGAGTTTTTCTAAGGTCTCCCTTGCTATCTGTCCAAGGGGAACCCACTTTTTGCCCTCGAAGGGAAGAACTACCTTATCTTCCACCCCGGTGAGTTCCTCTACGAGGGGTTTGAGCTCGCTGAGCCCGAGTTCCCCTATGACGACCAGCAGAAAGCCCTTCTCGTCCCTTTTGCCCTCGCGAAGGCCCCGCTTTATCTCCTCAACTATCCAGGAGCGGTACTTTCGGGCCAGTTCAGGATAGGTTTTGATGATGTCGTAGGCGAGCACCATGGCGTTTTCCCTGATGTAGGGATTCCTGTGGTGGATTAAGTTCATAAGTTTCTTGAAGTTGTTCTCGTCAAGGTACTTGGAAACGCTGTCCTTGTTGGTTTCGAGAATCTGGGTCAACGCGAGGAGAGCATCCCCGACGATTCCGGGGTTGTCGTCGTCGAGAAGCTCAACTATCGCACCCATAACCTTCTTGTCTTTTATGGCATCCTGAACGAGGAGCTCAAACTGTCCCGATTCGAGCATTGTTCTAACTTTCTTCTTTTTGGAGCCGAAGGATAGGAATCCCATATGAATCACCGACGTTGTTTTTAATCGCTCAAGTTATTAATAGTTTTGTTAATATCGGACTCAACTACACTTTGCTGGGTGCCGACTTTTTTCAGGGTTCCAGTTCTCGGGTCAAAAAAGGTCCGGAACAAAACCAGTATCAGAACCAGGACAATTGCGATAACAAAGATGTACTCAAGTGATGCTTGCCCTCGTCTCATTTTTCAACCTCCAAAATCCGAAAAGAAAAATGTTAAGGATACATGGCTATAATACCTCGAGTTTCGTACTACGCTCCACTTCAGCTGCTGTTGGTCATGTTCTGAAGGGTGCTGTTGATAGCCTGCTCGGCAGTGTTGGCGGTCGTGCTGGCAGTCTTGCCCCTGTTCTGGAGCTGCCTGACGACTATCAGGATTATAACCAGCGCGGCAGCAATCATGAAGAGGTACTCAATTGCACCCTGGGCCTTCCTCATCATGGCAAATCACCTCCAGAGGTTTACTTCAACCTAAACTCGACTAAAAAGGCTTATATATATTTCTGCCCAATACTGAGGAGAATCATACCCAATATTGCAAGGACTCCAAGAGGTGTCCATTCATGTTGGTAAGCTTTCATTGCGAATCATCAAGCATTGAAGATTGCGTTGAAGAAATCAACAAAAAGTCAGAGAATATACTACGCGACCTTCCGGGTTTTGTAAATTCTGCAAAGATACTGCTGAGCTTTGGAGCCTTCATGAACCTGGGTGTAGTGCTTGCCGTGGACAAGTCACTTCCGGCATACAAGGTTGTCAGGGCGGATTTTTCCTCGGGGAGGAACAAGGATGACGCCATTAACAAGACCCTCGAGAAGCTTAACGCCATAATCCCCGACAGGGCTAAAATCGTCGATTTTGAGGTTAAAACCTACACCACGCCCGTGACGAGGAGGACGTATGCGGTGGGGGTTGTGGTTTACAACGTCTTCGAGCGCAAGAAGCCCATCGGGGAGTACACACTAAAGGAAAGAAGGAAACTAATAGCGATGGTCCTTGAGGCCTTCAACTACAACCCCAAGGTTCTCAACATCTCCGAACTCGCAAGGGTCTTTGGAGTCTCCAGGGACAGCATATACTACGATATCGAGCAGATACTCAAAGAGGCGGGCAAATCTAAGTAGTCCAAATCGGCCTCGGTGTTGCGGTGAGCACGAATATTATCGCCACGAGCACTGACAGTGCTATCCTTTTCTTGGATATTGGAGATACCTCGTCGAGTGCTCCGGGATTTCCAGCGGAGCCAATGAGTAGGACGAGTAGCCCCCAGATGAACCAGCCACTCCAGAGGTAGCTCATCCCGATGAGAACGAAGGCCGTGACGTAAGTCACTATTCTGTGCGCCCTCTCGCTGATGAACGCCCTCAGGACGTGCCCCCCGTCAAGCTGGGCAACCGGAATCAGGTTGAGGAACGTGACGAGCAGTCCGACCCAGCCGGCCATCGCAATGGGATGAAGGAATATCACGTAGTTGTCCGGTATGTGAAGCACCGCTTTTGTCAGGGCCTCGAAGATGAGATTTGTTCCAAAGTAGACCCCTCCCTCCGTCTGGGGCACCATACTCTGGGGAACCACAATCGAGAGCTTCAGACCTATGGCCGTAACTGGAATCGAAACGAGGAAACCCGCTATCGGCCCGCTAACGCCAAGGTCTATCGCCGCGTCCCTCGTCGGCAGGGGAGACTTAACCCTTATCACAGCGCCGAGGGTTCCTATCAAACTAAACGGAAACGGTATGAAGTAGGGCATCGTTGCACGGACGCCATGGTAAGCGGCGGCTATCTTGTGGCCAAGTTCGTGGGTACCGAGTATTGCCATGACGCTGACAGAGAACGAGAGTGCAATGAGGTAGGGGTCCCTCATCCCGGGAAGTCCGTAATAATCGAGGGCGGAGATGTAGTTGAGGGCCAGCATGTAGCCGGCGAATAGGGTCGTTGCTATTGTTGCGAGCAGGAAGACCCAGGGTAGCCACTTGTTGTCTGGCTTGACCTCTCCCGCGGGAAACACGAACAGGAGGACTTTGCCATCACGCTTTTTCAGCGCAACCCAGTAGCCGAGCTTCTCCATCTCGCTCAGAACTCTCTCAAAGTTCGGCTCAAGGATATCCTCAACCTCGAAAACGAAGACCCTCCCGTCGAAGCCCGCAAACCGGAGGTTGTAAAACGTCCTGAGTTTGGCCTCAACCTCCGGCGGAAGGCCCGGCGTCTCGGCAACGTGAATCTCAGGTGTGGGTGTGGATTCAAGCGGTGGATGCGACGGTTTTTTGATGCCTTCTCCCGCGTAGCCCACGAGAATCATGTCCCCTCCGCAACGGGGGCATGAGCGCTCAAGAAGAGGCTCGGTGGAATCCCTCTCCTCGCGGTAGCCACAGTTAAGGCACTCGTAGATTCCCCTCGGCATCTTTTACCTCCTAAATTAAAGTTGAGGGGCGAGTTAAAAAGTTAGTCCTCGACCTCAACCTCACCCGAGTCGGCGTCAACCCTGACTTTCATTCCGCTCCTTAGCTTTGAAACATCTATTCCCTGAACCATTGGGATGCCCGCTATTATCGCACCCGTTGCCACTATCGTCTCGGCTTCCCCGACTAGTATTGCCTTCGGCGCCTTTCCGTTCTTTTTGAGGGCGTAGATTACGTAGGAGCCAACGGTGGAGCCCTTTCCGCGCGGGAAGGCGAGGATTTTGCCCGCTATGCTCTGGCCTCTTATGTCGCTCTCCGCGTCGGTAACGATTCCAGTCTCGGGGTCAACCCCGCCGAGGAAGGAGAGCGGTTTTTTTGACACTATCAGCTCGCCCTCGGCCTTCCCTCCGACGACCTTCCTTCCCTTCAGCTTCATTCTACCACCTCACGGGGCTTCTTTTATGAGCCTCTCGGCGTCGTCGAGCCTTACGCTAAAGCCGAAGGAGCGGAAGTAGAAGGCACTCTTCCCGCTGTTGGTGGCTATGCCTCTGTACCAGCCCTTAATCGGCGACACGACGAAGCACGAATCAGCTATAATCCGTCCATTGTAGCGCTCTATCGTTTCGGTGTAGCCGAGCGAGTCAGATAAAGCCTTTACGGCCCTGCTCGCGGTTATGAAGAGCGGTATCTTTAGAGGCCTTCCGCGCATTCTCAGAAGTTCGGCTATCTCCTTGATTTCCATGAGGGAAGCATGCGGACAGCCGATGAGAATCATATCTATCTCACTCCAATCGTCGGAGAAACTCTCCCTGACGGCCCTAAGGTCAGCATCCTCGACTGTTATCGTCTCTATCCCGTCGGAAATCGCGGTTTTGTATTCGGGCGTTTCGCCTTCGACGTGGTAGAGCGCTATCGAACCGGTAGCGGCCATAGAAGCGCCGAGCTCCTTGAGGTAGTCCAGGCTCTCCGGTTTCAGGCCGGTTATGTAGGGCACGTCGTTTCTGAGGGCCTTTCCGAGGTGATAGCCAAGAGCGGAGTAGTCAACGAACGTCTTGACTTTAGCCTCTACCTTCACCTTCACGGTCGCCTTCCTGTTCTCGTCGAGGTGGAGTCCGTATTCCGGCGTTTTGCCGACTATGGCGGAGGCCAAGCTTGACGGCCCACCTTCGCGGTTGGTTCTGGCACCTATTATCGAGTTTGCAAAGGAAACGGCCGAGCTCTCGCTCCAAGCTAAGTGGTCGCCGAACTTCGGAAGGTTCGCCCCGTAGTAGGGGGTACAGGTGGAGGTCACCTCTATCCCCATCGTGCGGTAGAGCTCCAAAACCTCCCTCTGCTTCTCCATGAACTCATCGTCGCCTATGCCTGCAGGATTAAGCGTCGTGTAGACGCTGACCTTCGCTCCTGCCTCCACGAAGTCCCTCAGGAACTCAATGCCGGCCTCGCCGAGGTTTTTGTAGGAAACGCCGGCAATCTGGGCGCTCTTTATGGGAATCAACCGCTCCGCCCCGTAGATGTCTCCCAAAGCGACGAGGATTTCCATCGCCTTCTGGAGCGCGTAGCCGTACTCGCCGGCCAAAATCAGTTCCTCTTCCTTCGTCAGGTACATGACACCACCGAACTGAGAACGGCCTTGAAGAATATAAAGCCCGCTCCGAAAGATTTATAAAGTCTCCCTGAATGACTAACTAACGGGTCAGACAGCGGGGTGGGGCAGCTAGGAGTGCCCGCCGGGCTCATAACCCGGAGGTCGGAGGTTCAAATCCTCCCCCCGCTACCAGATTTCTCGCGTTCTCATACCGGTATCTTGAAGCTCTATCAAGTTCCATCGAGGCCGATGTTCTTTTTAACCCTTCGAACTATTTCTCAACGGTGGTTTCGATGGAGCGCGTCGTTGAGATTCTGAGGGAGATTCTGGAGATTCCGTCCCCGACCGGCTACACGAGAGAGGTCCTCTCGCACATCGAGAAGAAACTGGGCGGGGCCGGGATAAAGACCCGCTACACCAACAAGGGAGCACTTCTCGCCTACAACCACCCGGAGCCAGAACTCGTCATAGCGGGCCACGTGGACACGCTTGGCGCGATGGTGAAGGGGATTTTACCTGACGGACACCTGAGCTTCACGAGAATCGGCGGGCTTCTCCTCCCGACGTTCGAGGGCGAATACTGCACGATAATAACCCGCTCCGGGAAGAGGTTCAGGGGGACGCTCCTCCTCAGGAACCCGAGCGTTCACGTCAACAGGGACGCCGGAAAGAAGGAGCGCAAGGAGGAGAACATGTACATTCGCCTCGACGCGGAGGTCGAGAAGAAGGAGGACACCGAGAAGCTCGGCATAAGACCGGGCGACTTCGTAGCCTTCGACCCGAAGTTCGAGTACGTGAACGGCTTCGTCAAGGCCCACTTTTTGGACGACAAGGCGAGCGTCGCGGTGATGATTGACCTTCTCCTTGAGCTGGCGGACGAGCTTGAAAAGCTCCCCGTGGCGTTCTTCTTCTCGCCCTACGAGGAGGTCGGCCACGGCGGTTCTGCAGGTTATCCATCAACGACGAGGGAGTTGCTCGTCGTTGACATGGGCGTCGTCGGAGAGGGGGTTTATGGGAAGGAAACTGCCGTTTCAATAGGAGCCAAAGACTCAAGCGGGCCCTACGACTATGAAATGACGACCAAACTCATCGAGCTGGCCGAGAAGAACGACATCCCGTATGTGGTCGACGTCTTCCCCTACTACGGCTCCGACGGTTCAGCCGCTTTGCGGGCCGGCTGGGACTTCAGAGTTGCCCTCATCGGGCCGGGAGTTCATGCCAGCCACGGGATGGAGAGGACGCACGTCAAGGGCCTGCTCGCGACGAAGGAGCTGATAAGGGCCTACATAGAGGATAAGTTTGGAGTTTAATTTGGTATTCTTTTCCCTTTGGCTCACACTGCCGTCATGTTCAGGTTAACGGAGTCCACTGCGCCGAGTGCAATGCCCGCGACGAGTAGAATGACCGCTGAGACCCATCCCGGGAGTTCCAGAACGGCAATGGGGAGGAGAACCCTGAGAAGAAATCCTGTAGGGGTAGTGAAGTCCAGCCACCACGTGGCGGGCCTTTCCAGAGTTGAGAGGGCCTCCACAAGGTCGCCGTCGAAGGCGTCCGTGTTCACAATCCCCACCAGAAGTCCGGCTCTGACGTCCGTTTCCAGGGGATAGCTACCCACGTAAACGAACCTTGGGAGTTTCTCCGGAAAGCGTGAGAGCCCTTTGAGAGCCATCGCAATGTTGCCGTCGTCGGTAAAGACCCTTGTCCTCCCGAGGTTGACCTGGAAAGGAGAGTTTCTGATGGAGGATATAGCGCGGGTTTCCCTGTAAAGCCAGTACCCCACAACCCCAGCAGTCATTGCAACGGCCATTGCAACCGCGAACGTTTGGGATAGTGGCTTGAAGACCCATAACACAACGAGCAGAAAACCGACGTTGAGCCCTACGAACTCTGGGAGGGGCTTCATCCTGACCACCTTCGGTCGCCCGAGAGCGGTTAAATGACGGGATTCGGGTATTTAAGGGTTTCTTCGTTATTTTTATCGCCCTAAATGTCACAAACCTCAAATTAAACTTTTGGAATTTGTGACTTGTTGTTGTCCAGAACAGTGTCTAAGCAAATATAATGAAAGAGGGGGTCATTCAATCTTCGCACCGCAGACCGGGCAGAACTTCGCCCCCTCGGGAACTATGTGGCCGTTGGGACACCGCTTGATTTCGTGCCCGCAGTAGGGGCAGAAGCGTGCCCCCGGTGGAATAGGTTTACCACAGTAGGGGCATATCTCCTGTTGCGCTGGCTGGGAGGGAGCCGTTTGCTGTGGTTGCTGGGGAGCTGGAGGTGCGCCGGCATAGGGCTGGGCCGGGGCCTGCTGGACGGGCTGAGCTGGCTGGGCCGGTTGCTGGAAGAGCTGGGGAACGAGCACCATTCCGGTCCCGACACTCGCGCCGGGGCTCTTTCCGAGCTCTGCTGCAACTTGCTTGACGGTGTCCATCTGCATAACCGCCTGAGCATTGCCCGTCTGCATGAGCCAGAAGAGCCTCTGGCGCCACTCATCGGTGGTGTTAACGCCCTCAATCTTAACATCGACCAGCTCGAGGCCCAACCTGCGGAAGTCCTCCATGAGCTTTATCTTAACCTGCGTGCTGACCATGTCAAGGTTCTGGAAGAGGTCGACTATCGAGTAAGCGCTGAGATGCTTCATCATGCCCTCGTTGAAGTAAGCCCTGATGAACTTGGTAACGTCACTGGCATCATACAAGCTCTGACCGCCGACAACCTCGGTGATGAAGAGAACCGGGTCCGCGACCTTGAACCAGTAGACACCGTAGTACTTGACCGGCGCTAATTCTTTCGTCTGCGTTTCGCCACCGTAGCGCCCCTGGAACTGCTTCATGCTGACGAAGATTATCGTTGCCTTGAAGGGGCTGTTGCTCCCGCCGACGAGCTTGTATAGGAGTGGCAAATTCTGCGTCGTCAGCGTGTGCCTTCCGGGCCCGAGAACGTCGTAGATTTTGCCGTCGCGCATGAAGACTGCCACTTCGTACTCGTGGACTATGAGCTGGGCACCCCACTTTATGACCTCGTTCGGGTACCTCCAGATTATCTCGTCCTCACCCGGGTTGACCCATTCGATTACCTCAACCATTTCACTCACCCACCGCGAAGCTCATCCTCTGACTGAGGACTTCCTCAAAGTTCACGAGCTTGTCGTCGAGGTTGAGAACTGCCATGCCAAGGGCCTGAGGATTCGCCACCTGGGCGTTTAACGCTTTGGCCTCGTTAAGTATCTCCTCAGCGAGCTCAATCATCTTGGCGTCGTACTCGATGAGCCTTTCGAGTTCCTTCTCCTTGAACTTGACCCTGTCAAAGTAACCGCGGTAGCCGGCCTCGGCGTGCTTCACTCTGCTCTCAAGCATCATGAGCTTCTTCCTCAGGTTTTCAATGCCCATAAGCTGTTGGCAGTTCACCATGGCGCACCTCTGCAGGGCCCTTTCAAGTTCCCTCTTTGCCTGCCCCAGAAGGTCGGCCACCTTTCCCCTAATCAATCTGTCGTCTTCCCTGAGGAGTTCCTTCTTCTTGTAGCCGTGGAAGCCCGGCACGATAAGTTCAAGCTTCTCCACAATCGATGTTTCCTTCCCCATCTTATCACCTCAAATCGGCTGGAAGTAGAGGTTTCCGGAGCGACCCTTTATTACACCGCTCACGATTCTCTTCTTCACGGCGCCTTTAGAGCCTATCCCCCACGCGCCGACCGCCCCGGGAATTAGGCCACCCAGCAGGCCGAAGGGCGTTCCAAAGATTGCCGACGCTATGAACCCGAGAACCGCCCCAGCCCCGATTACGCCCATCGCCATCGCACTGGCCTTCTTTCTGGCACCGCTTTCAAGGGGGTATTCCGCTGAGACGACCCTTCCGTCGGTTCCGTCAACGTAGCCCCAGTATTCCTTTCCGGCATACTCGTAGCGGAGCTCCCAGAGCGGGTAGTGGACGAGACCGAGGTACCTTACTTCGAGTTCGAGCTCGTCCTCGCTGACGCTCTTGTCTTCTTGCCTCGCCTCCCCAATTAGGGCGTTTATCAGCGCGACCCTCGCGAGCTCTTCGGCCTTCTCCTTCGGAACTTCGGGCTCGTAGTAGTGACCCTTCTTGACGACGTCCTCACTGAAGAAGACCTTGCCCCTAATCGGGAACGGGTAGCCTTCAAGGAGGGTCTTGAAGGGCGAACCCGCGGGAATCCCCATGAACTGAACTTCCTCAACGGTCGGCCAGAGCTTACTTTTTCCGTGCAGGTAGAAGAAGTAAACCGGAACCCAGTGGAGTTCTTTCTTGGTTATCTTTGCCCCCGTTATGTCGGCCGGAGCGCCGTACTGCCTTGAGAGGAACTTCAGCAGAACGCCACCGGCGTCCTTTCTCATCGGCGGGAAGAAGAAGTGCTCGCCGGTTTCCTTCGTGTGAACGTGGAAGGTCGTTCCGCAGTAGGGGCAGGTGGCGACCTCAACGGTGTCGGGAACCTTGAAGGTTGCGGAGCAAGTGGGGCAGGTAACCTCCATTTCAACCACCCCTCTCAATGCGCTGGCCCTCGAGGACCTTGAAGCCGAAGTATCCGCTCAGAACCGAGCCGAGCCCTATCGCTATCCCCGTCAGCGCGTAAGCGCTCGCCGCGGCACCGTAGGCCCCACCGATGGCCCCTATCAGGATTCCGAGGGCGACGCCACCCATGTACTCCGCCCGCCTGAGGGTTGACATCGGTTCCGTCGAGGCGACCCTCTTCCCGTCCCAGCCAGCGAAAACCGAGTGGTATATCGAGTTCTCGAACTTGTAATAAACCGTCCACATCGGCAGGAGAACGAGACGGGTGTTGCTCGGTTCCTCGGCCTTCACGTCAAAGCGGTCTATTCTGTCGGCCTTGGCAGAGTAGCGGTTTCTAATGACGTCTATCGCATCTTCGCGCATCATGAGCTTCGCCTGCTCTTCGTCCATCTCAGTGTTGAGTATCTCAAGCTTGAGCTTCTCCCACTGCCCCTCGTCGAGGTCGAGCAGGCGCCTTTCCTCCGGTCTCGTCTTGGAGTAGTGCTTTATGATGTCGTCAACTCCAAAGCTCGCCACCTGCCTTCTGGCCGGGCCTATCAGGTGCAGGGTCTCGCTCACAACGTCGTGGTAGTGCCTCTCGACGGTGTGGCACCGCGTTTCCGTGTTTCCCTGGCTGTCGGTGTAGGTTTCACACTCTTCCTCTCGGACGGTGTAGTCCACATCACCGCTCACGTAAACGTCACCGACCCAGTATGGTGCGTAGTGGCCCTCAACACCGACAACCTGAATCGAGTCCTTAATCCGCTTGAGGTCGAAGTCCTTCTCGACCATACGCCAGAACGCTTCCGCGATTTGGTTCTTGTTGAGCGAAGGAACAAGGAACATGTCCTCAGTCCTGAGGTTTCCGGTCAGGTGGTTCGGAAAACCGCAGTACGGACAGACGGCAACTATGGTTTCAGGGGACACCTCAAGTGGAGCCCCACAGCGTTCACATTTGAAGGCCTCCATAGGCATGGGCATCACTCGTCTTAGTTATGTTGAAACTCCTTTTAAGGATGTCTCAGGGCCTTCGAACCTCAATCCAAACATCCGGTTTGAACTTCAAAATTCGAACTTTTTTCTGAATCTTGGCAAATATGGAAACCAGAAGGTTTAAGAAGCGAACTTCCTGATTTTGGTTATGAATCTACAAGTGCGTTTAGGTGATGGACAATGATGGTAACAGGCACCAAATCATCTGGAAGGGGCACATTCCTCTGGAGAATCAATCCCTTTGAGGTTATAGCTTCAATCTGGAAGGACGTCGTCGAGGGCTCCAAGGTCGCGGTTCCCCACGCCGTTGGCACCATGAAGACGAGCCACGGTTCAGTGGTGGAACTCGAACTCAGCGTGGTTCTCTACCCCTCGGAGAAGAGGCTCGTCGTGAAGGACGGTGATGAGGTGCACTTCCTGTTTCCGGTAAGCCCAGCCGAGGGCCCCGAGGGACTCTACGTTAAGCTGATAGAGGCTCTGGGGATGATAGCATGAAGCGCAAGGAAGCCAGCGTTGAGATAAAGTCCGGTATGGAATCCGTTGAGGCCATACTCCACGACCCGGCACAGTTCATAACAAACTGGCCCTACGTGGTCAAGGTAAGGGGCAGAAATCCCGTCGTGGCCGAGATAATGCTACCCCGCTTCGTCTTCAAGTTCAGGGACACCTACGAGTTTGAGTTCCACGAAGACTACAACAGCCACATCTACGAGGGAAGGGGAAAGAGGGGCAACCTGACGGTTGTGATAACCCTCAAGGAATGGCAGAAGTATGTTTCAGCAGACGTTGAGCTCTCCTACTCAGGTAGGGGCGAGTTCTTCCTCGGGAAGACCCTGGAGATACTCGTCGAGGGGATAGCCAGAAACCTCAAGGAGCTGGCGGAGGCTTCAAAGCCACTCGAGGTCGGCAAGAAGACCGAAAAGGCCATACTCGAAGTGGATTTCTCCGACCCCATGAGCGTCGCCAACTTCTTAGCTAAGGCCAAGATGGTTCACAGCGGTCTACACGTCATCCCCGAGGGAGGCTTCTTCAACGTTCTCAACGAGATTCTTGAGAAGGCGGGCAGTGAGGTTCTCTACCTCTCGGGAATAACGTCCGATGGAACCAGCGGTTTCAAGGTGCTCGTTAGGGGCAGTCAGGTTCTGGCCGTTGAGTTAAGGAACGGAAGCGAGGTTAAGACCCTCAAGGTTGAGGGAGAGGACGGTGTTAGGGAAGCCGTTGAGCTCCTTTCAAAGGTTTCCGGGGCCTACATGGTGAACGCGTGGGTCCCCGCTGGAGGTGTTTGAGATGATTAGGAACATGAACAGCTACCCGCTCTACGACGACGGGGAGCACAAGGTTTACTGGCTTGGAATTGAGGAGAGCGAGGACGAGAAGGGAATACTGACCAACCAGTACCTCGTCATTGACGGAAACGAGGGCGCGCTTATAGAGCCCGGCGGGTTCTTCGTGTTCTCCCGCGTGCTCAAGAACGTCTCCTCCCTGATTCCCCCAACACAGATTAAGTACCTCATGTACTCGCACCAGGACCCCGACGTAGTTGCGGGTCTAAACCTCTGGTTCGAGTACGCGCCACTGGCGAAGGTCGTCATCTCGGAGCTGTGGGTGCGCTTCATTCCGCACCTTGCCGTAATGAGCGCGGGCAGAACGGTAGGAATCCCTGATAAGGGTGCCGAGTTCAAACTGGGAAACTCGACCATAAGGGCAGTTCCAGCCCACTACCTCCACAGTCCCGGCAACTTCGCCTTCTACGACGAGAAGAGCGGAATCCTGTTCAGCTCGGACATTGGAGCCGCTGCATTCTCGAAGGACGAGTGGTACCTCTTCGTTGAGGACTTTGACGAGCACACAAAGCACATGGAGGGCTTCCATAAGAGGTATATGAGCTCAACGAAGGCCCTCAGGGCATGGGTCCGCTCGGTAAGGAAGCTTAAACCCAAGATGATAGCGCCACAGCACGGGGCGATATTCAGGGACGAGGACGTTGGCAGGTTCCTTGACTGGCTCGATTCGCTTGAGGTTGGAATCGACGCCTTCGAAGAGGAGTTCTACGGGGACTGAGTTCCCCCAACCTTTGGTTTTAAATGAAAATTTTTCAAAGTGCTTTTAAATGACGTACGTCATCTAATCCCCGGTGGTCCCATGAACCCGATGGAGAAGGCGTTCGAAGAGGCTATGAAAAACCCCAAACTCCGGAAGAAACTGCGAGTGAAGGCCTTCCTCTCGCTCCTGCTCCTCGTAGGGTTCCTTGGAGTGGTCTTCATAACAATCGGAACAATAATCGCGAGCAAGAACGGAACGTTCCTTGGAATGACTCACCTGGACTTTCTCAAGCTACGCGCCCGCTACGGTCTCTTCATGATGACCCTGATAACAATACACATAATCATGAACAGGAGCATAATGCGGAGGGAGTTGCGACTCCTCTTTGGCTGATTCGTTTAATTTTTATCAAACTTCATACGTTTTTTGAGGAGCACTTGACATCAAGCCAGTGATTGGTTAACAAGAAAACACTTTCCTTTTACAAAAGATTTTTAAAAGTCCATGACACTCGTCATAACCGGTGGTAGAGATGGCAGGAAACGGAAAGAGAATAGTCAAGACGAAGGCAATAATATCGTCGATACTGATAGCCCTCTACGTCGGAGCAGTGTTTCTGACGATATCGAGCGCAATCGCCGCACACAGGGGAAGCTTCCTCGGCGAGCCCGCTAAGAAACTCCTCCAGCTCCACGTGCACTACGGAATGGTCATGCTGGCCCTCATAGCAATCCACCTGTACCTGAACTGGGGAATGTTCAAGAACGAGCTGAAGGTTCTCAGGTCTTAATCCCCCGCTACAATTTTTTCGATGAGCTCAACAGCTTTGGGAACGGCTTTTTTGACCTCCTCGCTGAGCTCGGTTCCGAGGTCAATCTCCTTCGCAACTATCCCAACGAAGTGAACCTCCGCCTTAGCGAGCCTCTCGTCGAGCTTCATGAGAAGCTTAAGGCCGTCTATCGCCCCCATGAAGTGCGCGCTCCTTATCTCGGCCCTTAGCTTCTCGAAGACATCCTCCCCTTTGAGGTGTATAACTTCTCCCGGCTTGAAAGTCTCGCTTAGAATCGCGTCAACGATTATAATCCTCTCCTCGCCGTTGTAGTGGCTTGATAGCATGAAGATGTCGGTTCCAACCTCAAGGACGTTGTAGCCCTTCTCGGCGAGGATTCTGCCAACCTTGAGCCCAACCCCGTCGTCCTTCATCAGCTCGTTTCCAAGGGCAAGTATGAGCGTTCTCATCTCCTCTCCCCGCATTAATTGCCACAGGGGTTTATGAGTCTTATCGAAACCCTTATATACTCTTTGCAGTAGTTACAATCGTCTCAAAATGAAAAGGGAGGGATGTTCCGATGATGAGAAAGATTGCACCGCTGTTTCTGGTGCTTGTTGTTTTCTCAGCGGGTTGCCTCGTCCAGACAGGTGGCAAGACCGCATCATCAAGCTTTACCCTCAACGTGACCTACACGCCGTTTAAAGTGCCCCTCAACGTGACGGTTGTCGCGATTAACGTGAGCGCTAACTTCATCGGCTACAAGAGCCTTGTCATAAACGATGTCTACCCTGCCGTACTGATAAAAGTGGGCCCGGATGTAAAGAACGTTTCCGCCTTCAGAATCTCGAAGGACGTTTACATGATTCCCCCGTACCTGTTTAATAACTCCCTACGGACGTACTCCGCAACGGTGTGGCTCAAGAACGGTTCCATTGCGATAGCGAACATAAAGTTCTCTGGAACTCCAACAAAAGTCGTTGACATGGTAGTCAACTACGATGTCGAGAAGAACGGGACGCACTACATCGTCAGGCCCATAGGTTGGTCCCTGAAACGGATAACCCTCTGGAACGAGACCTTCAACGTAACGGTTGAACTGCCGGAGCCAATTCAAATCGTCAACGCCCCCACTGTCGAATTCAAGAACGATACCTACGTCCTGCCCGAGGTCTGCAAAACGACGAGCGGTGGAGTTACAGTAATCTACAGATACTCCATCGGCGAGATTCACATTGTCGGGCCGATGGAAGATGCCTTCGTCGGGAAGGTGTACTTCCCCTGCGAGAAGATGGCGGAGAAGTGATTCAGGAAATCAGCTCAACTTTTTCTTTCTTTGCCGGTTCGAAGAAGTCCTCGTCGAGAGTAGCCAAGGCAAAGCCGTGCTCGATGCAGGTCGCGAGAATTAGTGCATCGTTCGGGAGCATGGCGTACTTTTCGATTAGTTCCATTGCTTTGAAGACTGTTCTCTGAGAGGATTCGATAAATCCAAAACCCTTCAGTGCCTTGAAAACGGCTCTAATACTCCACAAGGAGAGAGCTGTCAATCAGCAATTCCCTCATAAATCTCCCTCTTGAGCTCTTTCCAGCTCTTGTCGGTTTTCATGATTCCTTTGAGCTTTTTCATGTTCTCAAACAGTTCGTCTTTGTGGGAAAGATACCAAGCCATAGCCTCGACGTCCTTCTTAAACGTCCCTGAATAACAACATCCACGATTTCTTCGGCCATAGTAACCCCTGATGAGTTCTATCTTCGACTCTCTATAAAAAATTTGAGAAGAGCTCAGAGCTTCGCTACATGGACAG
This sequence comes from Thermococcus sp. 21S9, assembly GCF_012027635.1. Classification (NCBI taxonomy): domain Archaea; kingdom Methanobacteriati; phylum Methanobacteriota; class Thermococci; order Thermococcales; family Thermococcaceae; genus Thermococcus; species Thermococcus sp. 21S9. The sequence goes on from NZ_SNUS01000001.1 coordinate 1,549,622, forward strand.
AACAGGAGATGCACGGGTCGTAAGCCCTTACCACCATCTCGGTGAGGAACTTAATCCTCTCGGGGTCGTCGTTGTAGTGCTTCTCGGCCATCATCCTGACGTGCTCCTCCATCATGGCGAGGTTGAAGGCCGTTGGCGTTATGATGTCCGCGTAGGCGACCTTTCCGTCCTTCACTTCGAGCGCGTAGACGAGGATTCCGCGTGGTGCCTCGGTCGTGCTGACGCCGAAGCCGTCCCTAACTTCTACCTCGTCCCTCGGCCTTATCGGCCACTTTGCGAGGGCCTCGTCAAGCAAATCGATTCCGCGCTCGATGAAGTAAACGAGCTCAAGGGCCTGGGCAAGATTGTTGGCGAAGGGGTTCGTTGGGCGGAGAAGCTCCTTATGAGCATCGTAGAGTTCCTTCGCCCTGCCGTAGAGGAGTTTCCAGTTGTTGACGACGCGCGAGATGGCACCGACCATGAAGGGCTTTCCGTGGTAGTGGGAGTGCTTGGCGAAGCTGTGCTCGACTACGAACTCCTTTATGTGCTCCTTATAACTCTCGCTCGGGAACTCGTTTCCGTCACTGGCCTTTATGTAGTCGCCGTAGATGCCATAAACATCGTTCCTTGGCTTCACGGCGAGGTGCGTTATCGGTCCCTCGACCTCTTTGTACTGCTCAAGCTTGGCGAAGAGCTCGAAGGTGTATTCGGCCTTTGGAAGGGCTTCCTTAAGTTTATTCTTCATCCTCTCAAGGGTTTCCCTGCCCGGAAGCTTTCCGAAACCACCGAGGACGACGTTCTCCTGGTGTATGGCCCTCGCGCCGAGCTCGTCCATCATCCAGCTTCCGAGGTTCTTGAGGTCGAGCGCTATGCCTATCTCCTTCTTGTACTTATCGACCATGTGGAGCGGTCCGGAGTAGCCGAGGTAGTCCGGCAGGACGAGGAGGTAGAGGTGGAGTGCGTGGCTCTCAATCATGTCCCCTATGTAGAGGACCTCCCTCAGGGCCTGAATCTCCTCGCGTGGGGTGAAGCCTATCGCCTTCTCGGCCGCTTCCACGGCGGTGAGCTTGTGCGCCGCTGAACAGAAGGAGCATATCCTTGGGTAAACCGCGAGGGCCTCGTCGAGCTTCTTGCCGATGGTTATGGCCTCGAAGAACCTCGGCCCCTCTATGATGTTGAGCTTGACCTCCTTGACGCCATCCTCGCCGATGACTATCTCGACGCCACCCTTGCCCTCTACCCTTGCGATGTGGTCAACGGTGATTGGCAGGTAAACGTTTTTCATGAGCCATCACCCTCAAAGATTTTCTCAACCATCTCCTCAAGCTTCTCGTTGTGGGCGTTGAAAATCTTCATCCTCTCAAGGATTTCCTCCTTGGTGAGGCCCTTCTCCTTGAAGACCCTCGCGAGGGAGTCGAACCAGGCAACGTCGTAGCCTATCGCGCCCCTGCAACCGATGCACGCTATTCCAAAGCCCGGACACCTCGCGTCACAGCCGGCCCTCGTTATCGGACCGAGGCAGGGCTCACCCTTCTCGAGGAGCACGCACGGGTTGCCCTTCAGCCTGCACTCGAGGCAGACCGGGTAGTCTATATCTTCTGGCCACGAGCCGACGAGGAACGTTCCGAGGGCGTAGAGGAAGTCCTTCTTCTCCGGCGGACAGCCGTAGATGTTGTAGTCTACCTTGATGTACTTCGAGACGGGCTCGGCCATCTTGGGCTGGAACTTGACCTTTCCGTCGCCGTAGACGGTCTTCCAGAGCTCCTCAAGGGGCTTGTCCTTCTCCCAGCTCTGAACCCCGCCCTGAACGGCGCAGGAACCGACGGCCACCACTATCTTCGCGTTCTCGCGGATTTTCTTGACGAGCTCAACCTCTTCCTCAGTCGAGACGCTACCCTCGATGAACGCGATATCGACGGGCTCGTCCTCGACGCTGTTCCTGTCGAGCATGTACCAGCAGACTATCTCGGCCTTGGGAAGGAGCTTGAGCAGTTCGTCCATCATCGCCAGCTGGAGCTGACAGCCGTAACAGCTCGTTAGAGCGTAAAATCCAATCCTAACTTTCTTCTCCTCCATCGCCACCACCTCAGTCCAGCAGGCCGGGCGTTGATATTATGTCGAAGTAGCCGAAGACCGGGCCATCTTTGCAGATGTACTTCCAGCTCGTGCTCGTTCCGGCAACGCAGTGGCCACACTTTCCTATTCCGCACTTCATCTTCCTCTCCAGCGTCACGTAGATGTTCTCCGGGCGGTAGCCGTAGTTGATGAGGGCCTCGAAGACCGACTTGTACATCCTCGGCGGACCGCAGATAGCCACTGCCGTCTTCTTCGGGTTGGTGTTGGCCTCGACTATGAACTTCTGGGGCCTTCCGTGCCTTCCGGGCCAGTCGGGGTCGCGCGTAACGCTCTGGATTATCTTGACGTTCTCGGCCTCGGCCAAATCCTTCATGGCTTCGAGCTCCTTGTAGAAGAGCAGGTCCTTGCCGTAGCGGGCGGTGTTGATGAAGGTTATGTTGCCGTACTTCCAGCGGTTGTCCATCGCGTAGAGGAAGACGCTCCTCAGCGGTGCCGTTCCGAGACCCGCCGCTATGAGGAGTAAGTCCATGCCCTCCCAGTCATCGACCGGGAAGCCGTTGCCGTACGGCCCGCGGACGAGAACTGTATCGCCTGGCTGGAGCCTGTGGACGACGGTGGTGACCCTTCCAGCTTTTCTTATGCACAGCTCGAAGAAGCCCCTCCTCATCGGCGAGGAGCAGATGCTTATCGGGACCTCACCAACTCCTGGTATAGTTAGCTGGACGAACTGGCCGGGTTTGAACGTCCAAGTCTCGGCTATCTCGGGGTCCTCGAAGCGGAAGAGGAAGAGCTTCTCCGTATCGGTGAGCTTGTAAACCCTGAGGACTTTAGCCCGGTGGAGGGCGTAGGGGTTATCGTCGGGCATCATAATCTCCTTGGGAACGACCTCGCTCATACGTCCTCACCCCTTATGTTTTCGGCGTAGGCGAACCCCTTCTTCGGTATCTCCTCGGCTATCTTGGCCGGGCAAGAGCGCTCCTCAAGGCCGAGGATGACGCGCAGGTTGCGAACGAAGCTTATCCCGGCGGGACAGAACGCAGTACAGCGACCGCAACCGACGCAGAAGCTCAACCCAAGCTTCTCGTTATAGGAGTTCTTACAGAGGTAGCGGTTCATGAAGCGGTCCTTTTTTGTGGGCCTGAAGTTGTGGCCTCCGGCAACGAGGCCGTGGCTCCTGAACTGGCAGGAATCCCAGCGCCTCTCGCGGTAGCCGGTTACGCCGTCGAGGTTGACTATGTCCTGCACCTCGTAGCACCTGCACGTTGGACAGGTCGTGTTGCATATTCCACAGGCGAGGCACTTTTCGCTCTCTTCCTCCCACATCGGGTGCTCCATCTCAAGCTCGAGCAGGTAGCGCAGGTCTCCCCAGTCCTCGTGGTACTTGAAGGCCTCGCTCCTCTTCCTCTCGAACTCCCTGAAGGCGCAGATGTCCTCTGTGGTGACCTCCTCGAAGAGCTTGATGTTCTTGTCAACTATCCTGTGTCCCTTGGGCGAGCCAACTCTCACCAGCCAGCCGTCGGGGAGCTCGTGGAAGAACAGGTCGAAGCCGTCATCGGCGAAATCCGTCTCGCGGAGGTTGCAGAAGCAGTACTCGTCCGGCATACAGCTGATTCCTATTATGATTCCCTTCTCCCTGCGAACTTTGTAGTACTTGTCGGGGAGCTCGTCGAGGTAAACGGTGTCGAGTATCTTGAGACCGAAGATGTCGCAGGCGTGAACGCCGAAGAGCACGAATGGCTCGACGTCCTCGATGGTCTCCCTGTACTCCGGCTTGCTGAGGTCGAACTCGAAGAGCTTCTCCCTCGGCTTGAAGAAGAACTTCTTCGGGGGCATTATCGTTCTCGTGTAGTGGAATTCCACCTTCCTGACGTCGTCAACTTCGCGGAAGTCGTAGAACTTCTCCGATATCTTGACCGGGGCATAAAGCCTTCCCCACTCCTTGAGCCTTTCAAGGAAGGCGTAGGTGTTTTCCCTTGGCAGTTTAACGTATCTCAACCCCACCACCTCCGATGAACATAAACATACACACGACCATTTTTGTTCCCTCAATAGGGACTTACCCGGAGCCTAAAAAAGCGTTTTTAAACCCGAGAATTCTAAACCAAAGGTTTACATCGTTTGTTTAGCCTAACGAGAGAAGAAAACAAAAGTGCTTTAACAAAGGGCGGGTGTGTTAGGCTTTCCTAACGTCCCTTGCTGAAGCGCAGGACGAAGAACAGGATTACCATGAAGACGGTTATGTACTCGCTCCAGACAAAGGGGACGATGCCAATAACGCCGAGCGTGAAGATTATCGCAAGGATTATCACGATGACGAGCAGAACCCTGTAGACGGTTTTCCTCTCCATGACATCACCGGAAAAGAAAAAGGGGACGGGGCTTAAAAATCAGCCGGTTGCGTTGGCCGTTGTATTGGTGGAGCAGACGAGGGGCTGTGGCTGGTACTTGAAGAGCTCGGGGTGAAGCAGTTCTGCCATCTCTTTGATTGCCAGCACAATCCTCGGGCTTGGCCTCTGGAAGACGTTGGGGTCGCTCACGGTGTAGACCCTTCCGTCCTTTGCCGCCTTTATCGTCGAGAGCGGGCCCGAGCAGAATATCTTCGGGTCAACGTAGGCAGAGGCTATAATCACCACGTCGGGGTTCCTCGCCACAACCTCTTCCTCGCTCACGGCTTTCCAGCCGGTAACGTCCTCGAAGGCGTTCTTACCGCCGGCAATCTGGATTATGCTGTTGGCGAAGGTGTCCTTTCCGGCTATCCAGTAACCGTTGTATGTGCTGACGAGGTACATCACGCTCGGCCTGCTCGCGTTGGCGACGAGACCCTCGATGTAGCTTATCTGGGCCTTCATCTCCGCCACGACGAGAGTTGCTTGCTCCTCCCTGTTGAGAACCTTTCCGAGGAGCTCAACCTGCTGGTAGATTCCGTCGATGCTCTTCGGGTCTACGATTACCACCGGGGCAATCTTTTCAAGGCTCTCCAGGAAGCCCTGCTTGTAGAAGACCGCGTTGTCGGCTATAATCAGGTCAGGCTTGAGCTTTGCAATCTCCTCAAGGTTCGCGTAGGCTCCGTAGCCACCGACCTTGGTGATGTTCTTAACGGCTGGAGGCCAGTCTGCGTACTTCGTGACACCAACGAGCTTGTCGCCGGCTCCGAGGTAGAATATCGTCTCGGTTATGCTCGGGGCGAGTGAGACAATCCTCTGGGGCTCCTTCGGGATTGTAACGGTCCTGTTGGCCATGTCCTTAATCGTGAGCGGATAACTTGTCTTGAATGCATCGGGGTGGAGAATTCTCGCCATGGTCTCGATTCCGCGGATTAGCCTCGGGCTTGGGTGGATAAGGTCGTTCTCGTTCTCAATCATGTAAACGTGGCCGTTCTTCACCGCGTTGGTTCCGGCGAAGAGCTTGTATGCCTCCTCTACGGTCATGCCACAGTGGGGGGTGAGTATTATGACGTCCGGGTTCCTTGCGAGAACCTCCTCAAGGCTGACCTGGGGCCAGTTTTTGGTGTCGTTGAAGATGTTAACTCCACCGGCGATGCTGATGACGTCGCTTATGAAGGTGTTTCCGCCGGCGGTCATAAGGGGCTTGTTCCAGACGACGTAGAAGACCTTAACCTTCGGCTGGTCTTTCATGAGCTCCTTCATTGCATCGACCTTGGCGTTGAACTCGTCGATGACCTCTTTGGCCTTATCCTCCCTGTTGAAGACCTTCCCGAGAAGCTCTATGGCCCGGGGTATCTGGTCGAGGCTCTTCGGGGCGACGATTATAACCGGCGCAATTTTCTCGAGGCTCTCAAGGTAGCCCTGCTTGTAGAGAACGGCGTTGTCCGCTATGATTAAATCTGGCTTGAGGCTCGCTATCTTCTCGAGGCTTGCGTAGGCTCCGTAGCCACCGACTGAGGTTATGTTCTTGACCTCTGGAGGCCAGTCCTCGTAACCGGTATCTCCGACAACCCTGTTGAGCAGGCCGAGGTAGTAGAGGTCCTCAGTAATGGCCGGTGCGAGGGAAACAACGCGCTTCGGTTCCTCCTTGATTGTGACAGTCCTGTTCGCGAAGTCCTTGACCGTTATCGGGTAGTAGCTCTTCTCCATCTGGGTCGTGCTGGAACTGGTGACCTGGCTCGTCGTTGAGGTCGTTGAGCTGGTTGGTGTAGCTGTGGTCGAGGGAGATGAGGTTGAGCTCGTGCTCTCATTTGAGGCGATACAGCCCGTCGCTACAACAGCTCCCAGCAGGAGCAGGACGACGAGGAGTGCGGTTCTCTTCATGTTTATCACCTGGACGTTTTGTCCGGATTAAATGTCCAGGTGTGTTGAGAAAAGGGTTTTTTAAGGTTGTGGATGTCTGCCGATTACGTCCTGCCTGTCCGGAAGAGGTCAACCCTCGTGATGATTCCGACTATCTTGCCCTCCCTGTTCTGGACGAGAACCGCTGGATTGTCCTCAAGGAGGTATTTAACGACCTCCAAATCCTCGTCCTCGTTAACTATCGGGAAAGGCTCCTCCATTACCTCCATGACCTTGCAATCGTAGATGTCCTCGTATTCGAGGCTCTGCCTCACGAGAGTTCGCTCGGTTACAGAGCCAACCACCTTGTTTCCAGAAACGACGGGAATCTGTGAGATGTTGTGTTCGTTCATCAGCTTGATGACCTTCTCAACCTTCTCGTAGGGCTTGACGAAGATTACCGGCGATGACATAACGTCCCTCGCCCTGGGCTGGGCCTTCTTGCACTCAAGTAATGCCTGGAGAATTCGATTCAGGGTTGAGAGCCTCGGGTCAACTTTACCGGCCTCGAGCTTCGCTATGTAAGCCTGCGTTACTCCGGCTTTTCTGGCGAGCTCCTCCTGCGTTATGCCGAGCTCCTTTCGAATTCGCTTGATTTCCCTGGGGTCAATCGGCCGGGGGATGACCACCATAAATAACCACCGGTTATTAAACCGGCTAAGGGGTTATAAGCCTTCCTCAGAAGGGCGTCGAATTGTGGGCCGGGCACAGAGGCCCGCGCTCATTCGCTCACGCGGGTGGATGCTCCCGGCCCTGTGGGCTCGGCGTGAGCACGCTCCGCTCATCGAACCCGACTACCTCGCGGAGGCGGGAAAACCGAGCCCGTGCGAGGAGACGAGTTGTCCCCTCGCTGTCGGCGATGAAGAATAAGGCGGGGGACTTAAAAGCTTTAGCCGATGGATATGAGAATCACGCCGAGGACCGCCAAGATAAGTCCCTCAAATATCCTCGCGTTCGGCTTCTCCTTCAGCAGGAGAACCGCGAGCAGGGACGCTATTATCGGGTTTATCGCCGAGACTGGAGCGGCTATCGGCGAGCCAACGAGGGAGACCGAGTAGACGAAGAGGTACTGTCCAAGGATTAGGCCGAGAACCGCCGCACCGACGAGGACGAGGGCTTCCCTCCTGCTTATCCTCCTTACCTCCTCCCCGTACCTCGGGAGGAAGACCGAGACCCCAAGGGCCGCGAAGACCATCCTAACTCCCGCCAGCTGGAGCGAGGGTATGCTCTTCGTCAGGTAGTCCATTATCGTTATGGCGACGCTCCACGAGATTGGGGCCACGAAGGCGAAGATGAAACCGAGCCTATCCGCGTGCTCCTCTTCCTCTGCCCTCTTGACGATTATTATCGCGAGAACGACGAGGACCGCTCCGATGATTACGTGGGGCTTGACGCTCCTGCCGAGGAAGAGTATCGCCCACAGGATTGCCCAGAGTGGATACGTGGAGGTTATGGGCACGGTTCTTGACACGCCCATTCTCTTCAGGGCGTTGAAGTAGAAGTAGTCACCGATAACGAAGCCGAACTGGGCGGATATGAAGGCCAAGATGAGCAACCTCGCGGGGAGCTTAAAGACGCTCAGGTTCCCGGTGAGCGCGAAGATGAGCAGGAAGAGAGTTGAGGCAACATAGAGCCTGAATATGTTGGCCCCTATGGGGGAGAGCCTCCTAAGCCCTACCCTAACGAGTATGGTTGATGAGGCCCATGAGAAGGCCGACGCGAGGGCGAGGAGGACTCCAAGGATTAGCGTTTGCATGGTTCTCGCTCAGGGTGAAGCCTTAAAAAATTAGCGCTTTAACGTTTAGATGAAAGTATGAAAAAGGCCTTAATAATCACGCGCCAACTATCGGCGATGATGACCTCGGCAGGGCTGACGTCAGGATGATGACGATCTTGAGTGCTGAAAATGGAAAGGTCAGCGGAGGATTACGTTTATTTTCTTTGGCTTGATGGAGACGCTGTATTCCCTTGAAACGTCGCGGATGATTCTGTTTATTGTCTCGGTTATGTCCCTCTTTATCCTCTCGTCCGAAACGCCCGAGTACGCGCCGAAGAGACCGCCAACGCTCTCCTTGACGAAAGAGGCTTCGATATCAACGTAAACCGTCGAGCCCTGAATCTCGTGGTTGAGCTTGAGCCACTTGAAGGTAACCCTTGGTATGAGCTTGAGCTCGGCGTGGATTCTGTTCTTGAGGGTTTCAATGGCCGGTTCAATCCTGCTCCTCAGGAGGGTTTCCTCTGCCTCCTTCTTCTTGACCTCCGTCAGTGGTGCCAGCTCGTCTATTCCCGCCTCCTTGAGGAGTTTCTCGACTTCCTTTTCGAGGAGCTCTTTCTTGGCCAGTATCTCGGCCGCCTTGCCCGTTGCGACTGTCTTTTTGGTTGGTGCAGGCTTGGTTAGGGACTTCTCCACGAGTTCAACTTCCACGTTGTGGACCGAGATGTATCGGTTTATTGAGCTTGAAAGTTCCTTGGCGTGCCTGGTGAGAATCGTCCTGATTGTTTTCTCCGTTGTTGCCTTGTCAAAGGGGCCCTCAACAGCTATTGAGAGGTTTATCTCGAGTTCTCTCCTTCCCTTGATGTCAAAGTAGGCTTTGGTGACCTTCATTCCGGCGGTTTCAAGCTCTTTGACAACGGTTCTCGCGAAGTTGCTGAAGTACGGCCACACGTCCTCGAGCACGGATAGCTGAATTCTGCCGTCCTTCGTGACCGCTCCGGTCTTCTTCTTGTCCTTCTCGACTATCTCCTGGGGCCTGGCCTCCTCGCCATTGAGAACCACGCTTATGTCCCTGAGTATCGGCTTGTGCTCGGCCTCTCTGAGGATTATCGGTGCATGCTTGCTGACTATGTGGAACAGCCTCTTCTCTGCAATCTCAAGGCTTCTCTTGTCTGTGCTCTCGGAGCTTCCGTAGACCCTGACGTTTAAGTAGACGACGCCTTCACCAACGTTGGCGTCGAACTCTATCCTGTTTATCGAAACTCCCCGTATCCTGTTCGCCTCTTTGATGATGTTCTCGGCGTACTTCTTGAAGGCCTCCTCGGGAAGCGTTCCGCCCGTGAAGTTGACGACTATCTCGGGCTTGCCACTCGTCTGCCGTGGGGCGGGTTTCTCGATGGGCTGTGGTGCCGGCGGTGCCTTTGCCTCTTCCCGAACTTCCTCTCTGGGCTTCTCCTCTTGGGCGGGAGCCGGTTGTGGTTTTGGAGCCTCCACTCGCGGTGGCTGGACGGGTCCCCCTGAGAAGAGCTCGTCCAGGGGTATCTTTGGGGTCTCGGAGTAAACGTCAAGGTTCTCGGCTATTGAGAGCTTCATTTCAATCTCGTCGAGGGAGTAAACGTCAACGACCATTGGTCTGCCGAGCAGGGATTTGAGAAGGTTTACAGCGTCCTCTCCAATCAAGGTCTGCTTATTGTCAACGACAAGGCATTCTACCGCTAAAATCTTTGAACTGTCGAAGAGAACAGTTATGTAGTACTTGGCGTTCTTGTCCTTGGCGAATATCTTGAGGAAGGCCCCCTTGCCCTCTGCAAGGGCTTTTCTGATGAGCCCGTTGAGCTCGTCCGCAGACGTTACCACGACGTTCTCGACGAGCGGTGCCTTGTCCGGTAACTGCATCTCCACCACCATTAGCTATATATATCTCTATCCGCCTAAAGAACTCGGAAGGAATTCACGGCTTAGTATATCAAAGCCCCTATTTAAACATTGTTGTGCAGAAAGCGGGTGATGCTGATGAGAATCCTCATCCTCGGTGGTGGGGCCCTCGGACGTTCAATTGCCGAGGCTCTCAAGGGAGAATTCGACGTTGTCATCGTGGAGAAGGACGAAATACGCGCACGGGCCCTGGAGGAGAGCGGTTTCCACGTGGTCCAGGGCGATTTCTCCTACACAGCCACCCTCCTGAAAGCTGGAGTTGAGAAGTCTGAACTCGTAATAATCACAACCATGGACGTTAATACAATCAAGAAAACGGTCTACGTAATCCGGACCAACAACAAGGAGGTTCCCATCCTCACCGTTCTTCCCGATGAAATCAGCCTTGAGGAGCTTACCGAAAGCATAAAGGAGAGTTTTGAAGCCGACGTCAAAGTGGATTATGCCATCTCCCCGAGAACCGCCCTGCGGGACGCGCTCATCGGTATGGTGAAGCACATCGGTGAGCGGAAGAACGTCAACCTTCTCGTGAAGAAGCTCCGCGAGTTAAAGAACGAGAGCGATTCCCTTCTCATCGTCATGCACGACAACCCCGACCCGGATTCCCTCGCGAGTGCCGCCGCGCTGAGCGTCATAGCCCAGACCCTTGGATTCAAGACAAAGATAGTCCACGGGGGAGAGATAACTCACCACGAGAACCGGGCCTTTGTAAACCTCCTCGGAATCGAGGTCACGCGCGTCTCAAGGGGTTCCTACGAGCTGAAACGCTACCCGTTCATAGCGCTCGTTGACTGCCAGCCGAACGGAAACCTAACAATCCTTGAAAGCTCCGACTACGGCAGGATTAAAATCGTCATAGACCACCACCAGGTTCTCCAGCACCTCTCGGACGTTCTTCCCGATGATGCGTTCCTTGATATTCGGCCCGACGTTAACTCCGCCTCGTCAATTCTGGTCGAGTACCTCAGGGGGCTCAACATCTCCGTTTCGCCACCGCTCGCAACTGCCCTCTTCTACGGAATCTACATAGACACCAAGAAGTTCTCGAAGCTGAGCCCGGTTGACCTCAAGGCGATAGAGTTCCTGGCCGGTAAAGTTGACTACGAGCTCCTCGACAAGATTGAGCACCCTGACATAAGCACGGAAACGGCAGAAATCCTTGCGAGGGCCATAATGCACAGAAGGATTTACAAGAACGTTATAATAAGCAACGTGGGGTTCATAACCAACCGCGACGCCCTCGCGGAAGCCGCTGACTTCCTCCTCCGCCTTGAGGGGATAACAACGGTTCTCGTCTTCGGCATAGTGGACGACAAGATTGAGATTTCCGCAAGGACGAGGGACGTCAGGGTGAACATCGGCGCGGTGATGAAGGAGGCCTTCGGCGAGATGGGAAGCGGTGGCGGTCACGCCAGGGCCGGTGGCGCGAGGATAAGCCTCGGAATCTTCAAGCTCGCCAAGGACAAGAACTCCCTGCTGAAGCTCGTGGAAGAAGCCGTCACGGAAAGGTTCTTGGAGGCATTAAAGGTGAAAGAGGGTTAACCCTCCTTCGCCTTCACGAGGACGATGTCGCCAATGGCAGTAACGCGGTCGTAGGGAACTCCGACCTTTTCACCGGGCAGGACGAGCGCGAGAACCTTTCCCCTTCCCTGGTCAATGTCGATTAGAACTTCGTCAACGTAACCAACGTAGTAGCCCTTTGTGTTGTAAATCTGCTTACCGTAAAGCTTTGAAAGCCTCATCACCATTTCAATCACCGCCTTAGGTTATCAATGAGCATATTTAAGCGTTGCTACTTTCCTTTCCTGCCGAAGTTTCTGAACTTCTCGAAGCCCCACCTGCCGAGCGCTCCGAAGAAGGTGAGCGCCATCGCACTGCCGGTGACGATGAGTATCGCGGTAACCCCGTGCTCGACCGACTGCAGGGGGCCGTAGTCCTTCAGGAGGAGCAGGACCGCAGACGCCCCTCCAAGGTACGTCGCGGGGCTTAGAAGGGCGTCCGTGAAGTTCGTGGGCTTGATGAAGAGGCTCGTCCCGAGGACGATTCCAAGCATAACGTTGGCGAAGGTCGCGTTTATTCCCCGGTTCGCCCACCAGAGGGCGAGGGCGAGCGTCACAACCGCGCCGAGGACGAAGGAAACGGCCGAAGTCCGGAAGTCCCATTCTTCGTCGGCCCTCAGGCCGAGAATGGCCCCAATGATGAGACCCACGTAGATTGCGTAGGCGAAGAGCTGGTTTTCGTAGGGCCCGTAGGCGAAGACCGCCAGCAGGAAGCCGAAGAAGGCACCAACCCCTGCAAAAGTTAGAGTTGCCCCGACATTGACCTTCATTCTACCACCTCAATCCTAATCCTGTCCCCATCGTTGAGGCCGAGCTTTTCCCTCAGGTTTACCGGTGCCACTATCTCGGCGATTTTGGGAGGATGGACTGTTCTTGAGGGTATGACTATCGCCCCCTCAACGCCGTCAATCCTCACGCGGTAAGCCTTGACGTCGCCAAAGGTCCGGCCTTCTCTCGTGAAGCCGGGAATAACAACAGGCCTCGCGTTGCAGAGGGCATCGAAGACCGTCTTCGGAAAGAGAACTCGGACGTTCAGCGTTCCGGGATAGGGCTCAAATCCAAGGTACTCCCTAATCAGGGGCGCGTACTGCCTGACGTAGTAGGCACCCTCCCCGAGGCCCGAAACGACCTCCCCCACAATCACACCGGTTGAGAGGGCCTTTGAAATCTCGTCACAGAGCTTCTGGAGGAAGCTCGCACCCTCCGGCGTCACCTCTATGAGGGTCTTCTTGCCCTCCACCTTTCTCTCGATTAATCCATCTTCCTCCATCTCCCGGAGGAGCCTTAAAACGGTTTGAGGCGAGACTCCGAGCTCGTCAGCGAGCTCCCTTACGGTAACCCTCGTCATCTTCCCTACCGCTCCTCTTCTCGCGAGGAAAACGAGGAGTTTTATGTTCTTCATCTTCTCACCTTCGAGAGCTTGTCGGCAATTCTGAGCGGTTTTGGATAGCCTTCGCCAAGTGCCTTCACGATCTCAACCGCCGACCTCAAATCGACAAGATGTCCGACGCTTACATAAGCTTTTCCTACCCTTTCGTAGAGGTTCTCCGGCACACCGCGGAGCGGTCTCTTCGCCACGCCGATGACGGGCCTTCCGAGGATTAGTCCGATATGAGAGGCCAGCCCGTAGCGTCTCGGGTGCGCCTTTCCGTGGCCTTCCACGAGAAGAACGTCGAAGTCCGCGTTTTTGACGACCCTCAAAACGGGCATCGTCTCCCTGAGGAAGAAATAGGTGGGGATGTAGGGAACGGTCACCTTGACCCTAACCGTTCTCGTCTCGATTGGCTCGCATTCTGGAAAGGTGCATATTACGAGGACCGAGACTGCATCGTTCCCCCGGTAGGAGACGTCAACCGCTCCAACGGTCTTCACCCTGCTGAGGTCGAGCGGTCTCTCGACTATCCTTTTTGAGAGCCTCGCCTGGGCCTTGGCTATCTTTTTGAGTTTTTCAGTAATTATGTAATTCGTTAATTCAGTCATTCTTTAAGGCCTTCTCAAGTTTCTCCTCAAGGCTCCTGTTGAGCTTGGCCCTCGTGAGGTCCTCAAGGGTTCTCTCCAGGGCGTAGCGGGCCTGGTCCTGTTTCTGCCTGACGTTGACCAGTCCCTTTGGATACTCCAGCGTTATGAGGGCGTTGTAAACCCTCTCCATCTCGCGGTAAACCGTCTCAGCGGTGTCGAGGTCTCCCTCAAGAAGCCTGTGGAGGAAATACCTCCTGAGCTCGCCTATGAAGTCCCCAACACCGAGAACGTAGTCCGCCTCGGGGACCCCGAGCTCCCCTGGGGTTGGATACGGCCTCCCGCGGACGTAGCTGAGGAGGAGGGACGCTTCAACGAACTCCTGATGGGCGGTCTGAACGTAGCCGGAGTAGTAGAGGTCGGGATGGTTTTTCAGCGTTTCCCTCAGCAGTTCCACTCGCTTTCCGGCTTCACTCAGCCTTTCCTCCGCGAGGTTTAGCTCGTTCCGGTGGACGGCCTTGACAGCGTCCCCGCTGAGCCTCACTATTTCCCTCGTGACCTTGAGCGCCTCCTCCCTCAGGGAATCCTTCTCATCGAGAACTTTTCTGACTGACTCGATTATCTCCTCTATCTCCATGTTCCCACCGGAGGGAGTTGGAGAAGGGACTTAAAAATGTGGGCCCGGCCCATCCCCCACCATCATCGAAGGCATAGCCATCCTCAGGCGGTCCGGAGGAGGCGGGCCCTGTCCGCCCGGCATCGTCCACGGGACCTCATCGAAGGCCCAGCCCACTCCGTCCGGCGGGCCAACCGGGCGGGACCGTCGTAGAAAATTCTTCGGCCGAAATTTTAAGACTTTCGAAGTTAATAACTCCCAGGAATGTTAGTTTTCCTAATTCATGCCGAAAATTATATAAGCAGTTCACCAGACCCGGCTTTGCTAAGTTAAAAGCAGAGGTGGTGACGCTCATGGCCGAGAAGGTTAGAAACATCGTCGTTGAGGAGCTCGTCAGGACTCCGGTCGAGATGCAGGAGGTCGAGCTCGTCGAGAGGAAGGGAATAGGCCACCCCGACAGCATAGCCGATGGCATAGCCGAGGCCGTTAGCAGGGCCCTCAGCAGGGAGTACATCAAGAGATACGGCATCATCCTCCACCACAACACCGACCAGGTCGAGGTCGTTGGCGGTAGGGCCTACCCGCAGTTCGGTGGGGGCGAGGTCATCAAGCCGATTTACATCCTCCTCTCGGGAAGGGCAGTCGAGATGGTTGACCGTGAGTTCTTCCCGGTTCACGAGATAGCAATAAAGGCCGCGAAGGACTACCTCAGAAAGGCCGTCAGGCACCTTGACGTCGAGAACCACGTCATCATAGACTCCCGCATAGGGCAGGGTAGCGTTGACCTCGTTGGAGTCTTCAACAAGGCCAAGGAGAACCCGATTCCGCTCGCCAACGATACCAGCTTCGGTGTCGGCTACGCCCCGCTCAGCGAGACCGAGAAGATAGTCCTCGAAACCGAGAAGGTTCTCAACAGCGACGAGTTCAAAAAGGAGTGGCCGGCGGTTGGCGAGGACATCAAGGTCATGGGCCTCAGGAAGGGCGACGAGATTGACCTCACCATAGCTGCAGCCATAGTCGACAGCGAGGTCGCCAATCCGGACGAGTACATGGCCGTTAAGGAGGCCATCTACCAGAAGGCCAAGGAGATAGTCGAAGCCCACACCGAGAGGAAGGTCAACATCTACGTTAACACCGCCGACGACCCGAAGAACGGCATATACTACATCACCGTCACCGGAACGAGCGCCGAAGCCGGCGACGACGGTAGCGTTGGTAGAGGAAACCGCGTCAACGGGCTCATCACCCCGAACAGGCACATGAGCATGGAGGCTGCCGCTGGAAAGAACCCGGTCAGCCACGTTGGAAAGATTTACAACCTCCTCTCGATGCTCATAGCCAACGACATCGCCGAGCAGGTTGAGGGCGTCGAGGAGGTCTACGTCAGGATTCTGAGCCAGATAGGCAAGCCAATTGACGAGCCCCTTGTTGCGAGCATACAGATAATCCCGAAGAAGGGCTACTCAATTGACGTCCTCCAGAAGCCCGCCTACGAGATTGCCGACGATTGGCTCGCCAACATAACCAAGATACAGAAGATGATTCTCGACGACAAGCTGAACGTCTTCTGACTTCCTTTTTCTTCTACTGTTCTGGAATCCAAAAGTTTAGAAATCAGTAGGGGGCGCTCTGCTTCAGGGCCCTGAGGAGTTTGGCTTCCTCCTCCATTATGGCGAGCTTCTCGCTCTTAACTTTCGCGAGCTTAACGGCCACGTCCTTCTTCTGCTTGGCCATCCTAACGAGCCTTGCCTCCTCAAGAACGAGGAGCTCCTTCCTCTTCTTAACAACCTCAAGCCTCCTCTGGAGGATTGACTTAACCCTCTCCATGGTATCACCTAATCCATTAGGGGGGCCTAAACCTTATAAGGTTTTCGGTGAACGTTAAAGTTGATTTCGTCAATCAGCGAAGTAAAACTTAAGCGTATCGGGTCTTCTCGGTTACGGAGGTGAGAAGATGAGGCTCGTCGCGATAACAGACATTCACGGCAACGTGAAAATGAGCCGGAAGCTCGCCGAGTTAATCGTGGAGGAGAAACCGGACGCACTCCTCATAGCGGGCGACATAACCCACTTTTCGGGGGCTGAAACGGCCAGGAAAGTCCTTGAACCACTCCTTGAAACCGGCGTTCCAATACTCGCGGTTCACGGCAACTGCGACGGTAGGGACGTTCCGGAGTTGCTCGACGAACTTGGAATCTGGATTCACGACAGGAGAAGAGAGCTCAACGGGGTTGGCTTCGTTGGAGTCGGGGGTTCTAACATAACGCCTTTCAACACAATCTGGGAGCTCAGCGAGGACGAAATCCGAGAAATCCTGCTGAGGAACTACCGCCCCGGCGACGTCATCCTCTCCCACGTCCCGCCGAAAGACACGAAGGCTGACCGCGTCCACTCGGGTCTTCACGTGGGAAGTTCCGCGCTGAGAGGGTTCATCGAGGAAAAGCGACCACCGCTTGTTATCACAGGCCACATCCACGAAGCAAGGAGTATTGACAGGGTTAAGGAGACGGTAATCGTCAACCCCGGCCCGCTCTTCAGGGGCTACTACGCGGAGATAAGCTTGGATGGTAAGAACGTTGAGGTTGAGCTGAATTCCCTTTGATTGAACTTTTGTCACTTTTTCAACTTTCTTGTGGTTGTGGGTGTAGTAATTTAACAACTACTTGTATGTAATCACAAAAGTTGTTCTCCGTTCAATACCTACATAAAGAAACGTTATAATGAATTGTCTCGACCGGGACGCGGTGGTAACTGTGGAAGCGATGAGGGTGAAACTGCCTGAGGAGACCGTTAAGCGTCTCAGGTCCGATTTGATGGAGCTTAGAAGGGACATTCAGCGCCTGATGGTGATTGAAGATTACCCGCTCCTCCAGAGGCTCGAGGATAGTCCAAGCCCATCCGATTGGGCAACGTTCAGTTCCTACCTGCGGATGATTCACATCAGCGACGACGTAATTCCAGGAGAAATTCGAGATAAGATTTCGAAGCATCAAAGAAAGTTTCTCAATGTTATCAACCGGCGCCTTTCGGTTGTTGACGGGCGCTACTGGGTAACTGTCGAGAACGGGGATACACTCCTGCACCACCTTGATGAGAGGGGCAACATCCGAAAGGTCAAGCTTGGCTATGTTGATGTCCTAAACATATTGGGCGCGAGAAACGTTCACCGCGTAGTTGAGAGAATAGTAAAGAAAGGAGGGGATTAAACGAGCTTTCTCTCCCGTAGAACCTTCTCCATCCTGTCCATAGCCTCTTCGAGCTTCTCGTAAGCTGTTGCGTAGCTTATCCTTATGTAGCCCTCTCCGGCCTTTCCGAATGCCGAACCCGGAACGACCGCGACCCTGGCTTCCTTCAGCATGAGCTCGCTGAACTCCTTATCTGTTAAGCCGGTGTCCCTAATCCTTGGGAAGATGTAGAACGCTCCCTTGGGCTTCACCGTTGGTAGGCCCATCTCGTTGAGGCGCTTCCAGACGAGGTTCCTCCTCCTGTCGTACTCGTTTCTCATCTCCTCAACTGCCTTCCAGCTCCTTGGGTCGTCGAGGGCTTTTGCAGCGGCATACTGGGCGAATGTAACCGGACAGGTGGCGTTGTACATCTGGAAGCGGGTCATCTTCTCGATTATCCAAGCGGGAGCCACGACGAAGCCGAGGCGCCAGCCGGTCATGGCGAAGGTTTTGGAGAAGCCGTTTATCGTTATTGTCCGCTCGAACATGCCGTCGAGGGAGGCTATACTGTAGTTTCTTGCACCATCGTAGACGAAGTGCTCGTAAACTTCATCGCTGAAGACGATGAGGTCGTGCTCGACCGCGAAGTCTGCAATCTCCTCAAGGTCCTTCTTAGTCAGAACCGCGCCGGTCGGGTTGTTGGGAGTGTTTATGATGAGCGCCCGGGTTTTGTCGCTCACATGCTTCTCGAGGTCGTCAACGGAAAGGCGGAACTCGTTCTCCTCGTAGGTCGGAACCTCAACCGGTTTTCCGCCGGCGAGAATAACAGCTGGAGCGTAGCTGACGAACATAGGGCTTGGGATGAGGACTTCCTCTCCGTCCTTGAGGAACGTGGCGAGACCCATGAGAAAAGCCTGGTTCGCCCCGACGAGCACCATTATCTCGCTCGTAGGGTCGGCTTCGATGCCGTTCTGCTCCTTAAGTTTCCTCGATATCGCCTCGCGGAGCATCGGCAGACCTGCGTTCGGGCCGTAGTGAGTCATGCCCTTATCAAGGGCCTCCTTGGCGTACTCTTTTATATGCTCCGGCGTGTCAAAATCTGGTTCGCCGATTCCAAGTGATATGAGACCCTCAACGCCCTGGGCAAGGTCGAAGAGCTTTCTAATCTCAGAAGGGTTGACGAGTTCGAGTCTGTCGCTCAGCGCCATGAACCTCACCGCTCTTCCTTCTCGGCGATGTTTATAACCTTACCTGGGCGAAAAGATGAACATCGAAGTGCTAATATGGACGTTAAAGTATACCTTAGGGTGTTGGGGTTTTCTCCTCGCTAGGGAACTTCCAGTTCCGTGTAATCTTCGCGACGTTTCTAACGAGTGCCCGTTCCTCGCGGTTCCTCTCGACGAGCTTCTCAAGGAAAGATAGCAGGTCGTCGTAGGTTCCCCTTTCAACCGGGAACGGAACGCGGTCCTTTCCGCCAACAGCGTAGGTGAACTTGAAGGGGTCCGGTGGGTGAGTCACTCTGTCCTTCCAGCTCGGTGGAGTTTCGTAGACCAGCTCGACCACGAGCGAAAGTGCCCTCAGCGTGCTCGGCCCGAGTCCTCTGAGGAGAAGGAGTTCCTCGTAGTTCCCGACGCTCAGTTCCCTCGCGAATTCAAGGGCCCTTCGGTTGAGTTCCAGCTTCCCGAGGCTCTCGTAGCGCTTTAAAATGGCCCTTTCATCGACATCCCTCGGACGGTAATAGACCAGCGGACGGTAGCCCTTCGCGAGGGCCTTTATCGTCTCAACCTCGCGCGCCACCCTTTCCGGTTCCTCACTCACGAGGTCGAGGAGCGTTCCCTGGAACTCTCTGGAGTCCTTTGAGACCGTGTTGAGGGCCAACTCGGCACGGATTCCCGCTATCGCCTTGTGGGGGTCGAGGGTGAAGGTTTCGGCGTCAAACCAGTGATAGCGCCTCGCAAGTTTGGCTTTTTCGTTCATTCCCTGCTGTATCACCGCCCAGTTGCCCTCTTCATCGAGGAAGAATGCGTGGTGGTAGAGCTGGTAGCCCGTCTGGAAGGCTACGGTGTCAACCTTCGCGACGAGCCGGGACGTTCTAATGTACGGCCCCGGGTCGAGGTCGTAGTGCTCGGCTATGGTTTTCAACTCCTCCGGTGTTCTCCTGCTCGCCTTTCCTTTGCCACCTGCCACCTTAACGCCAAGCTCTTCCCGTGAGAGGGCCTCCTTTATCATGCCCACCGTCACCGTCGTCGAGCCCGATGAATCCCAGTCCATGCCGATGAGGTTGTTGAAGGCCTGGAACCAGACCGGGTCGGAGAGCCTCTCAAGTAAGCCCCTCGTGCCGTACTCGTCAACGGCGAGAATCAAGACTAACCTCGTCAGCTTTCTCATCCTCTGGGCAAGCCACGCAGGAACGTGACCGCCGTGGAGGGGCAACTCCGCTACGTTCCTCATTGAAGTTGGATACACCTTCGGGGTTTTAACCATTATCCCAGGAGATTTTTCGGGTTTTTTGAGTAGAATCCTACGAATCTCCACAAAAGTGTTGGAGTTTTCAACGGAAAGGCTTTTTATTGAGCGATTCGATTCCCATCTGCATAGTCATGGGGGGTTTGAGAATGGGAGTTGAGAAGGTTCCGAAGTATGACATTCCGACCGTCAAGGTGGACTACGTTTTTATCGAGCTTGACAAGATGAAGCCCCACGAGCAACTCGTTCAGAAGGAGCTCGAGGACTTCATCGAGAGCGTTACCGGCTCCGGTCTCTTCTGGAAGCCGATGCTCCTCGCAAAGATTCCGGGAACGGACGAGTACCTCATCGTTGACGGCCACCACCGCTGGGCCGGCCTCCAGAAGCTTGGCGCCAAGCGCGCTCCTTCAGTCATACTCGACTACTTCAGCGACGACGTCAAGGTCTACACCTGGTATCCGGCCTTCAAGGGCGACCTCAATGAGGTTATAGAAAGGCTCAGGAAGGAGGGCCTTGAGGTCGTTGAGGACCCCGAGGCCGAGGAGAAGGCCGAGCGCGGTGAGATTGCCTTCGCCATAGTCGGCGAGAAGAGCTTCGCAATCCCCGGAGGCCTCGACGAGCAGAAGATAGTAAGCAGGGTTCTCGACGAGATGAACCAGGAGGGCAGGATAGAGCTCATCTACTACGGCCTCAAGGAGGACGCGAGGGAAGACATGGCCAAGGGCGAGATTGACTACGTCTTCATCAGGAAGGCCCCGACCAAGGAGGACGTTATGGAGCTCGTCAAGCGCGGAGAGGTCTTCTCGCCGAAAACAACGAGGCACGTGCTTCCCTTCAACCCGGACAAGATTGACGTCAAGCTCGAGGAACTCTTCTGAGTTCCAACAAGTTTTTAAATTTTGCATCTTTTATTCATTAGCTCCGATGACGATGGATTAACCGGCTGAAGTGTGATGAAATCGGCCTTGACCGAGGACGCACCTACATAACCACTTACAAAAAAGGGATATAAACTCCAACTTCCAAAGAAGGGCGGTGGGAAGATGCTGAAGGCACTTGCTCCCCTCCTCGCGGGGGCCCTTGTGGACAAGCCCGGGATGGGACATTTCAAGATAGTCCACTCCATCAAGGAGATTCCCGAAGAGAGGGCGGTCGTCATCGGCAGAGCCGGCGCGAGGGTCCCGCCAGGGTGGGAGCTCGTGACAGTGAGCGCTGCAAGGGGCTTCTTCGGCCCGAGGGAGCTCCACAGAATCCTTGAGGGCATCGTGGCGAGCCTCAAGAGCGACCCGGACAAGGCGATTGTCATAGCGTGTCCGGAGTACCTGGCGCTCCACAACGGTTTCACTGCCCTCGTGAAGTTCCTCAACGACGTCCGCGACTACGCGATTCTCATGGGGGGCAGGGTTTACCTCGTCACCGACGAGCTCGCTTGGGACCCGCGGGAGTTCGCCCTTCTGAAGAGGCTTGAGGATTAGGCCTTTAAACCCCCTCTTCCAACTTCTCTGGGGGTCGTGATGCTTCGCGGTCTAATCTTTGATGTTGACGAAACCCTCGTCTACTACGAGGGCTACACCCTAAAGCGCTGGTACGAGGAGGTCGGAAGGCCGGCGATGGAAAAACTCGGCGTGGTTCTCGACTGGGAGACATTCAGGAGGATTGTGCGGGGCGAACTCTCGCGAACCTACGTCGAGCGCTTTGGAATCGACCACGTCGAGTTCTGGAAGGCCATGGACAGGGCCAACAGGGCGTACCGTGAGAGGCTTCTTCGTGCGGGGAAAATCAAGCCGTTTCCAGACGTTGGGGCCCTTGGGGAGCTGAGAAAACTCGGACTGAAGATGGGGGCGGTCAGCAACGCCTCCCAAGATAACACTGAGCTCGTTCTGAAAGCTTTTGACCTCGATAAGTATTTCGACGTAATCTTCGGGAAGGATTACAGCTATCTCGACGGCGTTAAGCCCAATCCGTACCTAATCAAAAAGGCTCTGAATGTCCTTGGTCTGAAGCCGGAGGAGGTTCTAATCGTCGGCGACAGCTCCAACGACGTTTTGGCTGGAAAAAACGCGGGTATAAAGACGGTGAACGTCGTCCGTTTTGAGAAAGTCCCAGGAGCGGACTACTACGTAAAGGACCTGTGGGAGCTCGTTGAAATGGTGAAAAATTGGGGCTCACATGCCCCCGCTGACCGCTAGCTCTATTATCTTCCTTATCTCGACGAGGAACTCCATCGGGATGTCCTTGAGCATCGGTTCGAGGAAGCCCTTGACTATGAGCTGTGTCGCCTTCTCCTCGTCGAGCCCCCTGCTCATGAGGTAGAACAGCTCCTCCTCGCGTATCTTGCCTATCGCCGCCTCGTGGCTCAGCTCGGCGTCGTCAACTTTGCTGACCAGCCCGGGGTAGGTCTCCATCGTGGCCCTGTCGCTGAGGAGCAGGGCGTCACAGCTTATGTGGCCCTTCGTCTTTGGCGCCTCTGCCCTTATGATTCCGCGCGTTATAACCGTGCTCTCGTCCATTATGACGGCCTTGCTCGCGTTTATTCCCCCGGCACCTTTGCCTTGGAGGTACATCTCACCGCCCAGGTCCACGAACCAGTCCTTCTGGCCGAGAAGAATGCCGTTCAGCTCGACGTAGCCGTTCTCATCAACCCAGTACTTTGGATTTGCGACGTTGCTCCTTCCGGTTCCGAGGCCGACGGTGGTGTTGATGAAGCGCGCCCCCTTTCCTATCCTCGCCCTCGTCATGGGCCTCGTGTGGACGTACTCCGGCCAGTTCTGCAGGACGGTCAGCTGGCCTTTGGCGTTCTCGTGGAAATAAGCCTCGGTCATGTCAAGGTGGAGCGAGTGCTTGACGAGAATTGGAGCGGTACAGCCCTCTATGAGGTGGAACTCCGTGTTCTTCTCTGCGATTATGATTATGTGCGGTGCTTGGGCCAGTGCACTCTCCTGTATCAGGAAGAACAGGTGGAGCGGGAACGGGACCTTGAGGCCCTCCTTGACGTAGAGGAAGATTCCACCGTTCCAGACTGCCGTATGGTAGGCCGTAAGCTTGCTCTCGTCAACGCGGAAGAGCTTGAGGAAGTGCTCCTTGACGAGGTCGGGATACTTTCTCACCGCCTCCTCGGTTGGGAGGACTATCAGGCCCTTCTTGGCCCACTCCTGGAGGAACTGGTTGTAGATAACGCCGGTGTCGGTCTGAACCGCTAAGCCGGCGATGTACTTCTGCTCGACCTCGCTGATTCCAAGCCTGTCAAGCAAAGCTTTCATCTCAGGCGGTAGGTCGTCGAGGCTCTCGATGTTCTCGGGCAGGCCCTCGATTTCGGGCTTCGCTATGAACTGGAGCAGTTCCTCCTCGCTTATGACCGGGTCGTTCAGAGGGGCCCTCTCGAAGGCCTCAAGCGCCTTGTACCTGAGCCTGGTCATCCACTCTGGCTCTTTGTTCCTCTTCGCGAGCTCCTCAATCTGGTTCTCGATTATAGCTTTCGCATCGCTCATGGTTATCGTTTCCGTCATGCTCCCACCTCCTCAAAGATTCCGGCGAAGCCTTCCCTGTCTATCCTGTCGACGAGCTCTCCCCCGCCGGTCCTCACAATCCTGCCGTCCTTCATGACGTGGGCGGTGATTCTGTTCTTGTCGATGTGCTCGAGGATTCTGCCGTAGTGGGTTATCAGGAGTATCGCGGTTCCCCTCTCGTGGAGCTCCTCAATCTTCCTGCTGATTACGCTGAGGGAATCAACGTCAACACCGCTGTCGGGCTCGTCCAGAATCAGGAGCTTCGGCTCGATGAGAACCGCCTGGAGGAGCTCGAGCCTCTTCCTCTCGCCACCGGAGAAGCCGACGTTCACGTAGCGGTGCAAATCCTCTTCCTTAAACCACAGCTCCTTCGCCTTCTCAACTATAAGGTCGTAGGCCTCCACCGGGTCGAGTCCCTTGAGTTCAACCAGAACTTGCTGGAGGAAGTCGATTATCTTAACGCCCTCGACCTCGGGCGGAACCTGAAAGGCCAGCAGAATCCCGCGCTTTGCCCTCTCGTCCGGGCCGAGTCCAGTTATGTCCTCGCCCTCGAAGAGAATCCTTCCGTCCCTGACCTCGTACTTTGGATGACCCGCTATGGTTAAGGCGAGAGTTGATTTACCGCTCCCGTTGGGCCCCATTATGACGTGGAACTCGCCGGGTTTAATCTCGAGGTTGACCCCCTTGAGTATCTCCTTGTCTTCAACGTTTACGTGAAGGTTCTCAACTTTGAGCATTAGCTCACCCCCGTGGGTAACGTAGATGGGACGTTTTTTAAGCATTACTGGACACGGATGTGAATTCCAAGAGGGGGAGAAACGAAAAGTAGAAAAGACCGCTCAGTGGGCGAGCGGAAGGGTCTCGCGAATCTTCCTGAGGAGCTCGTCCTTGGCCGGCGAGTCCTCGAGGGCTATCTCAAGCACCTCGTCAATCCGCTCGACGGGGTAAATCTCTATTTTCTCGGCCTTGTCCGGGCTCAGGAAGACGTCCTTCTCGTTGGCCTTGGGGATTATGACCTTCTTTATGCCGGCCTCGATGGCGGCCTCTATTTTAGGCGTCGCACCGCCTATCGGCAGGACCTCACCGCGGACGCTGAGCGAGCCCGTCATTGCAACGTCCTGCCTTATCGGAATGTTCTCAAGGGCCGAGATGACGGCGGTGGCAACGCTTATGCTCGCGGAGTCACCTTCGACGCCCTCGTAGGTCTGGAGGAACTGGACGTGGATATCGTACCTGCTGATGTCCTCTCCCTTGTAGCGCTTGATTATGGCCGAGACGTTCTGAACGGCCTCCTTCGCTATCTCTCCGAGCTTTCCTGTGACGATTATCTTTCCTTCCTCCTTGCTCGCCGCTGGGGCAACAACGGCCTCAATCGGCAGGACGATACCGCTTTCCTCGCCGATAACTGCCAGGCCGTTGACGCGCCCGATTTCGCTTCCCTCGCTCTTTATGACCTGGTACTCCTTCTTCCTCTCGATGTACCAGTCGGCGAGCTGTTTTTCAAGGGGCTTGGCGAGCTTGAGGGCCTCGAGAACGTCTTCGCGCTCGACGACCTTCTTGCCCTTCTTTATCGCGATGTCTCCTGCGGCCCTGACGATACCTCCGAGGTCACGGAGGCGTAGCGTTAGGTGGCCCTTCCTGCCGGCCCTCTTCTGGGCTTCGCGGACGATTTCCTCGACGGCCTCGCGAGTGAAGTGCGGAATCTTGCCGTCGCGCTTTACCTCCTGGGCAACGAACTGGACGAGCTTTCTCCTGTTTTCTATCGTGTCCGGCATCGTGGTGCGCATGTAAACCTCGTAACCGTAGCCCCTAATCCTCGAGCGAAGCGCGGGATGCATCTTCTCTATCGTGTCAAGGTTTCCGGCGGCAACCAGTATGAAGTCACAGGGGACCGGCTCGGTCCTCACCATGGCACCACTCGAGAGCTCGCTCTGGCCCGTAATCGGGAACTTCTTCTCCTGCATCGCGGTGAGGAGGCTCTGTTGCATCTTGAGGGTCAGCGTGGCTATCTCGTCTATGAACAGGACACCCTTGTGGGCGCGGTGTATCATTCCCGGCTCAACGCGTTCGTGGGCGGGGGTTCCGAGACCGCCTGACTGGAACGGGTCGTGTCTGACATCCCCAAGCAGTGCACCGGCGTGCGCTCCCGTTGCGTCTATGAACGGGGCCTTGGTTCTTCCGCAGTTGTCAACGAGGAGCTTGGGGACGAGGACGGTGTTCTTGAAGCGCATGTTCGAGAGCGCCATCATGGTGAGGATTATGACGAAGATTCCCATGAGGAGCGTCGTTGCCGTGAACTGCAGGAAGAGGGCGAACATGACGGTGAACATGACGAAGAGCAGTATGTAGGACTTCATGCTCTCCTGGCTCTTTGCCTTCTCACGGTACTTCTCGACTATCCGCCTCCCCTGACAGGCCGGAACGGTCTTGATTTTGGGCATGTTCTCGTCTTCCGGGTTCGGGAAAACGAGAATGTCCTCGAGGTTCTCCGTCGGAAGGAGCTCCGCCATCGCCTGGCCGAGCATTGACTTGCCCGTTCCCGGTTCACCGATTAGGAGAACGTGCCTCCTCTGAGTTGCTGCCGTTTTTATGACCTCAACCGCGTGGTCCTGTCCGATGACCTGGTCTATGAGTTTCTCGGGAACCTTGATTTCCTCGGTCGTCTCGAACTCGACGCCGAGGTCTAGATTTTCCCCGTACTCGCGCGGGAGGGGTTTTTCCTTAACCATCTCCTCCTCGCCCATCTCCTTTCCCTCTCTCATCTCTAAGACCCAATGAACCGGGCGATTTATAACCTTTTTCGACGTCGGTGGAAAAAGATAAAAGCCCGGACGAGAACTCAAATCAGGTGAGAGCATGAAGGTTGAGGAGCACGTTGCGTTCACGGCCAAACATCGCGACTGGAGCGTCGCCAAAAAGCTGACCGATATGGAGAACGAAGAGATAGCGCACTTTTTGGCTGGAGTTTCAAACACGGTCAACGCGAGGGTTGGTGGCTACCTGAGCGATGCAATAGACGTTGAGGGCGTGAAGGCCCTCGCGGAGGAGCTCAGGAAGGACTCGCTGGCCGATACCGTCGTTGCCCTCAAGTCCCCCGGAACCGCGAGAAAGCTCGGCAACCTCGTGAACGAGACCGACAAGAAGCTCAGGAAGCTCCTCGTGGATGTCGCCAAGGCCTACCTCGTCAGGGAGACGCTCAGGCCCCTCGTTCCAATCGATTACCCCGAGGGAATCCTCGAAGGCGTTGACGTGGAGTTCCCCTTTGAGGAGCCACACGTCAACTTCACCGCGAAGCACGGGCGCTGGATAGTCGTCAAGAGGCTCATCATAGACGAGAAAACTCCAATGCTCGACGTGGCAAGACTGCTCGCGAGCATAAACGAAACCGCTACCCTAAAGCTTCCCGTTTACGCTGACATAGACGTAGAGGGAATCAAGGAGGAGTTCTCGGCCTTCAAGAAGGTCAAGAAATCGGACATTCCAAAGGTCATAGAGGTTTACGAGGCGTTCGAGCCTTCACTCTACGCTGATGAACCCTTCGAGGAGCACGCGAGGGTTTACGCCCTCAGAATAGCGCTCGAGAAGATAGGCCTCAACCTTGACGTTCCCGCCAAATCCCTTGAGAAGTACCTCGAAAAGAAAGGATGATGAGGCCGAGGACACCCGAGGAAACGATGAGGAATCTTCGCTTCGCTGACGGAGGTGATTGAGATGGAGAAGAGGGTTGTCTACACGGAGAAGGCCCCCAAGCCGATAGGGCCCTACAGCCAGGCGATATTGGTCGAGGGCGGAAAGTTCCTGTTCGTCTCAGGCCAGATACCGATTGACCCCGAGACCGGGGAGATAGTGGGCGAAACCATCGAGGAGCAGGCAGAGAGGGCCATAAGGAACATGCTGGCGATAGTTGAAGAGGCCGGTGGAAGCGCTGAGAACGTGGTCAAAGTTACCGCCTTCCTCAGCGACATCAACGATTATCCAAAGTTCAACGAGGTCTACGAGAGGTTCTTCTCAAAGGCGAAGCCCGCCAGGGCGGTCGTTGAAGTGGCCAACCTGCCCAAGGGCGTCAAGGTTGAGATTGAGTGCATCGCCGTCCTCTGATTCTTTCCCTTTTGAGGTGGAAGTATGAAGGTAAGGATTAGGCGCGAGCTCTTCGAGTACCTCCTTCAGCTCGCGAGGAGCGCGTATCCCAACGAGTTCGCTGGTTTCCTGAGGGAGAAGGACGGAATCTTCGAGGAGGTTCTGATAGCCCCGAACCCGCACGCGGGGCCAAGGAGCATATTCTTCGACACGTGGATGCTCCCCTACGACGAGAGCATCAAGGGGACGGTTCACTCGCATCCGAGCCCGGCTCCGTGGCCGTCCGAGGGCGATTTGGAGTTCTTCTCGAAGTTCGGCGGGGTTCATCTCATAATAGCGTGGCCTTTCACGGAAGATAGTGTAAGGGCCTACTCGAGCGACGGCGTTGAGTTGCCAATAGAGGTTGTAGATTAAGTTTCATATGAAAAGTTTTATTAATCCCTGATGCATTATCCATTCGGTGATGCACGTGAAGGTCAGGGAGCTCTTTGAGAAGCTCGACGAAAGGCAGAAGAAGACCGTTATGAGGTGCGTCGAGAGGTGTGGAATCCCCGAGCTCGATGCAGACGTTGAGCCCTCCGTGGACGATGAGGCCGTGAAGTTCCTCAAGGTCCTTTCAAACCCGCTCAGGCTTGCAATTCTCAAGCTCCTCCGCGACAAGTGGCTCTGCGTGTGTCTAATTTCGGAGGCCCTCGAGCAGGACCAGACCCTCATAAGCCACCACCTGAGGACGCTCAAGTCCCTCGGCCTCGTCGAGGAGAGGAAGGAGGGAAGAATGCGCTTCTACAAAGCAAAGAGGGACGTCCTTGAAGAGTACCTCGCCAAGGTCAGGGGGGAACTCCTCGGTGAATGAATGGCAGAAGCTCGTTGACGAGCTAATTCAAGAACTCGGTGGTTATTGGAAGCCCTTCGAGATGTTCACCGCACTAACGGAGGAACTTGGTGAGCTTGCAGACGCCATGCTCGGCTACGAGGGAATCAAAGGAAAAGCCGACGAGGAAAAACTCCGTGAGGAACTTGGCGATGTTCTCTTCGCCCTCCTCTGCATAGCCAACCACTACGGGATAGACGCGGGAGAAGCCCTCAAGCTGAGCGTTGAGAAATACCGTGCAAGGGATTCCAAATCAGAGAGTTCGAAAACTCGGTAATTATGCCTGAGTAAAAGCCTTCTGTCTTAACACTTTGTTCTACATTTTTCCCCGCAGTCTCCGTTGCATCGGCGCTTTAGAATAACCGAATGACCGATAAATGCTTTCAAAAACGAAATATTTTTATAGGAGTTGGCAAACTCTCCCAGTAACTAAAACGGAGGTGAGCAAATGAGCGATAAAATAACCGCCGTTGACCTTCGGATTTTGAAGTTGCTCGCCAAGAACGCCCGTCTCACTTACAAGGAGCTTGCCGAGCTTCTCGGTACCACGAGGCAGAGGATATCCAGGAGAATGAACCGCCTCGAGCAGAACGGCGTCATCCTGAAGTACACCGTTATCCCCAACTATGATGCCCTCGGTTATATACATGTTATCCTCGGTGTTACTGTTAGGCCGGATGTGGACGTCGGTGAGCTAATCGCTACCCTCAAGGAGGACGAGAACGTCAAGATAATCCAGCGTGCCCTCGGTTCCCACAACCTGGTTCTGCACATAATCGGCCCGAAGGACATGAGGGAACTTGAGAAGATTATAGCGGAAGTCACCAAGAAGATACCGGGAATAGAGCACCTTGACATAACCTTCGTCACCGAGACCGTCAAATTCGAGGCCCTCTGATTTTTCTTCTACCTCGTTAGGGGAAAGTGTAATAAACCCCCTTCATAACTCACCCCAGGTGTCAGGGATGCTTGAGAGGCTCATCACTGACGTTGCAGTCGTTGCAGTGCTTGGCGTAGGCTCGTACAAGTTCGGGGCCCTTGACGGAAAGGGGGCGGTCTCGGCATCCCTACTCGGTCTGGCCGTCATCGAGCTCGGTGGCATTTATCCATTCCTGGCGCTCCTCGCCTTCGTGGTCCTCGGTGTTCTTGCAACCAAATACCGCTACGATGAAAAGCGGAAGAAGGGCGTTGCGCAGTCCAACGGGGGTGTAAGAAGCTGGGGCAACGTGATTGGCAACGGCCTTGCGGTGGTTCTTTTCCTCCTTCTCGAGAAGCTCTCCATGATGGACACCTTCTGGGCGGCGACCTTCTCGGCGATAGCGACCGTGAACGGTGACACCTTGGCGAGTGAACTCGGAAAGGTCTTCGGCAGAAAGCCGAGGCTCATCACAAACCTTAAACCTGCAAGGCCGGGAACCAACGGAGCAATCTCACTCGCCGGTGAGCTCTTCGCCCTCCTTGGTTGCC
This sequence comes from Thermococcus sp. 21S9, assembly GCF_012027635.1. NCBI lineage: Archaea > Methanobacteriati > Methanobacteriota > Thermococci > Thermococcales > Thermococcaceae > Thermococcus > Thermococcus sp. 21S9. Next base: position 1,579,294 of record NZ_SNUS01000001.1, read on the forward strand.
TGGTGATAGCGCTGTTTGCCCTCCCGCTGACGGCCCACAAAACTCAGATGTTCCTGGCCGTTGTGCTCGGTGGTTTCATCGGGGTCAACCTCGACAGCCTCATAGGGGCGACGCTTGAGAACAAGGGTGTTACCGACAACAACTCGACGAACTTCCTCGCGAGCCTGCTCGGTGGCCTCGCCGGAGCGGGGATATTCTACCTCCTTTCGTGAGTTTTAAGAACCTCTTCTCCAGAAACCGAAACGGCGGATGATGACTACGGCGGATTCCCGAGCGGTGAGGACGACCTTAGGGTCTGACGCCAGAAAAAGAAAAGGGGGTCACTCCCCCTTCTCGTTCTCCCTCAGGAACTCCTCGTAAACCTCCCATAGGGAAACGAGCGTCGCCGGAATGCCGTGCTCTGTGGCGAAGGTCATATACGGGGCCAAGTCGACAACGTAGTCAGCGAACCGGAACAGACCGCGCGGGATTCCCTCGCGCGAGCCGATGAAGACAACTACCTCCCTCGCGTGGTGCAGGTCCCTGGCGAGCTCCTCCTTGACCTCTGCCAGGGTCGGTCCCTTCGGGTCTGTGATTATGAGCAGTCTCTTGTTCCTCCTCTTGTCGCGAATCACCTGGTAGAGGTCCCAGAGCGAGACTGGAACCTTCTCCACCTTCCAGGGATAGGCCTCGCGCTGTATCTTGTAACGGCTCTCCTGGCCTGCCTTGACGCCCCTCAGGAACTCCATCAGCTCGAAGGCGTCCATCTTCTCCTTGGGCGCTATTATGAGCTCCTTGACCTCGAAGGCCTGTGCCGCGCGACCTATCTTCTCGCCGAACTTCCTGCAGGCTTTATAATCGCCCCAGTAGGGCATCTGAACTATCGTCAGCTTCCTGAAGAGCTTCCTCGCGTCAATCTTGTCTGGAGTGTACTTCCTGTATTCCTCGCCGGGGAGGACGGAGATGTAGGCTTTGTCGCCGATTATCTCGACCTGGACGACCTTGTCGGGCCAGCTGAGGTTCACGTCGGCGTTGGTGAGTTCCTTGATTTTGGCCCCAAGAACCCGGTTCACATCTATGCTCGAGAAGTCGTGCTTCCCGCGCCTCTTGGTTTTGACGGCGTAGGTCTCGTTCTCGCCGATGAGGTGTGCAATCTTCTCGGCGCTCTCGGCTATCTTATCGAGGTCGGCCTCGGTCTCGACCAGAACCGGAATCACCCTCTCGACCTCGGGAATCTCGAGGAGCTTTTCGAGGGCATTTTCATCGGCCTCAACTAAAACCAATCCCGTGTAGCCCATCGGCGCAATCCAGACCTCTGCATCGGGGATTGCCTCCCTGATGTAGTTGCCGGCAACGGCCTCCATGTCGCGCTGGGTCTTGACGAGGAACTTCATTCTCTCACCCCTCTGGAGTTGGAAGGGCTTTTAAAAAGGTTCTCGATTTCAAAGCTCCCTGAAAACCCTCTCAAGAACAGGGTCTGGGATTCTATACCCTTCCCCCGTCTTCTCAACGTAGCCAGACTTAACGAGGTTCTCCAGGAGCGCCGAAAAGTTGGAGTCGTTGATATAGCCGAGCTTCATCGTCACGTAGTCCTTGATGTCCCTCCAGCGGGAATAGCCGAGCGCTACCGCCTTCAGAATCACCCGATAGCGCGGGCTGTATGAGAACAGCCTTGAGAGCTCCCTGCCGACTACCGTTCTGGCTTCCTTCAGAACCTCCGCGATGGCATCGTCATGACCGAGGTTGCGGGTTGTCCTGACGTATCCGTAGAGGGCAAGCCAGCCGGGTATGCCGTCGAGTTCCTCTACGGCCTTCTTAAGTTCATCGTCTCCCACCGGGACACCTGCCTCCTCAAAGCCTCTCCTGAGGAACTCCTCGCTCAGCTCGGGCGGGAACCTCTTGAGCTCGATGTCGTGGTGGTACCTGCCGAAGAGGGGCGCGTCCGGGTCGTGAAACTTTAGGAAATCGAAGAGCAGACCGACCTCTGAGCCGGTAAGTACGAAGGTTAGGTTTTCAAGGTTGTCCACGGCGTAGGCTATTATGCCGTCGTACCTCGTTGCACCGCCGAACCTGAGGTACTGAGCCTCGTCGAAGGCTATAATCAACCGACCTTTTCTCTCCCCATATTCGTTGAGGGCCTCGAGCAGTTCCGTGAGAGAGAAACCCTTGGGGGAAACTTCAATCCTCAGGCCCGAAACGGCTATACCGCGAATTCTTGAGAGAAAATCCTTGAGCTCCTCCAGAAGCCGACGTCTGCCTTCCAAAGACGAGACAATCGCCCTTCCTATCGCGTACCTGCTCACGGAGGAATACTCGGAATAAGTCTTTCTCACGTCAACCTTCACCGAAGGATAAGGAAGCTCGTTGAGCGCGACGTTGAGGAGCGAGCTTTTGCCAAGTCTCCTGATGCCCAACAGCAGTATAAGCCTCTCCCCGCGCTCAACGGCGTGTTTAATCTCTCTCAGCTCCTCATCTCTGTCAAAGAGTTCCTCCCGTTTGGTCTTTGGATAGGGTGAGAACAGCACAACTTGCACCCCCGCAAGTTACTTGTAGGGGTGCAAGTTAATAAGCCTTTTGGAACGCGTGGGTAATTTGCCAGAGAGGAACCAGAAAAGAGATTTTTCAGGAGGCCATCAGGCCTCCGGCTCGGCGAGAACCTTAATCTTCCTAACCTCGGCGCGCTTAATCGGGTATATCTTCCTCGCTTCCTTGGCAATCTCTTGGGCAATCTGGCCGTTGACAGACTGGAGGACGAAGTCGGCGAAGTTGAGTTCCTCGGCCTTCTTGTAGATGATGTCCTGCATTATCTTCCTTATGGCCCTCTCCTGGCTGGTCTGAATGCGCCTGTAGGCGATAACCATGCCCATAACGCGGAGCTTGTAGCCGTCCTTGGTGGTGATGTTGAAAATTCCGTCAACGCGAGTGGTTCTTCTCCTGACTAGACTCCTTATGTAGCTCCTCGCGAGGGTGTGGCCCTTGAACTTGGTGTAAGCGTTCTGGCCCTTGACGTCGTAAACCTGGAAGTAGAGCTTGACGTGGCTCTTGGTGAAGTCACCGGTGAGGTCCCTAAGGGTCGTCTCGATAACCCTTCCAACGACCTTCTCCGGCTCGTCGGCCGGGGTGAGGCCAATCTCCTTGCTTCCGAAGAACTCCGGAGCGTAAATCACGAACCAGTCTTTCATCTTCCACTTATCCTTGGTAGCGGCTGCCCTACGCCTTGGGTTACCCCTTGCCATCTTAACACCTCCAATTCACACCTTTTCGGTCATTTCCTCGGCGACCTTGACCGAAAACACCAAATCATCGAGCGCTTTGATGAGGGTCTCAATCTCACCCGAGTATTTAACCTTTGTTATGACGTCTCCATCAACCCATCGGGTTCGCACATTTAAACTTTTCTTTAGCTCCGCCGGCATGGCCTCATTGTCGACCTCTATCGCCTCCGCTATTGCCCTGGCCTTGAGTTCATCGCCGTAGTGCCACCGTATCTCAACGTTCGCCTCAATCCTCATTTCTCTTCACCTGCTTCGCCAGCGCTTCGTTGAAGTACCTGATGAACTCGTCTATCCTGCCCTTGGGGAACCTTATGCCCGCGGCAATGGCGTGGCCACCGCCTTCTCCACCGAGCTTCTCGGCGACCTCCTTCAGGGCCTCTCCAAGGTGGTAGCCCTTCTTAAGGGCCTTCTCGGTCGTCCTGGCCGATGCTTTGACGAGGTTCTCGTCCTCCTCGCTGTCCGCTATCACAACGACGGGCTTCTCGGGATTTGCCAAACCGGCGTTGATGGCCATGTTCGCCACTATGCCCACGAGTGTGTCGCGGATGTTCTTGCCGGCGTAGAAGACGTAGGCGTGCTCGCCTTCCTCGGCCATGCTCCAGTTCTGAATCAGAAACTTCCTCGCCTCTATCTGCTCCCTCTTGTAGTCCTCGAGCATCTTCCTGGCCTTCTTGTATGCGTCTTCATCGCCGAGGCATATCGCCACTCCGAGCGTTCCCGCGTTTAAACGGCCAGTAGCGTTGAGGAGTGTCGCGAACTCCCTCGCCTCGTGCCTGACGTCGCCCTCGGGATAGAGCGGGCTTATCACCACGTCGCCGATGAGCCTGTCTATTGCCTCCTTCGGCGCGGAGTGCTTTATCATGTGGACGAGCAAAGCCTCGTGGAGCTTCCGTTTTTCCTCCTCGCGGAGTTGCCAGTAGTGGACTTCCGGGTCGAAGCCCCTCGCGCGGAGCCACTCGATTGCCTTCCTCTCGTCGCCGGTAATCTCCGGTATTTCGGGATTGGTCGCGTAAGCCAACATCTGGTAGAGCGGTCTGCTCTCCCTGCCGAAGAGCCTCAACTCTTTTCTGACCTCGAGGATTCCGAGCTTTTTGCCGTCCTCAAGGATTTCAAGGTTGAGGCCGTGGAAGGTGCCGTCTATCTCCTGCATGTCTCCAACCGCGCCAACGGTCGCTACGTAGGCCAAATCCCTGTTCTTCCCGTCCATCTCCCTGGCCAGAAAGTAGGCGACGCCGGAACCGCTCAAATCGCGGACGCTGTTGGCCCCGAAGGGAACCGGGTTGATGAGAACCTTGGATTCACTCGAGAAGTCTCCCTCCGGCGGGTGGTGGTCGGCCACGACGACCGTCCCGTCGAGCTTCTTCTCAATCAGCTCTATAGAACCGCTTCCGAGGTCGCTGAAGACGTATATCTCCCTGTTCTCCCGCGCGAGCTCGTCGATGAGTTCTTCGCTGACCTGCTTGACGATGCTGAGCTGAAACCTTCCGCCTTCCCTCGCTATCGCTTTGGCCAGAATAGCGCCGGCGGTAATCCCGTCCGCGTCGCGGTGCGAGATTAGCCTTATGGTGTGACCTAACTCGATGTGCATCTTAATAAGCTCGGCTCCCTCGCGAACCCTCTCCAGAAAGGCTTCCCTGTCCACGGGGCATCACCAAGGAAGAAGAAGGAGAGGGTCAGCGAACGAGGAGCTTTGCCTGCTCCGGGTCGTAGCGCCACTTCGCCGGAAGCTTTCCGGTTCTCCTGTAGTACTTGACGAGGCGCCTAATCTTGCTCTCGGTGAGCTGGAGACCGCGCCTTGAGTGCTTGTCCTTGGGGTGCTGTTCAAGGTGCTTCCTGAGGTTGACGGCCTTCCTGATGAGGGCCATGAGGTCCTCAGGGTACTCGGGCGCGAGGCCGTTCTCCTCAAGAATCTTGGTTATCTTCTTGCCTGTGACGAGCTTAACGCTCGGTATGCCGTACTGGTCACGGAGAATCGTTCCTATCATGGCGGTGCTGTAGCCCTCTTTCCTGAGCTTAACGACGAGAGCCTCAACCTCCTCGGCGGTGTACTCCACCCAGGTCGGCGGAGCGGTCCTTGGAGGCTTCTTTGAGCCTGACTTACCCCTCTTTCTCGCGTGCATCCTTGCCATACAACCACCTCCCGGTGACGGCCAGCTCCCGCCAGCCGCCCCTTCGCGTTGGGAATTGAGAATGGATTTAAAAACCTTTGCCCGGAACTGCCCCTCCCGGAGCGGGGAAAAATTGAAAACACTAAAAAACCCAAATCCTCGCTTCTCTGTACTCCCTGAAGGGCATCGTCAGGAGGAGTGGCTTTATCTTCTCGAACGTTTCCGTCGGAACGTAGAACTTCACCGAGCCGTTGGGGGCTTTAAGCTCGACCGGGGTCTGACCGTTGGCCTCGTTGCCGAGGAAGCCCTTTCCGCGCTTTATGGAGGTCTCCTCAACCCTCGCCACGAAGCTCCTCTCGCTCTCCCTCGCGTAGTCATCGGCGCGCTCTATGAAGTCCGGCGGAAGTTCAAGGGAGGAGAGGTACCTCTCAACGGCCTCTTGGTACTCCTGACCCGCCTGGAAGGCGACGTACATGGATAGGCTTGCCCCTCCGTACATGAGTCCCCTGTTCAGGGCGTCGCCCCACGTTCCCTCCTTCATTCTGATGTAGTAGACCTTATCTCCCACAACGGCCCATATTCCAAACTTGGGTCTTCCCCTCGCTATCTCCTGAACTGGAACTATCAGCTGTGGCTCCATCGGTCTTCACCCTTCGCCTCTGTTTGAACGACGTAAAAAAAAGAAAGGACCGCGTCAGTCAACGTCGTAGGCGTAGCCCCTGACGGAGAAGCTGTAAACCCTGCAGCCGAAGTCATTGCAGGCCTTAACAGTCACGTGGTAGGTCGTCTCGTGCCTTCTGGCTTCGAGCTCGCTCTCGTCCGCGTACTGGACTGCCTTCTCGGTGACGTAGTCAAAGGTGGCATCGATGAGCTTCTCCTTGACCCAGTCGAGCAGGCCCTCCTTGAAGGCCTCCTTCGAGAACTTCTTGGAGTCGCGCGCGTCAATGCCCTCCTCCGCCGGCGCGTCCTCGTCCTCGGGAATAAAGGCCTCGACACCGCCAACGATTGTCTTTACCCCCTTGGCCGTTGCGACCATGCCGTAGACTATCTTCGAGCCTATGCTCCTCGCCTCGACCATCTTCGCCGTCAGGACGCCGATGTCCTTCCCGGTCTTCATGACCTCAACGCTGTCCTCGTACTTCGTGTAAACGGTTCCAACGTCGCCTTCACCCGGAACGGTGTAGCGGTGGGGCACTATCCTCGCGTAGAAGAACCTCAGGCTTCTCGTGGTTCCGAAGTTGATTGTCCTCTTCTCCTGTCCGTTGACGAGGGCCCCGGGGACGGTTATCGTCACGTTCTTGCAGAACCGGCACTCGAACCGTAGCTTTCCGACGTCGAGGTTCTCGTCCCACGTCGCGTTGAGGAGCCTCACCACTGGGTCTGTCCGGTACTTCGCCTCGATGTTGAAGGTGTAGAAATATCTCTTCCAGTCGCCGTAGTTCAGCTCAACGTTAAAGGATACAAAGGAGAACCCAATCTCGGTCAGGTTCGTGAAGGTTATCGTGTACGTGCCGTTGGCTCCCTCAACGCGGTCATCGTCGTTGCCGTAAATGCTTATGTAGCTGAGATTGTACCGCTCTTCCCGCCCTTCCGGGTAGATGACTGTAACCGGGGGAGCTTCAATCCGGAACTCCGCTGTGTCGCCGTCAAGGACCACCGTTATGAACCCGTCGGGCTCTATCTCTCTTCCGTTCAGCAAAAACTTCACATCGTGCTCTACCTTTGGCTTCGGCGGTTCCGTTAGCTTGTCCTCGACCTCCCCGTACTTCGGCACCTCTATCGCCGGCGGGGCCTTCGGGTGGGACAGCGGGTCGGTCGGGTCCGTTCCTTCCTTCCATTCCACGAAGTCCGAGAATCCGTCGCCATCGGTGTCTGGTTTCGTTGGGTCCGTTCTTATCGAAATCTCCTCGAAGTCCGTCAATCCATCGTCGTCGGTGTCCGGCTTCCTCATGTCGGTGTGCCACCACGTAACTTCGGCGTTATCGCTTATCCCGTCCCCGTCGCAGTCCTGGAAGTAGGCGCAGGAGTCCCCTTCGATTATTCCGTCGGAGTCAAGGTCCTGCGCGCTCGATGAACCTGTGGAAGATTTGTAAACCTCGGTAACTCCCTCCGGGACTACTGGAACAACGTCAACCGAGTCCAGAAGTCCATCACCGTCAGTGTCCGGGTTTGCAGGGTTTAGATGAGTAATACGCATCTCCGTGATGTTTGCGAAGAAATAGGCGTATTCAAAGTTCACCTCCTCGCCGTCGCTCAAACCATCACCGTCGGTGTCTGGGGAGAGCGGGTTCGTTGCCGGCGGGATAAAGCAGACCTGGCCTTGGTACTCAAAGTAGGAATCGTCTACGATGGGTTCAGGATAGGCTGAGAGCAGGTAGTCGTAGTTCTGGGCGCAGACCATGCTCCACGTCAGGCTGTAATCGAGTGTCCAGTTGTAGTAATATGCGAGTGTATCGGTTATAACGACCCAGTCAGGAGTTGCGTTGTGGTAGGCGTAATACGCGAGCTCCGGGAGGATCTCCTTGAGGTCGCTCAGTCCATCGCCGTCGGTATCACCTGCCAGCGGATTCGTGCCGAGCCTGACCTCCCAGCCGTCGTAGAGGCCGTCATCGTCGGAGTCTATCTCCACCGGGTTCGTCCCGGCTTCCAGCTCGTCCCTGTCGTTCAGCCCGTCCCCGTCACAGTCCGGGCTCGTGAAGCAGATGTAGAACTTCTGACCGTTGAGGAGGGGGCTCGGGTGAGAATCGCCGTCCATTTCATACGCCGAATACGGGTCGACCGTTGGGTGATACGAGCCATCGTAGGGCAGAATCTCGTTGCCGTCAACTATTCCGTCGCCGTCCCAGTCGGAATTCAGGTAGAACGGCCTCTCCCATGCCTCCTTCCAGGCCGTCGTCATCTTGACCTCGAAGTAGTCGTCTATCCCGTCGCCGTCAGTGTCCCAGGAAGTTGGGTCCGACGGGGGCAACTTGACTCCGAAATCGCCGTAGACCTCGAACTTGTCGCTCAGGTGGTCACCGTCGGTGTCCGGGCTCCTCGGGTTCGTGCCGTAGAAGGCCTCGATGGCATCGCCCAGGCCATCGAAATCGGTGTCGCTCAGAAAAGGACTGCTCCCGAACTTAAGCTCGAAGCCGTCTGAGAGACCGTCGCCGTCGCTGTCGGGGTTGGCCGGGTTGAGGTGGTAAACCATACCGTAGTGGGTCTCGTTGTAGGCCAGCTCAAATGCGTCGCTCAGGCCGTCCCCGTCGGTGTCGAGGTAGGCCGAAGAATCGGCGACTGCTGGCACTGGCCGGGCCAGTGAAGCCAGTAGGAGGAAGATGAGAAGGAGCGTCTTCTTCATTTTCCTTCCTCCGTCCAGACGATTTTGCAGGAGTCCCCTGCGAGGAAAGTGATGTAGTCCCTCTCGACGGCCTTCTCCTGTCCGTCTTTGACGAGAACGGCGCTGTAGTGGTAGGAGCACGCCACGAGGTTCGTGCTGATGACGGAGCAGTTGGGCTCGCTTACGCTCAGCTCCCTGAAGTCAACCGCCCGGTAGAGGGCCTCGTGAAGCTCGACGAGGGACCCTTCGTCCACGACGCTCAGGTCGAAGAAACTGCTGACGTTCTTCTCGTCCTTAACCGCCGAGTAGTAGGCCTTTATCAACCCGGGTGCCTTCGAGAGGCAGTCGAAGGTCGAGTCCGGAACGAGGGAGGCGTTCACCGCGAGGGTTCTGTTGAAGACCTCCGCCGTCACGACCCCGCTGGGCTTTTCCTCGACTCCAGCCGGCGTTTCCCCGGTCTGCGTCTGTTCGCCGGTTCCCGTTGAAACGGAAGGCGTGCTCGACGAGCCCGTTCCGGTCGCGCCCTGCTCCTCATCGGGGGTTCTGGTTGGGCTCTGGGCCGTACAACCGCTCGCGATGAGAACGCCAACGACGAGGAGCACGAGCAGAAGTCTTACCGCCCTCACTTCAGAATCTCCCCCTCTTTCTCAAGCATCTTCTCGTAGTTGGCGAGCGTCAGCCTTATCTCGACCTTGTCATCGAGGCCTTTCTCCATCTTCACGATGTCGCTTTCGCGCCGGTAGTCGAACCAACCGCGCTCTTCCTCCTCGTCCTCGTCGTAGTAGTCCTCGTAGCGCTCGATGTACTCGATGAAGACCCTCTTCACCTTAGACCTTCGTATGAGGCCTACCTCCTTCTCCGCCACGTAGACTCTCGAAATCTCCCACCACCAGTCCTGGTTGCCAGTCCTTATCTTAATCTCCGGCCGGTACCTGCTCAGGACGTTCCACTTCTCCGCGAGCTCTCCGGCCCTGAGCTTGAACTCCTTGTGCCGTATGTTTTTCACGATTGTTGATGTTGCCTTCTTCAGGGAATCCATAAACCCCATTTCATCTCACCTTCCGGGTCTTGAAATTTGAAAAAAGAAAGTTCACCATCTCCTGTGGTTGGGTCCAAGGAGGACGTAGAAGTCGTTTCCGGCCCAGGCGTAGTAGTAGTTCGCGTGGTAGCTGACGTGGCAGTAGCACTCGTCCTCACCGTAGACGTAGTCGGGCGTGAATGGAACGCTGAAGGACTGGTCGAGCGTCAGGTTGAGGTAGTACACCCTGTTGTCGTTCTCGTCATAGTAGTAGCCGGTCGTCACGTTGTATAGGGCTATCCTCCCGTCGAAGCCAACGGCCAGCTGGGTGTCGTAGGTGTTGTACATTATCGAGAACGTTTTGGCTCCGGAAATCGTAACTGTTGCCGGGTATACCTCGACTACCGGGACGTAGATGTCGTTGGAATCGTATTTGCCCGTCAGCTCAATCCAGGTGAAGCGGTCACCGTTGTATATCACCGCGTCCTCTGTGTAGTGCTGGTAGGCGAACTTTCCGGGGGCGTTGGTGAGCAGGGTGTAGAGCTTTCCGGCCCCGTACTTGTAGTAGCCGGCGACGTCGTAGAGGTAGAGGCCGGTCTCGGTTCTTATCAGCAGACCTTCTCCGTACTTCATCGGATAAACTGCCACGATGTCCTCGGGGAGCGTTATCGACTTGGGTGTGACCGCGGGCAGTCCATTCTGGCGGGCGTCGTAAAGCTGGTCGCTCGTGTAAGCAATCACGTAGAGCGTTTTACCCTTCCAGGCCGTGTAGTAATAGTTGCTCCTCCTCGCGAGGGCGGTCACGCCGTCGGCGTCTATGTTCCAGCTCACGTAGCCGGTGGTTTCGTAATACCGGATTTTGCCCTTTGGCGTGTCCTCGCTCTTCAGTTCGTTGTCGTAGATTAGGTAGAGTTTTCCGTCGGTTCCCGCGAAGAAGGGCTCGTCGGAGTCGTAGATGTTGATTGAGATGTCCTTTGGCGTCGCGGGGAGAACATAGACGGCGCTCAGGCTGTACTTGTTGATGTCTTCACCGCTGTAGTACAGGTTCCTTATCTCCCCGCCCCTGACCCTAACGAGGTAATTCCCGAAGGCGAAGTAGACGTCGGGAAGCCCTGCCGAGGCGTACGAGGCCCATCCCATCCAGTCGTGAACGTTCCTATAATCCGGGCTCTTCAGCAGGTGAATCTTCACGCCCTTGAGGTCTCCGAAGTTAACCTCCTCGAAGGTGAACGATTCGAGAACGCCCTCAAGGTTCAGCTCCCCCGGCGCGGAGGTAGACGTGCCCGTCTCGCCCGTCGTCTCCGTTCCCGTGCTCTCACTCAGCTCCTTTCCAACGCTGAAGGTGTGCTCGCCCTTGAGCTCTGAAACGGGAACGACGATGTGGGCGAAGCCCCTGCTCCACGCCACCCCGATTTCAAGCGTGTTGTCGTCGGGCTGAACGAGTTTGACGTCGAGAACGAGGTCGGGGAAGGTTATGGTCCCGACGTAGTGGTACGCGCTGTCCTCGCCAAGCTCGTAGAGGTAGAGCTTGTTCCCGTACGCGAGCGCGAGGTAGAACCAGCTGAGCGATGCCGATGACGGCCGTTTCTCAACCTTCAGAGGCTCGCTCACGTAAACCGCGTCGTCGTCCCAGTCGTAGTAGGTCGTGACGACCGAACTTGAGTCGCTTGAGTACAGAACCACGCTTCCAACTTCGTCGTGGTCGTTCGAGACAATCTGCCAGCTATCATCGCCGAGGCCGGAATCGTGGACGTTGAGGTCGGGGTCAACGTAGTAGAACCCGCAGGTGGTCCCCATGTAGAAGCCCGCGATGGTCCCTTCTCCAAAGGCCGGGTGCATAGAGAGGATTGTGCAGTCAAAGGTGTACTCCTCGCTCTCGGCGTTTCCACTCTCAAAGGTCGTGACGGTGAGGTTGTCCTCAAAGGACGTCACTATCGCGAGCTTTCCCCCTATCACCGTGGTCGCGTAGGCAAGTACACCCTTCTTTTCGCGGTACTTGTTGAGGGAGCGCAGGTAAACGCGAACGACCCCGTTCTCCCAGCCGATGTACTTGTCATCGTCAAGCCGTATGAAGTCGAAGAGGTCGCCAACCACCCTTCCGGCCTCAGTGTAAACCCCATCGTCCCTGAGCTCGAAGTAGTAAACGTTCTTTCCGACCTGAAAGACCACGTTGCTGGCGGAAACCTCGTCCGGCGATGCCTCCCAGTTGGCGCTCGTCTTCGCGAAGTCCGCGGGCTTGTCAATGACTATGACTTCCACCTCGGCGTTCGTGCCCGACAGCGAACCCGTGTGAAGGGAGTAGCCAAGTTCTTCCGTCGGCTCAAGGTTGAGGCTCTGGTAGGCCCAGGGCTCTGTCTCCGGGCTTTCTCCGGGCGCGGTCGTTGAACTGGTCGCGGATTGGCTCTCGGTGGTTGGCGTGTTGGTTCCGCCCATACAGCCGGCGGATAGAACCACAAAAACGAGAAGGATTGCAATCAAAACCCTCTTCATGACACCACCCCAAGAAAACGCGGTCCGGAGGGTAATCCCACGGGAAGGCCGAGAAGAGCTGTTTTAGTTCCCCACAAACGACATGCTTGGTTTTTTCGTTGGCATATGGCTCCATCGGGGTCGGGATTGTTGGGAGGGGCCCGCGAAACGATGATGTCATGAGCATTGGGGAGTTGGGGGAGTTCATACTCCCCTTCCGCGCCATCCTGGAACTTCAAGAGCCCATCGGACGGACGTTCGAGGAACTTAATGAGAGCGGATTCGGGGTCAGGGCTATCCCCGTCGTTTCTTGGGGCCACCTCACGCCCCGGTTCCTGCGAATACCCGACGTAGACCGTCCCGGCGACGGCCCCGAGAACAATCAAAATGACGACCGCCACCGCAACTGCCTTCCTCATGGGAAGCCCTCCAAAGAACTAAACGGTACCAGCGCCGGTATTAAATTAACTTGGCCCAGGGGATATATTATCCTTTCCTTAGGTCGCCCTAATTCTCAAATCAGAAAGCGCAGGGCGACGAAGAGCCCAATGACGAGGAGAGTGAGAACGAAGGTTACGCTTATCGCTTCCTCGGCCTTGAGCCTGTACTGAGCTAAAATCGCGTTGGCCGCTATTGCTGGGGGCATGCTCGCCTCGACGAGAACCGAGTAAAAGACCTCGGGCTTGGCCCAGCGGAGGGTGAGGAAAACGAAGGCGAAGGGAATCGCAATCCTGAAGGTTCCAACTTCCAGGAGCTTTCTGACGTCGAAGGCCCTCAGCGTTATCCTCGAGCCGAAGTAGATGAGGAGGAGCGGTATGCTGAGCCAGCCGATTGTTTTTATCGGCTCGATGATTCCGGCGGGGAGCTTTACCCCCGCTACCACGAGTGCCAAAGCGATTAAATTGGCCAGCGTTGGCGGGAACTTGAGGGCCTTCAGAAAGCTCTCCCTGACGCTCGCGCCCCCGCTGGAGTAGTGTGCCGCTATGAAAGTCACAATCGGAATGACTATCATCGAGTTGGTCGTCGAGTAGAGTATCGCCGGCGTTATGTCGCTGAGGAAGAGGCTCGCGATTGGAAAGCCCAGCGCGGCGGTGTTGGGGTAGATAGAGAGCACCATCAGCGCGCCGGCCCAGGGGTCGTCCTTGAGCTTGAAGCGACCGTAGAGGTAGGACGTTGACAGGCTTATGCCGATGACGAGGAAGACGTAGAGGAAGACCGTCTTTATGCTGAGTAGATAGGCCAAATCCTTGCTCGCGACGTTGCCGAAGATAAACAGGGCGAGCAGAACGTCGTTGACCAGAATCCGGAGGTAATCGAAGGGCTTCTCCGATTTAATCAGCCTTTTGAGAACGTAGCCCAGAGCTATGAGCGCGAGCATCTCGGCGATGTTCATGGTTAGAACTAAAGCTCAGCGTTTAAAAAAATATTGAGATATTTGAACTTGAATAGCTAGTGAATATAATCTCAGTGAATATAATCGAACTCATCACTAAATTCCGGTTCAAATCCACATTTTCTTATTGCTTTTTCAAGTATCTCCCTAAATTCAGATGGGACTTTTTTCTCTTTAAGCATCATTTCAAATAGTTTTGGGGTTATCTCCGCTTTTTCGTCATTCCATTTTTTACGAGATAGTAGCTTGTCAACACTCTTAACGATATCTTGGCAAGGAGATATTGTCATAGCTTTGAGCTCATTGTGTTTTTCTTCTAGCTTTCTTAATCTAGCCTCTATTTTTTTGAAATAATTAAAATATTTTCTTTCAAAATACTTTTCAATTTTATTCCCAATGTCTCTAGGGTGATCTTTGAGTTTAGTTTTATATTTAGAGTTAATGTATCCTTCAGTGAAGTATTTTTCGATAATTTCAGGCAAAATATAATTTTCGATTTCTCTCTTTTTGAGAATATGGACAGTAATCCCATATTTTTCAAATTTTTCTTTTATCTCAAGCTTTTTAGGTTCCGGTTTGCAATTTCCATTGTCATCAATTTCACTTCCATCGGAATCTACAACAATAATTGCATTGGGAGTTAATGAAGCAAATCCATTAGACAAAAGTGTATCAGATAAATCATAAATATTATTTCCTCCTAAACTAATAATTGCAATATTATACTCTTCCCACTTAGGGCATATTGCTTTTGCGATTTTGTTGAATACTTTAATCTCCGTTTTTCCTTCAACATAAATAATACCGTTTGATAGGAATAAATCACTTGGAGCCGCTCCAATTTCCTCAAGGATTTCAGATAACCCTTCAGCTTTCTCGAATGTTTTAATCTTTGTTTCTCCATTTTCTCTCTGTATGAGCCATATTGATTTTAAATCACTTCTATCCACGAATATTGTTGAATGAGTTGTTAGGAGAACCTGAGCCTCGTTGCTTATACGTTTTAATGCATAGAACATCTTTTTCTGAGCCTCTGGATGTAAATAAAGTTCTGGTTCTTCAAAGAGGATTATATAACCCTTTCCTGCACCAATCTCCGCCCATGCTCTAAACATAGCCAAAAGAAATTCACTTCTAAGGCCTGCACCTCTCTGTTCAAGTGGGACACCATTTGGCAAGTGTTTATCTTTGATTCGTATTCTAGGACTAAAGTTAATTTGGAGCTTATTTGGTTCAATTTCTATTTTTTCAATTGAATCACTAAATACAGCCATTTCAGCTAAAATAATTTCTTCTAACTTTTTGGACTCTTTACGGATTGCATCTTGAAGCTCTTTTTTTAGTTCTACTATACTTTTCTGTTCATTATCCCGGTTTTTTTCACTTTGTTTTTCTAGAATTGGAGAAAGAAGCTTAGACATTAAAAAACCAGATTTTTGTGTTGTTTCCTCAATTACATCTCTTATTGCCGAAATGTAGATAACCTCGGGGAGAGCGTGCAGTATTGTGCGGATAAGACCTTTATTTTCAATTTTAGTCCATTTATTTTTACTTTCGTCAAAATACTCTACAACAGTCTCCCCCTTATAATTACGCCCTTTAAGCTTTTCTTTTTCAAAAATCCTTTTTATTTTTATCTTACTGTTCTTGGGGTTCTGTTTATAAGATTTATTAAAAAACGCTTCAAGTCCTTGTCCTCTTGGGAGGTTACCGCTAGAATTTATGCCTCTCATAATCTCATCATTGTCAGTAACATCAAATATTAAAGATATTTCAATGTTTTCATTGGTATTTTTATGGAAATCTTCTTTAGTTACTCTCACATTCTCCAAAACTATCCTGATTGCGTTTAAAATGTTTGACTTTCCAGCATCGTTTTTTCCGATGATTGTAACAAAGTTTTCAATCTCCTGATATTCTTTATCCTCTGGAAGCTCTTTGATGGATCTATAGTTCTTAATTTTTAAACCAATTAATCTTAAAGTACTCATGTAATCCCCCAATAGTCATTTTACTTAAACTACTTAAAAATTTTTAGTACCCTTTCAGAGTCTTCAGTCTTCGAAAGAATTATGAAGAAAAAAGAAGTGTGGGGTCATTTCTTCCCCTTCTTCTCCGCCTTGTGCAGTGGCCACCAGGCCTTCTCGCCGAAGAGGCTCATCATGGCCGGACCGAGGAAGTAGACTGCCAGGGTTGCCGTTATGAGCACTCCAGCGGCCAGCGCGAATCCTATCTCCCTCGTTCCCCAGGTTGAGCTGGTCATCAGCGCCCCATAGGTCGTCGCCAGCACCGCCGCGAGGCCGATGACGACGAGGTCCATGCTGCCGGCAGCAACTATGAGGGCTTCCTTCGGCGAACGGCGCTCGAACTCGTCCCTGGCCTTGACCAGGTAGAAGCTGTTGTAGTCTATGCCGACTCCCATGAGCACGACGAAGACCATCAGTGGCAGGAACCACATGATTTCCTGCCCGAAGACCTTCTGGAAGAGCCACGTGGATATCGCTATGCTGAGGAGCACTCCGGTGCCGATGGTGGCCATCGTCGAGATGACCGCCGGGATTCCTCTGAGCGTCGGTATGAGTGACAGGAACATCAGCACGAGCGCCACTGGGAAGATTCTGTGCCAGAATATGTTGTTGATGAGGTTGCTGAGGTCGAGGTCCAAAGCAGCTCCACCGCCGACCATGCCCTTTGCTATCTTTCCGCTGGATTCGTAGCTCTTCATGAGGTTCCTAATCTGCTCGACCATCTGGTGGGCGGGCTTGCTCGTGGCCTGGTACTTGCTGACGACCTCGATGAGCACCATGTTCCCCGTGGTCGAGATGTACTTGCCTCCGCCGATGGCCTTGAGCTTGTCAAGGCTCGCGTTGACCGGCTTTCCGAAGGGCTGGGTCACGGTGTAGACGTACTTGACGCCGTCAATCTTCTCGATGTCCCCCACAATCTCGTTGATGGTCGCGAGGTCCTTATCGGTAACCGGGTGGTTGAACTTGATGAGGACGTAGGTTGCGCCCATGACATCAGCACCAAGCTTGCTCTGGCTCACCTCGAGGAAGTGGTAGGTCTCGCTGTCCTTCGGGAGGAAGAGCTTGATGTCGTGGGTTCCGTTGAAGTTGGCGAAGGCGTAAACGGCCGGCGCGAGCAGGAGCATGAATATGAGTATGACCGCCTTGGCGTGCTTGATTGACCACTTGGCGATTCTGCTCTCCTCGTGCACGTTGGTCTCCTGAACGTGCCTGATGTGCCTCGGCCACCAGAATATCGGCTTGTCGCCGATGAGGACGGTTATGGCCGGTATGAATGTCAGGCTCGCTATGAGGACGACGATGACCGCTATGGGCGCTATGATACCCATCTGCTTGAATATCGGGAACTCCCAGGCGAGTATGAAGCTTGCGAAGGCTATGATGTCCGTTGAGGCGCTGGCTAAAACCGCGTCCTTGGCCCTCTTCAACGCCTCGCTCGCAGCCCTGTTGTGGTCGTAGCCTTCAGCCAAGTACTCCTTAAAGCGGTGCAGGTAGTAAGTCGAGTAGTCTATACCGAGACCTAACGCAGTCGTCACGGTAATCATCTGGGCCCAGCTTCCGACGTTGATGATGTCCCCCTTGGCGAGCAGGTAGAGGATTCCCAGAGCGGTGAGCGTTGCCGTCGCGACACCGGTGAACGGCAGGAGCGTCGCGAGGAGCGCAAAGCCGAGGATTATGAAGAGCACTATGAGCGCTCCGGCGAAGCTGAACTTCGTGGTCTTGTTGTTGTCCTCCTTACCGTAGTGTATCATCTCGTAGGTCTGAACCGGCGTTCCACTGATGTACGCTTGGGCGTTCGGGTAGTACTTCTTCATCTCCTTCAGAAGGACTTCCTTCGCCTTGAGGGTGTTCTCGTACTGGAACTTGCTCTGCTCCTCAAGGTCAGTCGTGTTGAGGCTCTTCGGAACCATCATTATGAGCATCGTCGTGTTGTCCGGGCTCTTGAGCATGCCGATGTAATCCTTGGCGAGGCTGTAAATGGACGGGTAAATCTGCTCCTCTATCGGCTTGACGTCCTCCCTGGTTATCTTGCTTGGGTCGTCCCTGAACTGGAAGGCTATGTCCACGAGCTGGGTGGCGTTGATGTGGAGCTCAACCCCGAGGTTTATCTCCTTCACGAACTTCTCGACGAGCTTCGCCGTCTTCTCCTTGACGAGGGCCTCAATATCAGAGTCGCTCATCGGGTAGTTCTTCGCGACCGCGAGCATTATCTCCTTCAGCGTCTCCTTGACGTCCTCTGGGGCCGTCACGTTGGCGAGCTTCTCGTTGACGCCCTGTTCAAAGAGCTCGTAGGCTATCGTGTAGGTGTCTTTTCCAGCATAAATGTCGTCAACGACCTTTCCGATGTCTATCGGCACGTTCCCGGCGAGGCTCGTGATAATCTCCTTGACGGCTTCCTTCACGCCAATTCCCCTGGCGAGCTCCTCAGGGTTCTTGACGACGGCGTTGACCATAATCGTGGCTACCTTCTCGTTGTGAAGCTTCTCGGCGGTCTTCTGAATTAAGATTTCCTTCGCTATCGGCGCGACGTTTCCGTTTGAGTCGTAGACCTCGCTTATGACGCTCTCCGGAAGCTCAACGCCTTTCTCCTTCACAAGCTCGGCGAGCAGTGAAACCGTTGCCTTCTTTAGCATCTCCGGGTTCTTCGCCAGAACGCCGGTTGCGTTGGCATCGAAGGTAACGATCGTCTTCGCTATTGGCCTGGCCAACGGCTTCTGTTCTGCTGGAAGCTTCTCAGCCAGCGCCCCTGCGAGGAGGTTCTCCTCGAGCTCTTTGGTCGGACCGTAGACGAGGAGAGTCCTCAGTACTTCGTCGGCGTTGGGCATCTGGAGGAGCGGACTGCCTGCCATTAGGGCCTTTGCGACCTCGATTGTAGCATCTTCAACGGCCAATGCGCTCGGGTCCCTTCCGAGGCTTATCGAGACGTTGACGATGTAGGCGAGAGTCTTCGCGGGAACCTCACCGAAGCCTGGAACGGTGTAGCTACCACCTGCCATCTCGATGACAGCCGGCAGGTTCTTGAGTGCGCTGCTCGCTATCTCCTCAACGGGCCTGACCGCGTTCTCGCCAAGCTGAATGAGGGCGTAGTTGCTTCCGGCCTGCTCGTCAAAGGCCATAACTCCCCTGTAGAACGCAACCGAGTAAGCCTCCGCGAGGTTCTTCTGCATCGGGTCGGTTATCTGGCTCAGAACAATGCCCTTCGTAACGTTGGCGAGGAAACCGTCGGTTATAGCGCTTGCCCCATAGGCGGAGTAGGCAGGGTAAGTCGCGTTGTAGACAACGTAAACGAGTTCCACCGGAACGCCGAGCTGGGTCGCTATCGCCTGGGCCGTGCCCTCATCAAGGCCCCTCTCGTAGGCACCGGACTGGACGAGGGCCCCGTAGGTTCCGAGGACACCGAGGTAAGTCTTGGCGTAGCCGTCGCTCAGGTTGTAGAGACCGGCGTTGAGGCCCGCTATCGTCGAGTTCAGGTTCTTCAACTGCTCGCTCGCCCGGGTTAGGTTCTGGTGGAGCTCAACGTAGGCCAGGTCCGTCTGGTTAAGCGCCTCCCTGAGGGCGAGGCTCTGGTTGTAGAGGGTCGTCAGGTTGGCCTCGAGGGCAAGGTAGGCCCTTGCCAGGTCTGGAACGGTTTCGTTGAGAACCTTCACCTGGTCGGTCAGGTTTTCAACCTGTATGACCGTCATCCGGTACGCCCTGCTGGCGTTGATTGCTGAGGCGTAGAAGATTCCGGTCAGGTTGGCCGTCGTTCTGGTGAGGTTCAGGGCTATGTCGTAGGACTTGTTGTGGAGCAAATCAATGGCATCGTAATAGGAGGTAAAATTGCTCCCGTACGGCTTCGCTTCGACCTTAAAGCGCTCGTAGGCCTCCTTGGCCTGGGGGCTGTTGACGTTGATGTTGGTAATGATTATGTAAGTCATGTTGTCGTTCTGGGAGAAGCTCGGGAAGTACTTGCTCATGTTGTTCTGAACTTCAACGCTTTCAACGTGCTTGGGCATGAACTGGCTCATGCTGTAGTTGGTGATGTTGCTAAGCTTCATCGCCAGCGGTGTCGCGAGAACTATGACCACTATCCAGACCGCGACGATGAGCTTTGCGTGTTTCACAATCCAATCGTTCCATGCCATCGCTCATCACCTATGTTGCACTTCAACACTTCATTTTTAAACATGTCTATTTTCGACATGTCATCAAGGGGAATAGTTTATAAAGGTTTTTGGTCATCTACATGTCAGGGGTGGTTGAGACGGAGTTCGAGAGGAAAATCATAAAGGGCCTCTTCACGGTCCCGCTGAAGAACATCATCCTGGTTATCGTGGGCCTGAAGGGGGAAACCCACGGCTACGAGATACTCAAGGAGCTGGAGAAGTTCACCGTTGGAATCTGGAAGCCGAGCCACAGCAACCTCTACACTCTCCTCAACAAGATGGTCGAGGAAGGTCTTCTTGAACCGAGGGAAGAGTATCGCGGTAAGGTGAGGCGCGTAAAGTACAGGCTCACCGACAAGGGTTGGGAGTACCTGAGGACGTCTAATGACTTGGCTTTGCGCTCACTTTACACCGCGATAAGCTACCACGAGAGGCTCAAAAAGAAGCTGGACGAGCGCGGTAAGGAGCGGAAGATAAACAAGGAAACGCTGAAGGAGTACCTTGAGCTCCTCAAGCAGATTAGGGACCTGCTCGACGACGAGATTAGGGCCATAGAATCCAGGCTCGGATGAATCCCAGTATCTTTGCCTCTTTTATCCTTCTCTGACTTTGTTACGCCGTACGTTCCTCAGTTTCTTAGATTCATTGCCCTGACGGTAAAACCGATAAACTTTTATATACCTTCGGCACCAGTTAAGTACAGAAAATTGTACTACAAAAGTCTGTACCCGGTGGTAGCATGGACGAGCTGAAGGCCCAGCTTGAGGAACTAAGGAGGAAGCTGGCCCTGCTTGAGGAAAGCGTTGACCCCGTTGATGAGGTCATGCTATCCATAAAGGAGAGGCTCAGGAAGAAGCTGAGCGACGGCCAGCTCCCGGAACTCGACGAGGAGAAAGCCGCGAAGACCCTCAAGGCTCTGGCAAACCCGGACAGGATTAGAATTCTCAAAATGCTATCCAAACGGCCGATGGGCTTCAAGGAGATTAAAGAGGCCCTCGGCGTTGAAAGTCCAACCGTTTCGCATCATCTCAAGCTCCTTCTCAAGACGAGAATGGTCAGAAAGGGCGACAAGTACGAAATCTCGCCCGACGGACGTTTGTTTTTGCGCCTGCTTGAAATCATAACCGCACTTGAGGAGGTGGAAGAATGAGCTATCCGTTTTATACCGAGGAAAGCCCGCGCTTCAAGGTCGCGGAGTACCTGAAGAAGATAACCGCCGTCCTGCTGATAGTCTGGCTCTTCAAGGGCCACCTCGGCCTCGAACCCTACAACCGCTACATGGTCTACGCGATAATCGCGCTGATATTCGCCTTCGAACTGCTGAACGTGGGCAAATGGCTCGGCATAACGATTAGCGGGATTATATTCGCGCTCGCCAAGGCCTTCCTCTGGACGTCCCTGTTCCTGTACTTCGGCGGGTGGCTCGGCATGCCCGCGGACCTTCACAACCTGGCGGGGAGGGCCTTCGCCTACGCCGTCGTCCTCGCCATAGCCGGGCTCCTAATTGGAAAGGGTAAGGAGAGAAACCTTGACTGGAAGGTCGAGAAGAAGGCCTACGAGTTCAGGGGGGCCGACTTCGGCGACGTGAGGCTGAAGGGAAGTGGAAAGGCGTACCCAGTCAAATTCGGAGGAAAGCGGGTGGGCTGGGTGATAGACGGCGACGTTGAGGTGGAAGCCGAAACGCCGATAGGAACGATAAGACGGGCCCTCCTAAGCCCGGTGGCTGTTTGGGGCGAGGTTGAAGTCGGGAAGAAAACGAAGGCCGACGAGGGCTTCGTTGAGGAAGCGAACCGCCTGATTAACCCGGACAGGCTCTACAGGAAGGTTAAGAAGGGCTCAACGGCGGTGGACCTCGGCATCGTCAGGGTCTACGAGGGCGAGGACTTCGAGTACGTCAAGGTCCCGTTCGTTGAGGTCATCGAAACGCCCCACGGAGAGGAAGTGAAGATAGGACCCTTCAGAATCCGCGACGGGAACCCAAAGAAGCCTGAGGGCATGCTCACCATCAGGGAGCTCCGCAACGGCTTCCAGCTCACCAAGGTCGGCGACCGGTTGAAAATCCAGACCGACGAGTTCTCCATCGAAGTCGACGGGAACAGGGTTGTTTACAGGAGCGGAAACGAAACACTCAGCCTCGGTGAAGCCGTCTCGCTCCGCTCCGGAGATATCTCAGTTACCGTAGGCAAGGGGCGGGCGAAGATACGCATCGAGGACGTTGTAATCTCCGCCAGGGATGGGGTCGTCAAGATTAGGGCGGGCGGAAGGACCCACACCATAGAGAACGAGGAAGCCTACCGCCTCGTGGTTAGAAAGGCGAAGGAAATCGTTGAGGAGCAGAGCGCGGGCCTCATCGAGGGGCTCGGAGTTGACAGGGCAAGGCTGACCCGGCGCGTCAAGGAGCTCCTCGACGAGCTGATGAACTACGTGGGGTGATGGCATGGGGCCAGAAGAGTGTTCCAACTGCGCTGAGGGTGCCCTCCTTGTGGAATTTGGGGATATTAAAACGGTCTGGATGAAGCTCGTCGATGCGGACGTGGAAATACTTCCTTCGCCCGACGGGACTGTTCACGTTGAAGCCTTGTCGGAGTCGGCGTTTTCCCTGAAGAAAAGCTCAGGAGAGCTTAAAATCCTCACTTCCACCGGCTGGAAGCTCAGAAACCTTCCGAGGAAGAACAAAGAACGCGCTCGATTGGTGGTAAGAGTCCCAGGGAACGTGAAAGTATCGGCGGGAATGAAGAGAGCCTCTCTGCACGCCGAAGGGGTGAGCTTCGGCTCCCTCGCGATTGGGGAGACCACCGGGACGCTTACAGACTGCACCGTTAGAAAACTCGCAGTCGGCCCAGCGAGGCTCAGTGGTTCCATATATGTCTGGGAAAGGACTGAGATAGCGCTCTCAATGGGAAGCATTGAGCTCAAGGTGCTTGAACTGGAGGCACCAATCGATGTCTCGGTCGTCATGGGCTCCCTCAGGCTGTCCCTGCCCGATGATTGCGATGCATTGATTGAGGTTGAAGGGAACTATGAAGGGGTTATCCTGAATTCGGGACGCCTCCTTGGGAGTGGCGAGCACAGAATTCAGCTTTCAAGCATGAAAGGTGTCATTGTAGTTGATACCTGGGGTGAGTTCGATGATGTTTGAAAACGTCCGGGAAGTTGACCTGAAGGCCACGAACGGCCGGATTGAGATTGAGGGCTGGGAAAACGACCACGTCGAGGTTAACTACACGACACACGGCGAGGTGGAAGTGATAATCGAGAACGAAAACGGGAAGCTCGTCATAAGGGAGGAGCCGAAGAGAAAGTTCAGGTTCGTGGGCATCGTCAAGGCCGAGGAAGGCTGGGTCGAGATGGAGCTTAAAGTGCCTAAAGGCGTCCCTGTGAGGGCCAAGAACGTGAACGGGGAGCTCACAGCCAAAGGGGTTCGTTTCACGGAAGTGACCACAGTGAACGGGGAGATAAAGCTGAGTGACTGCGAGGCCGAGCTGATAAAGAGCGTGAACGGCGAGATAGAGGCCTACCTGCCCGTTGCCGGCCCGCTGGAGGTTTCCACTGTGAACGGAGACATAACGGTAACGATTGAGGAGCTTGAAGGGGACGTCTCGGTGAACTGCGTTAACGGTGACATAACCCTCCGGCTAACGGAGTTCTGCGATGCGAGGGTTGAGGCGAAGAAGGTCAACGGCGACGTGGAGCTGGTCGGGATTCCCGACGGCGTCATTGGAACCGGGGACTTCCTAATCCGGGTGAAGACCGTGAACGGCGACGTCCGGGTCGAGCTGGTTTGATTCTTTAATCCTTTAATCACTTAATTCGACAACTAAAGAGTTAAAGAATGCGGTGATAGGTATGAACTCTAAGGGCCTCGGCCGGAACTTCTGGCTCTTTGCCATCGGTCGTTTCATCTCCCAGCTCGGCTGGGCGGTTCAGGACGTCGCATTGCCACTCTACGTGCTCGACCAGACCCACAGCGGTTCGATGATGACGCTCTTCATATTAGCGGAGATAATCCCCTCAATCATCGTCATGCCCTTCGCCGGTGTCGTTGGCGACAGGTATAACAGAAAGTGGCTCATGGTCGGCTTCGACCTGCTCAGGGGAGTCCTCCTATTCGGCGTCATCGCCTTCAACTTCCTCGGCATCTATCAGCTCCTCGCCGTTCAGGTTGTCATGGCAATCCTCGGCTCGTTCTTCTCCGCGGGAACGGGGGCGATGTTCCCGGATTTGGTGGATAAGGAGCTCCTCGAAAAGGCCAACTCGACGGTTGCCTCGCTGACCATAATAGCGCGCCTCCTCGGTCCTGCTTTGGGTGGTTTAATCTACGGAATCGGCGGGATTAGGCTCGCGATTCTGATAAACGCGGTCAGCTTCTTCGGTTCCGGCCTGTTCGAGATGCTCATTCACTACGAGTGGAAGGCGAAGCCGATTGAAGGCATCGGCCAGGTGTTGAGCGACATAAAGGAGGGGGTCCGCTTCATTTTCAGACACAGCTACCTTAAGACCCTGATGACGTTCGCGATATTCATGGGAATCTTCGGGGCGCCCTTCGGAGCAGTGCTTCTCCCCTACGCGATGAGGGAAGTGCTCAAGTTCACGAGCGTCCAGTTCGGCCTCATGGAGAGCTTTTTCATGGGCGGGGCTTTGCTGGGGAACGTTATCATAGCAGTGAAGTTCGGTAAGGAGGCCGGGCGCTTCCTCTTCAGGGCGATGTTCGTCAACGGCCTCGTGATGATGGTGTTCGTCTGGTTAATATCGCCCGCATCGAACCTGGACAGAAACGGGGCCTTCGTCCTCCTGATGGCCGTTGCGATTGTCATGGGAGTTGCAGAGGCCTTCATAGACATTCCGATACAGTCGAAGATTCAGCGCGCCGTTCCGAGCGAGGTTCGCGGTAGGGTCTTCTCGGCCCTTGGAATCCTCACGAGGATTGCCACGCCCCTCGGTCTCGTCCTCGTCGGTCCCCTTCTGAACCTCTACCCGGCGTGGCTCGTGGCGCTCGGGATATGGTCTGGCATGGCGGTCGTGGTGGTCTACTACTGGGTGAAATACCGGGATGTTCTTCTAAAAGACGTTGACGGACCACCAGAGGGAGAAGTGATGAATCCGAGGCCGTAAAACTTTTAAATACTTTTTGTAACTTTTGTTGACGAGCTCGTGGGGGTGGTAAAATGAGCGCGGTGGACCTCGTGATGGGTAAAATACTCACGGACATGCTGGAAATCGACGGAGTCATAGGAACGATAGTGGTCGACAAGGACGGCCTCGTCATCGAGTCGGCGATGAAGAAGAACCTCGACCGCGAGGCCATCGCCGGAGTCCTCCACGAGCTCGTTTCTGCCATAAAGCTGATGGGCGACCAGTTCGGGGCAGGGGAGCTCAAGGAGGCCATTCTCGAGTTCAAGAACGCCAGGATGTTCACCAACCCGATAGGAAGCGACTACTACCTGATAGTCATCGGCGACGCCGACCTCAACCTCGGCAGGATGAAGCTTGAGCTCAGGAAGGTCCTTCCGAAACTTGAGGAGATGCTCTACTGAGGTGGTCGCCATGCCCATTCGCATTCTTTCATTTTTGTGGAAGGACAAGCCAGAAATCTATGAGATGGTCATCACCCAGGACGGCCTCAGCCTTGAGGGCAACGAGAGGCTCGGGGCGCACATAGAGGACGTTCTCCACTACATCGAGAAGAATGCTGGAGAGCTGGGCCTTGAGGGGAGCGTGGAGGTTTTCATCCGCAACGGGAAGAAGGTGATAGCGATAAAGCGAATCGGCGGGCTCGGAGTTGCCGTCGTCAGCCCGAGCCTTGAAGAGGCCGAGAAGGCATTGAAAGACGTGGAAAGCAGGGCAAACGAACTCCTCAGCGACCGCTACGAGGAGGCAATGGAGGAGTACCGGCGCTCTATTTGACCTCCCTCAGTTTTCCCTCGCGCTTTTCTATGAGCCTCGCCATCACGAAGAGCAGGTCGCTGAGCCTGTTGAGGTAGACGAGTGCCTTCTCCCCTATGCCGACCTCAAGGTAGAGCTTCGCGACCTTCCGCTCTGCCCTTCGCGCTATCGCCCTGCAGACGTCGAGCTTGGCACTCGCCACCGTTGAGCCCGGCAGGACGAATGCCCTGAGCTGGAGCTCGTCCTCGTACTTCCTCGTGAGCTCTTCGAGCCATTTAATCTCCTCATCACCGACCTTGGCATATTTGCCCTTGCTCGCGAGTTCCGCCATCAGGTCGTAGAGCTGGACTTGAACCTTTTCAAGGATTCCCACCATCTCATCCGGCACGTAGTGCTTTGCCTCACCGATGAAGCTGTCGAGTTCATCAATCGTCCCGTTTGCCTCCATTATCGGGGAGTTTTTGGCGACTCTTTCGCCCGTGAAGAGACCGGTCAGGCCTTTATCGCCAGTCTTGGTGGTTATTGGCATGGGCATCACCGGCGTTTTTAACATCCCCATGTTTATTAGGCTTCCGGAAAGCTTTTTAGGGGGGCTGTGGATAAAGCTCGGGTGATGCTATGAAGCGTCTGGCCGTTGCAATTGTGTTACTATTCTTGGTAGGGCTGATTCCAACGCCCATGTTCGCAGAGGTGGGTGCAACATCAAACTATGTAATAAAGACGGTTTCAATAGGGCCAACCGACGACGCATACGTTAAAAGCACCACGCCCGATACGAACTATGGGTCTTCATATAACCTCTACGTGGGGACATACTATCGGGACCATGGAAATGAGCGAGCGTACCTCAAGTTCGACCTCTCGTCGATACCTCCTGGTGCAGTTATAGTCAGTGCTACCCTCCACCTGTATACATACTGGGGCACATATGCCCAGCCGATTAACGTCAGCGTTTATGCCGTTGAAAATGACTCTTGGAGCGAGGATACAATAACTTGGGACAACAAACCCCTTGCGGGCCAGTTCCTTGATAAGGACCTTGTTCCAGACTCGAACAGAGGGGACTACCCGGTAAAGCACTGGTCTGTCTGGAATGTGACGGACTTCGTCAGGTCTCAGTTTGAGACTGATAAAGTTGTTAGCTTTGTTCTAATCTCTGATTCCGAGGGCATTGTAGATGAGAGTGTTGGATACAACTCCAAGGAGAGCAAGTATGTTGACGAACGTCCATATCTTGAGATTGTGTACTACGTTCCCGTTGCCGTTAGCTCCCTCAACATAAACGAGCCCCTCTACTCTGGGCTCCCGAGCAAGGTTTATGTCAGCATCACCAACAGCGGAGACGCGGAGACCAACGTTACTTTCTACCTCAAGATAAACGGCGTCCCGCTCTACACCGAGAACCTCACCCTCGGGCCCAAGAGCACCGAGACCCTCGAGAAGGTGTGGATTCCGACCGCCACCGGTGACTACAACGTGACCGCTGAAATCGTTGGGGAGGGCGTTAACGACTTCATAACCAAGCAGGTTCACGTCTACGTCAACCCGTACAGGCTGTTCTATGGCCTCACTTACTTCTATGAGAACGGCTACAACAAGATTGCACCCCAGCTCGATGAGCTCTACGCTAACTTTACAACCACCGTCCAGGAGCTCCAGAAGTGCGGTGTGAACCTCGGCGACCTCTCCGACGACGTTAAGTGGATTGAGACCAACTACAACCTCACCAAGGCCGAGTACGCCAAGTTCCTTGAGATGAAGAAGAGGACTGCACTCTTCCTTTCCGGAAACAGGCTTTACACCTATTCCGTTATGGTCCACATAAGGAAGGCGCGCTTCCTTGCTCAGGACGTCACGGAGAGAATAGAGAAGGTTCTTCCGATACTCCAGGAAACGCTCGCCAAGGTTGAGCCACTCTGCCACCCGCCGGCGAACGAGACCAACCAGACGGCCAATCAGACGACCGGAAACGTGACCGCACCCTCGAACGGAACCGTCACCAACCAGACTACGGCTAACTACACGATTCACATCACCAAGGTACTCATAGACCTCTCGCACGGTCAGTACTACTTCACCAAATACGGCTTCACCGGCCTCCAGGAGGACATAGAGAAGCTCGGCTGGGAGGTCAACGTGACCTACGCCCCGCTCACCTACGATGAGCTGAAGAAGTACGACGTCGTTATACTCACCAACCCCAAGACAAAGCTGAGCGACGAGGAAATACAGGCACTCAGGAAGTACGTTGAGGAAGGCGGTGCCCTGTTCGTGGCCGGCGACTGGTATAAGTATCTCAGCGACAGTCTCAACGAGCTCCTCGAGGGTACCGGCGTCCAGTTCGAGAAGACCGAGCTCATGGACGACGAGAAGAACAGTGGAAAGCCCTACTATCCGTTCGTCGGAATCTACAACAGGAACTGCGCCATCACCAAGTACATCCCCGAGAACTGGACGATGTACTACAACGGTGACACCCTCAAGATTACCGGCGACGCTAAGTGGATAATCAAGGGCTACGAGAGCGCCTACGCTGTTGACGCCAACGGCAACACCATCTACGAGAAGGGAAGCGAGCCCGTCGTTGCCGTTGCAGTAACCTTCGGAAAGGGCAAGATAGTCGTCTACGGCTCAAGCAAGGCCCTCAGCGATGCCTACTACGGCAAGTACATCAAGAGCAACTGGCCGTTCATCAAGGGCGCTCTCCTCTGGCTGGTTGAGGAGAGCTGATTTCCTTCCTTTTCTTTAAATTTCCCTCGGCGGGACGAGAATCCCGAGTTCCGTTATTATGCCCCGGATGTATTTCCAGGGTGTGATGTCGAAGAGGAAGTTCCTCACGCGGTAGCCCTGCCTCGCGTAGGGCCTCTCGAGGATTTCGACCTCGTTGCTCTTAAGCTCGGGGTGGAGTTTGAAACTCTCGGTTGCAACGTAGAAGGGAACGCCGTTCTCGTGGCACGCCAGGGCGAGGAGATATGTGCCGGCTTTGTTCACAACCGCTCCATCGCGCGTTACGTTGTCCGCTCCCACAAGGGCTATCGTGGCGTTCCTCGCGAAGAGGCCGAGCTGGGCGTCTGTTATGACCTCGAAGCGGATTCCTTCCCGTTCGAGGGCGCTCGCCAGTGCTATTCCCTCGTAGTCCGGGGCGCTCTCGGTGAGAATTACCTTGAAGTTCACCCCCTTGGCCTTTGCAGTCCGGAGTATCTCGAAGACCGCCGACGAGAAGGAGTGCGTTATAACCGTGTCTCCGTCCTCTATGAGCTCGCTTCCGATGTTGCCGATTGTCTTCTTCGCCTCGTCAATCAGGCGGAGAAACTCTTCCGCCCGGGACCTGACGAGGATAGGATTGTCCGTTACGGGAATGAAGCGCGAGAGGTTGTAGAGGGAAGCCATCGTCGGGTTTATCCTTGGAAGCTCGTGCCTGAGCTCTATGAGGGCCTTTCTAAGCTCCTCCCCCTCAAGGAGGTCCGATAGAACCAGGTAGGCTTCCGCCCCCCGTCTGGCCATCCAGCTGGCACCGCGTATCCTCTCGGCGCGAAGTTCTTCAAGAATAGACCTGACCTCCTGGGGAAGCATCCCAAACCCTCACAGCACCGTTCTGTCGGGGTGAACCACCATCCCGGTCTCGGTTATCTCGTAGGGTCTTATGACGTTGTCGAATCCGCTTCCGCGGAACTTGGTAACCTTAATGGCCCGCGTCAGCCTGCCGTCCCTCTCGAAGAGCTTCATCTCGATGACACCGCTGACAAGGTATTCCTCGATGTCTGTCCTCTCGAGCTCGGACGTTATGAGAACAGTTACCTTGAGACGCATCATGCTCTTGACGAAGGTCAGAAATGCCTTCCTGTAATCAATCTCCTCCCTGCTGGCGAGCTTGAGCATGGTTATCGGGTCAACGACGACCCTCGAGTATCGCCTCATCCTGAACTGTTCCTTTATTGACTCCGTGAGCTTGTTGAGGTTCTTTGCAAAGGTCTCGAAGAAGTCCTCCACAAGGACGTAGTGCTCGGTTGTTGGGGTGGCATCGATTAGGGTGAAGTCCTCGTGATAAACGTCGAAGCCCATCCTTCCGAAGTCCTCTCTTATGTTCTCGGCGGGCTCTTCCAGGGTTATGTACAGTACACTCTCACCGTTCGCCACCCCCGCCATTGCAAAGTGCATTGCCAGGGTGGTTTTTCCGGTTCCAGGGGAGCCCTTGACGAGGTAAACCCTCCCGGGAATCAGCCCGCCGTGAAGCATTACATCAAGGCCAGGGACCCCGGTTGAAATCCTTCCTGCGACCATTGCCTCTCAGCCATATCTTTTAACGGCGTTCCCAATATAAGCTTATCTCTCCCCGTGGAGGCCGAATACCTTTCGGCAGAACTTCGAAAAAAGGAATAGGGGAGAACTGCACAACTAACATGAGTGGGAATCAAGAGAGGGTCTTAAGCACGAATGCGAGCAAATCTGTCAGCTCTCTCGCCCTCGTCTCGGGAGAAGCGCCCATGTGCCCGCTCTTGGTCTCGACGCGGAGGTAAACCGGCGCTCCCACCTCTTTCAGCTTCAGGAAGAACTTTATTGCATGGGCCGGGTGCACGCGGTCGTCGTGCAAACCTGTGTAGATGAGCGTCGGCGGGTATTCTGCAGGCCTGACGTTGTGGTAGGGGCTGTACTTCAGCAGGAATTCCCTGTCCCTCGGGTCGTCGGGGTTGCCGTACTCCGGAACCCAGACGCTACCGATGTAGAGCTTGTGGAAGCGCATCATATCTATAACTGGGTATCCTATTAGAGCGGAATCCATCACGTCCGGCCTCTGGACGAGGGTTGCCGAGACGAGAAGACCACCGTTGCTCCTTCCCCACGCGGAGACCCTGTATCCCTGCCCCTTCAGCTTCTCAAGGACGGCTATGAAGTCGTCGAAGACGTTCTGCTTATTTTCTCTCATTCCCGCCCTGTGCCACTTCTCGCCGTACTCGCTTCCACCGCGCAGGTTGGCCATTCCGAAGGTTCCCCCGCGCTTTATGAAGGGAATCACCTGCGGGAAAAAGCGAGGCGTCAGCGAGATGTTGAAGCCCCCGTATCCGAAGACCCACGCTTTCTTCTCGTCCCTCTCGCCCTTAACAAGGAAGTAGTGAACTCTCGTCCCGTCCTTCGAGACCGCGAAGTCCTCCTCGACCCTGAAGTTCCCTTCGATTTCTTGTCCCTCAATGAGCTTGAGCTCTCCGTCGAACTCGTAGAGCCGGTATGGGATTGTAAAGCTCTCGTAGCGGAGCAAAACCCTCTTTCCATCGGTATCGAGCGGGTAAACGCTCCCCGGGAGGTCAAAGGTTATCTCGTTAAGCTTTTCTCCGTCGAGCGAGTAAACCTCAAGTCTGTGGCTCGCGTGCACGAGCCTGCCCGCGAGGATTTTGTCCCCAACCAAGACGGCCCACTCAAGGGGGAACTCGCCCTCGGGGATTACCTCCTCGACTTTTTCACCAACCGCGATGAGCTTTCCTAAGCCTTTCCCTTCCCTCGTCAGGAGGTAGAGTTTGCCGTCGCGGACGTCAACCGGTTCAACCGGAACGTCCGCTGAGTAAACCTTCTCCCACTTCTCGGGCTCGTCTATCGGACCGGCGTAGATTTCCGCGCTGTTCCAGCCGAAGGTTACCGTAACCATCGCCGTTCTCTTGTCACTGCTCTTCCTCAGCGAGATAAAGTAGCCGGAGCCGAGGCCCTCTCCGAAGACGAGTTTTTCTCCGCTTTTGTCCTTTCTGAAAAGCCTCACTGCTGGAGCCTTAACTCCATTGGGGGTCTCCCCACTCCTGTAGAAGCGGGCGAAGTAGTAGCCGTCCTCAAGGAAGGTGACGTTCCACACCGACGGCCTGAACTCCTCGATTAGCTCGCCGGTTTCGAGGTCTATTATTCTCGTTATCCCCTCGTCGGCACCGCCTATCGAGAAGCTGTATGCCAAGAACCTGCCCTTTCCGTCCGCGGTGAAGCCCTGAAGAAGAACCTCGTCGTTAAGCTCCTTTTCAAGCTCCTTTGAGTCAACTATGACTTCCCCGCCGAGCCACCTGATGATTTGCCGGTCCCTCTCGCGGTACATCGCCACAACGCCCTTCCCCGTCAGCTTCGCAGAAACAAGGGTTGGAATCGAGTAGTACTCCCAGACCTCGGGGAAGAGTTCGTCGCTCAGCTTTCCTATGAACTCCCTGAAGCGTTTATTCTCCTCCTCGACGAGCTTCAGAACGCGCTCATCCCTCAGGTTCTCGGCCCATATATATTCGTCCATGAAAATCACCGTCTTAACGTTCGGCGGAGGGGATAAAAACGTTTGCCGTCCCGACGCTCCACCCTTTGTCTTCCACTATCCCAATGGCGAGCACCTTCTTTTCAAAGGGAAGCTCCAGAGCCTTTCTCGCGAGTTCTTCAGCACTCTCGAAAGCTGGAAACTCAAGCTCGGTGAAACCGAGGTTGTAGGTTGCCGTGACGAAGGCCTTTCCTTCCCTCAGTTTCAGTTCCTTCACCCAGAACTCATCCCTTCCGGCGAAGCCGAGCCAGCCCTTACCGTCGGTTCCGATTATCCCGGCTATCCTCGGTGTGCTGTATTCATCTCTCTCGTAGTCGAGGGCATCAAGAACGTGGATTAGGGCCTTTTTCGGGCTTTCCCACTCAAGGGCCTGGGCTATGAAGTCCGTCTGGAGGCCGTTCGTGACTACGGCGTATTCGCTGAGGAGCCTCACCACAGGGTAGCTCACGTAGGGGTTGTCTGTCTTTGTTAAGTTCTCGATGTAGACGGCGTTTTCCCTTACGATTGCCCTCCTTCTCGGAAAGGAGCGGGAGCAGAGGAGGTAGAAGGCGAAGGGCTTCCCCTTCATAAGCCCGACCCCGAGGGTTCTGCCAGTGTAGGTCACGTCACCACCTCCCCGAGCCGGTCTTCATCGATGGCCAGCCTGATTTCCCGCGCTATCCTCCTTCCGACGCTCATGGGCTCGTCCCAGTAGAGCCTTCCGTACCAGTGGAGGGCGTTTGAACCGCCGTCGATGCGCGAGGCGAAGCCTATCGCCCTAAAGCTACCGTCGTAGGCGAAGTGGAGCGCGAAGGGGCCGATGATTCCGGGCGGTTCGAGCTTCTTCATGGCTTCCACGAATGCCAGACCGTAGTCGTAGAGCCTCGGAAGGAGCGACTCCCTCAAAGCGACGCCAACGTTCCCCGCTATCGTGTAGGGGAGCGGTTTCACTGGCCAGCGGGCGTTTCCATCGGCTATAACAACGCGCTCGTCGACGCCGAGGAGTTCGAGCCTCCCCAGAATCGGCGAGTAGAAGAAGTGGACGTAGAGGTAAACGCCCGGGACGAACTCCTCTATTCTGTGGGGTTCCCTAAGCTCCCCTAACTTCTCCTCAAGCTCCTCCCCGCGCGCTATGAAGTGCCCGCTCCCTCCCCTCGGCCCCTCAAGGCGGACGAAGTAGAGCTTCCCCGGCTCAATCTCATCGGGCTCGATGACCCGAACCCTCGGAATTCCCGCCTCGTCGAGAGCTTTATCCTGGAGTTCAAAGCTGGTTTCCCACTTGAGGAAGTGCCTGTTGCCAAAGAGCTTTGCCCTGGCCCTCTCTATTCTCTCAAGGCCGAGGTAAGCCACAAAGGAGCCGTGGGGGATTACTATCCCGTCGTCGTCAAGAATCGCGCCCATGTCTTCAGTGACGACAAGCTCGTCCGCGAGCCTCGTGGAGGCGTAGAAGGCCCTCCTTTCGGGCTTCACGTAGAGCCTCGTCATGAACCCCTCGTCTTTGGCTCCGAGGAGAATCTGGAGGGATGAATGAGACGCTATCGTCGAGATTATCATCCAACCACCTCCGAGAGTTCCTCGCGCGTCAGAATCCTCCCGTTCCTCGCGACGCGCATGGTATCTCCGCTTAGCTCGTCTATGACGATTAGCCCGCCGTCAAGCCTGCCGAACTCAAGCTTAAAATCAACGAGCTGGAGACCCTTCGAGGAAAAGAACTCCCGCAGGATTCCCGCAACCTTTCTTGTGGTTTTCTTCATCGCCTCAACCTCTTCTCTGTTCGAGATTCCGAGGGCAATAACGGCTTCCTCCGCTATGAGAGGGTCGTCGAGCGAGTCGTCCTTCAGGGTGAATTCCACTATCCCGAGCCTCTGGAACGGCCTCACCCAGCCTTTGTAGCGCCGAAGGAAGCTCCCGTAGGCCAGCTCGCGGTAGATGACCTCCAGCGGAATCCTCTCGGCCTTCAGGAAGCGGGCTTTTCTATCGTCAATCCTCTCCACGAAGTGCGTCTTCACGCCGTTTTCCTCAAGCAACCTGAAGAAGAACTCGGTCTGCTTCAAAACGAGGCTTCCCTTCCCGGCTTTCTCGCCGATTACCTCGTTGCCCCCGCTGTCCTCACTGCCTTCCCTCCCGAGAACGGCGTCCTTGAAGTGGAAGACGAGGTAGGGGCCGTCCTCGTAAACGTCCTTCGTCTTGCCGGAATAGACGAGCCTCAAGCTCTCACCCCTTCCTCAGCATGTCGTTGATGAGCTTTATCGCGCATAAATCACCGCACATCGAGCAGGCCTCGGTTTTCGTCGGCCTCTCCTTCCTTATCTCGATGAACTTCTCCCTGTCCTGGCTCAGTTCGAACTGTCCGGCCCACTCGAGCCTTCCACGCGCGAGGCTCATGAGGTAGTCCTTCTTAAAGTCGGCCTCGAAGCGGGTCAAATTGACTGCGTGGGCGGCTATCTTCGTCGCGATTACTCCCTCGCGGACGTGCTCGACCGTCGGCAGTCCGAGGTGCTCGGCTGGAGTAACGTAGCACAGGAAGTCCGCTCCGTTCAAAGCCGCTATCGCTCCCCCTATGGCTGAAGTTATGTGGTCGTAGCCCGGGAAGATGTCGGTAACGATTGGGCCGAGGACGTAGAAGGGTGCGTTGTCCGTTGCCACCTTCGCGAGCTTTATCTGGGCCGGAATCTGGTCAATCGGCACGTGGCCGGGACCCTCGACCATCGTCTGGACTCCGGCTTCCCTCGCGCGCCTCACGAGCCTTCCGAGGGTGTAAAGCTCGGCAATCTGAAGCTCGTCGCCGGCATCCGGAAGACCGCCGGGTCTAAGTCCATCGCCGAGGCTCAGAACAACGTCGTACTCCTTGGCGAGCTCGAGCAGGTAGTCGTAGTCCCTGTAGAACGGGTTCTCCTCGCCCCAGTGGAGTATCCACGCCGCGAGAAAAGTTCCTCCGCGCGAGACCATGCCGACGACTCTCTTTACCCTTTTCATCTTCTCGACGACTTCTTTCGTAACTCCAACGTGAATCGTCGTGTAGTCAACGCCGTCCCTGAAGTGCTTCTCGACGGCCCTCCACATGTCGTCCTCGGTCATCTCAATGATGGCCTTTCCTTTAGCCAGCATCTCCTCGGCGGCCTGGTAAATCGGCACGGTGCCGATGGGCACGTCAACCGCCTTCATTATGGCCTTTCTTATCGAGTCAAGGTCGCCACCGGTTGAGAGGTCCATTATCGTGTCGGCGCCGTATTTCACGGCGACCTTAGCCTTCTCTATCTCAGCTTTAACGTCCACTATGTCGCGCGACGTTCCAATGTTGGCGTTGACCTTAACGCGGACGACGTTGCCAACTGCCACCGGCTTAACCCAGTCGTGGCGGACGTTCCTGAATACCACCGTGTGCCCCTTTGCCACGCTCCTCCTGAGCTTCTCGGCACTTATCCCCTCCCACTCGGCGATAAACTTCATCTCCTCGGTGATTACTCCTCGCTTGGCATCCTCAAGCTGGGTCATGCCAATCACCCGGTTTTAAAACCCGTTTATAACAAAGTTTTTAAATTTCAAAACTCAGTTTTGAGCTGAACTTAAAAGATTTTTGGGCATTCAATCGAAGTGAAGATTTTTTTAATCATGTTTTATTTTCAAAATAATGCTGGTAATGAGAAAGCAGAACTCGAGGGGTGGAGATGAGGAAAATAATCATGATTCCCGCTGGGGTGTACATAGTCATTCTCCTGCTGGCAAACGCTGCCTACGTTGTCCCATCGGGACCATGTAATGAGAGTATGTTTTTGGGATATGGAGAATCAAGGGCTATTCAGAAGGTTTATACAGGTTCTGGTGACATCTGTGTGAGTTTTGAGGCATACTCTTGGTATTCCCCTGTAACTTACCGGGAAGCTTACATCAGCTTTAGAGAAGTGGGCGATTCGGGAGAGTTTGCGAAGGGGATTTTTCCGGTGATAGAGAGTATTCAAATATATTCGAACGATTCCAACATTGAATGGGACTTCGAGGTCAGACGAACGAAACGGGGTAAAGATTTGTACACAATTGTTGTTGGCCTCCTGCCCCATGTCTTAGGGGATTCTTCCAATGGGGATATCCTGCCGCTGAATGTATC
Organism: Thermococcus sp. 21S9; assembly: GCF_012027635.1. Classification (NCBI taxonomy): domain Archaea; kingdom Methanobacteriati; phylum Methanobacteriota; class Thermococci; order Thermococcales; family Thermococcaceae; genus Thermococcus; species Thermococcus sp. 21S9. The sequence continues at coordinate 1,615,265 of NZ_SNUS01000001.1, forward strand.
ACTCAATATAACCGTTAAACTTCGGATTTACAAAATTTACCGTGTCGGTTTCATAAAAAGGAACGAAGTCACTGTAACGTTCAAGAACATCAACACAACTATAGTTGAAAGCTGGTAATACCATCTGTGCCAGTGTTCTGGCTGCTGCCCGGGTGGTATTTCCGGTCAGTCATATATTCTGCTATGTACTCTTTTTACCCACATCGCATTTCATTTGCAGTTTAAAACCCGTTTATAACAAAGTTTTTAAATTTCAAAACTTAGTTTTGAGCGGAACTTAAAAGATTTTTGGGTGGTCGTGATGCTTAGGGAGATAGAGATAAGCAGGGCGATAATAGAGGCCTACACTTCCGAGCTTCTCGAAAGCCTGAGCCTCGACGTCGCTATTGTAGGTGCCGGCCCCTCGGGAATGGTAGCAGGCTACTACCTCGCGAAGAACGGTGCGAAGGTGGCGATATTCGAGAAGAAGCTCTCAATAGGCGGTGGAATCTGGGGCGGTGCGATGGGCTTCAACAAAATCGTCGTTCAGGAGGAGGCAAGGGAAATCCTCGATGAGTTCGGGATAGACTACAGACCCTTCAGGAACGGCCTCTACGTTGCCGACGCCATCGAGACGGCTACGACGATAGCGAGCAGGGCCGTAAAGGCCGGCGTGAGGTTCTTCAACATGGTTGAGGTCGAGGATTTGGTTCTCAAGGAGAACCGCATCGCGGGAATCGTAATCAACTGGACACCTGTGATGATGACGGGCCTTCACGTGGACCCGCTCACGGTCGAGGCGCGCTTTGTGATTGACGCCACCGGCCACGGGGCGCAGATAACCCAGCACCTCGTCAGGCGCGGTTTCCTCCAGGTTCCCGGGGAGGGACCGATGTGGGCCGAGAGAGGGGAGGAGCTGACTGTGAAGCACACGAGGGAAATCTTTCCGGGCCTCTACGTTACGGGAATGGCCGCCAATGCTATCGCTGGAGCGCCGAGGATGGGGCCGATATTCGGCGGAATGTTCCTGAGCGGACAGAAAGCGGCCTTCGAAATCCTCGAGAAGCTGAGGTGATGGAATGGCCGTCCTGATTGTAGCGGGCCTTGACACTGGTGGCGGGGCCGGTTTAAAGGCTGACATCGAGACTGTCTCTGCTCTGGGCGAGCACCCGCTCCCGGTTCTGACCGCTGTTACCTACCAGAACCCCTCGGAGGTTAGGGGCCACCACACCCTTCCGCCCGAGGTTGTAAGGGAGCAGATACGGGCCGTTAAGGACGGCTTTGAGATTAAAGCGGTCAAAATCGGGATGCTCGGGAGTGGTGAGGTTGCCCGGGTCGTGATGGAAGAGACGGAAGGCTTTACCCGGGTTTTCGACCCGGTAATGGCCTCAAGCACCGGAAAAAAGCTCATTGGCAACGCTGAATCTCTCAAGACCCTCATTCCAGGCTCGATAGTCACTCCCAACGTCCCGGAGGCCGAAGCGCTTACTGGAGTTAAAATTCGCTCGGTTGAGGATATGGGAAAAGCCGCGAAGGCCCTCGTGGAGGACCTCGGCGCCGAGGGTGCGGTCGTAACTGGGGGACACCTTGACCTCACCGACGTCCTCTACTGGCGCGGGAGACTCTACGAGTTCCCGGGAGAAAATGTTATGGGCTTCACCCACGGGACAGGCTGTGCATTCTCCTCGGCTCTGGCGACGTTCCTCGCCAAGGGGCTTGAGCTTCCGAAAGCCGTCGAGATGGCGAAGCGCTTCGTTGAGAACTCCATCAGGTTTTCAAAGGCGGAAGCTAAGGCCGTAAACCCTCTCTGGGAGCTGGAGAGAGACTTCCACCGCTGGAAAGCTGAGAAAGAGCTTGAAGGGGCCGTTAAAGAGCTGGTGGCCTTTGGAGAAAGGCTCAACCCGCACGTTCCGGAGGTGGGAACGAACTTCGCCCTCGCGACGCCCTTTGGAGAAGTCTTCGCCGTCAAGGGCAGAATCGTCCGCTACGGGAAGACCGTAAAGCCCGTCGGCCCCGTTGAGCTCAACGCCAGCGACCACCTGAGAAGGGCCCTCCTCAAGATGCGCGAGTTCTATCCGGAGCTTAAAGCGGTTCTGAACCTGAGGTACTCAAGGGAGCTGATAGAGAAGGCGAAGGAACTCGGCCTCGTCGTTTCGTTCTACGACCGCAGGGAAGAGCCTGAAGAGGTGAAGAGGGCAGAGAGGGGGACTATGGAGTGGGGCATCGAGACGGCAGTAAAGAGGGCCGGAGAAAGGCCCGACGTGGTTTACCATCTCGGCGACTGGGGAAAGGAGCCGATGGTTCTGGTCTTCGGGAGGGACGCGGGGGAGGTCGTGGAGAGGGTGCGGAAGCTCTTGGGCTAACGTTTTAACTCCCTCTTCCCTATTTATCTCGGTGATTCCATGCTCATAAGGGGAAAGGTTACGGGTAGCGAAATCCCGCGCTTCAAGCACCGCTGGTTTGGAATCCTCGAGATTGAAGCTGATGGCGAAAAGTACCGCCTCTACATGACGGGCAACGTCGCCCAATGGTTTCTGAACGGCGATGAGGTTGAGGTTGAAGTCCTCCATAAGCCAAAGGAAAAGGACGGCGTCAAGGTTCTCGACTTCGACGATTATAGGCTGTGGAAGTTCTACGAGGGCGATAGAATTCCCGTATGGCCACTCTTCGAGAAAACCGTTGAGGCCAAGCGCTACTCGCCTTTGACCGGCGAGCTCCTCTACACCTACAAAATCAGGGCGAGGGAGGCGAAATACGAGTCCGATTTCGAGGCGATTGCCGAGCTGGAGCAGTACCACTACGCGAGCCAGAAGGAGAAGGTGGCCTTATGGCGCTGTGAGAACGGCCACATCTTCGAGGCGAACACCAAGCAGAAGTGCCCAATCTGCGGGGCTGAGAGCCACATACTCGAGATAAAGGGCTCGACCCCGGCGTCGCGCTTCCTCATCTTCGAGCTCGTCGAGAGGGAAGAATACGAGCCGAGGATTCTCAGCTACGTCCGCGTTGACCCGCCGATACCGCTCATGCACCGTCGCTTGCCGAACGGCGAAATTGAGAAGAACATCCGCGAGAAGGTCTTTCCCGAGGAGTGGTTCCACCCGGCGTTCTGGCCGGAGCGCATAATGAAGGAGCTCTACGAAGAGCTGAAGAAGAAATATGGAAAGAGGAGAATCGCCCGCTCCTACCTCTGGGAGCAGGCCAAGTGGAGGGCTTTGGCAGAGACGAACACCGCCGGCGCGAGGATTGCGCGCGTAGTTGTTCACCCGGACTACCGCTCCGACGGGCTGGGGCAGTTGAGCGTCAAGTCGGCCCTCGAGTGGATAGTCGAGCGCAGGATTCCCGAGATGCGGAAGAGGAAGCACATCGTCGAGACCATAGCGCAGATGGCCCGCTACAACCCGTTCTTCGAGAAGGTCGGCTTCAAGTTCCTCTGGGAGACCGCGAGCGGAAGGCCGGTCCTCTTCTACCCGCTGACCGAGGAGGCTAAAGAATACATTGAGCGCTTTTTGAAGGAAGACCCCTACGCTCCAAAGGACGGAAGGCTCTGGAAGCCGAGCTACGGAAAGGTTGAGCCTTTAGCGGGGCCGATAGTCTTCAAGAACGTCAGCAAGGTCTTTGAGAGCGAGCTCGACATAAAGGGCCTACCCGAGGAGATTCAGGAACTGCTGAAGGCCTTTGGAGTTAGACACCGCGTCATCCAGAGGCCCGTTTTAAGGAACTTGAGCTTCGAAATCCGGCCAGGTGAGCTCATAGCCGTCGTCGGCGCGAGCGGAGCGGGGAAAACGACACTGCTGAGGCTCATCCTCGGCTCGGTCAACGGCTGGTGGGAGGAGCGTTTTAGACCGACGGAGGGTGAGATTGAGGTTCCGGACAACGCCAAGGTCTCGGTGATGATTCCCGGCGAGTTCGAGCCGACCTTTGGAACCGAGAGCATCTTGGAGCACGTTTACAGGAAGATAGGCGACCTCAACGCCGCCGTGGAGATACTCAACAGGGCCGGTTTGAGCGACGCCGTCCTTTACAGGGCGAAGTACGGCGAGCTGAGCACGGGTCAGAAGGAGAGGGCGAGGATAGCTTCGCTCTTGGCAGAGAAACCCAACCTGCTCCTCATTGACGAGTTTTCGGCCCACCTCGACACGCTGACGGCGATGCGCGTTGCAAAGAAAGTCGCTGAGATAATACGCGAGGCTGGCATAACTGCCCTGATAATCACCCACAGGCCTGAGGTTTTAAAGGCCCTCGACCCGGACAGGGTGCTCTTCGTCGGCTACGGGACGGCTAGGCTAAAGAGCGCAAAGGACGTCGAAAAACGCTGAGCCGAGCCAGTGGAGGAGGAAGCTCGGGAGGAAGCTCTCCCCTTCCAAATCCATTTTTGCGAAGATTATTCCTGCCACCAACGCGTAGGGCACCTCTATTCTGGGCTTCCCTACGTGGACGAGCGTGTAGGGGATGTCCTGGAGGACTATCGCCAGCCACTCGTTCTTTCTGGCGAGCGGGAAGAGGAGGAAGCCCCTGTAAAAGGCCTCGTGGGCGAGCATTATCAGACCCATGCCGAGCTCCCCGAGGAGGAAGCTTCCCGGGCCCGAGTAGGGAAAAACCGGGTAGTAGTTTCGCATCGAGGGAATTGTAGCCCCGTAGAGACTCAGTGGAATCGAGAGGGCGAAGAACAGGAGGAACAGCTTGACGCCCTTACGGTTTGGAGGTTTGAGTCCCAGCTCCTCTGGTCTGAAGCCGAGGGCCATCGAGATTGCCAGGGGAACGAGCAGGTAGGCAACGAGGACAACGGCAACGTGCTCCCAGAAAGAGGCCGGGATTAGCCAGGGAACGAAGCTCAGGGGAAAGAGAAGGACGTAGAGAAGCGAAGCTCTGTCCATTCTTCACACCATGAAGCTTATCTGGACAGTGTTGGCATAGCGTCTGACCTCGATTCCGCGGTTTGTGAAGGCTATTCCTATCTCCAGGGGCCTCTTGGGGTTCGCCCTCCTGATGACGCGGATTCCGACCTCGTCGCCGATTCTGTCCTTGTTGAGCCTGTTGATGTGGTCGTAGAGCAGTCTGAGGAAGTTCCGGTAGTCCTGCATCTCCTCCAGGAACTCCCTCTGCTCCGGGTTTAGTTTGGGGTATAGGTAGCGGTGGAAGAACCAGTCGAAGGAGCTGTAGGTCTCGGAGGCGTGGGCGAAGAGGAGCTTGTAAAAGTCTACGTTCTTGTTGCCGAAGGCCGAGTCCATGTACTCTATGGCCTTGCCGAGGTAGTTCGCGGCCTCGCTGAGCTTCATCCTTATGAGCCTCACGTCAAGGTCGTTGCCCCTAAGGAGGAGCTGGATGTAACGCCCACCTCCGTAATCCATGTAAATCGTGTTGTAGAACAGCACGAGCCTCGACGGACGAACCGTCATGTACTGGGCAAGCCTCCTTATGACGTCCGAGAGCCTGTTAAGCCCACGCGGGTCTCCGATGAGGAGCGCTTCCATTCCGTATAGGTTTTCCTGGATGACCACGTCGTTGTCGAGCCAGAACTCCACTTCCCTCCTCCAGCCAGGCATGTTGTAGCGGTTCAGGATTCTGAGGTTGAGTATCGAGACGGGGACTTCCTTCTGAACCCTGCCAAAGCGCTTCTTGAAGATGACGACTGGATGATAACCGCTTGAGGGGTTGAGGTACGACACTGGAATCTCCATAACGCGCCTAAGGGCCAGAAGGGCGTTCTTAATCTTTGGAATGTCGTCCTTTGTGAACCTGCTCCCAAGGTCTTCCAGCAGAATATCGAAGCGACCCGGCATGCACACCCCCAGAAAAGAAATGAGGTTGGGGGTTAAAAACCTCACTCAGACTTCTCTTCCTTCTCCTCGGCGGCCTTGGTCTTCTTCTTGCTGGTGGTCTTCTTGGTGGTGGTTCTCCTGGTCTTCCTGCCCTTGGTGCTCTTCCTGGTTTTCTTCTTGGGTTTCTCCTTTTTCTCCTCGACCTTCTCGGCTTCTTCCTTCGGCTCCTCGCCCTCTTCCTTCTCCTCGACGGGCTTTTCCTCCTGAGTGGTCTCGGTGGTCTCCTCGGTGGCTTCGGTAGTTTCAGCGGGCTCGGCCTCTTCGGTCTTCTCCTGCCCTTCAACCTTTTCCTCGGTGGTCTCTGTCTCGGCTTCGGCCTCCTCCGGAGGCTTGAGGAGCTCCTCAACGTTCGGCTTGAAGGTTATCTCCTCGTAGCCAAGGAACTTGAGGTCGCTCTCAAGGAGTATCTCGCCGAGGGCGAGGGTTCCCCTGTCAACTTCGTCGAGAACCGGGGTGAAGTCAACGACGACGTCCTTCTCGCCGACCTCGATGATGACCTTGTTGGCGTCGACCCTCGGGAGGCGGAGCTCAATCATGCCCTTGACTTTCTCTATCGGGTCCTCAACCTTCTCAACTATCTCGACCTCGTAAACCAGGTGCTTGCCCGCGTAGGGGTGGTTGAAGTCGACCCTGACGCGACCTCCACTGACGGTGAGAACCCTTCCTTTGAGCTTCCTTCCGCCCTCGGTCTCAATCTCGACCGGCATTCCCGGGAACGGGATTATGCCCTGCCTCCTGAACTGGCCGAGGGTGAAGGTCTTGATGAGCTTCCTGTCGCGCTTTCCAAAGCCCTTCTCGGGCGGAATCTCTATCTCGTACTTCTTGCCAACCTCGAGGCCCTCAAGAGCCTCGTCGAGACCCTGAAGGACGTGGCCGGCGCCGACCGCTATCGGGACCGGACCGTAAACGCCGTTCTCCTTGTAAATGCCGGCCTGCTTGGCTATCTCCTCATCGGTAGTGTCAAAAATCTCGCCGGTTTCCTTAATCCTTCCTGTATAGCGGAGCTTTATGACGTCTCCCTTCTCAACCTTGACCATCTTTACAACCCCCTTTTTCGGGCTCTAACCGGAGTTGTGGAGTTGGTTTTTAAGCTTTCCCGCAACGATAAGCTAATAAAAAGGCCCTCCCAAAAGGCCCCGGTGGTGGGAATGGCGATTAGGATATACAACACCCTCACGAGGCAGAAGGAGGAGTTCAAACCGCTCCGCGAAGGCGAGGTTAGAATGTACGTCTGCGGTCCAACGGTTTACGATTACCCTCACCTCGGCCACGCGAGGACTTACATTGCCTTCGACGTCGTCAGGCGCTACCTTGAGCACAAGGGCTACACGGTTCTCATGGTCATGAACTTCACCGACATAGACGACAAAATCATCAAGAGGGCCAACGAGACCGGCGAGGACCCGAAGGAACTGGCCGAGCGCTTTTTGATGATTTTCCTCGAGGACATGAAAGCTTTAAAGGTCAAGCCGGCCGACGTTTATCCCCGCGTCACCGAGCACATGGACGAGATAATCAACTTCGTGAAGAAGCTGGAAGAGAAGGGCTACGCCTACGAAGGTAGCGACGGCGTTTACTTCGAGGTCAGGAAGTTCAAAGATTACGGAAAGCTGAGCAAGATAAAGCTCGAAGACCTCGTGAAGGGCGCGCGCGTCGAGCCCGGCGAGGGGAAGAGGAACCCCGAGGATTTTGCCCTCTGGAAGAAGGCGAAACCCGGCGAGCCCAAGTGGGAAAGCCCCTGGGGCGAGGGAAGGCCCGGCTGGCACATAGAGTGCTCCACGATGAGCAGTAAATACCTCGGCGAGAGCTTCGACATCCACGGCGGAGGAAACGACCTCATCTTCCCGCACCACGAGAACGAGATAGCCCAGAGCGAGGCCTGCTTCGGCCACGAGTGGGTTCACTACTGGATGCACACCGGTTTCCTGATGGTGAACGGCGAGAAGATGAGCAAGAGCCTGGGCAACTTCGTAACCGTTAGAGAGCTTCTCAAGCGCTACGACCCGGAGGTTATAAGGCTCTTTGTCCTCCAGAGGCACTACCGCTCGCCCCTCGACTACAGCGAAGAGGGCATAGAGCACGCCAAGAACAACCTTGAGAGGCTCTACAACACTCTCGAAAACATCCGCGTGGCGATGGAGAAGGCGGAGATTTCCTTCCGCTGGGACGAGCCTGAATTTAAGGCCTACGAGGCCATAAGGGACGCAAGGAGGAAGTTCTACGAGGCGATGGACGACGACTTCAACACGGCCGAGGCCTTGAAGGCGGTCTTTGAGGTCAGCAACGCTATCAATAGATACCTCACCGAGGTGGAAAAGCCGAAGGAGAGCATCCTCAGGAAGGCCTGGGAGTTCTTCAAGGACGTCGGCGAGGTCTTCGGCCTGTTCGAGGACTACTTTAAGGAGCAGAAGACCGGAAACGAGGAGGAACTCATAAACCTGCTCGTTGAGGTAAGGAGTCAGCTCAGGAAGGAGAGGAAGTTCGATTTGGCCGACAGAATCAGGGACGAGCTGAGAAAGCTCGGCATCCAGCTGGAGGACACACCGCAGGGGACGGTCTGGAAGAGGATTAAGGTTTGAGGTTTCCTTTTCCTTGGATGCCCTATTTTGTTCTGAGAAATTTCTTCGGGTCTTAGAGTCTTATTGCAACGTCTCATTCTCGTCCCCGGTGTCAATACAGAGGAGCTCTTTCAATTCTCTTCGAGTCTTATTGCAACTAATCCAGCTCCCGCCATAAGTCCGTCGCGTCTTCGGCTTTCAATTCTCTTCGAGTCTTATTGCAACGAGAACTGGGGAGCACCTGACGCTGCAGCTCTAGCCCTTTCAATTCTCTTCGAGTCTTATTGCAACGGTTGGACGATGAAAGCGGAGCGCACAAAGAAGAAGAGCTTTCAATTCTCTTCGAGTCTTATTGCAACACGGTGCGCACGGGTAGGCTAAGGGCGTCAATTCATCACTTTCAATTCTCTTCGAGTCTTATTGCAACCGCCTATGTGAGTTTCCCCCTCTTCAATCATTACATCTTTCAATTCTCTTCGAGTCTTATTGCAACAACCCTTTAAAGGCTCATGCTCTAATGTCTTATTGACTTTCAATTCTCTTCGAGTCTTATTGCAACATCGACAGCCCTGGAATTGCGACTGACGCAATCACTGCTTTCAATTCTCTTCGAGTCTTATTGCAACTATCCCTCCAAAGTTGTCGGTAGTAAAATACCAAATCTTTCAATTCTCTTCGAGTCTTATTGCAACTTCCCGCAGAGGTGGCAGAGGCCTTGGACCTCGCCCCCTTTCAATTCTCTTCGAGTCTTATTGCAACTTCCCTGAATTTCCGCGCATTTTCCTAATAGAGGAAAATTCTTTCAATTCTCTTCGAGTCTTATTGCAACAGCGATTGACATAGCTCTAACAGTGCTTAACAACATCTTTCAATTCTCTTCGAGTCTTATTGCAACACAAGGCCCTTGAGATTTTCGTCCCGGAGAGGCTCTCTTTCAATTCTCTTCGAGTCTTATTGCAACGACATCAAGCCCACCACCGACGCTCGCAAGCTCCTTGCTTTCAATTCTCTTCGAGTCTTATTGCAACCTCCCTACCCCAGGCCCGTGTCGAGGGGGTCTCTCAAGCTTTCAATTCTCTTCGAGTCTTATTGCAACCTGAACTCTCAATTCTTCGAGAGGAACTTTCTCTCCTGCTTTCAATTCTCTTCGAGTCTTATTGCAACAGTAGGAAGGCCTTAGCGATTGAGAAACTCATTAACGCTTTCAATTCTCTTCGAGTCTTATTGCAACTTGCCAGAGCTTAATATAGCCCGCGCTGACCAGCCCTCTTTCAATTCTCTTCGAGTCTTATTGCAACCCTCTTGTACGGGGGTGAGGATGAAGAGGGGTACGAGCTTTCAATTCTCTTCGAGTCTTATTGCAACCGCTCGAAGCCTCTCCCTGAGTATCTCCTCAGTTGACTTTCAGTTCTCTTCGAGTCTTATTGCAACACGGTGATACGGGTCAGCTCGTCGAAGTCAAAAGCCTCTTTCAATTCTCTTCGAGTCTTATTGCAACAGAAGGATGGAGATACGCTCGGCGTTTTCTATGTGAACTTTCAATTCTCTTCGAGTCTTATTGCAACCATAGTTACGTCCTTCGTATGTGTAGTATATTTCAATGCCTTTCAATTCTCTTCGAGTCTTATTGCAACTCGTAACCCGCCAGAAAAGTTCATACCAGAAGTAATTCTTTCAATTCTCTTCGAGTCTTATTGCAACTGAGGTCTGGCTCCGCCTCGGCCCTGGAGATGACGTCGCTTTCAATTCTCTTCGAGTCTTATTGCAACAGGGCGCAAAACCCGCTCTTTCACCCAACAAAGGAGGAATAACCTCCCAATATTTAAGCCTTTCTGGAAACCCGCGTTTACCCGGGTCGGCGTGCTGACCGCCACGTTGTCTCTCGCGGGAGTGGGTGCCGTCCTCACGCTTGACCGGAAGGCACTGTTGGGATTTCCAGACTCACGAGAGCGTTTTAATGCCGGTTTTGAGGCAGTTTTGGTTTTGTCGGGTGAAATTATTGAACCCCATCAGGGTTCCAGTGAAAAGCTCCCCGCTCGTATCTGCTCTATTCGCTTCGAAAAAACTTCGTAACATTTTAACTGAAAATCTGGAACACTATGTCGCATTTTGAGATTTGTAAAATCCGATTTCCAACCGCCTCTTCCGCCCGCTCGTTTTGAATTTTCCTCTCTAACGGGGCCCCTCTGGTCTCGGCCCGTTCTCACCGTGATGTTCCGGAGAAAAGTGCCGGCCGATTTTATGTCAAACCATGCATATTTAGTGAACAACTTAATAACCCACCGTAATGTTTAAAACCCGCAGGTCTTATAAGCGCCAGAAACAACGGCCAACGGTGGTTGAAATGGTGCGCTACATGGTAACCTCGGCACTCCCTTACGCGAACGGGCCGATTCACGCGGGCCACCTGGCGGGAGCGTATCTGCCGGCCGATATATTCGTCCGCTACCTCAGACTGAAGGGTAAGGAAGTGCTCTTCATATGCGGTACAGATGAGCACGGAACGCCGATAACCTTCCGCGCGCTCAAGGAAGGCAGAAGCCCGAGGGAAATCGTCGACGAGTTCCACGAGCACATAAAGACAACCTTCGAGAGGGCTAAAATCAGCTTCGACTACTTCGGCAGAACCGAGCTACCGGTGCACTACAGGATAAGCCAGGAGTTCTTCCTGAAAGCCCTTGAAAACGGCCACCTCGTCAAGAAGGTCACCAAGCAGGCCTACTGCGAGCACGACAAGATGTTCCTGCCAGACAGGTACGTCATCGGAACCTGCCCCTACTGTGGCGCCGAAAACCAGCGCGGAGACCAGTGTGAGGTCTGCGGGAGGCCTTTAACGCCGGAAATCCTCATCAACCCGCGCTGTAACATCTGCGGAAACCCGATAACCTTCAAGGACTCGGCCCACTACTACATCAAAATGCAGGACTTCGAGGAGAGGCTCAAGAAGTGGGTTGAGAGCCAGCACTGGAAGCCCAACGTCAAGAACACCGTTTTGGGGTGGATTAACGAGGGCCTTGAGGAGAGGGCCATAACGCGCGACCTCGACTGGGGAATCCCGGTCCCGCTCGACGACGAGGACGTTAAAGGGAAAGTCCTCTACGTCTGGTTTGAAGCTCCCATCGGTTACATCTCCATCACCATCGAGGCTCTCAAGCGCGCCGACAAGGAGAAGGAGTGGAAGAAGTTCTGGCTCAACCTCGACGGCGAGACCAAAGTTATACACTTCATCGGCAAGGACAACATACCCTTCCACGCGATATTCTGGCCGGCGTTCCTGATGGCCTACGGCAAATACAAAGACAAGGAAGTCGAGGCCGAGTGGAACCTCCCATACGACATCCCGGCCAACGAGTACCTCAATCTGGAAGGTAAGAAGTTCTCCACCAGCAGGAACTGGGCCATCTGGGTTCACGAGTTCCTCGACGCATTCCCGGCCGACTACCTGAGGTATTATCTCACCGCGATAATGCCCGAAACTCGCGACAGCGACTTCAGCTTCGCCGACTTCAAGGTGAAGATAAACGAGGAGCTGGTGAACAACCTTGGCAACTTCGTTCACCGCGCGCTCACCTTCGTGAACCGCTACTTCGACGGAATCGTCCCCGAGAGGGGCGAGCTCAACGAGCTGGACAAAGTAGCCTTTGAGGAAATCCAGAAGGCCTTCGAGGAGGTCGGCGAGCTCATAATGAACTACCGCTTCAAGGACGCGCTCAGAAGGGTAATGGAGCTGGCCATCTTCGGCAACCGCTACTTCGACCACCAGAGACCCTGGAAGACGGCAAAGACCGACCGCGAGAGGACGGCAACAACGGTAAACGTCTCGCTCCAGATAGTCAAGGCCCTCGGAATTCTCCTTGAGCCGTTCCTGCCAGATGCCAGCGAGAAGATATGGCACCTGCTCAACCTCGAGGAGCTCAAGCGCTGGGAGTTCACCGAGATTCCCTCAGGTCATCGCGTCAGGAAGGCAACTCCGATGTTCAGGAAGGTCACCGACGAGGACATCATCTACTTCATACTCAACTACATCGCCAGAGGAAACCCGGAGAGCGCGAAGGTGCTCCTCGACAAGTACTACAAGCGGGACGATGTTGTGAAGGTCGCCCTGGAGCGCTTCAAGAACAAAGAGGAGGCGAGGGCAATACTTAAGAGCGTCTACGGTGAGGAACTCGAGGTCAAGTCCGAAAAGCCCGGAAAGGCCTCGAAGAAGGAGAAGGTGAAGAAAAAGGAGGGTGGAAAGATGGACTACGTCAGCTTTGACGACTTCGCGAAGCTCGACCTCCGCGTTGGAAAGATAATCGAGGTCAAGGACCACCCGAACGCCGACAGGCTCTATGTGGTCAAGGTTGACCTGGGAGACGAGGTCAGACAGCTCGTTGCCGGCCTTAAGAAGTACTACAAGCCGGAAGAGCTCCTCAACAAGACCGTCGTCATCATAGCGAACCTCGAACCCAAGAAGCTCCGCGGTGTCGAGAGCCAGGGAATGCTCTTAGCCGCTGATGACGGCGAGAACGTGGCTTTGCTGATGCCCGACAAGGAGGTAAAGCTCGGCGCGAGGATTAGGTGAGCTTTTTCCCTCCTTTTGTTTGTGCTCTTTCACTCTTCAAATCCACTCTTTAGACGGTATTGTGCTTCTGAAAGTCAATAACAAAAGTTATGGCGCGGGTATCATACTCAGCCAACAACTTTTCATATTTTCATAAAAGCAGAAAGGTTCCAGAGAGGCCGGCACCTTAAAGTACCAGCTCCACCCAGTTCTCCTTCCCCCTCTTGTAGACCCGTACGAGGCCCTTCTCTTCGAGGCGCTTGAACATCCTCCACGCGGTAGTTTTAGGAATACCGAGGGCCTTCCTGACGTCTGCCTGCTTGGCCTTTCCGCCCTGGTCGTAGACGTAGAGGAGCGCGTTGATTTCCTCGTCGGTGAGACCCATCGCTTCAAGCTTTTCCTTTAGCTCGTCCTTTGAGATGGGAAGTCCTCCCGGGCGTTTCCTGTTCCTCGCCCAGTAGGCAACCGCGGGAATGCCAACGACCGCCAGGAGGCCGAGTATCGGGAGCAGGTTCCTTCCGCCGGAGGACGCGGGGGTGCTCGGCTCACCTGGGGAGGTGCTCGTTGAGGGAATTGCTACGGGTGAGGATGTGCTCGAGGTCGTGCTCGAGGGCGTTGATGACGTGCTCGACGTGGTGGTCGTTGTGGGTGTCTGGGTGGGTGATGGAGATGACGTAGTTGATGTGGTCGGGGGCGGGAGGATGTAGGAGACGCTCTGGTTGCCGGGGGGCATTGTTATCGAGTTCGAGGTTATCGTGAGGGGAACGTCGCTCAAATCAACGACAATGGCCCCGGGCGGGAGCTTGATTGTAACGGGATACGGGAAGCTGTAGGTAAGGTTCCAGACCTTTCCCTCCTTTGAGGTCAGGGAGTCGGTGAAGTAGGTAATTGTTATCCGGGTAGTCGAGTTGAGGACGTAAACCGTTAGAACGCTTCTGTTCTTCTCAAAGAGGAGTGGTTTTCCGTTCTCGTCCAGAACGGAGAGGCCTGTAACGTTCTCGCTCAGGAGGGGCACCTCAACGGCCACGGAGTAATTGAAGGGCACCACTACCTCGGTCACCTTAACGTATCCACTACTGTAAACCTCGACTGAAACCCTCTCGACCGTAGCCTGAGCCAAAACTATTGGCAGGGTGAGTAGCAGGAGCATCACTGCCAGGGACTTTTTCACAGTTCTCCCTCCGGGTTTATCTCCTCTCACCGGAGTTGTTGCCCGGCATGCTCTTCTTTGGGGGCGCGCCCGGTGAGCCCTCCTCAGAGCTACCCGGGAACGATGGGTGGCCCGGAGTTGTGTGGACAATCTCCCCAATCTTCCCCGACCGCCCCATATCGGCGAGAACCCGGGTTATTTCCTTGAGCAACTGGAGAACCTTCTCCGAGTCCCCGCTGTTGATGGCGTTTTCGAGCTCGGCCCGTAGCGTTAGGAGCTCAGTCGAGTTAACGCCCATCGCCATAAGCCTGTCAATCCTCCGAAGCTGGGCCCTGCCCATCAGTTCGGCCCGTTCCCTGACTGAGTTTTGAACCGCCAGGTTTATGGCCTCCTCGAGTCTTTCCCTCGAAGTCTGAAGGAACGCTACCTTATGGGGGAGGTCCTGTGTGTCGTTATTCTCCAGAGCGATTTTCACGGCGTTGTACGCGAGGAGCGTTTGGTTGTACTCAGCCTCGACCCTTGCCCTGTCCTCCTCGCTCAGCTCGTTAGATTCGAGCAGTTTTCTCGCGTATTCAAGGACGTTTGAAGTGATGCCCAGCTCCGTCTCGGCGACAGAGACCCAGTCCTGCGTCATGTTCTCCTCCCCGGTAGTTTTACAGTATTCGAGCGCGGAGCGGTACAGGCCCATCGCCTTAAGAGCTTCCTCGGCACTCTCGTTGTAGTTCCCTGCCCTGTACAGCTCCCAGGCCTTCTCTCTAAGGGCGTCTGCCTGCTCTGAGGTGCAGTTGAGGGAGTGGGTGTAGTTGGCGAGCCTGTCCAGTGCAAGGAGCAGTCCGTTTGCTCTCGTTGACGTAGAGACGGTCTCGGAACTAACCCCACCGACTGCCGGGACAAGTGAGACGAGGAGTATCCCGATAATCATGAACGCGATTTCCCTCACGGTTATCACCGCTTTAAGTTACGGCTCATCCCTAATTAGGGAAGCGGTGGAACAAAGGACTTAAAACGTTTCCGCAAGTTCCTTTCGATTTCAGGCGAATAGAATTAGGGGCGAGGGGGATATAACGTTTTCTCTAACGCTTCAACTCCACCCAGTTCTCTTTCCTCCCCCGGATGATTTTAACGAGACCCTTCTCCTCAAGGCGCTTGAACATCCTCCACGCGGTTGTCTTAGGAATCCCAAGCGCGTCCCTTATCTCAGCCTGACTGGCCCGTCCGCCATGCTCCAGCAGGTACTTCAGCGCAAGCCTTTCCTCTTCCCTCAGCTCGTCGCTTTCAAGGGCCCCTTCAATGGGGTCAGCTTTGGTCTCACCGCCATCGTTTCCGGCCCGTTTTCGCCACCATATGAAAAACACTCCTCCGATGAGAATAGCCCCGCCAAAGGCCAGGAGGACTTCAAGGGCACCGCTCTTCTGGTTCTTGCCAGTTGGGGGGTTTTCAATGATGTATGAGACGCTCTGGTTGCCCGGAGGCATCGTTATGGAGGTCCCGTTAATCCGGAGGGGAATATCGCTTAAATCAACGATAACGGCACCATCGGGCAGGAGGACCTCAAAGGGAACCTCGGAGGAGAAGTTAACCGTCCAGACTATTCCCCTCTTGGATGTGAGGTCGGGGGTGTAGTAGGAAACCCTAACGAGCTCGGCGCTTCCGGGGTAAATCAGGAGGGATCCGTTGGTTTCCTGGAAATCGATGGGGTTTCCCCGGGAGTCCTCAACGATGATGTCCTGGGCGTGTTCGGTAACCGGCACGATTAGCGGTTCGGTGTAGTTATCGGGCACTATCGAGATTTCCACCTGGACGTAGCCGTCCTCGTAAACGAAGAGCTTTACGGTCTCCTGGGCGAGGACCGGGGAAGCCAGCAGAAGCATTGCGAAGATGAGCGCCGTGCATCGAATCCTTCTCATTCCTCCACCTCCAAAATGAAAGGGTCAGGAGTGCGCGTTGATGAATGCCTCCACCTCCTTCAGGAGGGTGACGGCGGTGTCAAAGTGTTCTTTCGCCTTCTCAGGCTGTCCTGTACGGAGCAGGCGGATTCCGAGCTTGTATTCGTTCATTGCACTCCTCAACTGAACTTCCGCCTTTGAGACGTCAACGCCCTCGCGCTTTAATTTTTTGAGCTCCCTGCCGTCGTGGATTATCCTCTCGTGGAGTTCCTTGAGCTTCTCGAAGTTCCCTTCCCACTTGAAGTGGCCCCTCGCCATGACCTTTCCCCTGCCGAGCTCCATCTGGAACTCCTTGACCACGTCTCTCTTCTCGATTATGAGGTTAAGGGCCTCGTCCCACTTGCCCTCGTCCGCGAGGGTCTTGACGCTCGTGTAGAGCTCAAGGAACGCGGTGTAAGTCTCGTTCAGCTCGGGGTTCGGGTTCTCGCTCAGGGTCCTGTTGGCGAGCTGGATTGCCCTCTCGCCCTTTGCAAGGAAGCGCTCAACCACTTGCTCCGCATTCTGGTGGAGCATCTGAAGCCTCAGTTCCTTCAACGCGGAGTCGAGTTCGGCCTTCTTCTGGAGGGCAACCTCGTAGTCCTCCCTTGCCTTTGTCAGGTTTCCGGAGCGTACGTCCTCCATCACGAGCTTGAACGCCTCAAGGGTCTCGTTGTAGAGCTCCCGCGCCTCGGTGACGTTTAGTCCCCTCTCGCCGGCAACGTTGATGAGCCTCTCAGCGTAGCGCAGGTAAGCCCTGGTTCTCTCAACCTGTGCCCTGAACTGGGCTTCCACGTTGGCACCGGCTCCCTTCATCGGGCTAATCTCCGACAGCACGAGCCGGTAGTAGTGCATCGCCATCAGCGCGTCCACCATGGAGGCGTTGTAGTTTCCATCCTGGAACTCGCTCAGGGCTTTGTTGTAGTGTTCCTCAGCTAAGGTTAGATACGTTGAGTTCGTCATGTTCTCGGGAACTTTTGCCTCGGTAACCTCAGCGAGCCTCTTGAGGTTGTCTATGAGTTTCTGGGCGACGACCTTCTCCTGCGGAACCTCGTTTGTCCCGGTGGTGTTTTCAGACCCGCTTGCAAGGGCAAAGGGCACCACGCTCCCCACGAGCAGGGCCGTCAGTATTACCACGAGCAACTTCCTCACGGCCATCACCGTCCCCCTCTTGGGGGCCCGAATATTTTAGGGTCGCGGTGGAACGCGCGTTTCAAATCGTTCCTTTTTCCTCAAGCTCCTTAGCTAGGAGCGCAACGGTCAAGATACCCTCGAAGATGCTCCCAAAGTTTGGAACCTCCCCGAACTGGGCAAAGAGGGTTCCGTAGCGAGGGTGCCACGCATCGACCTGCTTCCTGTTTTTGGCCGTTATGATGTAGACGACCCACTCCCTCTCCTCGAGCCACTCAACGAGTTTCCAAGCGTCGGCCATGTCTTTGACCTCAAGGCCGAACTTCTCGCGAACTTTCTCGGCGAGCTCCTCCATGTTATCACCTCAAACCACTCACTATCATCCTCAAAGCCAGGATTACCATCACAATCGCGAAGGCCCTCTTTAGGGAGGACGCCTTAACCCTCTCCGCGAGCCTCGCGCCGAGCTGGGCCCCTATTATCAGGCCGGGCACGAGGAGGACGAGCCAGTGGAGTTCAACGTTGCCCATCATGTAGTGCTTGAGGGCGCTACTCGCGGAGGTGAACACTATGGCGAAGCTCGAGGTCGCGACGGCGTAGTGCATCGGCATGCCGAGCCACACGAGGAAGGGCACGTTGATTATTCCGCCACCAACGCCGAGCAGACCGCTGGCAATCCCCGAGAAAAACCCGCCGATTGGGACGAGGCGGTAGTCGATTTTGACCTCTGAAACCGTCAAATCACCAAGCTCCGCGGTTTCCTTCGTGTACATTCTGTAAGCGACGAACAGGAGGGTCACGCCGAAGATTACTTTAAGCTCTCCCGGGGTCACATAGGTTGTCATGACGGCCCCAAGGTATGCCCCTACGATGGCGGGAATTGAAAGCAGGACGCCGGTCTTGTAGTGAATCATCCCTCTCCTCGAGTAGGCAATCGTTGAGCTGAGGGCCGTGAAGACAACAGCGGCACTTGAAGTTCCGACGGCCTGGTGAATGCTGACACCAAGCAGGTTGAGAACCGGAACGAGGACGAAGCCACCGCCTAAGCCGAAGAGGGCAGAAACGATTCCAACAGTCACACCCACGGCGAAGTAGAGGGCGTAATTGCTCATGGGAAAAAGTTAAGGGGGCCTTTTAAAAACCTCACGGAACCGCGAAGCCAAGTCCCTTGAGAATCATTCTCAACGCCAGGAGGAACATCACGACGGCGAAGGCCTTCTTCAGACTGCTCGCCTTCGTTCTCTTGGCTATCCTGGCCCCTATCTGCGCCCCCAGTATGAGGCCCGGCACGAGGAGGACAAGCCACTGCGTCTCCACGTTGCCCATCATGTAGTGCTTGAGCGCTCCGGCCGTTGCAGTGAAGACTATGGCAAAGCTTGAGGTTGCTACCGCGTAGTGAATCGGCAGTCCGAGGTAAGTCAGGAAGGGCACGTTGATGATTCCTCCGCCAACGCCGAGCAGACCGCTCGCGATTCCCGCGAAGAAGCCACCGACCGGGACGAGCTTATAGTTCACCTTAACGTCCTCGAGTTTGACCTCGCTCGGTTCCGCAGTCTTCTTCCGGTATATCCTGACGGCGACGACGATTAACGCCAACCCGAAGATGACCTTCAACTGGGAGGCGCTGATGAACGATGTGAGCCATGCCCCTATGTAGGCGCCTATAACCGCCGTAGAGGCCAGCAAAAGACCCACCTTGTAGTGTATCCTCCTCTGCCTTGAGTAGGCTATCGCCGAGCTGAGCGACGTGAAGACAACCGCCGCGCTCGAAGTTCCGACCGCGTGGTGCATCTCGACGCCGAGCAGGTTGAGGGTTGGCACTATCAGAAAGCCCCCTCCGAGGCCGAACAGTGCCGCGAGAATTCCAATGAAGACACCGACAGCGAAGTAGCCGAGGTATTTCAGCACTCAATCACCTCCAAGGAGCGTTTTTATTGCCCTGCTTATGCTCCAAACCTCAATAACACCTGCGCGAGAAACCTTCTCAAAGTGCCTGTCGTTGGTAACGAGGATTGCCCCGCTTTTCAGGCACGTCGCCGCGTGGACGGCATCCGCAAGCTGTGTCTCTGGGAAATACGGGAGAACGCGAAGCACTTCCTCCCTGCTTGGGTTTACAATCGTAACTCGCCTTCTAATGAACTCATAGAAGTCCAGCGCGTTGAGCTTTTCGGCGTATTTTCGATATTCTGCCATCAAGACGTCGTTTGCCACCAGAACGTAGCGTTTGCTGATTAAAAAATGGAGTAAAAGCTCGGTCGTGTCGGTCCAGCCCCGTTTAACCGCCGCTATGAAGACGTTTGTGTCGAGCAGAAATTTAGAGTCCGTAGAGTTCCTTCGCAACCCTGTTCCCCTCTTCCTCGGTTTCAGCTTCAAGTTCCTCTAAATCCATTCCCCTTGAGTTCTTGACGAGCTTTTCGAGCATTTTCTTGACGTTGAAGCGCCTCAGGACTATCGTATCGCCGTCTATCTCCGTAACGAGGAACTCCTCGCCGGGCTTGATGTTGAGCTTTCTCCTGACGTCCTTCGGGATTACAACCCTGCCCCGGGAGTCAACCTTCGTTATTCCCACTTTTCCCACCATTCCCACTACCATGTTGGGAATATTTAAGGGTTTACATTTCCAGCGCTATCGCCTCAATCAGCTTTATCAGGGCCTCAAGGTCGCCGAGATGGAGCGTCTCGACCTCACTGTGGAGGTACTTCATCGGGACGCTCAGCGCTAAAACCTCGCTCTTGTGCTGGAAGGCCGAGGCATCGGTTCCACCGCCCGTAACTCCTACCTGGAGGGGAATCCCGTTGCGTGAGGCTATCTCAGCTACTCTCCTCGCCAATCTTCTCGTGTAGATGGCCGAGTTGTCCACTGCTCTTATCACCGCGCCCCCGCCTAAGCGGACGTCGCCTGTAAGCTCCGCACAGCAGGCGAAGGAATCCACCGCGAAGGCGTACTTCGGCGAATAGCGCTCCGCAAGGAATTTGGCCCCCTTAAGTCCAATCTCCTCCTGAACGGTGAAGGCGAAAATCCACCTGCCGTCGAGGTCGTGGTCGACCAGGTCCTTTATCGCCTCAATCAGTGCCACAACCCCGAAGCGGTCGTCGAGGGAGCGGGTTGAGACGTAGCGGTCGTTGAGAACCGCGAAGTGCTTCTTGAAGACAGCATAGTCGAGAACTTTAACGCCGAGTCTCTCCGCCTCTTCCCTGCTTTCGGCCCCGATGTCTATGACGAGCTTGTTCCAGGGAACCGTGTCGAACTTCCTCTCAAGGTTGAGATGAACCGGAAGTGCTCCAATAATGCCGTCGAGCTTTCCGTTCTCGGTTACAACGTCGAGGTGCCTGCCGTAGAGCAGTCTGTCGTCTATCCCTCCGACCTTTCTGAAGGTGAGCTTTCCGTCGGGCCTTATCCCGGTAATCAGAAGCCCTATCTCGTCCATGTGGGCCATGAAAATGCCTTTCAGTTCACCTTCGCCGAGTTCGACGATGAGGTTGCCGATTGTATCAACGGTGTAGTCGGCGTAGGGTTCAAGCCACTCCGCGATTTTCTCCCTTACCTTCTCCTCGTAGCCTGAAATTCCAGGAATCCGAGTTATCTCCCTCAATTCCTCAGCAAGCATTCAAACCACCTCAGAGCATCTTTACCTCTTCCGGAGGGCGAACCTTCAGGACTTCCCTGTTGACGAGCGTTTCAGGAACTTCCCCACGCAGAACTGCTAAGAGGTTTCTAACCGCCTGAAAGCCCATGTCCTCCATAGCCTCCTTCGAGAGGCCGGCGTAGTGGGGCGTTAAAACCGTCTCCCACTCGTAGTCGAAAAGCTCGTGCTCCTGAACCGGCTCGTTCTCGAAGACGTCGCTCGCGTAGCCCTTCAGCTTCCCCGCTTTGAGGGCTTTAACGAGGGCCTTTTCATCTACAAGGGTTCCGCGCCCGATGTTGACTAAATACTTGCCCTCAAGGAGCTTCAACCGCTCTTCGTTGATGATGTGGTAGGTTTCCTTCGTCGCTGGAAGGGCGAGGATTACAATGTCACTCTCCCTCAGCACGTCGTCAAGGGGAAGGTACCTCGCGCCAACTTCCCCCTCGATATCCGGCTTCCGCGAGCGCGACCAGTAGAGTATCTCCGTCCCCATCGCCTTCATTCTCCGCGCTATGGCCTTTCCTATCGCCCCCATACCAAGGATTCCAACGGTTTTGCCGTAAACCGTCTCGATGCCCTTGAAACCGCTCCAGACCGTCCTGTGGGAGTCCCACTTTCCAGAGCGAATGAACCTGTCGGCGTAGGCTATTTTTCTCAGAAGCGCTACCGTTAAGCCGACGGCGAACTCCGCTACCGCCTCGCTGAGGACGCCGGCCACTTTGGTGACGTAGATTCCCTTCCTGGTTGCAGTCTCGATGTCAACGTGGTCGTAGCCGGCCGAGTGACAGCTTATAACCTTCAGCCTGTCTGCATGTTCGAGGACCTCGCCGGGGACCGGGTTGAGGGGGGAAACTATCAGCCCGTCGTACTTCCCGATGACATCTTTAAGCTCCTCAACGCTCGGGTAGAGGATAACGTCAACGTCCGCCCATTTCTTGAGTTCCTCAAGGGGTTTGCTCTTCATCTTGAAGAGGACGGCCACCTTCGGCCTCATGCTATCACCTTAAGATGACTATCGAAACGTCCCTAATAAGGTTTCCGGCTGGACGAATGTCAAGGCCGGCCCGAGAAAGCTTAAAAACTCCTTCCAGTTCTCCCTTTAGGTGGTGCAGATGGGGAAGGTAAAGCGTGAGAAGTGGAGCAACGAGTTCAGCGAGTGGTACAACGAGCTCCTCGAAACGGCGGGAATTATCGACAAGCGCTACCCGGTCAAGGGAATGAACGTCTGGCTTCCGTACGGGCTGAAAATCATGCGCAACATCGAGGCCTTCATAAGGGCCGAGATGGACAGGACCGGCCACGAGGAAGTTCTGTTCCCGGCGCTCATCCCTGAAACCGAGTTCCAGAAGGAGGCCGAACATATAAAGGGCTTTGAGGACGAGGTTTACTGGGTAACGCATGCAGGCCTTGACCCCCTCGACGTCAGGCTCATTCTGAGGCCCACGAGCGAAACTGCCATGTACTCAATGTTCTCCCTCTGGATTCGCTCCCACGCGGATTTGCCCTTCAAGGTATACCAGATAGTCAACGTCTACCGCTACGAAACCAAACACACGAGGCCCCTCATTCGCGTTAGGGAAATCAGCAGGTTCTTCGAGGCCCACACGGCTCATACCGACTTCGAAGATGCCGAGAGGCAGATAAAGGAGGACCTCGAGATATTCGACCGCCTCGCGAAGTTCCTCGCCCTGCCCTACATAATCTCCAAGAGACCCGATTGGGACAAGTTCCCCGGTGCCTTCTACTCGCTCGGGGCCGAGATAATGATGCCCGACGGGAGGACGCTCCAGATAGGCACGATGCACAACTACAAGCAGAACTTCGCCAAAGCCTACAACATCCAGTACGAGACCGAGAATGGCGACCACGAGTACGTCCACCAGACGACCTTTGGAATGAGCGAGCGCCTTTTAGCAGCTGTAATAGCGGTTCACGGCGACGACAGCGGAATGGTTCTCCCGCCGACGATAGCGCCGATTCAGGTCGTTATCGTGCCCATTCCGAAGAAAGATGCGAGCGTTGACGTCTTCGCCTACGCGAGGGAGATAGCCGAGGAGCTGAGGAAAGCGGGCTTCAGGGTGCATGTGGACGAGCGCGACATAAGGCCTGGAAGGAAGTACTACGACTGGGAGCTGAAGGGCGTTCCCCTGAGAATAGAGGTCGGCCCGAGGGACGTCGAGGGAAGGAAAGCCGTCCTCGCGAGGCGCGACACCTTCGAGAAGGTAACCGTCGAGCGCGATAACATAGTCGAGGAAGTAGAGAAGACCCTCGATTCGATCCACGAGAACCTCTACAACCGCGCCAAGGAGTTCCTCGAGAGCCACATCAAACGCGTTGATACGATTGAGGAAGCCAAGGCCGTCTTCGAGGACAGGCGCGGAATAGTCGAGATTCCATGGTGCGGTGACGAGGAGTGCGGGCTTAAAATGGAAGAGGACCTCGACGCGAAGATGCTCGGAACGCCCTACCCGGAGGAGAAAGCCAGAGAGGGCATCGAAGGCAAGAAGTGCCCGGTCTGCGGTAGGGAAGCGAAGTTCGTGGCGAGGTTTGCGAGAACCTACTGATTCTTTTCCCTCCGCTACCCTTTTAAACAATTTACTGCAAAGTAAATTATTGGTGGGTAAATTGTCTCGCAGGTTCATAGACAGGGAACGGGAAATCGGGCTCCTTGAGAGGAGACTTGAGAGCGGGAGTGCTGAGTTCGTGGTAATCTACGGAAGGAGAAGGGTCGGGAAGACTGCCCTAATAACGGAGTTTTTGAGGAGACACGGAGGTATATACATCCTCGCGAGGGAAACGAGCGAGCTTGAGAACCTCAGGCGGTTCTCGGAGAGGATTGCCTCTTACTTCAGGGACGACGTCCTTCTCAAAAATCCATTCCGCAACTGGGATGCCCTATTTGAGTACCTCTATCAAAAAAGCAGGAAAGAAAGGCTAATCGTGGCAATAGACGAGTTCCCATACCTCGTTCTTTCGAACAAAGCCCTGCCCTCAATTCTTCAGGACTACTGGGATACCAAGTTCTCGGAGGGAAAGCTTTACCTTATAATAAGCGGCTCAAGCGTTTCGATGATGGAAGGCCTTTTAGGATACAAGAGCCCGCTTTACGGCAGGAGAACCGGCCAGCTGAGGGTAAAGCCCCTCGACTTCTTCAGCGCGAGGGAATTTCTCCCCCGTTTTTCGATGGAGGACTTCGTTAGAGTCTATTCAATCCTCGGGGGAACCCCCGCCTATCTTCTTGAGTTCGACGATGGGCTCAGCGTTGAGGAGAACCTCACCGAGAACTACTTCAGACAGGACAGTCTCCTCTACGGCGACGCCGAGTTCGTCCTTAGGGAAGAGCTTGAGAGGCCAAGGCTCTACTTCGCCGTTCTTGAGGCAATTGCGAGGGGAAGAACGACCCTCGGCGAGATAATGAACGAGACCGGCCTCGAGAGGGGAACGGTTGGGAAGTACCTGTCAGTTCTGATTAACCTCGGAATCGTGAGACGGGAAGTTCCGGTAACGGAGAGCAAAAAGAGCAGAAAGGGACGGTACTACATTGACGACCCCTACTTTTCGTTCTGGTTTAGGTACGTTCATCCCAACGCCGATTTAATCGAGACCGGAAACGGCGACATGCTCACGAGGCTCGTTATGAAGGATTTGGACGAACACGTCGGGAGGATTTTTGAAGAGGTTGCCAGACAGTTTCTGCTGAAAATTAAGGAGAAACTCCCTCTGAAACCGACGAGGGTTGGACGGTGGTGGCGGAAGGGCGAGGAGATTGACCTCGTTGCGATGGATGAGGTTGAGAAGAAGGTCCTCCTGATAGAGGTTAAATGGAGAGACCTGAGTGAGAGGGACGCCAGAAAGGTCTTTGATGGGCTCGATAGGAAGTCAAAGCTTATGGGCCTGGCCGGATGGGAGTTCCACTTCGGGATAATCGCCAGAAGCGTGGAATCCAAAGAAGAGCTGAGGAAACTCGGCTTCGTGTGGGACCTTAGGGATATGGAGGTGTTAAAATGATTCTCGGAGTCCACGACGGCCACGACGCCGGGGCTGTTCTGATAGACGGCGAGAAGATTTTCGCGGTGAACGAGGAGCGCCTAAACCGGGTCAAGAAGTACAGGGGCTTTCCCGAGCTGAGCATCAAGGCCGTTCTTGAGATGGCCGGAGCAAGCCCGGAGGACGTTGAGGTAATAGCCGTCGCCGGGATTTTCAGGAAGGGGAAGAGGCTCTTAGAGCTCGAAAAAAGGTTGGAGGCCATCTTCGGCCCGGAGTTCAAGAGAAAGGTCCTCTTCGTCGAGCACCATCTCGCTCACTCCGCTTCTGCTTACTACACCTCGGGCTGGCGCGAGGCCTTAGCGGTTAGCATAGACGCCGCTGGGGACGGTCTAAGCTCCTCGATTTACGTGGCGAGAGACGGCGAGATGATTAGGATAGCGCAGAGCACTTACATTGACTCCCTTGGCGACTTCTACGCCTCGGTTACGGAGCTTTTAGGATTCAAGCCGATGCGCCACGAGGGAAAGGTGATGAGCCTCGCCTCCTACGGACGGCCGGCCTATGATTTGAGCGCGATTATCGAGCTGAACGGACTGACCTTTGAAAACCACCTCAAGGTCATCGGCGTTGAGGCAACCAAAAAGCTGGCCGAGTTCTTCGGCTATCCGCTCTCAAAGGCGAAAGAAATTGCCAACCAGATGAAGCGCGGGAAGCTCGACGGCGAGCTCCAGAGGAAGGCCATCGAGATAGCGGCGAGCGCTCAGAGACACCTTGAAAAGCTCCTCGAGGAGCTCGGCGTTAAGCTGAGTTTGAAGGACCTTCCTTTAGCCTACGCCGGTGGTGTGGCTCAGAACGTCAAGGCCAACGCAGTCCTTAGGAGAATCTTCGGGGACAATAACCTGTGGGTCTTCCCCGCGATGGACGACGGCGGATTAGCTTTCGGCTCCGCGATATTCGTCAGGGCCCAGCTCGAGAGGCTCGACGGAAAATGGAAGCCCTTCAAGCTCGAGCACGTCTACCTCGGCCCGTCCTACGGGAGGGCTTACGTTGAGGAGTTCCTGAGGAAGGAGGGGCTCGAGTTTGAGGAAGTCAACGAAAAGTTCATTGCCGACGTCCTGAGTGAGGGGAAGCTCGTCGGCTTCTTCCAGGAGGCGATGGAGTTCGGACCGAGGGCCCTTGGCAACCGCTCGATTCTGGCGAATCCTTCCGACGAAAAGGTTAAGGAGAGGCTCAACTTAGCCCTCAAAAGGGACGTCTTCCAGCCCTTCGCACCATCTCTGCTCTGGGAGAAGGCCGAGGAATACCTTGAAGACCTTGAAGGGAAGCCGAACGAGTTCATGACGATGAGCTACACCGCGAGCGAAGAGTTCCGGAAGCTTGCTCCAGCTGTTATTCACGTGGACGGCACGACGAGGCCTCAAGCAGTGAGGAAAGAGGTGAATCCGAGCTACTACGGAATCATCAAAGCATTCGAGAGGAGAACCGGCATCGGAGCAGTGCTGAACACGAGCTTCAACATGCACGGTGAACCCATAGTGTGCTCACCGGAGGACGCGCTGAGGACGTTTAGAAAGGCCGGACTGGACGTCCTGGTCATGGAGGGCTTGGCCGTCTGGAGGTAGTCAGCTAAAGATGCCAAGGGCAGGTAGGACCGTTATCGCCATGCTCAAGAGCCCGCCGAGGATTAGAGCTGGAACCGTCTGCTTTTTCTCGATTCCGAGGAGGTAAGCCGCCAAAGCCCCGGTCCATATTCCCGTCCCAGGCAGGGGAATGGCAACGAAAATCGTGAGGCCTATAAAGCCCCACCTCTCCACGTAGGGGTGTGCCTTTTTTCGAACGCGTTCGACGTAGTAGAGGTAGAGGTGTGCCACCTTTCTGAGGGGCGTTTTTTCGAGCCAGAGCATTATCCGGTCTATGTAGGGGAGCAGTGCAGGCAGGAGGAGCGAAAGGGTGAGCACACCAAGGGAAGCGCTCAAAAGCGTCTCCCAGAGTGGATACCCCCGTCCGATGCCGTAGACTATCGCATATCTTCCTTCAAAGGTCGGCACAAGGGAGAGCAGGAAGACCTCAAGGAAGCTATTCAACGTCGAGCACCCCCAGGCCGAGCCTTGAGATTACCCGCCTGTAGAGCGGAAGCCACGAGTCCTGGGTGGCCTTGACGATGCTGTAGACCCAGGGAGCGAGGAGCAGGCTGAAGAGGACGTCGCCGAACCAGTGGACGTGAAGGAGCAACCGCGTCATCGCAACTCCGACCGCGAAGAGAACCGCCAGGGGAGTTGCCCTCTTCCAGCGGTTCGAGGCGTAGACCGCGATTATTGCGCCTCTGTAGGTGTGGCCCGATGGAAAGGAGAAGCCCCCGTGGTTGCGGGGCCTCGGCTCGTTGATTGCGACCTTGAGAACACCGACTATGACGAGGCCGACAAAGGCCGAGACGAGGAAAACGAGCGTCTCCCTCGAGAGCTTTCCCGAGTTCCTGACGTCAAGGTAGATAACAGCGATTGCAAAGGGAACGAGGAACAGGTCGCTTCCGAAGGCCGTCAGGGCGTTCATCAGGCCCGGGTTCGGTGATGGAAGGAGCGCGTCAACCCGGGAGTTTATGCCGGCCATTAAACCCGTGAGCTGGAGGATAAGGAGGAGCGCCAGCAACGCCGTGTTCAGCAGGAACTTCCAGTTCTTGAGGGATTCGCTGGGCATGGTTGGAGAAGGTGAGAGTTCCTCAAAAGCTTTTCTAAATCAGTCCCTCGTTGTAGAGGCCGTGGTAAACCTTGAGGAGAGCATTTCGAACTCTCTTCGGCCCGAAGGTTCTGACAGCCTTTCCAAGGCCTTCGTTGTAAATCCTGCGCATTATGAAGTCCGTTTCGCGGTTGAAGTTGAGCCTGTCCTGGTTTTCGAGGTAGAGGCGCGCTATCTCCTCCGGCTCTCGGTAGTTGAGTCCCTTGAGCCACTTGAGTGGGATTCCGTCCTTGAAGGTCTTGACGACCTCGAAGCCTATTACCGTGACCTCGTCGTCTCCGTAGAGGTCTCCATAGATTTTGTTCAGCTCTCGAAGGAGTTCCTTAACGTCCGAGAAGCCGTCGAGCTTGGCATCTTCGTTGGTGAGTTCCCTAACCTTCTTCCGCTCGACCTTCGTGATTCTGACCTTCGCTATGGCAGTGTCGCTCGGCGTTATCACGAGGTAAACCTCGCTCCCGGGCTTCGCCTCGTAGCTACCGTAGCGTATGGTTGTAACCTTGTCTCCCCGCAGGATTCTCGACTTGTAGGCGGAGTCAATCAGCATGAACTTCCGAATCTGAACGCTCTTTTTCCTCATTGTTTAGTCCCCTCACAATCTTCGGAACCTCTTCAAGGCTCTCAATCGTGAAGTCGGCGTAGTCGAGGTAGTCGAGCTCCCGGTCGCGGTATTTTCCATACCTGAACCAGACGGTCCTCATCCCCACCTGCTTGGCCCCGTAGATGTCGGAGTAGAGCCTGTCGCCGACCATTATGGCCTCTTCCGGTTTAACACCGAGCTTCTTGAGGGCCCGCTTAAAAATCTTCGGATGGGGCTTCTTGACGCCGAGGTAATCGGAGATGAAGACGTCGTCAAAGAACTCGTCCAGCTCGAGGCGGAGTATCTTCTCCCACTGCTTTATCGGGTCGCCGTCGGTGATTATCGCGAGGATGTAACCGTCCTTCTTGAGCTCGAGGAGGACCTTCCTTGCGCCCCGGACGCTCTTCAGGTAGGCGAACTTCGTGTTGTGGTAGGCTATAACGCCGGAGGCAATCCACTTGGGGTTGTTGGGAAGTTCGAGGCGCCTGAGGAGGTAGTCAAAGTGCCTATTGAAGTTGCTTCCGTACTCCGCTATCAGTTCAAGGAGCTCATTGTAGGCGGTCTCGAAGTCAACGGGAAGACCGTGGCGTATCATATTCTCTATCGCGTTTCGACGCGCCATCTCTGCCAAGCGGGTGGTGTCAACAATCGTGTCGTCAAGGTCAAACAGGACGGCCCTAATCATACCCCGACCCCTCGGGTTTCTTCTCCTCCCAACTATTTAACGTTGCCGATGTCGAGGAAAATTCCTTTCTTCCCTTTGACCTGTTTTTTCGCCTCCCTCATGGCCCTGAAGTACTCATCTTCCCGTCTCAGCTCATCAAGGAGCTCCTCCAGCGTCCATTTAAGGTTCGTCTCGGTCGTCGTCGCAAAGATTACCCTTCCTTCGGCCAGCTTCCTGACCTCATTTATAACCCTCTTGATGCCCTCGTTGTCCAGACCGTGCATAATCAGGAACTTTCCTCCGGCCCAGTCGAGCTTTCCGCCCTCCGTTGTCCTCTCGAGTATCTCCGCCGGGGTGAGCTTTCTGAAGTGCTCGGGAACCGGCAGAACCGGGTAACCGAGCTCTGCAATCCTCTCAATTTCATCCTCGGTAAAACCCACCAGGAGCAACTTCATTTCAATCCCCTCACGAGCTCAACGAGCTTTGGAAGTACTTCGCCTGCCTTCCCGCGCAGGAAGACGTCCGCTATCGGCGTTATTCCACTCCTCTCGACGTTCACCTCTATAACCCTTCCGCCCCTCTCCTTGACGATGTATGGTATGTAAGCGGCGGGATAAACAACTCCGCTCGTCCCGATGACGATGACAGTATCTGCCTTCTCCGCCAGTCGAAAGGCCTCTTCTAAGGCATCCCTCGGCAGGGCCTCTCCGAACCAGACCACGTCGGGTCTGAGGAGAGAACCACAGCGGGGGCACTTCGGGAGATCCGTTGAGTCCACGAACTCATAGACCCGACCTCTTTCCTTCAGGTTCTCCCTGTAATCGCAGGAGGTACAGCGAACCCGAAAGATGTTTCCGTGGAGCTCTATCAGGTTCCTTGTCCCCGCCTCGCGGTGCAAATCGTCAACGTTCTGGGTTATCACCGCCCTGAGGATTCCCATCCGTTCGAGCTCCGCAAGGGCGTAATGAGCGGGGTTCGGCTTCGCATCCAGAATCCTGCGCATCCTCCACCGGTAGAATTCCCAGACGAGGTGGGGGTCCCGCTTGAAGGCCTCTGGCGTTGCGAGCTCCTCCGGCCGGTAGCGTTTCCACAGGCCGTTGAAACCCCTGAACGTTGGCACACCACTCTCAGCGCTGATTCCTGCACCGGTAAAGGCTATCGCAAAGCGCGACCTCGCCAGAATTTTAGCGGCGTGGCTCAGCATGGTTGTATCTCGACCGGAAACTTAAAAATTCTATCCAATCCCCGGGGTGGTCGAAGGATATTAGAAACCTCCTTCAACCTTTCGAGCGAGGGTTTAAATTGTGTTCATCGGGACATTGTGCGGGGGTGAGAGGATGCCCGTTTCGGAAGGAGTTGAGAGAAGGAAGGTTACCACCTCACACGGTCGTTATTACTCGGCCCGTATAGCGGCGCAGAGGAGAAAAAAGCTCATCCTGATTCAGAACCTCCGGAAGAGGAAAGCCGTGAGGGGTCTCAGGGTAAGCACGATTCGCGTTGAGAAGAAGCGCATAACCAAAGGAGAGGCACTGGCCATCCTCGTGGGGACGCAGATAGGTGCGGGAGTGCTGGGACTGCCTTACGCGGCGAGTAAGGTCGGCCTCATACCGGCACTGGCGGTGCTCATCGGTGTGATGTTCCTGATGCTCTGGACCGGCTTCATCGTCCTCAAGTTCTCCGCCGGAATGGGCGGGGCGCAGATGAGCACCATAGCCCAGCGCGTCCTCGGAAAGGCCGGTGGCTGGCTGATGTACGTCAGCATCTTCATCATGAGCTTTGGGGCAATCCTCGCCTACATAGCGGGAATGGGAAGCGTCTTTGCGAACCTCTTCGGGATAAGCGAAACGGCCGGAGCGTTCATATTCTGGGTTCTCGCCTCGATAGTCGTTTACCGCGGTCTTGAGGCGAGCGGAAAGACCGAGCTGGCGATGAGCTACGTCATGCTCGCCCTCTTCATAGCGGTCACCCTCATGCTGATTCCCCACGCGAAGCTCAGCAACGGCCTCTACACTGACCTCTCGGGAATCCTCAGCATAACGGGCGTTGCCATCTTCGCCCTCGGTTGCCACACGGTAATTCCAGACGTCTACAAGGGCCTCGGAAGCTACGAGGAGACCAAGAAGGTCCTCGTCTGGGCCTTCATCATCCCGACGGCCATCTACGCGGTATTCATGGTCGCCTTCCTCCTCGCCTTCGGCAGGAACACGCCCCAGATAGCCACGCAGGGCCTTGAGCTCCTCTACGGGCACATTGGAAAAATCATCGGAAACCTCATTCCACTCCTTGCAATAACCACGAGCTACATCGGAATCGCCCTTGCACAGCAGAGCAACAACGAGGAGTTCGTCAAGCTCAAGAGGCCGATAGCATGGGGCCTGACGGTTATTCCGCCTGCAATCGTATACTTCGCCGGCGTAAAGAACTTCGCTGACGTCTTGGCCTTCGCCGGTGACACCGGAGACATGATGGCCTTCATAATCCTACCAATACTCATCTGGCTCGTTGACAAGCTGAGAAAACGCTAAAAGCTTCTCCCCTTTTCTTTATCCGGTGGTGGTCATGCCGAGGGTTTTCATCACGCGCGCGATTCCCGAGAACGGCATCGAGCTTTTGAAGGAGCACTTCGAGGTCGAGGTCTGGCCGGAGGAGAGGGAAATTCCCCGGGAAGTTCTCCTCGAGAAGGTCCGCGATGCTGACGCACTCGTCACGATGCTCAGCGAGAGGATTGACAGAGAGGTCTTCGACAACGCCCCGAAGCTCAGAATCGTCGCGAACTACGCGGTCGGCTACGACAACATAGACGTTGAAGAGGCGACGCGGAGGGGAATCTACGTAACGAACACTCCTGATGTCCTCACCGACGCAACGGCTGACTTCGCGTGGACGCTTCTCCTAGCGACGGCGAGACGCTTAATCGAGGCCGATAACTTCACGCGCTCCGGCGAGTGGAAGAAGCGCGGTATTGCCTGGCACCCGCGCTGGTTCTTGGGCTACGACGTCTACGGCAAAACCATCGGAATCATCGGCTTCGGCAGAATCGGGCAGGCGGTGGCGAGAAGGGCCAAGGGCTTCGGCATGAGAATCCTCTACTACTCGAGGAGGAGAAAGCCAGAAGCGGAGAAGGAACTCAACGCAGAGTTCAAGCCCCTCGACGAGCTCCTGAGCGAGAGCGACTTCGTGGTTCTGGCGGTTCCCCTGACTAAGGAAACCTACCACATGATAGGCGAGAATGAATTTAGACTCATGAAGGAAACGGCAATTCTCGTGAACATAGCGCGCGGAAAGGTCGTTGACACCGACGCGCTCATCAGGGCCCTTAGGGAGGGCTGGATTGCCGGGGCCGGTCTCGACGTCTACGAGGAGGAGCCGTACTACAACGAAGAGCTATTCAGCCTGAAGAACGTGGTCTTGGCGCCCCACATCGGTAGCGCGACCTTTGGAGCGAGGAAAGGAATGGCCGAGCTCGTGGCGAGGAATCTCATCGCGTTCAAGAACGGTCAAATCCCGCCGACGCTCGTGAACAGAGAAGTGGTGAAGGTCAGGAAGCCGGGGTTCGGCTGAACCCCTTCCTTTTTGGGCGATGATGACGACACCCTCGGCTGACGGTGATGAGCTGGACCCGTGCCTGAGCCCTAAATGAGTGCTTTGAACCTCTTCGCGTCCCTGCACATGTCGGTGTTGTTGAAGAAGACGAAGCTCTCGCCCCTGTTCCAGCCGAGGACGCGCTCCCTGATTCTTTGAAGTTCCTCGTCGCTGTAGGAGTGCCGGTAGATTATCCGCCCGTTCTCGTAGCGCCCGTGAAGGCGGTAGTAGTTCGTCTCACCGCTGTGGAGCGGAATCCTCACGAGCGGGTCGGTCACGTCTATGACGTCGAAGGCCCTAACGAAGCGCTTAACGCCCTTCTCGCTCCAGCCCCTCAGCTCAACGGCTATCTCGAAGTTTCCCCTGTCAATCATCTCGAAGAACCTTTCCGCGTTGGCGAAGCTCTCCTCGCCCTCCCTGAAGCTCTTCGGCAACTGAATTAGAATGAAGCGCGCACCGAGGGTTTCGGCCTCTTTGAGCGTCAGGCGCCAGAAGTGAAGGGCGTCGCTCGTTGGCCTGAGAAGACCGACGTTTTTGCTCGGCTTCACGTTGCTCCTCCGCCACGTCGGGCTGTTTGGAGGGTGCGTTACGCCCTGAAATGCCTTCATCGCGAAGATAAAACCTTCCGGGGCTTCCTTCCTCCAGCGCTCAAGGGTTTTCTCCTGGAGGATTCGGTAAAACGTCTGCTGGACCTCAACCGCGTCGAAGTCCCGGAAGTATTTTGCCCTCCCCTCGCAGAAGCCACACGTTCCAACCTTAATCATCTCCATCACTCCAGAGGTTCCCTTCCGTAGCGCAGGAAGTTCAGGTAAGCCTCGTCCTCTCCAACTATCGCGCTCAGGATTGCGTCGACGTAGGCGTCGAACTCCCTCTTCTTGATTACGACCGAGTGGTGCGCGTACTCGAGCGGAATCACGTATTCGTCTTCTGCCACAGAGAGGATTTTCGCCAGCGTCTCCTCGAAGTCCTGCTTCTCCGGAACCTCGAGGAGGTAAATCAATCCCCCATCGGCGAAGCGGACGTAGGCCGGCCGTATCCTCGCGCCCTCTATCTTCCTTCCGTCGAGGACGAGAATCTCGCGGAGGTTCTCGAAAAAGCCGTGCTCCATGAGGTCGAGGATTAGTTGAGCGAGAGCCTCTTTCTTGCCGACCTTCGACGAGAAGCGCAGGTAACCGCTCCCATCGGTCAGCGAAGCAACGACCGGCGTGTCCACCATTATCGGGACCTTCTTCAGTTTCTCCCTCTCGGCTACCGTCCCTATGACGTCGGAGCGGTAGAAGGTCTTCGCTATTGAGGCTATCTCGTTTCCCAAAAGCCTGTCGAGGGCGTGGAGATACTCGAGATACTCAAAGAGGACTATCAGGTTTTCGGCATCCACAACCCACCATATTTTTCCGCGAATGCTCCTCGAACCCTTCTCCTCCAGTATCTTGAAGATTGACTTCCCTTCCCTCCCGCGAGCGAGCAGAGATGGGCCAGAGATGACGCCCTTCTTGAGCTCCCGTTTCCACTCCCTCCACTTGAGGTTCAGAGCATCGAGAAAGTCCAGCGAGGCCTCCAAGAGCGTCCTCCCGTGTCTTTCATAGAGCTGGTTCGTGGTTGAGTTCGCGTAGCTCGGCGGTCTTATGAGGGCCCCGCTTATCGTGCCGTCCATGAGCACGAGGTCGGACATTTCCCCAACGAGAGCGCCCATTCTCTTCTCTAAGGTGTCCATGTGAACCCTTATCCTGTCGTCGGCGTTGCTGTAGGGGAAGAGCGCCCCGATGTCGTTCCAGTAGTAGAGGTCGTCGCCGACAGCCGAAGCTGAAACGGCGTAGATTATCGCCCCACTGAGCCTCCTGGCCATTCTACTACCGTCAACGGCGTAAACCCTCGCCTTCTTCGGCTCGGGTAGGCTCTCCCAGCGGTAGTGCTTCCTCACGAGGGGAACGAGCTTTCCGAGCTCTTTCCTGCTCTCCCTGAGGAAGTGCCTGATTTCCTCGAGGTGCCTGTCATCAATACGCTCCAAGGCTCTCCACCTCCACCCTCGCTTCACCGGCGTTGGTAACCCTTATCACGTAATCGGCCGCGTCCTTCAGCTCCTCGTCGTGCGAGACGATGATTACCTGCGGTATCTTCCTCAGCTGGCTCGATATAATCTCCACGAGCTTCTTCCTCCGCTCTTCGTCCAGGAAGGGCGTTGGCTCGTCCAATATGAGCAGTTCAAGGTTGCCCACCTTGTAGAGCGAGAGGGCCAGCCTAAAGGCCAGACCGAGCGCTATCCTCTCCCCACCGCTGAGGAAGTCTATTCCCACCTCGTTGCCTGCGTAGAGGACTTTGAGCTCAATCCTCTCCTTCCCATAGCGCTTCTCGCGCCTCAGTCTTATCCCCTGATACTTGCCCTCGGTCATCTCCGAGAACAGCTCTCCGGCCAGCTTCTGCACCTCTTCAAGGCCCCTGAGCTCCTCCTCCGCCTTCAGCCGGGCTACCTTCTCCCTGAAGGCCGTCATATCCGCGAGGGCCTTCTCGAGGAGCTCAAGTTCCCTCTCGGCCCTTTCAATCTCCCCGAGGTTCGCCTTCAGCTCGTCTATCAGGCGAGCTATCTCGTCCCTCAGGCTTTCCGCCCCTTCACGCTCGGCCCTCGCCCTCTCAAGGGCTCTCGATTTCTCAAGGTATTCCC
This sequence comes from Thermococcus sp. 21S9, assembly GCF_012027635.1. Lineage (NCBI taxonomy): Archaea > Methanobacteriati > Methanobacteriota > Thermococci > Thermococcales > Thermococcaceae > Thermococcus > Thermococcus sp. 21S9. Next base: position 1,650,195 of record NZ_SNUS01000001.1, read on the forward strand.
TCTCGGCCCTCTCAAATTCCTCCTCCGAGAAGTCCTTTCTGGCATCCTCGAGCTCTTTTCTCACTTTTTCAAGCTCGGCCTTCAGGCGCTTCATGTTCCCCCTTGACTCATCGGCCTTCCTCCGCTCGATGTCGAGCTTCTTCTCGAGGGCTTCAATCCTCCTTGGAACGTCCTTCAGCGAGAGGAACTCGTGGTAGGGCTTCTCGAGTTCCTTAAGTTTATTCTCAACCTCCTCGAAGGACTTAAATCCCCTCTCGGAGAGCCTCTTTAGAATGCCTGCCTTCCTCCCCTCGAGGGCGTGGAGTTCATTCTTTACTTCCTCCGTTTCCTTCTCAAGGCCCTCGAGCTCCTCAATCCTCTCCCTCACGCCCCGGATTTCCTTCTTGAGGCCGATGAGCTTCTCCTTCGTTTCCTCGAAGAGCTCGGCGTCCCTCTCGAGCTCCTCAACACCGAGCTCCTCAAGCTTTTCCTTCGCCTCCCTGAGCAAATCGGCCGTCTTCTTGAGGCGAATCAGCTTTGTTTCCTTCGCGAGGAGCTTCTTAAGCTCAACCTCGCGCTTTCTCAGCCCTTCGAGTTCCCCCTCAAGGACCTTGATTTCTTTCTCAATCCTCGATATCTCGGCCCTGTATTCGGCCAGAATTTCGCCCTCCTCGTGCTCATCTATGGGTCTCCTACAGAGGGGGCAGATTTTGGCCCCTTCCAGCCTCTCCATGTTGGCCCTAAGCTCGGCTTTCTTTCCCTTCAGCGAGGCTATTCTCTCCCTGACCTTTGAAATCTCCTCGCTCAGTTTTTCGAGTTCTTCCCTGGCTTCCTCGATTTCTTTGAGTTCCTTCTCAAGCTTCTCGATGGTGTATCCGGCCCTCTCGAGTTCCTTCCTGTACTTCTCTGCCTCGCCGAGGGTTGACAGGGCGCGCTGGTAGAGCCTGTGCTTCTCCTTGAGCCTCTCGTATTCCTTCCTCGTCTCCTCTTCCCTTTTCTTCAGCTCCTCAAGCTTCTTTTCCAGTTCCTCTCTCTTCGCGGTTTCCTTCTCGAGGGAGTGGAGCTTTTCCCTCAGCGAGGAGAGCCGGACCTCAACCTTCGAGAGCTCGTCCTTCAGCTTCAGCAGTTTACCGAGCTCGGTATACTCCTCTGCAAGGGGCCTCAGCTCTTCAAGTCTCGCCTTTCTCTCTTCCAGCTCCTCGAGCTCGAGCTTCAGCTCCTCAATCCTCTTCTCCCTTTCCCTGAGGAGCTTTTCCTCGCTCGCCAGCGATTTTTCGAGGAGCGCTATCCTCTTCTCGAGGCCGGCTATCAGCTCTTTCCTCTCCTTCATCTCGCGGTAGAGCTTGGAAAGCTTCTCTACCTCGGCTGAAAGCTCCCTTTCCCTCTTCCTCAGCTCACTAATCTTCCTCAGCGTCTCGGCGAACCTCTTCTCGGCCTCGCGGAGGTTCTCCTCGATTTCGGCTTTCCTCTCGATGAGCCTCTTGAGGTTCTCCTTCCTCCTCTTCAGCTCGCGGATTACATCGGCCGAGTTCCTCTCGGCGTTTTCGTAGTCCTCTATTCCAAGAACCTTGCGCAGAACCTTCTCCATGACCTCGCGGTTGGTGATTATGCCCTCAATCTCGCCCTGTCGAATGTAGAGCGCGTTCGTGTAAACCTGAAGAGGATAAACGTTTCGCTCAATCCAGCGCGCTATATCGGAGCTCTTCTCCGCGATGAGCCTTCCGTTCTCGAGGAGCTCGCTCTTCTTCGTGGTTCTGGTTATGCGGTAGGTTTTGCCGTTGTGCTCGAACTCTAAGCTTAAAGAAAGCTCCCCGGTTCCGACGCGGGCGTTGGCCTTCAGATAACCCTTAGGGAAGCTCGGGTGTCCGAGGTAAAGCGAGGCGAAGATGGCCTCGAGGATTGAGCTCTTTCCGGCCCCGTTCTGGCCGATTATCAGGTTTATTCCGTCGCTGAACTCGACAACGCTTTTCCGGTGGGCCCTGAAGTTCCGAATCTCGATTTTCCTGACCCTCATAGCTTACCACCCCTGAGCCACGCGTCGAGGCTCGACGGCTTTGCCGGCTTCGGTTTCTTTCCGGTCTTCTTCTCGGGTTTTGGCTTTTCCTGTTTCTCCCTCCTCGGAGTTACCTTCACGTGCTTTTTCTCCTTCGGCGGTTTCTTTTCAACGTTTTCCGGTTTCTTCGGCTCTTCCGCTGGTTTGCGGGCTCTTGCGCTCATCTCCGCTGGAACGCCGAGGCGATACTTTTCAAGGAGCCAGTCCATGAACTCGTCGAGCGGGAACTCCTTCGGTTCGCTCCTCATGTGGAGGAAGAGCTCCCTCTCCCACTCGGTCAGTATCTCCTCACTCACGCGCTCCCTCGAGATTATCGCCTCGCTCGTAACCCTGCTCCTGAAGGCGTAGTAGGCTATGCCAAAGTCCTTCAGCAGGTCGTTGAACTCCGCTAGACTAACGCCACCCTTCACAGTTCCCTCGAGGTAGATGATTGCCACGGCATCTTTCGGAATCAGTTCCGCTACCTCCTCGACCCTCCGCCTGAGCTCAGCCTTTGAGTTTCCGGAAATTGTAACGCGGTAGAAGGGCCTCGTTTCGACCTCAATGAACTCCGGCTTGAAGTCCTCGACGATGTAGAAGCCCTTCGGCTGGTTGTTTTCCCTGACCTTCGGCTTTCTGTCCTTCTCGCCGTAAACTATTACGTGGCTCGCCTCCCTCACGTCTGTCCTCTCGAGCGAACCGGGGTAAACGATTGGCCCGTTCAAGCCGGTCTGCTCCGGCTCCGCAACCTTCCTCACGTGGATGTGCCCGAGGGCGTAGTAGGAGAAATTCTCGGGGAGTTCGCTCAGCTTTAGGTCGAAGGCGTCCTGATAGGGTGTGTCCTTCGCGAGGTAGTCAACGGCCTGGTGGAGCATCAGGATGTCCCCTTTCTTGAATAGGGCCTTCAGGACGTTGGTGTTGCCCCTTATGAGTTGCCAGCGCGTATGATGCCTCAGGCCGTAGATTTTAAAGCCATCAACCTCGGCCCAGACGAGGTAGCGGTCCGCTATCCTCTTGCTCCTCAGGAACTCGTCCCTCTTCTCCTCTCTCCTGAGGCCAAGGGTCCTTAGAAGGCCGAGGTGCTCGAGCAGGTCGAAGACGGAAGCTTCCCTAATCGTCTTGTCGTGGTTGCCCTCGATGGCAAAGACCGGGATTTCCCTTCTCCTCGGGATTTCGAGTATTTCAACCGCATCGCGCAGGGCCTTCGGCGACGGCCTGCTCACGTGGAAGAGGTCTCCAGCGATGAGTATGAAGTCTACCCCAGCCTTAACGGCCTTCTCAACCGCCTCGCGGAAGGCCCCAACGTAGTCCTCGTAGCGGAAGGGCTGGTTGAACTGCTCCCTGCCGAGATGGACATCGGCTATGTGCGCGAACCTCATCTTAACACCTCACAGCGGGAGGGACGCTATGGCTTCCTCCTCGCTAACCTCTTCCTCCTTCCCCTCGAGCCACTCCTCGACGATGTCTATGTCCCTTCCCCCATAGTGGCCGTTGAAGTCCTTCTCGAAGTTATAAATCTTCACCATCGCCGGAATCGTGATGGCGTAGCCGACTATAACCGCTTCACCGACGCCCAGGGAGGCTATATCGCTCAACAGGTCCTCGCTTATCTGTTCGCTCGCCTGCTGGACGTAGCGCTGGTCATTGGGCTCAACCAGCTTGAGGATTATCTTGGTGTTGGTCTGGCTGAGTATGTCGTCGTCCAGCTTCTTCGGCCTCTGTGATACTATTCCAAGGCCGACGCCGAACTTCCTGCCCTCTCGCGCTATCTTGCCGAGCCACAGGGTTGCGGGGTTCTTCTCGCCCCTCGGCGCGAATATGTGTGCCTCTTCAACTATGACGAGGATTGGCTTTTTCACGGCCGGGTAAGCTTCCAGTATCTCCCTCGCGGTGAGCCTGTCGTTCGTTCTGACGGCTTTGATGTACTCGATGCGGTTCTTGAGTATGCCCCTCAGAACGAAGCTCGCGAGCGTTATCATCTGCTCCTCTTCCATTCCGCTGAGGTCTATGACGTTCACCATGCCGGGCCTTATCTCGCCGAGCACATCTACCGGACTTATGAACTCGCCGAAGTTGGCCTTCAGCTCACCTATGTAGTCCTTCAGCCTTATCAGCGAGTCCAAATCCCTCGCCTGAATCTTCCTCGGCGTCTCTATACCCTTCTCGTTGTAGTAGTAGATTACCTTGTCGTCGGTGTTCTCGTAAACCCTAATCCACCCCTCTATCTTGTCCTCCATCGCCTCGAGGAATGGTAAGCCCCCGACGACCTTTCCGTCCCGTCTCATCTCCTCCTTGACGGTTCTGTAAACGAGCCCGAGGAAGCGCCTCTGGAGGCTCGCGTTTTCGGCTATTCCCAAAAGCGTTGCCAGTTCGCTCAGCCTTATTCTCCCGGGGTCTATCGTGGCCTTTATCGGGTTCACGCGCGCCCCGGGCCAGCTCAACCGCTGATACTCGCCGTGGGGGTCGAGGATTACGACGGTGGCGTTCACGTTGTCCACGAGTTCCTTTGTGAGAACCGCTATCGTGTTGGACTTGCCGGCTCCGGTAACGGCCAGAACCGCGAAGTGCCTCGAAACGAGCCTGTTGGCGTCGAGGCGGACCTCGATATCGCTTCTCGCGATGAGCTTTCCAATCCTGAGGTGGCCGTTGGCGAAGATTCTCTCCAAATCCTCGTCTCTGGCCAGATAAACTCTCTCGCCGGGCTTTATGGGAACGCGGTTGGGGGCGGGCTTTACCAGAAACTCGCCGTCCCTCGTTCTAAGCACGCCGAGAACCTTGGCGGTAGCCAGTATCTCCTCACTCTTGTCGAGGATTCCGCGCGAGAAAACGTTGACGGTTTTTTCAACGTAGTCGTAGCTTCCCCTTCCGGCTTCCATAAGCCAGTTGAGATTTCTGATGGACTTGAGGAGAGCCAAAACCTCGTCTCCCTCGCGGTTTTTGACAATCAAAAACTCGCCGAAGCGCGGGAGCTCGTTCTTGGGGTTGACTATGAACGTGAAGTGGTCGGTGCTCGATTCACCGAACACTATTCCAACCGAAGCGTCGCGACCCTCCATATTACCACCTTGAGTTGATTCGCCCGGCCGAAAACAAAAACCTTTCGATGCCGGTCAACCTTATAAACTCCCGGGCGTAGCTTCCGGAGATGAAACCGAAGCTGAACCCAGAGGCGAGGGCTGTTCACAGGGCAATCCTGTCTGAGATTCGAAGAAAGCTGAGCCTTCCGGGTAGCGAGGCCTATCTCGAGCGCTTTTCCCTCACCAACGACCCGGACGAGATAAAGGGACGGCAGGCCTACCTCAGAGAGGGCCTCTCAAAGGTAAAGCCCGAGATGAGGGGCCTAATCTCAAAGGTCAGGCCGATAAGGTTCCAGAGGGAGTTTCTGAACGACAGGGTCCTCCTCGTCGACGAGTCAGAGGTTGAAACGGCAGAAGCCCTGAACCTGTGCCACGTTACAACAGACGTCGAGGAGGCCCGCGAGTATCCTATTGTCCTTAGCACCATTGGCTACGGGGTTGACGTCGAGCTGAAACCGCAGGAGATAGCTCCAGAGCTCTACATCCTGCCCCTCTGGAGGAACAGGGGGACACTTGAGGCCCTCGCCAGAATCGGCGAGCTGACCGGCGAGGGTAGCGTTGCTCCGAGAATGCTCGATGCCTTGAAGGAGTTCGAGGAGGTGATGGGACGCGAAAAGCTCCTTGAATCCCTCGACGAGCTGATAGCGGAGAAGGAGCGCGAGCTCAACGAGAGAATCGGCGAGAGGCTCGAGAGCTTCAGCTTGACCCTCAGCGGAAAAGAACTCTTGAGTTTCCTCGCCCAGCTCCGCGAGGGGAACTACGACGCCATATTCCAGCACTTCAGTGATGTCGAAGAGGAAATCCTTGAGCTGATAAACGAGGCCGAGCGTGACCTCTCTGAAAGGCTCGGCGTTACGGTGGAGCTCTTCTCGCGGGAGGAGCTTTATCCAATTCGCGTTCCGGCTGAGAAGGTCGAAGAACTCAGGAACCTTCTCGAACGCGAATTAGCTCTTGAGCGCTATTTAAAGGCAAGGGAAATCCTCGATGAGATTGGCCCGCTCATTCCCAGGCTTAAGGAGGAACTTGAGAGGGTTCACGAGCTCGACTTTCTCCTGGCCGTGAGGGAATTTGCGGAGGGCTTTTCGTTCCCGGAAATCTGGGGCGGTGGAATCGCGTTCCTGCGCGGGAGGCACCTTTTCATCGAGAACCCACAGCCTGTGAGCTACGCCGTCGGGAGGAAGCCCGAGGGCTTTAGCGCTCCCGGCGCGGAGAGGATTAACGATGAAGACGTTGTAATCCTCACCGGCGCGAACAGCGGTGGAAAGACGAGTTTGCTCGAGCTGATAACACAGGTTGAGATACTCTTCCACATGGGCTTCCCTGTTCCCGCTGAGAGGGCCTGGCTCGATCCCCTCGACGAGCTGTTCTTCTTCCGGCGGAAGAGGAGCGTTTATGGGGCTGGGGCCTTTGAGACCGCCCTTAAGTCCTTTGTGAGGGCCCTGCGCGGTAAGGGAAGGAAGCTAATCCTGATAGACGAGTTCGAAGCGATAACTGAACCCGGTGCCGCTGTGAAGATAATCGGCGAGCTCCTCAAGGTGGCCCACGAGAGGGGATTTAGGGTCGTTATCGTCTCCCACCTCGGCGAGGACCTCAAGAAGGAGCTCCCCTTCGCGAGGGTTGATGGAATAGAGGCAAAGGGCCTCGACGAGAACCTGAACCTCATCGTTGACAGACAGCCCATCTTCGGAAAGCTCGGCAGAAGCACCCCCGAGTTAATAGTCGAGAGACTCGCAAGAAAGGCGAGAGGAAAGGACAGGGAGATATACGAGCGTATCCTGCAATCTTTCGGACGGAATGTGTAGGTCCCTGTGTAGGTGGTTACTACACCTTTTTGACGTTATGTTCTTACTTCAATTGATTAGAAAGCTTTAAGTATTTTTAACGCGTACTCCCCTGGGGGATGAGGCATGGATGAGAAGAGCGCGCTCATAGCGTCACCGGTTCTGGCCTTTGGCCTGACTATAGTGCCTGCGTTTTTAGCGGGCCCCATAGCGGGCCTGATTGGTGGTATCGTCGGAGTGGGAGCAGGAATACTGCTGACGAAGAACATAGCGGGGAAGGCAAAGATTCCTCCAGAGGTGGAGCAGTACCGCAGGGAGATAGAGGAGCAGATGAACGCCATCATCAGAATCCTCGACAGAATCGCCGAAGGAGACCTAACGGTTGAGGACGTTGAGCTCGACGGACACCTCAGGGAGATTCGGACGGCAATAGAGAAGATGCGCCAGAACCTCCACAGGATGGTTTCATCGATTAAGGACGCGGCGGAGATTGTAAACGAGAGGAGCGCCCTCATCAAGGAGAACATAGACCAGATTAGCGAGGCCATACAGCAGGTTGCCGAGGCAATCAACCAGGTCAGCATCGAGGCGCAGAGGGAGCAGGAGAACATCAACCACATGACCGAAACAATGCGCTACATTGACGAGATAGGAAAGGAGACCATAAACACGATGGAGGACTTTGAGAGGTCCATGAGTGAGGTTGTCGGACTTGCCAGGGAGGGTGGCCAGAAGGGCGAAGAGGCCGTCGGGCAGATTGAAGAGATAAGGAACATGATGCTGATGATTGAGGAGACCGTCAAGGGCGTTGCCGAGATGGGCAAGAACATAGCCAACATAACCAACGTGATTACGGGCATCGCGGAGCAGACGAATTTGCTCGCGTTGAACGCGGCTATTGAGGCGGCGAGGGCAGGCGAGGCGGGTAAAGGCTTCGCGGTCGTTGCCGAGGAGATTAGAAACCTCGCGGAGGAGAGCAAGCAGGCCGCCGACGATATCAGGAACATTGTGGAGCAGATTATGGCCAAGATTGACGAGAGCGTCGAGGTCACCGGAAAGAGCGTAGAGACCGTTGCCCAGTCAACGGAAGTCCTCAAGGAGAGCGTCTCGTACCTCACCCACATAGCCGAGCTCATGGAGGAGATGGAGGTCAAGGCCAACGAGCTCAAGAACAAGGTCCTTGAGGAGGGCGAGAAGATAGACGAGGGTCTGCGCTTCCTTGAGAACCTCGCGGCATCTGCGGAGGAAACCACGGCGGCGGCAGAGGAGGTCAGCGCCGCGGCGGAGGAGCAGACCTCGGCGCTGGAGGAGGTCCGCGCAACGCTCGCGGACTTCGAAGAGGTCGTCCAGAGGCTCATGGAGGAAGTCAACAGGTTCAAGCTTTGAGCCAGCTCCGCTCCCGGTACCTTCCCCTGCTCTCTATCTCCTCTATCTTCTCCTCGATTTCCTTCCTCGCTTTCTCGCCGAGAACCTCTGCATAGCCCTCTAAAACGGCCCTAAAGCCCTCTTCGAACCAGGTGTAGTGCGTGCTCTCCATCGCCCTCTTGAGGAGATGTAAATCAACGCCCCTCGCCTCGAGTGTCGAATCGAAGTCGGCCAAGCCGAAGTCTATGAGGTAGACCCTCCCGTCGCGGAGAATCATGTTGCTCGTTGTCAAATCGCCGTGAACGATGCCGGCTTTGTGGAGCCTGCCTATCTGCCTCCCGATTTCCCGGCAGAGGCTTAAGCGTTCGTCCATTGGGACTTCCTCAAGGTGCTCCTTCAACCTTTTGCCCTCTATGAACTCCATCACGATTACCATGTCGCGCAGGTTGACCTCGTAGACGTACGGGCAGTTCACGCCGAACTCCTTCGCCCTGTGGAGGATTCGGGCTTCCCTAACGGTCCGCTCCTTTCTCAGTTTGACGTCTATCTCCGGAATCCTGTACCTCTTTGGAACCCTGTGCTTCACGATTACCCTCTCGTTCAGCAGGTCAACGCCAAATACCTCCTCAAAGGTCCCCTCGTAGATTTTCGCCTCGGCCCCCTGGGCTATGAGCCTCATTCAATCACCCCTGCTTCCCGAAGCAACTCCTCATACTCCCCGAGCTCAACCCGAATCTCAACAACGTTCTCGACGTTTATCACAAGCGTTCCCGTCCCGTCTCGAACGACCAGCACGGCCTTATCAACGTTGCCCTCCTTCACCTTCTCCCGCGCGTACTTGAGCTTCTCCCCGTCCGATTTGAGCATGTCGTCGAGGAGGGAAACCCTGTTCTCAACGTCCACCGCGACAATCCCATAGCGTTCGATGTCATCTAAGACCTTCCTCGCGAAGTCCGGGGAAAGGTTGTAGACCTTTACGTCCATAGACCACTCACCACCCGTCATTGTTCCCCAAGGTTTTAGCCCTTTCCATAACCATTCCCGAATTTTTCTGTCGATTGACCAAAATTAAACCAAAAATTTGAACAATTTGAACCAAAAATTTATATAGAGCGCTGACGAACTGATTCCGCAAAAAGGTAAAAGGTTTGGAGGAATGTCAAAATGAGCATGAGTGGACAACCGGTTGTTATTCTCCCGGAGGGAACCCAGAGGTATATAGGTAAGGACGCCCAGAGGCTCAACATCCTCGCGGCGAGGATTGTCGCAGAGACGGTTAGAACCACCCTCGGACCGAAGGGAATGGACAAGATGCTGGTTGACAGCCTCGGCGACATCGTCATCACTAATGACGGCGCGACCATTCTCGACAAGATTGACCTTCAGCACCCCGCTGCCAAGATGATGGTTGAGGTTGCGAAGACTCAGGACAAGGAGGCCGGTGACGGTACTACTACTGCCGTTGTCATCGCCGGTGAGCTCCTCAAGAAGGCCGAGGAGCTTCTCGACCAGAACATTCACCCGAGCATAATCGTCAAGGGATACACCATGGCGGCCGAGAAGGCCCAGGAGATACTCGACGAGATAGCCATCAAGGTCAATCCGGACGACGAGGAGACCCTCCTCAAGATAGCCGGCACCTCAATCACCGGAAAGAGCGCCGAGGCCCACCGCGAGCTTCTGGCCAGGCTCGCCGTTGAGGCCGTCAGGCAGGTCGCCGAGAAGGAGAACGGAAAGTACAAGGTTGACATCGACAACATCAAGATAGAGAAGAAGCCCGGCGAGAGCGTTGACGAGAGCGAGCTCATTCGCGGTGTCGTCATCGACAAGGAGGTCGTCCACCCGAGGATGCCCAAGAGGGTTGAGAACGCCAAGATTGCCCTCATCGGCGACGCTCTCGAGGTCAAGAAGACCGAGACCGATGCGAAGATAAACATCACCAGCCCGGACCAGCTCTTCGACTTCATAGAGCAGGAGGAGAAGATGCTCAGGGACATGGTTGAGGCGATAGCCAAGACCGGGGCCAACGTTCTCTTCGTCCAGAAGGGCATCGACGACCTCGCCCAGCACTACCTCGCCAAGCACAGCATAATGGCCGTCAGGCGCGTCAAGAAGAGCGACATGGAGAAGCTCGCGAAAGCTACTGGCGCCAAGATAGTCACCAACGTTAAGGACCTGACTCCAGAGGACCTCGGTGAGGCGGAACTCGTCGAGCAGAGGAAGGTTGCCGGCGAGAACATGATATTCGTCGAGGGCTGCAAGAACCCGAAGGCGGTAACCATACTCATTCGCGGTGGAACCGAGCACGTGGTTGACGAGGTCGAGAGGGCCCTCGAGGATGCCATCAAGGTCGTCAAGGACGTCATGGAGGACGGTGCGATACTCCCGGCCGGCGGTGCCCCGGAGATTGAGCTGAGCATAAGGCTCGATGAGTTCGCCAAGCAGGTCGGCGGTAAGGAGGCTCTGGCCATCGAGGCCTTTGCAGAGGCCCTCAAGATAATCCCGAAGACCTTGGCTGAAAACGCTGGACTCGACCCGGTTGACATAATGGTCAAGGTCATCAGCGAGCACAAGAACAAGGGCCTTGGAATAGGCATCGATGTCTTCGAAGGCAAGCCGGCGGACATGCTCGAGAAGGGCATCATCGCTCCGCTCCGCGTTCCGAAGCAGGCCATCAAGAGCGCCAGCGAAGCCGCCATAATGATACTCAGAATCGACGACGTCATCGCCGCCAAGCCCAGCAAGTCCGAGGGAGGACAGGCCGGCGGAATGGGCGGTATGGGTGGAATGGGTGGCATGGACATGGGTATGGGCATGTGATGCCCCTTTTCTACCCACTTTTGACCAAAAAGATTTATTTTTCGCCCTTGTATTCTTCCCCGGGGTGAGACGATGGGGCTTGAAATGTGGCTCCGAACGGGGCTGTTGATGGCAATCCTCACCGGACTGCTTATGGGAATCGGCTACCTCTTCGGAGGGCCCAGCTTAGCGTTCATAATGTTCCTCTTCGCCATGCTCTTCAACTTCATAACCTACTGGTACAGCGACAAAATCGTGCTGAGCTGGTACAACGCGAGGATAGTTGACGAAACCGAGGCGCCGGAGCTCTACGCGATAGTGAGAAACCTCGCCGAGAGGGCAGGGCTTCCTATGCCCAGGATAGCGATAATCCCAACCGAGACTCCGAACGCCTTCGCCACAGGAAGGGACCCGGAGCACGCGGTCGTCGCCGTAACTCAGGGACTTCTCAGAATCCTCAACAGGGACGAGCTTGAAGCCGTCCTCGGTCATGAGCTAACCCACATCAAGAACAGGGACATTCTCATTGGAACAATCGCGGCCGCGATGGCAGGAGCGATAATGCAACTTGCCTACTGGGCGCGCTGGATAGCGATATTCGGCTCCTACGACGACCGTGACGGTGACAACATCATCGCCGCAATCCTCGTGGCGATTCTCGCTCCAATCGCGGCGATGCTAATTCAAGCCGCTATAAGCCGTTCAAGGGAGTTCCTTGCGGACGAGGGCGGTGCGAAGCTCAGCGGAAAGCCTTGGGCGTTAGCGAGCGCGCTCCTCAAGATTGAGCAGGCCGTCCGCTACAGGCCGATGCGCGAGGGCAACCCGGCAACCGCCCACATGTTCATCATCAACCCCTTCAGGGGAATGAGCATCGCCGAGCTGTTCTCAACGCACCCGCCGACGGAGAAGAGGATTGAGAGGCTCAGGAAGCTCGCCGAGGAGATGGGCTACGTCCCCAACTTCTGATTTAATTTTTACATAATTATTTAATCCTTCAATTCTTTATTTATATAACTCTGCTGAAACCTACCGGTCGCGCTTCTCAACGATATGCATTTAAACGTTAGCTTCCAATTTTTAACGGTGATTAACGTGAAAGCCGTGAAGGCAACCCTTCTCTACGACGGCCTCGGCAACGTCCAGAGGGACGTTTACGTCGTTTTCGATAAGAGCATCATGGATGTAACGAAAGAGAAACCGAAGGATGCAGAAGTAGTCGCGGAGGGTGTCGTTACCCCCGCATTCATAGACGGCCACAGCCACATTGGAATGGACAGATACGGAGAACCTTACCAGGAGGGCGAAGCCAACGAGCAGATGGACTCGGTTCTTCCGCTCGTCGATGCGCTCTACTCCATCTACATGGACGACAAAGCGTTTAAGCACTCCATCGAGTTCGGCGTGCTCTACTCCTCGGTTCTACCGGGAAGCGGAAACATCATCGGCGGAAAGGCCGTCTTCATAAAGAACTACGGGCGCGACATCGAGGACGCTTTCATCCAGTACGCGGGCGTTAAGGCCGCTTTCGGCTACAACCCGCGCTCGACCACGAGCTGGAAGGGAACCAGGCCGAGCACGAGAATGGGCGCGATAGGAATCCTCCTCAACTGGCTGATAAAGACGCAGAAGACGATAGCCCTCATCGAGAAAGGCAAGAAGGAGCCTGAGGAAGTCGAGCCAACCGTCGAGGCTCTGATTCCGGTCCTCAAGGGCGAACTTCCCCTCCGCGTCCACGTGCATAAAGAGGACGACATAGCTGCTCTGCTGATGATAAAGCGGAAGTTCGGGCTGAAGATTACCATTGAACACGCCGGCGACGTCCACAGCAGGGAGACCTTTGAAAAAATTAAGGCCGAGGGCGTTCCCGTAATCTACGGCCCATTTGACAGCCACCCCTACAAGGTGGAACTCAAGCACGAGGACTGGAAGAACGCCAGGTATTTGCTCGAAGTCAGGCCCCTCTTCGGCCTCATGAGCGACCACCCGGTCACGCTCCAGGCGAACCTCTACCTACAGCTCAGGCACTTCGTGAGGCTCGGCATGAGCAAGGCGGAAGCGATAAAGGTAATCACCCACAACAACGCGAAGATACTCGGCGTTGACGACAGGCTCGGAAGCATCGAGAAGGGCAAGTGGGCCTCTCTGGTAGTCTGGAACGGAGACCCGTTCAACCTCGAGAACTACCCGACGCACGTCTTCGCGGAAGGCGAGCTGATTCACGAGGCGGACTGGTGAGTTAAAACCTTTTACCTCTCTTTTGCTATTCTGTTGCTTCAGAGGTCAACGCTCCTCGTCATCGCGCCGTCTATGACGACAGTGGAGCCGAGCATGTATTCGGCATCATCGCTGAGCAAGAAGGCCACGAGCAAGCCGAGTTCTTCCCACCTCCCGGTTCTGTGAAGGGGCGTTCTGCCGAGCACCTCGCGTTCCCACGTCTCCTCGAAGGGCTCTCCCTTCGCCTCTGCAACCGCCCTGAGGTTCTCCCGCGCACCGGGCGTGTCGAAACTGCCGAGAAGAACGGAGTAAGCACGGATTCCCTTACCTCCGTAGGTCCTTGAAACGCTCTTTGCCAGCTGAACAAGTCCGGCGCGAGTTACATCGGCAAGGATGAGCGGGGGCATCGGTTCCTTTATCGAGACCGAGTTCAAGTAAACGAGAACGCCCTTCCGCCTCTTCTCGAGCCACGTTTGAACGAGGAGCGTCGTTAGATAGCCCGGCGCGACCGTGTGAAGCGCTGAAGCTTCAATCCAGTCGAGGTAAGTGGCTTCGTGGAGGAGGCACGGCTCACAGCGGACGTTTCCGGCGTTCCAGACGAGGGCATCAACTCCCCCAAGGAGTTCCCAGCCTTCTTTCACGAGGTTCTCAAGGTCGCGCTGGTCAAAAAGATTGGCCTCAACGGCGTAAACTTCGCCGTAGCCCGAGAGCTCGTCGAGGGCCTTTCTCAGGTTTTCCCGGTTTCTGGAGCTTATCACAACCCTTGCGTTCCTCCTCAAAAGCTCCCGCGCGACGTTGAAGCCTATCCCGCGCGAGGAGGCCGTAACTATTACACCTATTCCCTCGAGGTCAACCTCAATCATGGTAGCGCATACGAGGGTGGGCTAATAACCTTTGTCCCGGTGACGAATTAGGCTTCCCGAATTTGGGAAATCCATGTCATTGTGGCAAAGTTTTCGGGAAAAGAAACTTAAGGTGCAAAACCTTCGGTTTTCAACAGGTTTTTCGAAAAACTTTGGAGGTGATAGAGTGAAGTTCTACGTCTGCAGGGAGAAGAGCGAACCGAAGCCCTTTAAAATAGCAATCATCGGCGCGGGTCCAGCAGGGCTCACAGCCGCCGGCTACCTCGCGTGCAGGGGCTACGAGGTTCACGTCTACGACAAAATGCCAGAGGGCGGGGGAATGGTAGCCTTCGCGATTCCTGAGGTTAGAATACCGATAAAAACTGTTAGAGAAGGTGTCAAGGACCTCGAAAAGCTCGGTGTGAACTTCCACTTCAGGACGAAGGTTGTCTACGACTCCCCGCGTGAACTTGGGGATGAGTGGGCCGAGCACTTCGTATCGCTCGAGAGGCTTTTGAGTGAGTTCGACGCCCTCCTCATAGCCACTGGCGCCTGGCGTCCGAGGAAGCTGAAGGTTCCAGGCGTTGATTTGCCGGGCGTTTACGACGCGCTTAAGCTACTCCACCACATAAAGATGGCGAGGATAGGTTACTACCCCTGGGACCGCGTTCCCGACTTGAAGGGCAAGCACGTCGTCATAATCGGAGCGGGCTACACCGCGGTTGACGTTGCCCTCGAATCGAGGCTCCTTGGTGCTGAAAAGGTCACGATGGTCTACCGCCGTTCCCTGGAGCAGAGCTACGCAAAGGCCGAAATCAGGAAGCTCATCGAGGAGGGTCTTGAGTTCATCGAGATGGCATCGCCCGTCAGAATCCTCGGCGAAAACAGGGCCGAAGGGGTTGAGTTCGCGAGGACGAAAATCGTTGAGGGAAGCGTCGTTACAACGGACGAAAGGTTCATCGTTGACGCCGATGTGGTAGCCTACGCTATCGGTCAGTTGCCAACAAGCCCGATTCGCGAAGTCGTTTGTGCGAACGAGGAAATCCTTAAGGAGGCCGGGATTTTCTTCGCCGGAGACGTCGTCGCGCCGAGAAACATCGGAACCGCGATGCGTGAAGGGAGAGCGAGGGCGAAGGAGATAGAGGAGTGGCTCACAAAGAAGGCGCCGAGAAAGGTCTTCCCGGTTCCGGTTACTGCCAGGCTGATAGGCTCCGTCCTGAGCGGGAAGTGCTGACGAAAGCTTTAAACGCCTCCCTCCCAACCCCCTCCCATGACGGGGCCGAAAGATATCGTGCTTAAGGAGAGCGAAGAGGTTGAGGGAGTTCCCGTTGAGGGGCCGTGGCTCGACGACGTTTCAAGCCTTGAGGAGGTTCTGGATCATTACGAGCGCATAGGCTTTCAGGCGACGCACCTTGGCAAAGCAATAGAAATCTGGCGGAAGGTCGAGGAGAAGAGGGCAAAGGGAGAAGAAGTCCGCGTTTTTCTCGGCTACACCTCGAACATTATCTCCTCCGGTTTGAGGGAGATAATCGCGTGGCTTGTGAAAGAGGGCAAGGTTGACGTTATAGTGACCACCGCCGGCGGAATAGAGGAGGACTTCATAAAAGCACTCAAGCCTTTTATCTTGGGCGACTGGAACGTTAACGATGCCCTGATGCGCGAGAAGGGCATCAACAGGATAGGCAACATCTTCGTGCCCAACGACCGCTACATTGAATTTGAGAAGTACATGATTCCCTTCTTCGAGCGGGTTCTTGAGATGGAGAAGGAGCGCGGGGTTTTAACGGCGAGCGAGTTCATCTACGAGATGGGTCGCTACATGGACGAGAAGCTCGGAAAGGAGAAGGAGAGGAGCGTTATCTACTGGGCCTACAAGCGGAACGTCCCGATTTTCTGTCCGGCGATTACCGACGGCTCGATAGGGGACATGCTCTACTTCTTCAAGGAGGAGCGCGGAGATAGAGAGTTAATCATAGACATCGCCAACGACATCGTGAAGCTCAACAATTTAGCTGTTACAGCCAAGGAGACCGCCTCGATAATCCTCGGCGGTTCGTTGCCGAAGCACGCGATAATCAACGCCAACCTCTTTAGAGGGGGAACGGACTACGCGATTTACGTGACGACGGCAATCCCGTGGGACGGCTCACTGAGCGGTGCACCGCCGAGTGAGGGCGTAAGCTGGGGCAAGATAAGGGCGAAGGCCGACTACGTCGAGATATGGGCCGACGCGACGCTGGTCTTCCCGCTACTGGTGTGGAAGGTTATGAGGGATTAATCTCTAAGCTTATTCGTTACTAATAATTTCTTTTGCTTTAGTGGGATCATAAACTGCTATTCCAATACTTTCAAGATAGCTACATACCTTTTCATCATAATCTCCTTCGCCCTGATCAGTAGTTACAATTCTTTTGTCTTTTGAGACATAGCTAACTTTTACAAATATTATGTCATCTTGATCAAACTTTAGATCCATTAGGGTTTTTTCGATTTTTCTGGGAACTCCTCTTATATTTTTATAAGAAATTCGTTGTTGTCTTTCAACGACAATCTTCCAAAATGCAGAGATAAACGAGTCGAAATGTAAATTCACATTTTTCATGTATTCATTAAGTATTATTCCTTCATCATCAACACACAATATCTGATTGTCTTTATCCATGAACATGGAAAGGAATTGGAAGCAAGCATAATATTCATTATCTATATTCTTTGATTTAGAGAACATATTGGCTTTTACAAGAACATTTGTATCTATTACCCACTCTTTTTGGGTAGACATAATTCCATCCCCCCTCTTACTAGTCAGGAGGACTCTTTCTGATGTGTGGATGTTTTTTGGATCTTATTGAGTCTAGCCTTGGTGAGCTCTATTATTTCTCTAGCGTCCTCCTCAAAGAATCCTTTTGGCCAATTTTCCAATTCTCCAAGTTCATTTATTGAAATATCTTGTATATTGGTGCCCTCTTTAGTCATTTCAAAATAATATATAGCAACGTCCTCAGGGCGAATAACCCCCTCTATGATTCTCCTTTGAAGTCTGAGAATTATATGTTCACTGTGGGTTTCTATTATTAGTTTCCTGTTCCCAGACTTTGCAATATCAATAAACAAATCAGCCATATCTGCTTGAAGTTTTGGGTGCAAATGTATTTCTGGTTGCTCTATTAATATTATTGAATCAGAAGGTGCGTGAAACCCTTCTATTATAATCGGCAATATTTGGGAAAGTCCAAATCCTACGTCTGAAATGTTCAATTTTAACCCTTGAATAGGGTCTTCAACTAATGCTTCGAGGAGTATTTGAGATTTTATGCCTTTTATTTGGAACTGTTTTGCTAAATCAAACTTCTTTAGCCACTCGTTAACTTTCTTTATCAAGTATTCCTGCCTTTTTGATGTCAACAATGTGCTCAGGGCATTTTCTCCACTGGGTCCTACGTCTAGAGGAACATCTCCCGAGAGGATGTAATATCTCTTTGGACGCTCCCGGAGAGGACCTATATAGTAAATTTTTTTCATAATTTTTTCTATTGTTCTAACAGAATCTAATAAAAATTCTGCAACAAGTATTTCACCTTCAGAAAATTCTGAAGGTGTTTCGATATCAAGAATTGGAGACATATATGCAAGGATATAAAAATTAATAGGATGTATTGTTGTAGTAGTGTTGTAGATGCGACCCGTTGTTGTTTTATAAACCCAAGCTTTCTGGAATAATTTTCCAGCTTTCTTGTCATTTATATATACTTCATACTTTTGATTTTTGCTGTCAAATTTAAAGACGACTTTAAATGACGTGTTTCTACGTTCTTCCGAGTTCAATTGTATCTCAAATTCTTGTAGTCTTAGCGTAGGGACAACACCTTTAATTGGAGGTTTCACGTATCGTATTTTAGATTTGTATGTAATGGTGTCCCCATATTCATGAAGATATCTTAGGAAATTATCACGGCGATAGCGTATACGGTATCGTAGGTCATTTAGTACATTATCTAGCCTTACTGAAAATTCAAATTCTATTGATTTCCTGACCCGTTGCTTGTGGATAATCTCTCTAAATGACCCTAGTTGGACATATCTACCGTTTAACACCAAGGGGCTGTCTCTAGAGGTGCTTTCTATAGTCTGTTTTAGCAATAAAAGGAATTGGATAAAACTGCTCTTGCCGCTACTGTTTGGACCAATTAAAATTGTAATGGGTTTAATTTTCTTTTTGCCAGTATCAGAAAAAGACTTAAAATTTTTCACTTTGATATCTTCAATCATTCTAATTCACCAACATTTTAAACTTTTCAAACCTTTATAAAAATTACTATTTATAGTTTACTATTTAAGAATTTAAAATCCTCTCCTCCCCACCCGGCAACACCAGAGGCCTCGACAGGTGCTTCCTCGCATCCGGCGGAACCTCGTAAATCTTCCTCTCCAGCTCGCGGGGGACTTCAACCGGAATCAGCTTCTTCGGCATTCTGTAGCCGCAGCGCTTGCACTTTAGGTAGTCGCCCTTGCTCTTCATCGTTCCCCCACAGCGCGGGCACTTAGGTTTTCTGTATTCGATTTTCGGGACGAGCTTCACAGGGTAGAACTTCTCAAGGTTGAGCGTCAGAACTCCCTCGTGCTCCTTAACCCCTCCAGCGGCGATGATTTCATCGCCGGGCAGGAGCTTCCGAACGTAGTTCCTGAACTTCTTCGTCGGCTCGAATGCCGCGACGCGTATCTTTCCCGTCTCGTCCTCCAGCTCGAGGAAAACGTGCCTCCCGCGCTCCCAGTATGGCCTGGAAACCCTACCCCTGACAACAGCGCTGTCGTATAGCCTCAGCTCGCCGATTTTTTTTGGAGTCAAATGGTCGTCGGTGTTCTGGTTCGTCTTGTAGAGCTGGTAGAAAGCTATCGGCTCCCCAAAGCGGACCATCTCAAAGGCCTGGAGAACCTTTCCCCTATCAATCCCCCTGATTCCGACGAGAACGGGGTCTTTGCCGTGAGGGGCTATGAGTACGGTTCTCTTGTAATAATCCACGTTGTCGTAGGTGAAGGGATAGCTCCACCTGTCGGCCAGAAACACGCTTTCGGCGTCGACTTTTCTCTCCTTCCCCCAGTTCTCGGGCTCGCGGTAAGCTAAAAGCTCGTAGGTGAAGGTCTTTAAAGGATAGCCGATTGAAGCTAAAGCGCCGATTATGCCCCTGCCAAGCTTGAACTTGAAGGTTTCCGCTCCAACCTCCCTCGCAACCCTCTCGGCTTCCTCGATGGTAACGTGCTCCCTCAAAGCTTTAAGCGAGAACTCCCTCAGTTTTTCGGGGATTTCGCCCTCGAGAAAAGCGACGCCAGGGTTTGTATTCTCGTGTGTGAAGTCCGCGAGCTGGTTGACGTAGAACAGCACGAGGTCCTTAATCTCAGGGATAAGCTCTTCATCGACCTCGAAGGTCATCGCAACCGCTCCGTTCCCGCGCGTCTTGTATGGGATGTTCGGGTTCAGTCGTATAAGCCTCGGCAGGTCGATGGGCTCAGCTAAGCGCGACAGCTCACGGTAGAGGAGCGCGCCGAGGTAGGTCGTGCACATGCCGTTGGGTGAGTCCGTGTCGTCGATTCCGATGTGGAGGAGCATGGTTGGAGAAAAGAGTTGGGGCTTAAAAATTAAACGCAAGGATGAGCCCTGCAGAGATTACGAGGACGACGATAAAGTACGGTACGGAATACCTGTGAAAGTCCCTCAGAGAGACCCTCGCTATTCTAACCGCGATGAGATTGGCGAGAGAGCCAACAACAGTTCCAGTTCCACCAGCGTTCACACCCACAGCTAAGGGAAGCCAGCTCGGCTTTGAACCGAGGAAGACAACCGTCGCCGGAACGTTGCTTATCAGCTGGCTTAATCCTGCAGACGCCAGAACGAGGCCGGCTTCCTCGGTCGGGAGGAACAGGCCCGCCTTAAGGAATAGTGCCGAGAGCTCGTTGAAGTCTATGAAGATGAACGCGAAGGTGAGCACGAGCGCCCAGTCGAAGCTTAGAAGCACGTCCCGCTCGAGGAGAAGAAAGACCAGCAGGGTGAGCGCAATCGAGAGCTCGTGCCTCCCGATTTCGCCAAGGTAAACGTTGAGGCCGAGGAGAATGGCTGAGACGATGAAGAGGTCCTTTCTGAAGGCAACCGCGGGAAGGGAGCGGACTGAGAGCGGTTCATCTGGAGTGAAGAAGACGATTGCCAGCAACAGGCCGAGCCAGAGGAGAACGAAGGGGAGCATGCCCTCGATGAATGCAAAGAACCCTAAACCGTACTCGCGCCAGATTATGATGTTCTGGGGGTTTCCTATCGGCGTCAAAGCGGAACCGACGTTCGCCGCTATCGCCGAAAGTGTTACCGCCCTCGCCTTGTCCATCCCGGAAAGCTCGGAGAGGGCCACGACGAGGGGAATGAAGACGAGCATCGCTGTATCGTTCATTATCAGTGCCGAGGAAAGGGCTATCGTTGGAAGCAGAAGGAAAAGCAGTCTCCTGCTCGAGCCGTTTGCCCGCGTTACAAGCCTTGGCGCGAGCCTGTTGAAGACTCCGGACAGCTCGAGACCCTTCGAGGTTATGATTAAAGCGGTGATGAGGCTTAAACTGCTCCAGTCGACGAGGTCAGGCGTTCTTCCGGGAAGGGAGCGGTCTATCAGGACTAACCCGGCGTAGAGGAGGAGCAGAACGCTCAAGAACCACTCCCTTTTCAGGAACTCTTTCAGCCTACAGGCCGTGTCGCCTCACCTCTTCGGTTAGGTGGTAATCTGGAATCAGCTCGCTTCCGTCCGCAGAGACGCGGACGTGCAGGATTATAAAGCTTTTCCAGGCAACAGGCACGACCCAGCAGTCTTCCGGCTCCCTGAACTCCGCCCCCTCAAGGACGTAAGCCTCTTTGAGGACCTCGTCTATCCTCTCGCGGGCCCCCTCAGTGCAGGGCTCCGCGTGGGGCGGTGCGCCCTTCGGGCTGGGATTGCCTGTTCGCGGGTCGTAGTGAACCCTGTCTATCGCGAAGTCGAGGTAGAGAACCGGAACGTCCACGTGGTCGGTGTGAACTATCGGTTCTCCCGCCCTGAAGAAGGGTAAGGCCTGCCTGACGAGCTCTATTGCTTTTTCAGCGTCTTCTGGCTTAAGGATTCGGCTCTTCCTTTCGGGTGTTCGCCTTATCGGGGGAAACGGCGCGCTCACCTTTCACCACCTCCGGAAAGCGCGACGACGAGGGTGAAGGCCATGACGAGGAGAATCTCGTAGGTTTCTAAGAGGGCCGTTGAGGGCCACCTGAAAAATGCCCCAATAACCGCGAGGGCAAAGAGAACGAGCGAGGCAATCCTGACGTTTTTCTCCGAGCCGAGGCCGTAAATCAAAGCTCCCATGAAGAACTGGACGAAGAAGTACGTCGAGACGAAGACGTGGGGCCTCGTTCCCTCGTGGAATATCCCTATTAGAGCCAAGAAGATGGCCGAGACGCTTATGTAGGCCCCGCCAACGGTCTGGGCTTTGTTGACTGCCGTTAAGATTAGATAGACCGCAAAGGCCAGCACGAAGAACGATGTAACCACCAGGCCGGCGTTGTAAATCCAGGGCGAGTTTGCCTTGGCCCCTCCGAGGTCGCTCAGCGCGTTCCTCCAGAATGAGAACCAGGGGTTTCGGCTTATGCTCCAGGCAACGAAGAGCCAGTAGACAAGACCGCCCGCAAAACCGCTCCACGCGAGTTTTTTTGAGATCATTTTAATCCCCTAATTCCTTTGAGCTTGTGCGTAAAAACCTTTTATGTTAATTGAGGACTTCAGTTGGTGATGGCATGGAGTTCTTCGAGGTTCTCAGGAAGAGGAGGAGCATCCGGAGGTTTCAGGACAGGCCCGTTCCGAGGGAGCTTGTGAACAAGTTGCTCGAATCCGCGTTCCTCGCCCCAAGCTCCTACAACAAAAGACCCTGGCACTTCATCGTGGTGGATGATAGGGAGAAGCTCAAGGCCCTCTCAAAGGCAAAGCTCGGGGCCTCGGGCTTGGCAACGGCGCCTATTGCGATAGTGGTTACCGCAGATGAAACGAAGAGCGACGTCTGGATAGAGGACTCGAGCATAGTTGCCGAGCACATACAGCTCTCAGCCTTCGCCCTCGGCCTTGGTGCGTTCTGGGTGCAGATAAGGAACAGGATGCACAACGAGAGGAAGAGCGCGGAGGAGTACGTGCGAGAAGTCCTCGGCATTCCCGAAAACTACAGGGTCCTCTGCATAATAGGCGTTGGCTATCCGGCCGAGAAAAAGCCCCCGCACGGTGAGGAGGTCTTCGAGTGGGAGAAGGTGAGCTACAACACCTTTGGCAGGCCGTGGAAGAAACGATGAAGCCACATTCATTGAAATTTTCTCCAGAAAATCGTTTTTAAGCCTCCCCGGGTACTCCCGTGGGTGGCTGTGGTGAGGAAGGCTGTACTGCTTGGCCTGCTGTTGGTGTTCGCGACCGGCCTCGTGAGCGCGGGGACGGTAAAATACGGTAACCTTACCTTCCACACCGTCACCAATGAAAAGGACTTGCAAGCACTCATCTCCCAGAACGACGGCCGTTACTTCTTCCTGTTCTACAACTCGGAGAGCTGTCCCGCCTGTAATTATATGAAAACGAGTGTGTTCTCAACTCCGACGGCAGAGGAGGCCCTAAAAAGTATGGTTCTCGTCTCGATTGACGTTTACAGGGCCCGCTCTATAACAACGCTCAAATATCGGGTTTACGACCCCGTCATCGTCATACAGCCCGACAACGCCGGTTACTATCAACCAAAATCTCCGGGAGAGGAAATCAGTGTTGGAGTCCCGGGAACACCGACGATGGTTATATTCAGGGCCGTCAACGGCACTATGGTGCTCAGGGGAGTGGCCGTCGGCGCCCTCAGTCCAGAAGGACTGGCGTTCTTCGTTGACAGGGCCCTCGGAAACGAAACCATCCAGGGCGCCAACGAAAACTCGGAGAAGGGCCAGCAAACCGGTCAGACGTCCGGGACAAATGAAACAAACCTTAGCCTCGCCGTCCTACTGCCAATATTCTCGGCTGGAATCTTGAGCGTCTTCTCGCCCTGTGTGTTGCCGGTCGTGGTTGGAACCCTCTCCCTGACCTTCGCAAGGAGGAAAGTTGAGGCCATAATAGCGGGAATGGTGGCTTCCTTCGCCCTGCTCGGTGCACTCGTGGGGAGTCTCGGCGAGTACGCCTCCCAGATACAGGGGGCGCTGTACCTAATCGGCGGTGTCGGTTTCATGGTCATAGGCGCGGGATTCGTGAGCGAGAGGGTAAGCTCGAAGCTTGAAAGGTTTCTGAGCTTCTCACCCACCGACAGGGTGACGGGGAAGAGGGGTGTACTCTATGACTTCGCCCTGGGCTCGGCGTTGGGGGCCACCTGGCTCGGCTGTATAGCACCGTACGTCGGCTTCGCGGTGATAACGGCCACCCTAAGCGGGGACACGCTGAGCGGGGTTATTGTAATGGGCACATACGGCCTTGGGATGGGCCTCACTGTCTACCTGCTGACGGCATCGAAGGACCTCGGCGAGTGGGTTAACAGGAAGTTCCTCTCAGGGAGGCTATCCCTGGGCGGAAAGGGCAAGGCAAGGTGGGAACAGGCCCTCGGTGTGATTCTAATCCTGCTTGGCCTGCTGATGCTGACCGAACTCACACCGCTCAAGCTCTGGAGTTCCCTCTTCGAGTGGCTCTCTGGACTCTAAGAGCCCTTTTGGAATTTCCTCAAATTTCCAATGAGAAACTCAATGAAAAAAGAATCAGTGGAGGGAGGAACTTAGCACTGCCTCGCTCAGCTTCTTCACGGCCTCAACGTAACCCTGCCAGTCCATCGCCTGAACGGAAGCTGGGTGGAAGAATCTGTCGATTATCACCGGGGCAAAAATGCCGAACGCAACCACGAGGATTCCGAGGACCAAGTTAATCACTACGAAGAGCGGAACCTCGTGCCTCTCCGGTTCTTCATGTCCTCCGTGCTCATGGTGGTGTCCCTCGACCGGCTTTCCGCGCCAGAGGGTTATGAAGAGCTGGAAGTAGGCCCAAGCCGCTATCGCGCTCGTGATTATCACGACGGAGGCCACGAGCGGGCTCACCTGGAGGAGGGCGTTGAAAATCAGCATCTTGCTGAAGAATACGTTGAGCGGGGGAACGCCGACGAGGCTGAGCGTCGCCAGGCCGAAGAGGAACGTCGTTACCGGCATCTCCCTGCCGACTCCGGCAAGGTCTTCGACCTTCACCGCTCCCCTGCGGTAGATGAAGGCTCCAACCGTAAAGAACAGGAGTGTCTTCGCTATCGCGTGGTTGACGATGTGGAAGTCGATTGCCATCAGCGCGAGCTGGGTTCCGACGCCGAGGGTCATGAAGAGGTAGCCCATGTGGAGTATCGTGGAATAGGCAATCAGCCTCTTGACGTTCTTCTGGACGAGCATCATAATCGAGCCGAGGAATGCCGTTGCAGTTCCGAGGACGAGGAAGACGAGCGAGAGGGTCTTCCAGAAGGGAAGCCCGTGGAAGAGCGTGTAGGTGTAGCGCGCGAGCAGGTAGATTCCGACGACCTCAACGAAACTGCTGAGTATCGCTCCAACGGGAATCGGCGCGCCTGAATAAGCGCTCGGAAGCCAGTAGTGGCCGGGGAAGATTGCGCTCTTGACTACCACCATCGCAAGGGTCAGCGCGAAGAAGATGGCCAAAGCGAGCGTTGGGTCGCCAAAGAGCTTTGTAGTTACCGGGAATGAAACCCCGTGGAACTTGGCGCTCAGGTCGGCCATGTTGAGGGTTCCGAAAGATGCGTAGATGAAGCCGAGGGCAAGGAAGTAAAGGCTCGTCGCCACTGCACCGCTTATTCCGTACTTGAAGGCCCCTTCAACGGCCTCGCTCCTGTTGCGGTAGAAACCGACTATCGCGTAGGCGCTCGCGCCGATGACCTCGAGCATGACGAAGGTGTTGAATGCATCACCCGTCATGAAGGCTCCAAGCGTCCCTGCCTCAAGTCCGAGGAGGAAGGTGTAGTAGAACTCGAGGCCGTGCGTTCTTATGAATTTGGCCGAGTATATTCCCGCAAGGAGGAAGCCGAAAGTCGCCGTTAAAACGAGCGTCGCCGAGAGCTTGTCCACTTCGAAAACTATTCCTATCGGAGCTATCCAGTTGCCGAAGGCGTAGACGAGGGGTTCATTGCTCGAATAGGCCCTATTGAACAGCCAGATTCCAGCGAGGAACGTAACGGTGAGGGCGATGAGCGAGTAAGCTATCACAATCGCCCGTCTCCTGCCGGTCATGAAGGCCACGAAGGGCAGGAAGAAGGCGAAGCCGAGCGGAATTACCGGAACGAGTCCGACCTGCATGCTATCACCTCAGTCGAAGATTTTCCTCGCGTAGTCCTCGAAATAAGCGACGATGTTTTCTTTCACTTCCTTCTCGTCGAGCGTGGAAACGTCAATCCAGTGGACGTAGAGCCACTTTCCGTCGTCGCTTATGTCCACCACAACCGTTCCGGGTGTGTTTGTTATCGAGTTTGCAACGAGGACCTTTCCGTAGTCGCTCTCAACGTCGAGGGGAATTCGCACTATGCCGGGGTTGGCCTTGAGCGTGAAGACCCTCTTTGCCACATCAATGTGCGTCTTGGTTTCCTCGATGAAGAAGTAGCGGAGGGCGTAGACGATGGCGTAGAACCACCTCCTCGGCGAGAAGAACTTGAGCTCGTTTTCCACCAGCCAGTGACCGACGATGAAGGAAACTATGAGAGCGACTATCGAGCCCGTTATTATGTCGTACTCCGTGGCCGAGCCCGTGTAGAACAGGTACGTTGCCAGCACTATGAAGAACGTCGCCGGTGAAAATCTAACGTTCACTCGCCCTCACCCCCCATTATCTCGGCCATGTCTCTGGCGTCAACCGTCCCGTGGAGGCGGTAGAACTGTATCGCATATGTCGCGAGAAGTATGTTCATGGCCATTCCGATGACTATGGCCGTGAGCACGAGCGCCTGCGGAACCGGGTCAACGGCCCTGCTCAGGAACTCCTCAAAGGTTATGTGCTTCTCGTAAATCGGCGGGAAGACAGGGAAGACGAGGCGGTAGCCGATTAGGATGAAGAGCATGTTTATCGCGTCGCCCATGACGTTGAGCATGATGATTTTCTTAATCAGGTTGGAGCGCGTCGCTACGCCGTAGATTCCAAGGAGTATCATGCCGAAGAGCGTCAGCGTGATGTAGGCGAGGAGGAAGCTAATCATTGACCTCCCCCCTGAGGACGGTCTTGAATATCCACTCAGAGACGCCGAGCACGAGGAACACCGTCAGGAAGCCGAAGGTTACCGCAGTGTATTCGCCGACGTCGAGGTTGAAGAGGCCCGTCTCGCCGGGCAGGAGGTTTATCTCAAGGACTTTGCCACCGTAGAGGAAAACCGGAGCCAAGACAGTGGCGAGGATTAAAGCTAAGCCGAGGGCATAAGCTGAAATCGTGTGCCTCAGGTTGAGGCCCTTTCTCTCAAGGGTGAACTTCGAGAAGACCGCGAAGAGCAGGAGGGAAGCAACTGCCATCGCCGAACCGCCCTGGAAGCCACCGCCCGGCGTCAGGTGGCCGTGGAGCGCTATCGAGGCGGAGATAGCGATTATCATTACCACGACGAGCTTCGTGGTTGCGCGGGTTATGAGGTCCATCTGCCTGTGCGGTTCCTTCGCCTCGAGTTCCCTTACAATCTTCTCCTGCTCGTCGGTGAGCCTGAGCACGCTGAAGGCCCCCATTATCGCGAGGAAGAAGACGAAGGTCTCGAAGAGCGTATCGAAACCACGGTAGTTCCAGACTATGGCCGTAACGACTTCAGGGCTGTGGCTCGTGAGGCCCTCATGGGCGAAGGCGTGGCCCAGGTAGAACTCGCCGAGGGGTCTTAGCTCTGCCCCGCCGAGACCGAGGACGTTGGCGTAGACTAAGGCGTAGGCAATGAACGCGAAGGCCCCAAGGAAGGAAACCGCGACGATTACGTCCCTCTTCATTCTCCCACCTCGTAGCGCTCCGTTTTGCTTATGGCGAGGATTACGAGGGCTGTATAGGCTCCAACCGCTATGGCGAGGTAGGCCAAAACTATGTCCGGAGCCGCGAGTATGTAGAAGCCGAGGGCGAAGAACGTTGACTGGACGGAGCTCAAAGCAAGGGCCTTGAGCAGGTCGTGCTCCTTCATGGCCAGGTAGCTGAAGGCGAAGCCGAAGGAAACGACTATCGCGAGGATTATCAGGTGAATCTCAATCATCTCGCCAGCCTCCTGAAGGTGAACTTGGGTTCTTCCTCCTCTCCGGGCAACTCCTCGTGCTCGCGGACGAGCTCCGCAACGTCCTCTCTCGTTGGTAAGTCCTCCTCGAGCTGGTCAACTACCAAAGGAGGCTTCTTTCCGACCCTTCCGAAGTAAACCGCTGAGACGAGGGAGTGGGTTCCTGTGGGCGCTATGAGGAGGATTAAGACGCCGACGGTGAAGGCTATTCCGGCCATGAAGAACCTTTGGGCGCCGAGCGGGTAATAGACGAGCGCCACCAGACCTGCACCGAAGACCGGTAATGCGGCGCCTCCAACCGTCCCAACGGTCGCGGCGTGGGTTCTCATATAGAAGTCTTTGAACCTGAGCAGGCCTATCGCCGCTATGAGGTCGTAAATCGCCCCAAGGAGTATCGCGACCGACCCGATGATGAAAATGACGTCCTCGATAATCATACCTCCACCTCCCCGTAGAGGACGTACTTGGTGTAGTAGATGTCCAGCATGAAGGCCCACAGGGCAAGGATTATCGCACCGCTCGCGAGCATGATTGACTTGAAGTAGATTCCTAATATTACCATAAACGCCGCCATGTCGAAGGACAGGCAGTCGACGGCGAGGATTATGTCGGCCGTCGTCGGGCCCTTAATCGCGCGGATTCCATAGAGGACGAACGCGAATGTGTAGATGACGGCCGCGAAGTAGAGGACCTCGTTGAAAACGACCTCAACGTTCATGCAAACACCCCCAGGAGGACTATAAGGACGGCCATCGCAATTGCAAAGCCACTTATGAGCGCGTTCATGTCGAGGTTCTTTGATTTGCCCCAGCGCGCGAGCCTTTCAACGGCCCTTATGAGTGGCATGAACATCGCCTCGTCAAGGTGCCTCACAGGGTAGTCGAGCGCGTCGTCGTAGTCCCTGATGAGCGGGAGCTCATGCTTCGGAACGACCTTTATGATTGGGAGAATCCTGTTGAGGTAAAAGCTCTTGCCCAGAGAGAGGAAGTAGTCGGCCGTGAAGCGCAGTATGTCGCCCATGTTGTAGAAGATTAAAAGGAGCTCGCTGATGCGCTCCGTTGGCATCTTACCGATTCTCCAGCCGATGACCGCCATAGCCACGAGCGTGACGAGTGCAATGAGCGAACCGGGACTTCCCAGGAAGAGCTGTGACGGAGTCTCTGGCAGGGGGTAGCCGAGTTCTTCGAGTGACCCCGTCAGCCAGGGGAGCAGGATGAACGGGAATACCGCCACGAGGAAGCTCGCGAGCGAGACTATTCCCGTGACAGTTCTTATCGCGAAGGGAACCTCCTCCCTCTCAACTTCCCTCTTGCAGATTAGCCTGTTTATCCTCCTGACCTGGATTATCGAGGCCAGAGGGAATATTCCGAGGAACGCTATCGTGACGACCATCAGCCAGAGGAGGACGTTGGTCGTGCCCATTGAAGCCGTGTAGATGAGCCACTTGCTCACGAAGGCTGAGAGGGGCGGAATTCCGGCCATCGAAAAGACGGAGAGCGACATCAGGAGTGCGATGACGTGCCCCTTGAGGAGCTTTCTCATCGAGCATATGTTCGGCTCCTCGCCGTAGTGCTCTATCGCGCCGAGGCCGAAGAAGAGGGAGCTCTTGTAGAGCACCTGATACAGGACGTGGAGCAACGCTCCGAGGAGTGCAACCGTTCCGAGGAATGTCCCCTGGAGCACGAGGGAGCTTCCGAGGGCAAAGTAAGCTATCCCAACGTCCATGACGCTGTGGTAGGCGAACTTGCGCTTGAGCCGGATTTCCTTGAAGGAGTAGAGCGTCGCAAAGGCCGTAACCGTGCCGATAAAGGCCACAGCGTAACCGAGCGCCTCTCCAGACGGGAGGACGAAGTGGGCAACCCTGAGGAGCAGGTAAACCCCAAGGGCCTCGCCGAGGAGGAAAACCGGCACGAATGGACTCGGAAGCGAGCGGTAAACCCTCGGAACCCAGACGTGGAATGGGAACGCCCCGCTCCTGACGAGGGAAGCTGAAAGGAAGAGGACGAGGAGAAACGCAGGACTGACCGCGAGGTTTTCAAGGTTCTCACGGAGGCCGTGGAAAGTCAGGTGGTGCAGGTTCCCGACGGCACCGTAAGCCAAGCCGGTCGCTATGAGGAGGGGGATTATGCCAAAGACCTGCGTGAGGACGAGGTAGCGCCAGGTGGCCTTTCTTGAGCCCCTCGTCTCAGATGCCAACACCATCACTGCCGTAAAGACCGCGAAGAGCTCGTAAAAGAGCGTGAGCCTCTCGATGTTGTTCGTTGACAGAAAGACCACCGCTGAGAGGAGTGCCATGTTGGTGGCCATCGCCAGGAACCTCTCGTCCCCCTTCACCTCATAGGAGAGCAGGTAGAGCGAGAGCGTGAACGTGATGAAGGCAGTTACGAGCAGGAAGAGGGCCGAAAGGGAATCTATCCTGATGGTCGTGGGAAGGAAGGGGATTATCTCACCTGAGAGACCGTTCAAGCCTTCAACGGCGCTCGCGAATAGGAAGACGGAAGAGACAAGGGTAACGTAGTAGGCCCGCTTTCCTGAGGCGAGGCCAACGAGTGAAGCTATGAATAGCAGTCCGAGGGCCAGCTCCAGGACGTAGAGGCTCATGGTATCACCCCGTAGAAGGTTATCTCCTCGACAAGCGGGTAGGCGAGGTAAGCCGAGACCAGCGTCAGGACGATGAGAATCAAGAGCGACGCGGTTATTATCGGGTGGGTGCTGACCTTTTCGACGTTGGGCCTGCCGAAGACGTTCTTGGTAATCCACTTGAGACCGACCCAGAGGAAGACGGCCGAATCGGTTAGGACCATTATAATCGGGAGCCAGGCCAGGGCGGAAACCTTGACGAGGCTCAGGTTGGTTATCAGCTCGGCCTTGCTGAATGCTATGCCCATCGGGGGAAGACCCGCCAGTCCGAGGAGCGCCACCGTCCACGCGAGGCCGTTCACGGGCAGGATTTCCCTTAGACCGCTTATCCGCCTCAGGTCGAGGGTCCCGAGGGAGTACGTGAAGGTTCCGGCGGTGAGAAAGGCCAGGCCCTTGACGAAGGCGTGGGTCGTGAGCTGGAACATCGCGGCTTTGAGGCCGATGTCAAAGCCAGGTGCCTTGCCCGTGAGGCCGAGGACGGCGTAAGTCAATCCGGAGAACATTATTCCGGCCTCGGCAACCGTTGAGTAAGCGAGCAGTCTCTTGGCATCTTTCTGAACCGGATAGTTGAGTATCGGGATGAGGAGCGTGAGGGAGACCATGACGGCCATGAAGTAGAAGACCCAGACCGGGAGGGGTCCGATGAACTGGATAACCCTCGCGACGAGGTAAACGCCCATCTCGACCATCGCCGCACCGTGAAGGAAGGCGCTCGCGGGAGTTGGGGCTTCCATCGCGTCCGGAATCCACGAGTAGGTCGGGAACTGGGCGCTCTTGGTGTAGCCCGCTATGAGCAGGGCCAGGAACAACCAGGGCTTTACCTCGGGGGAAACCTTCGAGAGCGAGAACAGACTGAGGTCGTGGAGCTGGGTGAGGCCGATGTAGATGGCCGTGTAGAAGCCTATCATCGCCCCAACGTTCGGGATTATGAAGGCCTTGAAGCCAGCCCTCCTCGCCTCCTTCGTGTTGTAATAGCTCACGACGCCCCAACAGGCAAGCCCCATCAGCTCGAAGAAGATTAACAGGCTGAGGAACGTGGAGGAGTAGATGAATCCGAGGGTGGCGCCTTCAAAGAGCGTCATCCAGGCGTAGAAGAGTCCCCTGCCCTTTCCTCCCGGGTGCCCGACGTTTCTCTCGCTCATGTACTCGACGCCGTAGAACATGAATATGAATCCCGCAACGGCAACGACCGTACCTATCAAAACGCTCATGGGGTCGATTATAAGGCCGTAAACCTCGCCGAACTGGGCGCTCTGGAGGTAGGTAATGTGAATCAGCTCCTCGTGGCCGAGGAGGTAGAGAACGGCAACGCCGAGCTGGGCAATCATCGCCGATACGAAAGATGCGAGCATTATCGCGTCCGCTTTCCTCTCGTCGAGCCTGAAGAGGATTAGTCCACCGATGAGCGGGACTGTGAAGGTTAACGTTGCGAGAAGGCCTATCATAGTTCCCCCTCCACGCTGGCCAAAATCCATTAGGTTTGTCTAACGAACCTTTTTAAAGTTTTTCGTTCTTTCCCGAAAGACATTTAGTCAAATGCCCATTTTCGTGAAATCCGATAGGCTAAGGGACGACGGCGTTGACCCTCCGAAAGACTCCCTCGAAATAGTCCGAGACGAGGCTTACGACATCACCTCCATCGAAGGGCAAGTTCCTGACGAGCCCAAGCGCCTCGTTTACGTAGCCCTTCGCCCTCTTAAGGGACTCCTCGAAGACGCCGGCCTTGGTCATCTTCTCAAAGAGCTCGAGCAGGTCCTCCTCCCTTGGGTTTTTGAGGATTCTCTCGACGAAGGAGGAGCCGTAGCGCTCCGTGTAGAGGATTAGCGGGAGGGTTGTTTTTCCGTTGAGCAGGTCCTTGAAGCGGTCCTTTCCTGTTCCCGGGAAGTAGTCGAGCACGTCGTCGACTATCTGAAACGCCCTTCCCACGAGCGTTCCAGCTTTATCGAGCTCCTCCCAGTAGGGCTTTCCGAGGTAATAGGCGGGAAGCGCGAAGGAAGCGCCGAAGAGCCGTCCGGTTTTTCCGTCTATTATCCTGTAGTAGGTCTCGATGTCGAGGTGAACGCTCCCGCGCACGGCCTCCTGTAAAAGCTCCGCCTTGACCATGTCCTCGACGACCTTCGCGACGTAGTCAACCATCTCAACATTTTTGCCGGCTATAATCCTCAGCGCGCGGACGAAGAGAAAGTCACCGCTAAGGACGGCAAGTTCCGGCCCCCAGCGCATGACTACGGTGGGGTTGTTCCTTCGCTTCTCGGCCAAATCAATGACGTCGTCGTGAACCAGACTCGCGGTGTGGATTAGCTCTATCGCGGAGGCGAGGTCAAGGGCATCGCTTTCGTCGAGTCCAAGGCCCTCTGCAACTGCTAGGGTTATCCTCGGCCTTATCCTCTTTCCACCGCTCCGGATTATGTACTCCCCGATTTTCTTCGCGAGCTCAACGCTCCCCTCAAGTGCTTCAATGAGCCTCTCGTCCAGCGATTCCATCGATGACACCCCCGAGTCTGAGCCCTGCCACTATTCCCAGAAGGACGAGCAACAGCGAAAGGCCAAGATGCGAAAGCGACTCCATCACGAGCGCGAGGCCCTCAATCAGGGCAAAGAGAAGGAGGAACCTAACGTTGCGGAGCTTTGAATACGTCCCGGCCGAAAGCGCGTGGAAAGCGGTGAAGGCCAGCGCGAAGAGGAAGGCCCAGTAGGTCGGGCCCGTGAAGGAAACCGGCAGTTGCATTATGAAGTTCGTCGCCACGAAGGTACCGATGGAAAGGAGGACGTACTGGCCGATTCCAAGGCCGAGACCGAGTGAAAGGCCGTCCCTGTTCCGGGAGAAGTAGAACTTAATTGCCTCGACCGTCAGCGCGGTTGTACAGGCCGTGAACAGGGCGCGCGCAACCGTTGAATACGCTACGATGAGGGAGATTATCCCGTAGAAGGGGATTATAACCGACAGGCCGAGCGCAATTCCAGCACCGAGGACGAGGTCCGGAATCGAGGGCTTCCTGATGAAGTAAAACGCCCCCAGAACGAGCAGGGAGCCGAGAATCATGGCGACCATTCCCGCTGGATTGGGCTTTGCCCTCACCCCAAGGCCGATTCCAACGAGCTCGCCGTTCTCATACGTCAGGGCGACAGGAAAGGTCCCCTTCTCGGCTTTAACTTCGTATTCCAGCTTTACCATGTCCCCTTCACGACTCTCGTTGACGAGGCTGAAGGACAGCAACTTTCCGTAGTTGGTAATGGTGAACTCCCTCAGCTGGGCGAACTCCCTTTCCCCGAGTTCCTTCTTGAGCCTCTCGCTCATGTATGGCTCTATTAGGGAGTAGTTGCCGGTGTTCATGGCCTTTATGAAGTTCCCCATGAAGGCGTTTCCCTTTTCGGTGAACTCGTCGGCCGTAACCGGGGCACTGAGGAGTAGAAGCAGGGTTAAAGTTAAAGCGAGGGGCAGTGCCTTTCTCATCTTCATCCCTCACACCGCTGGGGCAAGGGCCCTAATGAGCTTTTTGGCCAGTCCCTCGATGCCGGGAATCCTGTAGGTCTCTCCCCTCAGCATCTTCCAGGCCCCGAAGAGGGCGTAGACGTACCAGAGGGCCAAGACGTAGAGCGACCAGCCGAACTCGGGGTAGCCGGGGTACATGTGCCAGGCTCCCATAAAGGCAATCCAGAAGAAAAACCCCACCACGCTGGAGTAAGCCGCGTGGGTCTTCGTTAGCTCGTCAGTATCTTTCATGAGGAGCAGGGGAATCCCCCCGACAAAGCCGAAGACATAGGCTATGAAAGCGTCGCTAAGCCTTCCCATCTTCCCACCTCCTAAGCTCCTGGGCTATCGCCGAGATGAGGTAATCGTGCCTGTGGTCAAGTTTAGCCCGGTAAAACCTCAGTCCGAGCTTTTCAGCAAATTCCCGGTATTCAACGTCGAGCTCGTAAAGCGTCTCGACGTTCTCAACGAGGAAGCTGAGCGGGTAAACCAGAACCTCCTCGACACCCTCCTCCCTGAGCCTTTCCAGGACCTCCGGAACCTCCGGCCCGAGCCAGTCGCCTTTTCCGAATTTGCTCTGGAAGGCCATCTCCCACTCGAGGTCAAATGCTTTCATAACCCGTTTTGCCAGCTCGGTGTGGCTCCTCAGGTAGGGGTCACCTCTCTCAATGACCTTCCTCGGCAGGCTGTGGACGCTTAGAATCACGTATGGGTTCTCAAAACCGCTCTCAGCTAAGCCCTTCTCGATGTTGTGCCTGACCCAGGCGATGAACCTCTCGTTGTTCCACCACTCCCTGATGTAGGGCCTATCGCTGAAGAGCTCCCTGACCTTGAGCAGACACCTCTCGGTTGTCGAGCTGGAGTAAACATGGTAGAGCGGAAATACGAGGTCGAAGCCGTCGCTCAGCTCCTCGAGGAGGGGTTTAGAATAGCACATGCCGAGGGTTATCTCGTGACCGGTTCTCTCGCTCACCAGCCCTGCAATCTCGCGCATGTAATCCACGAGCGGGCTTTTCCCGCCCATAACCGCGTAGTGGCCCCTAACTGCCCGGGCGCGGGCCTTGGCTATGCCTCGGATTATCGCCTTTGCCCCGGGCACGTCGAGGCCTATATCCTTCCTCACGTCGTAGAGAAAGCGGAATATGAAGTCCTCAACTTCATCGGGCGTCGTCGGCGCTCCCATGTAGGTGAAGAGAACCCTCAAGGTTTCACCTCCAAAAGAAAATGAAAGGGTCACTTCTCGTTTAAAACCGCGCCGAGGTTCTTCGCGAGGGTCAGGAGGAATCCGAGTCCCTTCTGGACGTCCTCGTCGCGGAGGTAGCCAATCGCTCCCGTCATTCCGACCTTCGGAACCTCCTTGGGGTTGGTCTCTGCGAGGGCCTTGAGCAGGGCCCTAACAAGCTCCTCGGTGTTCCAGCTGAGCTTTCTGACGTCCTCAACCTCGAGCTCCCTGACCGGTTCGAGGGCGGAATTTCCTATCGCGGTGAGTCTTAGGACGGCCTTCTCCTCGGCTATGGTTTCAAGCAACTTATCCCCGTTCTCGGTCATGGCCTTGAGTATTCCGAGGGTTCCGCTCTTCTTCAAAGCCACGGCAACCTCTATCAGTTCCTTAACGGCGGAAATCTCTTCGGGGGTGAAATTGAGCTCGCCCATCTTCCTCACCTCACAGCCTCAAACTGTCGAGCCAGCCCCTGTAGAAGGAGTCCTTCATCATCCTGACCAGCGGGCTCTTGAAGAGTAGGTAGCAC
The DNA here is from genome assembly GCF_012027635.1 of Thermococcus sp. 21S9. Taxonomy (NCBI): domain Archaea; kingdom Methanobacteriati; phylum Methanobacteriota; class Thermococci; order Thermococcales; family Thermococcaceae; genus Thermococcus; species Thermococcus sp. 21S9. Next base: position 1,685,401 of record NZ_SNUS01000001.1, read on the forward strand.
TCGCGCCTGTACTTGCTTCCGGTCCACTCGTATTCACAGTTGCCGATGAAACCGGTGTTGTAGCCGTGGCCGACGCACATCGTCGGGGCGTACTCCGCGACCGGGAACCCGCCGTGTATCTGGTGGAGTATGCTCGTCGCGGAAACTATCGAGGCGTTGTGGAGCGGAACGCCGGCCGTCAAAAGGCCGAGTGGTGGCATGCTCGCTTCGCTGACGACGTAGACCTCATCGTAGCCTGGGTAGCGGAAGTCCGGCCCCTTAACCTTGGCCCAGCGCGGGTCCTTCTCGTCGGCCATAAAGGCCATGACGTCGGGAATCGCTATGGGTGGCACTTTGATTAAGAGGTCGTACTCAACCTCGGCGTTTTTGGTGATGACTTTGTTCGGCGTTATCTCAACGTGCCCTTCGTTCCTTATGAAGTTCACCCTGGCCTTCTCCATCTCCCTCCTGAAGAACCTGACGAGGTCCGGGCCGAGGCCGATGGCCGGCTCCTTGTCCGGGTGAACGACGGTAATCTCGACGTCGTCAATTCCGCGGTGCTCGAAGTACATCCTGAGGTTGAGGCCCATCTCGTAGGGGTATATGCCACAGCGATGTGGCGCTTCCGGGGTGTAGATGACTATCTTCTTCCCTTTGAACTCGTAGAGGGCCTTCCTCAGCTCAAGGGCTCCTTCAAGGGTGAAGTTGTGATAGCCGTACTCGGCAAGGCCTTTGTACTTGTCCCAGACGTACTTGACGCCCAGGCCAAGGACGAGGTAGTCGTAGTCGTAAACCTTTCCGTCCTCGGTTTTCACCTGCCTGTTGTCGAGGTCAATCTCGGTAACCCTATCGATGTCAACCTTGAAACCGTAGACCTTCTCGGCGTTCTTTATCGGTGCCCAGGTCTCGTGACCCTCGGCGGAACCGAGCGCGACCTCCATGAAGAGTGGTGGCATGTAGTGTCTCTCACTTGCAGTCACCATCGTCACGTCAACGTCGAGCTTGAGTCTGTCCGCTTCCGCCTTCAGGTAGCGCGCCGCCACGAGTCCGGCGGTACCCCCTCCAAGGACCAGAACCTTCGCCATGCGTGCACCTCCAGGTCTTCTACCAATGGGAGTGAGGTTTTGGGGTATATAACCCTTTTGATTATCGCACCTATTAGGTTCGGAAAAAGATTCGTCCGAAAGAGATATAAGACCCAAGTTCTGAATTCGAAAGGAGGTGGTGTCATGGCAGTACAGGCGGAGACTGGTAAGGAGGTCCTTGCCGGATTGGTGGCAATAGTGCTCGCGTTTGTCTTTGTACTGATTGCGTTCTTGATGCACAACGTTGTCTGGGTAGTGCCAGGTATGGTCTTTGGAATAGCCTACATGATTTGGGTTTTCCACCGGCACGGCATGCCATCGGTCAACAGTCCGAAAGCAAAAGTTTAATTCTTTCTTTTATGTTCTCGCTTAAAGGAAAACATTACTTTAATTAGATGCTCCGAAAACATTATAAGTTTGTTTCCCGGTAAGTTCAGTTTGAAGGATGAACTAAGGGGTGGTTCGCTATGGACCCGGTACTGCTGTCGAGAATACAGTTCGCCCTGACCGCGGGTTACCACTGGATTTTCGTGCCCGCGAGCATAGGAATGGCCTTCATGGTCTTCCTGCTCTGGACCATGGCGGCTATAACCAACGAGGAGCAGTGGCACAAGGCGGCGAAGTTCTTCACCAAGTGGCTGGGAGTGTTCTTCGTCCTCGGCGTCCCAACGGGAATCGTCATGGAGTTCGAGTTCGGTGCAAACTGGGCCAACTACTCGGTTTTCGTCGGCTCAATCTTCGGTCCTCCACTGATGCTTGAGGGTCTCTTTGCCTTCGCCCTCGAGTCGACGTTCCTCGGCGTGCTTCTCTTCGGTATGGACAGGCTCCCAAGGGCCATAACCTGGATTTCATCGTTCTTCGTGTTCATCGGTTCGAGCCTTTCTGGACTCTGGATTCTCATCGCCAACAGCTGGCAACAGACACCGACAGCCTACATCATCAAGGACACACCCCTCGGCCCGAGGGCTGAGCTGACCGACTTCATGAAGGCCGTCTTCAACCCGCTCCTGGTTAGCCAGTACACCCACACCATAAACTCCGCAATCCTCACCGGTGCCTACATAGTCGTCGCGGTCAGCGCCTACTACCTGCTCAAGAAGAGGCACGTCCAGGTCGCGAGGAGCGCACTCGCCCTCGGCATAGTAGTTCTCGCGATAAGCTCGGTAATCCAGCTCTATCCGACCGGCCACGAGGAAGGCATGGTCATAGCCAAGTACCAGCCGACGAAGCTTGCCGCCGACGAGGGCCTCTTCCACACCGAGAAGGGTGCGCCGATGGTGGTCTTCGGAATCGTTGACGAGAAGAACCAGCAGGTCAAGTACGCCATCGAGATTCCCAAACTGCTGAGCTGGCTTGCCTTCGGTGACTGGAACGCGCAGGTGCTCGGCCTCCACGACGCGGCAAGGTACGTCTGGTACGAACAGGTTCTCAACAACCCCAACTACGAGAACGAACAGGTCAAGAAGCAGGTCATAGACAGCCTCATGCAGGCCTACGGTATAAACCCCAACGACCCCCAGGCCAACGAGAAGATGGTCAAGGTCCTTGAGGACGCCCTGCCGGTGGCCTTCATGTTCTACGCCTACCGCGTCATGGTCGGCCTTGGAACGCTCTTCATAGCCATCGGCGGTCTCGGAGTGCTCCTCCTCCTGCTCGGCAAGCTCTACGACGCTCGCTGGTTCCTCAAGGTGCTCGTCGTTACCGTTCCGCTTCCGTGGCTCGCGGGCGAGGCCGGCTGGTTCACCCACGAGGTCGGAAGACAGCCGTGGATGGTCTGGGGAATGGTCACCGACAAGACCGGTGCCTCCGCCAACGTTTCAGCAACAAGCGTGCTGATTACGCTGATAGCGTTCGTCGTCGTGTACAGCATACTGTTCTACATCTGGCTCCACTTCGTCAGGAAGCTCATCAGGGAGGGTCCCGAGCCGGTTGAGGGTGACGTCACCGCGAAGCCGGTCCCCGCCGTTAGCACCGCGGGAGGTGGTCAGTGATGGACTACGCGACTGCCTGGTTTTACTTTTCCGCCTTCCTCCTCGGAATGTACCTGGCGTTTGACGGCTTCGACCTTGGAATAGGAACGCTCCTCGCGTTCATTAAGAACCAGAGGGACAGGGACGTCCTCGTTAACACCATCGCGCCGGTCTGGGATGGCAACGAGGTCTGGTTCATCACCTGGGGTGCCGGTCTGTTCGCGATGTGGCCAGCGCTCTACGCGACGCTCTTCAGCACGTTCTACCTCGCGGTCTGGTTGCTCGCGTTCCTGTTCATATTCAGAGCTGTCGGCTTCGAGTTCAGGAACAAGAACAAGGACCTCTGGGATAAGCTCTTCGCCCTCGTCAGCGCGTTAATCCCGCTCGTCATCGGCGTCATAGTCGGCAACCTCGTCATGGGAATCCCCATCGACGCCAAGGGCTTCCACGGCTCACTGCTGACGCTCTTCAGGCCGTACCCGCTCATAGTCGGCCTCTTCGTGCTCTTCGCCGTGACCTGGCACGGGGCCAACTGGGGCGCCTACAAGACCACCGGAAAGCTCCAGGAGACCATGAGGAAGTACGCCTTCACATTCTGGGTGCTTACAGTGGTCTTCCTGCTCCTGACGGTAATCGGCATGAAAATCTGGGCCCCGCTGAGGTTCGAGAGGCTCATGACCCCGCTCGGCCTCTTCCTGACGGTCGTAATCCTCGTCGCGGGACTGCTCGACGGCTACCTCATCAAGAAGGGCGTCGACAAGCTGGCATTCTACATCAGCTGGCTGGCCTTCCCGCTGGTCGTCGGCCTAATCTACTACACGATGTACCCGTACTGGGTCATCTCGACCACCGACCCGAACTTCAAGCTCAGCATACACGACCTCGCGGCGTCGCCACTGACGCTCCAGGCGGTCCTTGGAGTCTCAGTAATCCTGGCAGTAATCATCATGACCTACACCCTCTACGTCTACAAGATGTTCGGCGGGAAGGTCACCGAGGCGGAGGGCTACTATTAGTTCCTTTTCCTTCTTTCGATATTCGAACTTTTTTAGGGAAAAGTTTATAATTCGTTACAGCAAAGTTCTTTTTGGAAACTAAAGACGGTGGTCGAAATGCACAGAGGCAAATCTACCGGCTGGCCCTACGACAGGAAGCCGGTCCTCGTCTTCTGGGAGACGACGAAAGCCTGCCAGCTCAAGTGCAAGCACTGTCGCGCTGAAGCGATACTCCAGGCACTGCCGGGCGAGCTGAGCACCGAGGAAGGAAAGGCCCTCATCAATTCCCTCACCGACTTCGGAAGGCCCTACCCGATACTCATCCTCACCGGTGGCGACCCGCTCATGAGGAAGGACATCTTCGAGCTCATCGAGTACGCCGTTGAGAAGGGCATTCGCGTTGGTCTCGCCCCCGCTGTAACACCGCTCCTGACAGAGGAAACAATCGAGAGAATCGCAAAGAGCGGGGTTAAAGCAGTGAGCATAAGCCTCGACAGCCCGTTTTCAGATGTCCACGACGCAATCAGAGGCATAGAGGGGACGTGGGAGAAAACCGTCTGGGCCATCAAGGAGTTCCTAAAACATGGCCTAAGCGTTCAGGTGAACACGGTTGTGATGCGCGAGACCGTTGAGGGACTGCCCGAGATGGTGAAGCTCCTCAAAGACCTTGGCGTCGAAATCTGGGAGGTCTTCTACCTCGTTCCGACCGGGAGGGGCAACTTCGAGAGCGACCTAAGGCCGGAGGAATGGGAAGACGTCACGCACTTCCTCTATGAAGCCTCGAAGCACCTCCTCGTGAGGACCACCGAGGGTCCGATGTTCAGGCGAGTGGCTATAATGAGGAAAGCGCTGGAGGAGAAGGGACTCGACCCCGACGAGGTTCTCAAGCCCGGGGAACTCTACTTTAGGCTGAAGAAACGGCTCGTTGAGCTTCTCGGCGAAGGGAACGAGGCGAGGGCACAGACGATGGGAACACGCGACGGGAAGGGAATCGTTTTCATCGCCTACAACGGCAACGTCTACCCGAGCGGTTTCCTGCCCTTCAGCGTCGGCAACGTCCGCGATAAAAGTTTGGTTGAGATTTACAGGGAGAGTGAACTTATGAAAAAGCTCCGCTCGGCCGAGTTCGAGGGGCGCTGTGGGAAGTGCGAGTTCAGGGAAATCTGCGGGGGAAGCAGGGCGAGGGCCTACGCATATCACCTGAACCCTCTCGCCGAAGACCCGGCCTGCCCGTACGAGCCGGGCTCATACATCAGGCTCGCCGGCGAACTCGGGCTGAACCTTCCAATCGGAACATTCGGAGGGCAAAAGCCTATTTGAGGTGATGGAAATGAGATGGAGCGGTCTAATCCTGTCGGTCGTTCTTCTCCTCGCGGTCGTTTCGGCCGGTTGCGTGGGCAACTCAACCGAAACCTCAAGCAAAGCAATGAACGAGGTAACCGTGAAGGACTTCTCGGGAAGGAACGTCACGGTTAAAGTTCCGGTTCAGCGGGCGGTCGTTCTCTCGACTTCCGCCCTCGAGATAATCCAGCTCCTCAACGCGAGCGAGCAGGTCGTTGGTATTCCAAGGGAGGCCCAGTACGACGCTTTACTGAGTGAAAGCCTGAAGAACAAGACCGTCGTCGGCGCGAGGCTCAAGATTGACGACTGGGAGAAGGTTTTAGCCCTAAAGCCCGACCTAATAATTGACCTCGACCTGAAGAAGTTCTACAACGTTGATGAATTACTCAACCGCTCCGCCAGCTACGGAATTCCGGTCGTCCTGCTGAGGGAGGACAAACTTGAGGACATACCCAGGGCCGTTTCGCTCCTCGGCCAGCTCTTCGGAAAGGAGAAAGAGGCCAAGGCCTTCGACGACTACTTCAACGAGCAGGTGAAGGAGGTTAGGGCCATAGCCTCAAAGATTCCAGCGGAGAAGAGGAAGAAAGTGGTAATGATACAGCCGATAATGGGCAAGCTCTACCTCGTCAACGGCAACGACGTCCTTGCTCAGGCCGTCAGGCTCGTTGGGGCGGACTACCTCGTGAACCTGACCTTCAACGGCTACACACCGGTTAGGGTCCCGATGGACAGGGAGAAGATAATCGCGAGCTACCGCGATGCAGACGTCGTAATCCTCCTCACGAGCGCCGTAACCCCGTACGACCAGGTCGAGAAGCTCCGGAAGGAGATGCTCAGCGACGAGGCCTGGAGGGGCATTAAGGCCGTCAGAGATGGCAACGTCGTAATCCTCAGGGCGGACATGGGCAAGGACTCCTTCCTCCGCTGGAGTCCACGCTTAGCAGTGGGAATCTGGGTCATCGGCAGGGCAATCTACCCGGACTACTACCCCGACTGGAACGAAAAAGCTAAGGAATTCCTGAAGAGGTTTTACGGCCTCTCCTGATTTTCCTTTTGGGGTGGGACGATGATAGCGGTCTTTCCAGCGAGTCTCGCGGAAATCCTCAAGCTCGTCGGGAAAGCCGGGGAGATAGCCGGGGTGAACGAGGAAATCAGGCTCGACCCCTGCCTGCCGGAGCTGAAGGATAAGCCGGTCATCGGAAAGTACCTCAAGCGGAGCAAGAGGACCTACTGGGACGTTCTGGAGAAGCTTAAGCCGGACCTTATCCTCGACTTCAAGGTTGAGAACCTGCACTCCGGGGACGAGCTGAGGGCCTTTGGGGAGCGTATAGGGGCAAGGGTCGAGCTGGTTGACTTCGAGACCGTTGAAGGCCTCGTCGAGGAGAGCAGGAGGATAGCCGAACTAACGAGGGGCGACTTTTCAAAGCTCGGCGGGTTCTATGAGAAGCACCTAACGAGGCTGGGCGAGATAACTGAGGGCATCGAAGAGAGGCCCAAAGTCCTGCTCACCTACCGGAACTTCAACGTCGTAACGAGGACCAACGTTCTGAGCGACGCGGTTAGAAAAGCCGGGGCGATAAACCTCGGCGAAAGGATACGGACAAAGCGGAAGGTCTATCCGGTAAAGAAGGAGCGCTTCTTCAGGGCCTTCGGCGATGCGGAGCACCTCTTCCTGCTCACGAGCATAATGACGGACAGGGAGAAGATGGAGGAGATAAGGGACGAAATCCTTGACTCGGCCGAGTGGAGGGCAATCGAAGCAGTTCAGCTTGGAAACGTGAACATAGTCGGCTCGGCCCTCGACCTTGAGAGCTTCATGCGCTGGAGTCCCCGCATAATTCCGGGAATCTACCAGCTCGGAAGGTTTATACACGGAAGGGCCTTTCCGAAGTGGGAAAATGTCGCAAAGGAACTCTACTCGCTCTGCGGTGTTTGAAATGAAGCGGTTACTCCTGGCAATCCTCCCGGCGGTTGCGGTGCTCCTCGGGGTCTTCGTGGGTAGCTACCCGACCAACCCGCTCCACCTTGATGACTTGGCCAGGGCAGTGATATGGGAAATCAGGCTTCCGAGGACTCTTATGGGGGTCTCGGCAGGAATGGCCCTGAGCCTGGGCGGGATGACCCTTCAGGCGGTTTTCAGAAACCCTCTCGTTGACACCTACATTCTGGGTGTAGCATCGGGAGTGGCCTTCGGCGCGGCACTGGCCGTCGCTTTTCTCCCCTTCATAGGTCTCGCACCGCTCGCGCTCCTCTTCGGCCTCTTGGCGGTTTTCTTAGCTTATTACCTCGCGCGCGTCAACGGCAGGGTCTCTACCGTCTCGCTAATCCTCGGCGGAATAATCGTTACTGCCCTTTTCTCCGCACTCCTTTCCCTCCTTGAACTGCTCCTTCCGAGCGAGAGCTTATCCGGTTTAGTCGTCTGGCTGATGGGAAGCTTGGCGAGCTCAACGTGGAAGACGGTGGTTTATTCCCTTCCCGGAGTCGTCCTCATAGCCGTGCTCCTCTACCTCCTCCGCTGGAACCTGAACGCAATGAGCCTCGGCGACGAGGCTGAGCTCCTCGGCCTGAACGTTTCCTTCTGGAGAGGGATTTTCGTGTTCCTGTCGGCCATTCTAACGGCGCTCGTGATTTCCTTCACGGGTATAATTGGCTGGGTCGGGCTGATAGTCCCGCACACGGCGAGAATGCTCGTCGGGCCCGAGCACTCGAAGCTGATTCCCGCAACAATCTCGATTGGAATAACCGTTATGGTCTTGGCGGATGTGATAGTCCGCCTTCTTCCGGGGGACATCCCCGTCGGGATAATAACGACCCTCGTGGGTGTTCCATTCTTCGCGTATCTCCTCAGAAAAACCGGAGGTGGTTGGAGTTGAGAATTCTCATCGTTTACACGACCCGCTACGGAACGACCGAAAGGGCCGTGGAGTTGGCCAAGAGGCTCTTCGAGGAGGAAGGCCACGAAGTGGAGGTAAGGGAGGTTAAGGAGAACCCCTCGCCGAGGGGCTACGACCTGGTCGTCATGAGCGCACCCGTTTACCGCGACGGCCCGCACTGGGATTTGACGGACTGGATAAGCGAGCACAGGGAGGAGCTGGAGGAGATACCCAAGGCGTTCTTTCTGGTGGCGATGCACTTGGCGGGCTCGGTCTTCATGGGGAAGCTCCACGGGGGAATAGCCTACTCCCAGCCACTGATAGAAGCCTTCGAGGTTCCGCCCTTCTACGGAACGCTCATCGGGGGCGAGATTGACGTTGAAAGGCTCAGCGACGAGGACAGAAGGAAGATGAGGAGGTTTTATGCCGTTTTGGGAGAGAAGCTCGAAAGCAAGAGCCTTTACAGGGAGGAGGACGTTAAAGCGTTCGTGAGGAGGACTCTATTGTATTACGACTGGTTCGGGAAGCACTTCAGGCGGGGCGAGGTCGATAAGGCCAAGGACTTCGACTTCATGGAGAAGGTAAGGGAGATGGAGGCAAGGCTCGATGCTGAGGGCTGAAAACCTCTCGTACTCCTACGGGGACTTCGAAATCGAGGGGGTTAGCCTGGAGGTTGAGACGGGTGAGTTCGTCGCCCTAATCGGGCCGAACGGCGCGGGGAAGAGCACGCTCCTGAGTCTAATCTACGGCCTGTTGAGGCCCGAAAAGGGACGCGTCATGGTTGAGGGAAGGGACGTTCTAAGGCTGTCCCCCAGGGAGCGGGCGAAACTGCTCGGCTACGTTCCTCAGAGCCACTTCCCGACGTTCCCATTCAGGGTTCTCGACTTCGTTCTCCTCGGGGCAACCCCTGAACTCGGGGCCTTCGGCTCGCCAGGGAAGGAGCACAGGGAAAGGGCTGAAAGGTTGCTCAAACACTTCGGCCTCGATGCTTATCGGGAAAAACCCTACACTTCTCTAAGCGGTGGACAGAAAAGGCTTCTCCTCCTCGCGAGGGCGATGATGACGTCGCCGAAATACCTCCTCCTCGACGAGCCGACGAGTGAGCTCGACCTCAAGAACGCCCTCCTTGTCCTCGGAACCGTTAAGAGGCTCGCGAGGGATGGTGTTGGTGTCCTAGCGGTTCTCCACGACCCCAACTTAGCCTACCTTTTCGCCGACAGGGTCGTCCTCATGAGGGACGGAAGGATAGTGGCTGAAGGAAAGCCCTCGGAGGTCCTGTCCGAGGAGCTTTTGAGCGGGCTTTACGGGGTTAAGCTTAAGGTGATAGAGTGCAACGGGGAAAGGGTTTTGAGGGTCCTTCCGGAGGTGCTCCCATGAGGGACGTGCGCGACTATCTGGAATGGCTTGAAGCGAGAAACGAGCTGATTAGAGTTAGTGAGGAGCTTTCGCCCGAGCTTGAGATTCCCGCGTTTCTGAGGAGGGCGATGTATCAAAAGGCCGGTGCGGTCCTCTTCGAGCGCGTTAAGGGTTACCCTGAGTGGAGAGTTATCGGAAACCTCTTCACGAGTGTTGAGACCGTTAGGGAAGCCCTCGGCGTTGAAAGGCTTGAGGAAATCGGCGAGAGACCGCTCAAGCTCATGGAAAGCCTGCCCCTGGGTTTTGCCGACAAGCTCTCCTCGCTGGGGAAGCTGAAGGAGATGAGCGCCTATCTCCCAAAGCTCGTGAGAAAAGCGGAGTTCACGAGGAACGTTGTGGAGGACGAGCCCCTGAACTTCGTTCCGGCCTTTAAAACGTGGCCGATGGACGGCTCGCGCTACCTCACCTACCCGCTCGTCTGCTTCTCGGACCCGAAAGGGGTTAACTCCATCAGCGTCTACCGCGTCATGCTCCTCGACGGCGAGAGGGGTGTAATCCACTGGCAGGTTCACAAGCGCGGGAGTCAGGCCTGGAGGGACTACCTCGAGAGGAACGACGGCAAAATGCCGGTCGCGATAGCGATTGGCTCCGACATAGGCACTCTATTGACGGCCGTCTCTCCCGTTCCTTATCCGATGGACAAGCTCCTCTTCGCGGGCTTCGTCCGCGGTTCGGGTTTGGAGCTCTACCGCCTGCCCAACGGCGTCCTCGTTCCGGCCAACGCGGAAGCGGTCATAGAGGGCTACGTTCAGGTTGACGAGCTGAGCGAGGAGGGCCCCTTCGGCGACCACTTCGGCTTCTACGATAAGCCGAGCGAGAGGAACGAGCTCTACCCCATTTTCCACGCCGAGAGGATTTACTACCGAGATAACCCGATTTACTACGGCTCCGTCGTCGGGAAACCGCCGTTGGAAGATGCCGTAATCGGAAAGGCCATCGAGAGGATTTTCCTCCCGTTGATGAGGGTCGTTTTGCCGGAGGTCGTCGATGTGAACTTTCCTGAATACGGTGTCTTTCAGGGCGTCGCGATAGTCTCGATAAAGAAGCGCTACCCCGGGCAGGGGAAGAAGGTTCTCAACGCGCTCTGGGGAACGGGGCAGATGGCGCTGACGAAGGTCATAGTGGTTGTCAGCGACGACATCAACCCCCACGACATAGACCAGGTGATATGGGCGATAGCTTCCTTCGTGAACCCCGAGCGGGACGTTTTAATAATCCCGCACGCCCACACAGACGCGCTCGACCCGGCCGTTCCGAGGCCTCCGCTCGGGAGCAAGCTCGGCATAGACGCCACCAGAAAGCTTCCTGAGGAGATGGACGGCAGGGTCGTGGAGGAGGTTAAAGAAGACCCCGAAGTCCTTGAAAGGCTCGAAGGGCTTTTCAAGAAATACCTCGGTGGTGGCGATGGCCTTTGACCCCGGAGAGGTGAGGGAAGCCAACAGGTTTCACGCTCTCATGAGGCTCGTCAGGATAGAGCACACGCTCTTCAGCCTGCCCTACGCCTACGTCGGCGCTTTCCTCAGCGGTTTCCCTGTAACCCTGAGGGAGCTAATCCTGATGAGCCTTGCCCTGCTCGGGCTCAGGACCTCTGCTTTGGCCTACAACAACATAGCCGACCTCGACATAGACAGCCAGAACCCGAGGACGTGGAACAGACCGCTGATTAGAGGGGCTGTTAGGGTGAGCGACGCCTGGTGGCTCGTCGTCGTTGGCTCAGTAATCTACTTCGTCTCGGCAGTCCTATTAAACCGCTGGACAGCCCTGCTCAGTCCGATTCCCTGGTTAATAGCGATGAGCTACTCCGGAGCTAAAAGAAAGCACAGCTTCCCTCATCTCCACCTCGGATTAACGCTCGCCCTGGCCGTTGCGGGCGGAACGATAGCCGTCGCTGGAAACGCTCCTTTCATGGAAGTCCTCGCGCGGATTCCCTGGGCGTTCTTCTTCGGTGTCCTCTTCTGGGTGGCAGGCTTCGACACGATATACACGATAATGGACTACGAGTTCGACGTTAAGCACGGCGTTGGAAGCATCCCCGCGAGGTTTGGCATAGAGAAGGCCCTCAAGATTGCCCTCGCCTTTCATCTTCTCGCTATAGGCCTCTTCGGCCTGGCTGGATTTCTCTACGGCCTCGGCCGGGTTTATCTAGCCGGCTGGCTCGTCGCGAGCGCCCTAATCCTCTACGAGAACGCAATCGTCTGGAAGAGCCTTGACAACGTTCCAAAGGCATTCAACCTCAACATTCCAATCGGCCTAATCCTCACGCTTTCGGCCATAGCGGACAAGCTTTTAGGAGGGATTTGAATGAGAAAAGCTTTGGCGTTGCTCCTAATCGGGCTGGTTGTGATGGTTTCGGGTTGCATAAGCTCGAACTCGACCACAAACACCTCCACAAAGGCGGAGCTTCCCACCGTTAAAGCCGCGACCCTGCTTGGAGGAATCAGCACGCTCGATATAATGCAGGCCAAGGGTTTTGACAGGGAGAACGGCTTCAAGGTCGAGGTTCTCAGGCTCGGCAAGACCCCCGACATAATAGCGGCCCTCGAAAAGGGGGAAACGGACTTTGCGGTCATTCCCGCTGAGATGGCGGCTAAGTTGGCCCAGAGCGGGGTTAGAATAAAAATCATCGGCGTTGACATGTTTCAGAACCAAGCGATAATCGGGAAGGAGGATATGAACCCCGCCGAGCTGAGGGGTAAGAAAATCGGCGCCGTCGTCGCTTCCGGAACCTTCAAGCTCTTCCAGGCTTACATGAAGGTCCTCTACAACCTCACTCCAGAGGATTACACCGTCGTGAACGTCCCGCCCGGCTCGGTTGAGGACTCGCTCAAAAGCGTTGACGCCGTCGTAATCTGGGAGCCGATTGTAAGCCAGCTTATAGTGAAGAACTACACGGTAATAGCGACGTTTTCAGAGCTCTGGAACGAGGCCAGAGAGCGTGGCATAGTTCAGGGACCGCCGGTAATGCTCGTCTGGGTCGTCAGGGAGGACTTCCTTGAAAAGCACAGGGATTTGGTCGATGCCTTCATAAAGGCCCAGATTGAGAGCGCCGAGTTCTGGAAAACTCACCCCGCCGAGACGAAGGAAATCTTCGGAAAGCTCTACCACCTCGATGAAAAAACGCTTGACCTTCTCTACAACAGAACAGAAATTAACGACGAGAGGCTCAACGATGAGCTGATAACCGGCATCAAGAGCGAGTGGAAGCTGGCCTACCTCGGGGGCTACCTGAAGGAGAACCCCGAGAACCTCGACATCTTCTACAGGGGTTGAGCATGAGGGGCTGGCTCTACCTTTTCCTCTTTGCACTGGCCTCATGGCTCGTCCTGTCCCACCTGTATCCAGCCCTAATCCCCACCCCGGCTGAGACTTTGGCGTTCTACCGCGAGGTTGGGCTTTCCCTAATCCTCTCCTCGCTTCTGCTGACGCTCTACCACAGTTTCTCCGGCTTTCTGGTCGCTTCCCTTCTGACGGGCCTCGCGATGCTTCTGGCGCTCTACTCAAAGGCCTTCAGGGACTTTCTGAACGCTTTAAACGTCTTCCTCCAGAGCGTCTCGGTCCTCGTCTGGACGATAGTCTTCATAATGCTCTTCGGCGTTACGAGTTCAATCGCGACGATACTCGTTACCGCGATGGCGTCCTTTCCGGCACTGCTTTCGGCCGGAGTGAGCTCGAGCGAAAAGGTGATAGAAAAATACCGCCCGCTGATAGTTCTTCTCAAACCCTCAAAGCTTCAGCTCTACCGGCACTTCATCGTCCCGGGAACGCTCCCCGAGATGGTCTCGGCAGGCAGAGTCGCCCTGGGAATAGCGCTCAGGATAAGCGTCGTTGCCGAGGCTTTTGGCTCCGCTGGCGGAATCGGCTACCAGCTCGTCTACTCCTACGATTTGGGAATTAAAGCCGGAGTCTTCGCGTGGGCACTGCTCCTCATAGCGCTTATGATAGCCCTCGACCAGCTTTTACTAAGGAGGCTCGAGGAATGGGTGAAAGGCTGGTACTGGTGAGAAATCTGAAAAAGTCCTTCAGCGAGCCCATACTCGACGGGGTTAGCCTTGAGGTTAGGGCCGGCGAGGTGGTCGGCCTCATCGGGCCGAACGGGACCGGAAAGAGCACCCTCGTGAAAATTCTGGCGGGAGTTGAGAATCCCGATTCGGGCGAGGTCTTTGTGAAGAACCCCTCTGTCCTCTATCAGGAGGACTACCTTCTCCCCTGGAAGAGGTTGAGGGACAACGTCTGCCTGCCGGCCCGCTTCAGGGGAAGGGAGTGCAGGCTCGAATACGTTGAGAGACTCGGCCTGGAGAACTACCTCGACCTCTATCCAAAGGAAGTGAGCGGGGGGACGAGGAGGAAGGCCTCTCTCCTGCGCGCCCTGCTCATGGACTTCGACGTTCTAATTCTGGACGAGCCCTTTACCGGCCTCGACGCGCGCTCCAAAGAAGAACTTCTTTCCATAATTCGGGAATTAGCTAATTCTGGAAAAGGTGTTCTGGTCGTCTCGCACCAGCTCGAGGAGCTCTTCAAGGTCGCCGACAGGGTCTACCTCATAGGTGGAAGGCCCGCGAAGATAAAGAAGGTCCTCGGGAGGGAGGAGCTTGGTAAAGGAGCTCTTTGACAGCATCGCGGAGCGCTACGATTTGACCAACAGGCTGATAAGCCTTGGTCTCGACAGGCTATGGAGGAGAAAGGCCTGTGAGGAGGTTTTAAAGTCCCTTAAGGTTCGCGAAAGGCCGTTAAAAATCCTTGACGTGGCCTGCGGAACGGGAGACATGATGCTCTGCATGAGGAAGAGGCTTGAAAAGAGAAACCTATCCGGCGAGTTCTATGGCCTCGACTGTAGTGAGGAGATGCTCAGGATAGCGAGGAGGAAGGTTCCCTTCGCGAGGCTGAGCGTTGGAACTGCCGAGGAAATGCCCTATCCCGATGGGAGCTTTGATATAGTCAGCGTCGCCTTCGGCCTCAGGAACTTTTCCGACAGGGAAAAAGCCATAAAGGAACTCCACCGCGTTCTGAAGCCTGGCGGAAGGCTCGTAATCCTTGAGTTCTCAAAGAATCCCTCGCTTCTCGGGAAGATGGCATGGCTATACACGAGAACGGTTGTTCCCATCATCGGAAAGCTGACGACGGGCAACGAAAAAGCTTACGAACACCTTGTCAGCTCGATAGATGCCTTTTCCTCGCCGGAGGAACTTAGGGGAGAGTTCGAGAAGAGGGGTTTTAGGGCAAAACGCCTCCGCTGGCTCTTCCCGAGGATAGCGTTCATTCTCGTTCTGGAGAGGCTCTGATGAGCCTCACGGCACCGTTGACGAGCCGTTCCTCCTCAACGTTGAAGCCTTCCACCCGAAGGAGCTGAGCTATGTTAGTTCTGAAGTCAGTTCCCGTGAGCCTTGATGTTAACGCGCTTATCCCGGAGAGCAACGCCCTGAAAGCCCTGTTTTCAGGAGGGGAACACTCCATAGCGAGGAGAAAGCCGTTCGGCTTTAGAACCCGGTTTATCTCCCGAATGACCCTTTCCTTCTCCGGGACGACGCAGAGGAAGAAGGTAGAAACCACGGTCTCGAAGCTCTTATCTGAGAATGGGAGGCTTCTTGCGTCCGCTTGAATCAGCTTAACCGGGACTTCGGCTCTTTTCTTTTTCGCCTTCTCGAGCATTTTTCTGCTGATGTCGACGCCGAGTACTTCCTCAACGTTTCTGTAGAACGGAAGGTTCAGCCCGGTTCCAACGCCAAGCTCTAGGACCCTGCCTTTAGCCCGGGAAATCAGCCTTTTTCGCGCTTTTCTTATTCCGGTAGGCCTTTCGAGGAGACCGTTGATGGGCTCATAGACGTAGCTCGCTAAGTTATATTTCACCTCAACCCCTCCGCCGTCCATTTAATTGACTCGTCGAGGCTCCTGAGCGCTCCCAAAAGCTCAAGGGCGTCGTTTCTCTCGCAGGTGTTCTCGGTTAAGGCCATGAGGAGAGAACCGTCAAGCCTCCCGAGGAGCCTTAGGACTCGCTCTGGAGCTGGAAGAAGGAGCATTCTTTTCCCGGCCCCTTCCATAACTTTCCTCACGAGCTCGCCGAGTGAAATGACTTCCCCTCCGCAGGCGTTGAACTTGCCCTTTTTGCCTTCCACGAGTTTTAGGTGAAGCCCGGCCAAATCCCTCAAATCAATCGGCTGGACAGGCGTTTTCAGGTTCGGAAAGACCTTAAACCGTATGGCATCGCGGAAGAGCCTCTGCCCCTGACCGAGGACGAACGAGGGTCTCACTATCGCGTGGTTTTTAACTTCCCTCACGGCCCTCTCGCCAAGGGCCTTGGTTCTGAAGTAAGGAACCCTTGAGTTCTCGTCCGCTCCAAGAGCGCTCGTGTGAATCAACCGCGAGCCGGTTCTTCTCACGCCTTCAGCGATAAGCCTCGGGATTTCCACGTGAGCCGTTTGGTAGTCGCCCCTGAGGACACCTATGAAGTTGACCACCACGTCGGGGTTCAGCCTTTCGATTAAGGCCGGTATTTCGGAAGATTCGGAAAAGCGGACAGTTTTAAAGCCCTCAACCGACCTTCTGACGGCGAGAACTACTTCGTCAACCCCGGAAAGGCGAGAAGAAACGAAAGAGCCAATGAAGCCAGTCCCGCCGAAGACGAGAATCAACTCACCCACCCTGGGCTAAGAGCGTTCTCAGCTGGGCTTTCCTCGCGCCCAGCTCCCTGTCGAGCATGAAGAGGCCGTGCGGATTGTCGCCGATTATCCTAAGCTTGTCCACTATCGCCTTTGTGCTCGCTTCTTCCTCGACCTGCTCCTCGACAAACCACTGGAGGAACTGATAGGTCGCTCTGTCCTTCTCCTCCTCGGCCAAATCAACGAGCTTGAAGATGGACTGCGTAACGCCGACCTCGTGGAGGTAAACCGCCTCAAATGCCTTGAGCGGGCTCTCGAAGTCCTGCTTGGGCTTCTCAATCCTCTCAAGCTCGACCGTTCCTCCCCTGTTGAAGATGTAGTCGTAGAACTTCATCGCGTGCCCGAGTTCCTCCTCCGCCTGTGCCTCCATCCAGCTGGCAAAACCGTCGAGGCCCTTCTCCTTGAAGTAGGCCGCGATTCCAAGGTAGAAGTAGGCAGAGAAGAGCTCCTTGTTGAGCTGTTCGTTCAGGGCTTTGAGCATCCTTTCGCTCAGCATGATATCACCTCACTCTTTCTTGTTTTCGAACCTTATAAGTTTATCTATCGAACCTTAGAACAGGGCTGTCAGAGTGAATGTATTTGGGCGTTTCATTGGCAGTTCTCCAAAAACCCACCTTTGTGTAATCAAAACGCCAATCTATCCTTGAAAGTTCGGGAAAAATTTTGTCGTTCTGTCAGAGGCGTTTTAGATTAGCCTACCAAAAGTTCATTAGGGAAACCGAAAAAGTTATATCTCAGAACATCACTGGTCAGTATCGGGAACAAACCCACATAAGTGGGTAAGGAGGTGATTGGAAATGGCAAAGACTACCTTTGAGGAGGAGATTTACCTTAGGGCCCTGACCGGAAGGCTCGTTGGAAAGGCGCTGGCGGACCTCGGACTCAACAAGGTTGCCGTCGTGGCAAGCAAGAACATCATCTGCTCAAGCATCGCGACCGCGACCGAGGCGACCTTCATAACCCTCAGCGGGGGCGTTACCTACCACTTCCTCGCCGAGAAGGGCAGGGAGGCCGAGCTTGCCGAGCGCGTCAAGGAGTTCGCCCCCCAGGTTACCGTCCTCCAGTTCGGCGGTGAAACTCCAATAGAGGAAACCAAGGGGATATTCGTCGAGACCCTCAGACAGTTCGCCGAGAAGGACGTTCCCGGTGCCTTCGTCGTCCACGTCAGGATTTTCGCCGCTGGCGGACTCGCAGAGGCCCTTAAGGACGAGAAGATTAAGGAGTACCTGAGCAAGAAGGACCTCTTCGTCTACACCGTCGGCTTCGACGAGGGCAAGGTCTACGTCAACAAGATAATCCTCGACGGCGAGGAGCTCAGGCTCGAGAAGCTCGCGGAGTACCAGGTTACCCTCGAGCACGCCGACCTGCTCAACCGCTCGCTGAAGGACAGGAGCGTTACCTTCGCCTGATTTCCCGGCTTTTTGTTCCCCATTTTTGTCCCATAAGGTCTTTAAACGCATAACGGTACTCTTCTCGGTGTTGCTATGAAGGTTAAGATAATCCTCGGAACGGGGAGAGAGGGCAGGGAAAGCGAGAGGGTTGCGAGGTATCTCCTCAGGAAAGCGAGAGAGCGCTTCGACGCCGAGCTCATAGACGTTCGAGACTACAAACTCTGCCACACCCACCGCTGGAAGGTCCCGCCCGAGGTCGAGGATTACCGGCGGAAGATGCTTGAGGCCGACGCCCTAATCATCGTCGCTCCCGAGTACAACGGCGGTTTTCCCGGGGAGCTGAAGGTTCTGCTGGATACGCTCTTCGAGGAGTACGAGGGGTTGCCAGTTGGAATCGCCACAGTTTCGAGCGTTACCGGCGGGGCGAGGCTTCTGCAGGAGTTAAAGCTCCTCGCGACGAACTACCGCATGCTACCCGTCTCGTGGGTGCTCTTCTACAACGTGGGCGAGCTCTTCGAGGGGGACGAGCTGAAGGACGAGAAGTACCGCGAGAGGGTTGAGAGGTTTTTCGAGAGGCTTGAAAAGTACGCAAAAGCTCTGAAGCCGATTAGGGACGAGGTCAGGAGGGAGCTGAGATGAGAATTTTTAGGGTTCCAAGGGAGCCCGGGGCGGGAGGAACGATAATCCTCGCCATAATTGGTGGCTTGCTCCTCAGCGGTGCCAGTTTGGTTGGCTGGGTAATAGGTATTGCCGTCGCTCTGTTAACGTTCTTCACCTTCGACTACGCCTTCGACTCCTACCGCGCGTGGAAGCTCCGGGATATGGCCGTCGCGCTGGGACTCAACGGTCTGGCGTATCTCCTTCCGGCTCTCTACTGGGGAACGGTCGATGAGCTCATCATTCCCCTCGCCATCGTTGGAGTTATCTTCGCCCTCCACTTCGCATTCTCCCGGGCAAAGGGCTGGAAAAACCCGGTAACGTATGCGCTCGGCAACCTACTGCCGGCAGTCCCGGCACTCTTCGCTCCGGCCGTGTCAGGTAAGCCCTTCACGGATAAGGTGCTCGTGTTCTGGTTCCTACTGGCTTACTACGAGGCCATTGGAGCCGCTTATGTGGAAACAAAGCTCGCCTTCAGGAAGTTCCCGCGGAAGTACCCGCTGATAGCTTGGCTTCCCGCTTTCATCGTGGTTCTCTACAACCCCTACCTGGCAATAGCCCTCATCGAGCCAACAATTAGACTCGTGAGGAACCTGAAGGACACCACTTACGTGGCCAGGATAGAGGACATCAAAAAGCTCGGCTGGAGCGTCTTCAGGAGCGTGATACTCCTCTACCTCCTAACGCTGGCGATACTCTACCTGACGTGATGGCTATGCCCTTCAATCCCGCCTTCGCGGACACTCTCGACAACCCCGAGCGCAGGAGGGCGCTTCCGGTAAAAGAGATACTGCGTTATCTACTGTCCCTGAAGATGGAGCGAAAGATTGCCGTTGATGTTGGAGCAGGGACCGGCTACCTCACCGTCCCGCTCTCGTGGGTCTTTGAGAGGGTTTACGCGGTCGAGGCTAACCCGACGATGGCGAAGTTACTGAAAGAGAACATCGAGGGTGGGGGCATCGCGAACGTTGAGATAATCCTCTCCGAGAAACCGCCCGAGCTTCCGAAGAGGCCGAACCTCGTTGCTTTTTCCCTCTCGCTCCACGAGGTCGGTGACTGGCGGGGCTATCTGAGATGGGCGTCGAGGGCGGACTACGTTCTCGTAATCGAGTGGTGTCCCGAGTCGGAGCGCGGTCCGCCGAGGGAGGAGAAGATTCCGCGGGAGGAGCTGATTGAGCTTGATGGCTTCGAGGTCGTTCTCTCGAGGGTGCGGTTTCCCTACTACCTTGTGATTCTGAGGCCAGTGCGAAGAGGTTAAATAAGTGCATCACGAATACACTTCGGTGGGAAAGATGGAGATAGTTATTCCCGATGACGTTCTCGTTTCCCTCAAGCTCCCGAAGAGCGAGGTTGAAAGGGAGCTGAAGCTTGAGTTAGCGCTGATTCTCTACTCAAGGGGCGCATTATCCCTTGGGAAAGCCGCCAAACTAGCCGGGCTTACGAAGAGGGAATTCATTGAGGAGCTTGCAAGGCGGAGAATCCCGAGGCACTACACTGAGAGAGAGCTTGAGGAGGATTTGGACTTTGCCCGTGGTTAGCAACTCCACTCCCCTCATTCACCTCGCCAAAATCGGCAGGCTCGACCTTTTGAGGGAGTTCTTTGGTGAAGTCATCATTCCAAAGGCTGTTTACAGGGAGTGCATCCTTGAGGGAAAAGGTTCGAGGGACGCGGAGCTCATTGAAAAGGCCGACTGGATAAAGGTTGTGGAAATAAAGGACGAGACCCTCAAGAAGTCGCTTATGCTCGAGCTTGATGAGGGGGAGAGCGAGGCAATTGTCCTCGCGCTTGAAACCAACGCCGAGCTTCTGCTTATCGACGACTACGATGGCAGGGAAGTTGCAAGGGCACTGGGGCTGAAGGTTACTGGAACGATTGGCGTTCTGCTGAGGGCGAAGTTCCAGGGGATAATTCCGAGTGTCAAAGAAGAGCTTGAGAAGCTGAAGGAAACCGGCTTCTGGCTGAGCGAAGGGCTTTACAAAAGAATTTTGGAAGAGGTCGGGGAGAGTTAGGTTTCCCTCGCCTTCTTCATGCCGATTTCGACGCCCTTGGCGATAGCTTCCTTCATCATGATTTCTTGGAGTTTGAGTTTTAGTTGTTCCCTCCCGTGCCTGAGCCACATTAGTACAATCCCTGTTGCTCCCCAAAATAGATATCCAATGATAGGGACAATCAATGTCATACCCAAAGAAAAGAGGCTCAATCCAAGCCCCATTGCTACTATGTATTTAAGGCTCCTGTTGAGAGCATCCTGAAGCTCATAATAATAAGGCTCGGGCTTCTTAATTATCTCACTTGGCCAGTCTACCCATTGTGCATAGAACATAGGAATTATAGCACTAATCATGAGGTAAACGGCCGTCGAGGAAATTGCCATTTCCCTCCTCCCTCCGGATACTTATAGATTTCCCTCCTCCCGGAGGGTATAATATCTGGGAGAAGGCCGTTCCGAAAACCAAAGCTCTCTACTCTCGCGTGAAAACCTTTTTATTCGGAAAACCGAACTAAAACCGGTGATAGTCATGGTGAAGGCCAGAGTTGAGAAGCTCTGCACCGACCCGGAGCTTTACATCATCAGGATTGACGATGATGAGATTAAGTACTTCGAGGCGACCTGGTACATCCCCGAGGGAATAACCTACAACGCCTACCTGATGAAGCTGAAGGACGCGGTTGTGCTCTTCGACACGACCAAAGCTGAATACGCAGACCTCTTCCTCGAGAAGCTGAAGGAACTCGTGAACCCGGAGGAGATAACGCACATCATCGTCCACCACACCGAGCCGGACCACAGCGGGGCACTGCCAAAGGTCCTCGAGGCCAATGGCTATAAAGCCCAGGTCATAGGAACGGCCTTCGCGAGGAACCTGCTCGAGGGCTTCTACGGAAAAGACGTCGGCAAGAACTTCAAGGTCGTCAAGGACGGCGAGGAAATGAGCATCGGCGGAAAGACCTTCCGCTTCATCACCGTCCCCTGGCTCCACTGGCCGGACACGATGATAACCTACGTCGTCGAGGACAGGCTGATATTCAGCTGCGACGCCGGTGGTGGCTACTCGATTCCAGAGACGATAGACGACAGCGACGAGGAGGTCGTTCAGCGCTATCTGCCTCACGTCACCAAGTACATCGTCACCGTCATTGGCCACTACCACAAGTACATCGTTCAGAACCTCAAGAAGCTCAAGAACCTTGGAATCGTCGAAGACGCCAAGATGATTCTGCCCGGACACGGGATAGCGTGGTGCCACAATCCGAAGAGAATCTTCGAGTTCTACGAGCGCGTTGGAGCGGGGATTCCCGAGAAGGACAAGGTTCTCGTGGTCTACGACTCGATGTACGGCTTCGTTGAGAGGAGAATGGAGATAGTGCTCGACGAGCTTAAGAAGCTCGGAAAGAAGCCGGTGGTTTACCGCTTCACCGACAGGGAGGCTCCAGCGGTGAGCGACATCCTCGGCGAGGTCCCGAGTGCCGAAGCCATAATCATCGGTGCATCAACCTTCGAGGCCGAGATACACCCGCGCATACGCTACACGCTCTTCGAGATACTCGACAAAGCCAACTACGAGAAGCCCGTCCTAATCGTCGGAGCGTACGGCTGGGGCGGGGTTGCAGGAAGGAAGATAGAGACGCTCATAACGAGGAGCAAGTTCGACCACGTAGCTACCGTCGAGAGCAGGGGAATGCCAAGCGAAGAGGACGAGGCCAAACTGAGGGAAGCCGTCAGGAAGCTCGTCGAGTGGGCCTCGTGACTTCCGCTTCTCTTTCTCTTCTCAACAGCTTTACTCCCCTCAGGTTCGAAAAGTGTTATATACTCTCGCTCCCATCTTAGTACGGTGTTTTCCATGCCCGTTGAGAGAGCCATGACCAAGAAGTTTTTGGAGGACGCCTTCGCAGGCGAGAGCATGGCCCACATGAAGTACCTGATTTTTGCCGAGCAGGCCGAGAAGGAGGGCTTTCCGAAGGTTGCCAAGCTTTTTAGAGCGATAGCCTACGCGGAGTTCGTCCACGCTAAGAACCACTTCATAGCCCTGGGCAAGCTCGGGAAGACCGAGGAGAACCTGAAGGAAGCCATAGCGGGCGAGACCTTCGAGGTCAAGGAGATGTACCCCGTTTACAAGAACTCCGCCGAGTTCCAGGGTGAGAATGAAGCAGTAAGGAGCACACACTACGCCCTTGAGGCCGAGAAGCTCCACGCCGAGCTTTACGAGAAGGCCAAGGAGACGGTTGCGAAGGGCGAGGATATCGAGGTGAAGAAGGTCTACATCTGCCCTGTCTGCGGGTACACTGCGGTCGACGAGGCCCCGGAGCGCTGTCCCGTGTGCGGTCTGCCGGGCGAAAAGTTCGTGGTCTTCGAGTGATTCCTTCGCTTTTCCATTTCACAGGTTTGAACCGCAAACCTTATAAGTGCTCAATCCTATCCTACATCGGTGAAAGAAGTGGCAAAGTGGAGATGCATAATCTGTGGATACATCTACGATGAGGACGAGGGCGACCCGGACAACGGGATAGAGCCCGGAACCAAGTTTGAAGACCTTCCCGAGGATTGGGTCTGCCCGCTCTGCGGTGCGTCCAAGGACCAGTTTGAAAAGATAGAGTGAGGTGGTTGAGATGCTGAGCGAAACCATAAAGAGTGGAGACTGGAAGGGGGAGAAGCACGTCCCCGTTATAGAGTACGAGAAGGAGGGCGACCTCGTCAAGGTCGAGGTCAGCGTTGGCAAGGAGATACCGCACCCGAACACCCCGGAGCACCACATAGCGTGGATTGAACTCTACTTCCACCCCGAGGGGGAGAACTTCCCGATTCTCGTCGGCAGGGTTGCCTTCACCAACCACAGCGACCCGCTGACCGAGCCGAGGGCGGTCTTCTTCTTCAGGACGAGCAAGAAGGGCAAGCTCTACGCGCTCAGCTACTGCAACATCCACGGCCTCTGGGAGAACGAGGTCGCGCTCGAGTGACCCCTTTCTTTTTCCGCCCCACCCCCGTTTTTATTTGGAGAGTTCAAACGTTACGGTGGTCCAGTTCTCAACGGTCCTGACCTCAATCCCGTTCAAGCCCTGGGAGTATTCAACGCCCGTTCTGCAGACCGAGACCGTCACGTTCTCCGGCATCTTCCCGAACTCGAGATGATACCGTATCACCGCATCGCCAGGCAGGAACAGAAGGGACTGAAAAGGACCCCAGAAGACCATAAAGTCGTAGTTCTGCCCTACCGCTCGGCCGTCAACATACACCCTAACCCCGCAGGAGTCCCTGGGAACGGCAATTAGAACGTCCACAACCACGAGGGAACCCGAGGTCTTCCAGTACAGCGCAACCCCGTCGGACCGTGCTGAATGGCCGTACGACTCAAATGGAACGTGGAAGAGAACCGGCGAGAGGAGAAGGGAAGCCGTGAAAATCGCGATGGCCTTCTTCGGCGAGAAGTTGATGGTAACGTTGGTCTTCGCTGTCATAGGTAGCTTCCAGTAGGAGTAGGCCTCGACGAAGCGGGCGATGGCCATCAAAACAACGCCAACCAGGATGGGAAAGAGGAGGGCGCCGATGAGGTAAACGTTTCCGGCGAGGTTGAAGTTCAGCTCATCCGTTGATTCAGCAAACAGGCCCATTCTCACCCGGTACACAAGGGCGTTCGCAACGAGAACCGGATAAGCCGGCGCAAGGGAGTTGACGAGTTTGTAAAAGCCCCAGGAAGGATTGAGAAGGACCCACTTGGAGCTTAAGGTTAAGAGATAAAGTGCGACGGCGAAAAGTCCCACCTCAACCGCGAAGAGCTTAAGTGGCCTTGAGTCAACGTCGACGTTCCACAGGTAGAGGCCGAGCAGGTAAACCACGAGGCCGAGACCCGTGGCGATGAGGGAAAAAGAGCCGAGGAGTGGCGCGAGGAGGAGAAGCAGACTTCCCGCGAGGAGGTATTCCCTTCCACTTATGGGAACAAACCTTTCTTCAACCGCCACTCTTATCCCCGGCAAAACTACAGGTTTTAACACTTAAGGTTTTGGGCAAGGTTTAAAGGCTTAACGCCATAGTTTATATGGTTGAGAATTATGGATTCGTACTCTCTTGTAATGTCCGTTGACGGTCCGCTCGTCCTGGTCGGGGTCTTTCTCACTTGGCACCTGACGAGGCTCGTCGAACGAAACCGGCTTGGAAGGGAGAAACTGTCCTGGTTAATCCTGGCAGGAGGATTAATAACGGCCTTTGGCTTTACAGGCTACCTCGCCGGCTTCAATCTCGGAGTGCTGGTCATAATTGGCCCGGCTATCATCGCGTACGCCCTCTCAATGAGCGGACTCGTCGGGGCAAAGCTCGAAATGCTGGTTCAAATCGGTTTAATGGTCCTCTCCATACCAATCAGCGAAGAGCCCAAAACATACACAATTCTAATGTTTTCCGACGTCTCCCTTCTCCTCCTTATGGATGCGGTGGCTTTCTACTCTAACTCGCCGAAAAAACCTGCCTCAATGGCCCGCCTGTCCGCGTGGCTTCTCGTGGCCTTCACGGTGGTGAACGCGATTTACTACCGCTCCCTGCCGGCACTCCTGCTTTACACCGCCTCGGTGTCGCTGTGGATAACCGCGTTGCTCCTCTCGTATCCTTCAGCCAAAGTTCTCAACTCTGCCCAGGAAGGCTTATAACTGACCAGTCGAAGGGGAATCGGTGAGGGAAATGAAGGTTTACAGTCCAGACAGGGAGTGGCCCGAGCCATACAGGGCCGTCATCGAGGAGCTGAAGAAAATCACCGACCCGGTAACAGGAGGAGATATCCTCGATTCTGGCGTTGTTGCGGGCCTTGAGGTCACCAACGACACGCTCAAAATATGGCTTCGCTTCGAGAGCCACGCCGAGTACAACATCATAGGCGAGAGCCCCATAGCGTACTCCAAGATAATTGGAGACATAATGGAGCGCTTTGCCCTCGTTAAGTTCGACAACGTCTACGTCTACGACCTCGGCAACCACGTTGTTGGAAAGTTCGAGAACAGGAAGGGTTACAGGGCTGAAGACCTCTCCGGGGAGAAGGTTTGAATGCCCCTCCCGGACTTTTTACGGCCCAGGAAGAGGCCGGAGCCAGGTCCAAGGAAGGACCTCCCCGGGGAAGTTAAGCGCGTTGTGAAGCTACTCGAAAGGGTTAGGGACCCTGAAACCGGCCTCAACATCGTCGAGGAGGGCCTCGTCTACGGCCTCACCGTTGAAGGTAAGTGCGTCGAGGTCTTTCTCCTCATGGCCCGCTCCACGCCGGAGTGCCACGCCTGCCAGATGCTGGCGATAAACGTCCAGAGGAAGATACTGGACGAGATAGTTTCGATTCTTAAAACGGAAGGGTTTAATACCGTGAGGGTGTATAACGAACTTGGACTGCTTTTAGCGGAGGGATGATGTATGATAACTGAACTCGACGAGGGGCTTCCCCTCGAAAGGATTAAGGACTTCTCGCTTGAAGAACTCCTCGGAATGGCCATAAAGGCCGAAATCGGCGCGAGGAAGTTCTACGAGAGCCTCGCGGAGAGCGTTGAGATAGGGGAGCTGGAGGAAAAGGTAAGCTGGCTCGCAGGCGAGGAGAAGAAGCACGAGGAACTGTTGAGGAAGATTTACGCCGACTTCTTCCCCGGAAAGGAAGTGGTCTTTCCGGAGGAGCACATAGGACCGGAGCTCCAGCCCGTTGCCAGGAAGCTCGATAAGGTGGAGGACATAATAGACTTAATCAGGTGGGCGATGAAGGCCGAGGAGATAGCGGCTAGGTTCTACGCCGAGCTTGAGAACATGGTCGAGGACGAGAGGAAGAAGAGGCTAATGCGCTACCTCAGCGACATGGAGTGGGGCCACTACTACAACCTCAAAGCCGAGTACGAGCTCCTCCTCGACTGGGCAATGTACGACCAGATGATGCATGTCGGGCCTTAATGCGAGCTAAAATGGTAGAAAGGAGCGAAGTCAAAGCTCCACCTTTATCCCCGTTTCTTCTTCAACCTCCTCAAAGCCCTCCTTCATGTACTTCGCGAGCTCCTCGTCAACGGCGAAGAGAACCGCCAGGAACTCTCCAAAGTGCTCCTTCTCCTCGTTGGCGACGTCAAGGAAGACGTGCCTAATCCTCTCGTCCTCGATGTGCTCCGCCAACTGCTCGTAGAAGCTTATCGCGTCGAGCTCGGCCTCGATAGCCCAGCGAAGGGCCTGGGCGATTTCCCTCTTGCTCAACGGCCTGTCCTTCGGTAACTCAAACGGGTATTTGGCCAGCATGGTATCACCTCCATCAAATCCCTCAGAATCCATAAAAGGAAAGCGTTAGTCCACCTCAAGGCTGAAGTCCTGGTAGTCCATCCAGATGCCCGTCTTCATGACCGAGTCATACTGCGCCTTGAGCAACTCGTAGTGGGCCTTCTCTATCTTCGCCAGCTCCTCAAAGAGCCTTTTAACCGACTCGTGCCTTGCTTCCTTCGCGGCCTTCTCGTAGAACTCCCACGTGAGCTTTTCCTGCTCCATTCCAATCCTCACGGCATCGACTTCGCTTTCAATCTCCCCGGCCTTGACGAGAAGCTTTTCGAGGAGCTCTTCGCTTACGGCCGGTAACTTGCACTCCTCCGCAACGCGCTCAAGGAATTTCTCCTCGAACTCCTCCCAGTGGTCGGCCTCCTCCTTGGCCAGGAAAAGGAACATCTTTCTGGCCCTTTCGTCCTTCGTCCTCCTTGCGAGGTCGAGGTAGAAGCGCATCTCTGCCTTCTCAACCTCCAGCGCTAAGGCCAACGCCTCAAGCTCGTCCATAAAACCACCACAGTTATTTTAACCCCGACCCTAATAACCTTTGGGGGACGGAGATGGGTATCGAGATGGTCAAAGACCCGCTCGTCCTGAAGGAGGAGCTTTTGAGGTTCGTCTTCGACGTTTACCGCTCAACGAACGGCGCTTATCCCGCCCTGGAGTGGGTCGAGAAGAAGCCCTCACCGGACGACTTCGAAGGTTTCAGGCGGGTTTACGAGCCGTTCCTTGAGTTCAGACTCGGAGAGGAGTTCGATGAGCTCTACCTGCTGAGGGAAGGTGGAAAAATCGCGGGGACCGTGGCGCTCGTCTACAACCTCAAGGGCAAGGAAATTCACTGGGTTCCCGATGAGCTGAAGAACGAGAGGACGGGCCTAATTGAGTTCTTCATGACCGGCCCGGAATACAGGGGAAGGGGATACGGAAAGGCCCTGCTCGATTTCGCGGTGAAGAGACTCCTTGAGCTCGGAAAGACACCCTACGTTGTAACGTTTCCCTGGCTTGAGGCCTACGGCTACTACCTCCGGAAAGGCTTCGAGAAGGTCATGGACTACGGGGAGTTCGTGGTCCTGAGATACGTCGTTCCGTGAGATTTTCTCTGCGCTCCATACCCATTTTTGAACCACTGACAATTCCGCTCGGATTATTCTTCAAACTGTCGAAAAGTCTTCGGATAAGTTTATAACTCTCTTTGAAACACACCAATGCCACAGGTGGTGTGAGAGATGAAAGCGGAAAGCGTTACAACTCGGAGATTTGAGAGGAAATACACCGCTCTTCTGAGGGTTAGCCTTCATCATTGACTCTTCTGCCGGACTTGTAGTTAGTCGAAAAATTTTCGGAGGTGTTTTGGATGGTCCTTAAGGGGATTAGGGAGTACTCTCAACTGGCGCTCGTTTCAAGCTACCTTAGGAGAACCTTCGAGCTCTGGGGCTACGGCGAGGTTGTCCTGCCCACGATAGAGCCCTACGGGGAAACCTTGAGGGGCGGAACGAAGTTCGCCTACAACAACCGATTCTACCTGATAAAGCCCGACGTGACGAGCAGACTGCTCAGGAACTACGACATCGACTTCGGCAAGCTCTACTACATCGGCGAAGTCCTCGACGGCGGAGTTGAGGGAAGGTGGCAGGCCGGAGTTGAGTTCATCGGCGGTGAGCCGGCCTTCATGACGGCCGAGGTTCTGAGCGTCCTCATAACAGCATTGGAAAGCCTTGGCATCGAGGAGTTCTACATCGACCTCGGGAGCCTTGAGGTCTGGAGAAGGGCAACGGAGGGAATCGAGGATTTCCGGGAAACAATCTGCAGGGCCCTCGAAAGGAGGAACTTCGGGCTCATAGAGAAGCTCCCGCTCGATGAGGAGAAAAAGGAGGAGCTGTGGCGCCTCTTCAACTTCCGCGGGAGGGAAACCGACTACGGCAAGCTCGCCCGGATTCTCGGGCTGGTCGACGACGAGAGGGTCTTCGTGGATTTGGGCACGGTCAGACCGCTTCCCTACTACCGGGACGTAATCTTCGAGGTCTATTCGCCCGAGATTGGCAGACCGATAGGCGGTGGAGGGGAGTACTCCTTCAGGGGCAGACCGGCGGTCGGCTTCGCCCTCGACCTCAGGGCCCTCATCGGGCTGGCAAAGGTAAGGGAGAGGGGGAGCAGGAGGTTCCTCAGGGGCATAAGCTCGTTCAGGGAAGCGAGGAAGCTCGTCTCGATGGGCGTTCCCGTGGAGGTGGAAAGATGAGGTTCGTCCTGCCGAAGGGAAGGCTTCTCAGGGGCTCGCTGGAAATCCTGAGGAAGGCCGGCTATAACATCGACAAGCCTGGCGAGAGGAAGCTAATCGAGAGGTTCAACGGCAACGAGGTTCTCCTCGCGAGGGCCTTCGACGTTCCCGTTTATGTCGAGCACGGCGTTGACGTGGGTATAGCAGGAAGCGACGTCCTTGAGGAGCGCGAAAGTGACGTTTTCGTCCCGTTGGAGCTTCCCTTCGGAAAGTGCAGGCTCAGTTTAGCGATGCCGGCTGAGAGCGTCGTCCCACCGGAGGACATGGACGGTTTCAGAATAGCGACCAAATACGAGCGGATAGCGAGGAGCTACTTCTCAAGGCTTGGCGTCGAGGTCGAAATCATAAAGCTCAGCGGGAGCGTCGAACTGGCTCCCAAGGTCGGCGTGGCGGACGCGATAGTGGACATAGTAGAGACCGGCGAAACGCTAAGGGCGAACGGCCTCGTCGAGGTCGAGAAAATCATGGACGTTTCGGCCCAACTGCTCGTCAACAGGATTTCCCAGAAGACTAAGTTCGATGAAATCAACGCCCTGATTCTCGCGATAAAGGAGGTAATTGGAGATGGAGCTTGAGGAGTACGTTGCGGGCATTTTGAGGGACATACGCGAAAGGGGAATCGAAGCGGTCAGGGAGTACTCGCGGAGGTTCGACAACTACGACGGCCCATTCCGCGTGACGGATGAGGAGTTCGAGGAGGCGGAAAGGCTCGTTCCCGAGAAGGACAGGAAAATAATCGAGCGGACGATAGGGCGACTCTGGGACTACCACGAGAGGCAGAAGCCGGGGGACGAACTTTTCGTCAAGAACGGCTCGCTTTACGGCCTTATCTACCGCCCGATACGGAGGATAGGAATCTACGTCCCCGGCGGAAAACCGCTCCCCTCGACGCTGATGATGGTCGCCGTTCCCGCGAGGATAGCGGGCGTCAAGGAGATAGCGGTCACGATTCCGCCGAAGGACGGCAGGGTGAACCCCTACGTGCTCTACGTGGCGAAACTGCTCGGCATAGACGAGGTTTACAAGCTCGGTGGAGTTCAGGCGATAGGGGCGATGGCGTACGGCGTGGGGATGAAGAAGGTCGACAAGATATTCGGGCCCGGAAACAGGTTCGTCAACGAGGCCAAGAGGCAGGTGTTCGGCGTCGTGGGAATAGACAGTTTGGCAGGGCCTTCGGAGATAGCGGTCATAGCCGATGAAACGGCCGAGAAGGACTACGTTCTGGCGGACCTCCTCAGCCAGCTGGAGCACGGGAAGGACAGCAAGGCATGGCTTCTGACGACCTCGGAAGAGCTCGCCGACTACTGCTCCCGCGACGGGGTTGAAGTTATCCTCTGCGAAAGCCTCGCGGAGTGCACCGAAAAAGCGAACGAGATAGCGCCGGAGCACCTCGAGATAATAACCGAGAACCCGCTCAGCCTGGTTGACCTCATCGAGAACGCCGGGGCGATATACCTCGGCCCCTATACTCCGGTTCCCTCGGCGGACTACTTCCTCGGCGTCAACCACGTCCTTCCGACCGGAGGAACGGCAAAGTTCAGCGGGGTTCTAACGGTGCGGGATTTCCTCAAGCCGATAACCCTCGCCCGGGTGAGCAGGGAGGAGTTCCTGAGCGAGAGAGAGCTTGGAATAAGATTGGCGGAGATAGAGGGCATGGAGCTTCACAGGAGGAGCATGGAGGTGAGGAAATGAGGAGAACAACGAGGGAGACCGACGTAACAGTGGACCTCAACGTCGCCGGAGAGATAAGGACGGGCGACAAAGTCCTCGACCACATGCTCACCGCTCTGTTCCACTACATGGGCGTTGATGCCAGAGTTAAGGCCGAATACGACCTCAGGCACCACCTCTGGGAGGACGTGGGCATAACCCTCGGGGAGGAGCTACGCTCGAAGCTTCCAGAAAAATTCAGGCGCTTCGGGAGCGCGATTATGCCGATGGACGATGCCTTAATCCTCGTTGCAGTGGACATCTCGGGGAGGCCCTACGTGAGCGCTGAACTGAGCTTTGAGGAGGGTGAGGCGGGATTCGAAGTTTCACTGGTCAGGGAGTTCCTCTGGGGATTAGCAAGGTCGCTGAAGGCGACAATCCACGTGAAGACGCTGAGCGGAGTAAATGCTCACCACGTCATCGAGGCGACCTTCAAGGGGCTCGGCGTTGCGCTGGGGCAGGCGATTAGGGAAAGCAAGATGGTTGAGAGCACGAAGGGACTGCTGGAGGTGTGAGCTTGATAGCGGTGGTCGATTTGGGAATAGGTAACCTCGCCAACGTGAGGAAGGCTCTGGGGGGCGTCGTCACGAGCGACCCCTACGAGATTGAGAAAGCTGAAAAGCTTGTCCTCCCGGGGGTTGGGAACTTCGGGGCCGTTATGGAGAGGCTCGAACCGCTGAGGGGCGTTATACTCGACGCGATAAACGAGGGGAAGCCCTTCCTCGGGATATGCCTTGGATTACAGCTCCTCTTCGAGGGGAGCGAGGAGAGCCCCGGAAGGCCCGGCCTCGGCGTGTTTAGGGGAAACGTCGTCAGGTTTCAGGGGGTTAGAACGCCCCACATCGGCTGGAACCAGCTCTGGAAGCGGAAGGACTGTCCGCTCTTCGAGGGGATTAAGGATGGAGCGTACTTCTACTTCGTCCACTCCTACTATGCCGAGCCGGGTGAGGAGGAAATAATCGCGGGGGTTACCGACTACGAGTCAAAGGGAAGGAAAGTGGTCTTCACATCGGCCGTTTGCAGAGAGAACGTTTACGCTGTCCAGTTTCACCCGGAGAAGAGCGGGCGGAACGGTTTGACCGTCATGAGAAACTTCAGGGGGCTTTGAGATGGAGGTTTATCCGGCAATCGACATCATGAATGGAAGGGCCGTGAGGCTCTACAGGGGGAAGAGGGAGAGGGTTAAGGTCTACGGCGACCCGGTCGAGATAGCGGAGCGCTTTGCTAAGCTCGTTGATAAAATCCACGTCGTGGATTTGGACGGGGCATTCGAGGGCTTTCCAAAGAACCTCGGTGTGGTTGAGAGGATAATCCGCGAGACCGGGCTGGGGGTCCAGCTCGGTGGCGGTTTGAGGAGCTACGAGGCCGTCGAGAGGGCCTACGAAATCGGAGTCGAGAACGCGATAATAGGCACGAGGGCCTTTGATTTGGAGTTCCTGGCCAGAATAACCGACGATTTCGAGGGAATAACCGTCAGCCTCGACTCGAAAGACGGGAGAATAGCTGTGAAGGGCTGGCTTGAGGAAGGAATTCCAGTTAGAGAGGCCTACGAGACGCTGAGGGGCTACGTTGACAGGTTCATCTACACCTCCGTCGAGAGAGACGGGACCTTAACCGGAATCGAGGAAATCGAGCGCTTTTGGAATGACGAGGAGTTCATCTACGCGGGGGGAGTTTCAGGTATTGAAGACCTGCTGAAGCTTGAGGAAATCGGTTTTTCCGGCGTCATCGTCGGGAAGGCGCTCTACGAGGGCAAGGTCAGCCTCGAAGAACTGCTGGAGGTGGCGGAATGCTCGCGAAGAGGATAATCGCGGCGCTGGACATAAAAGAGGGCAGGGTCGTGAAGGGGATAAAGTTCCGGAACATACGCGATGCGGGAGACCCGGTGGAGCTCGCAAAGCGCTAC
Source organism: Thermococcus sp. 21S9 (assembly GCF_012027635.1). Classification (NCBI taxonomy): domain Archaea; kingdom Methanobacteriati; phylum Methanobacteriota; class Thermococci; order Thermococcales; family Thermococcaceae; genus Thermococcus; species Thermococcus sp. 21S9. The sequence continues at coordinate 1,717,904 of NZ_SNUS01000001.1, forward strand.
GAGAGCGAGGGAATAGACGAGATAGTCTTCCTCGACATCACAGCATCATATGAGAAGAGGGGAATTCTCCTCGACCTCGTTGAGAGAATCGCGGGGGAGATATACGTCCCCTTCACCGTCGGAGGGGGCATAAGGACGGTTGAAGAGGCGAGGGAGATAGTCAAGCGCGGGGCCGATAAGGTCTTCGTGAACACCTCTGCGGTCGATAGGCCTGAACTCGTGAGGGAGATGGCCGAGCTGATAGGAACGGCAAACACCGTGGTTGCCATAGACGCCAAGTGGAACGGCTCCTTCTGGGAGGTCTACACCCACGGCGGAAGGAAGGCGAGGGGGATTGATGCCATCGAGTGGGCGAAGACCGTTGAGAGGCTTGGAGCGGGAGAAATCCTCCTCACGAGCATGGACACAGACGGGACGAAGGAGGGCTTTGACATAGCGCTCACGAAGGCCGTTGCGGAGGCTGTGGATATTCCTGTGATAGCATCCGGTGGGGCTGGAAAGCCCGAGCACTTCTACGAGGCCTTCAAAGCCGGGGCCGAGGCAGCTTTAGCCGCTTCAATCTTCCACTACGGGGAATACACCGTCGGCGAGCTGAAGGAGTATCTGGCTGAGAGGGGAATTCCGGTCAGGCTGGACTACTGAGGTGGTAGCATGGGGGCTGAGGAGCTGATTGAAAAGGTCGACTGGGAGAAGAACGGCGGAATCGTTCCCGTCATAGTTCAGGACACGAAGGGGGAGGTTCTAACGCTGGCCTATATGGACAGAGAAGCGCTGAGGAGGACCCTTGAGACGGGCTACGCCCACTACTACTCCCGCTCGCAGGGCAGGGTGAGAATGAAGGGTGAAGTCAGCGGGAACACCCAGAGGGTTAAGGAAATCCGGATAGACTGCGACGGCGACGCGCTCCTGCTCATAGTCGAGCAGAAGGGCGTTGCCTGCCACACCGGGAACTACTCCTGCTTCTACCGGAAGCTTGGTGAGCCTGAGCGCGTTCTGCCGATGGACTACTCGCTCACAATCCTCAGGGAGCTTGAGGAGCTGATACGGAGGAGGAAGGAAGAGCCGGTCGAAGGTTCCTACACCTCGGAGCTTTTCAAAGCTGGAAAGGAGAGGATTTACAAGAAGTTCGGCGAGGAGGCGGTGGAAGTCCTCGTTGCCGAGACGCGGGAAGGCCTCATCTACGAAACCGCCGACATGCTCTACCACCTGCTCGTTCTCCTCGCTTACAACGGCGTTTCCCTCGGGGAGGTTATGGCCGAGCTGAGGAGGCGGAGGAAGTGATAAGCGAGCTGGTCAAGTCATTTCAGCCGTATCGCGTCGTGGAGGGGAACTACCGGATAAGGCTCGACAAGAACGAAAGCCCCTACGACCTGCCGGACTGGGTGAAGGAGGAAATCTTCGAGGAGCTGAGGGAGCTTGACTTCAACCGCTATCCGAGCATAACCTCCCTGCCGGCGCGGGAAGCTATAGCGGAGTTCTACGGTCTCTCGCCGGACAACGTGGCCGTCGGAAACGGGAGCGACGAGCTGTTGAGCTACCTCGTGAGGCTCTTCGAGGGGAACCACATAATCACGACCCCACCGACCTTCGGAATGTACTCCTTCTATGCGAGGCTGAACGGCGTTCCGGTCGTTGAAGTGCCCCTTCGGGAGGACTTCACGATTGACGGGGAGGCGATAGCCAGAAAAGCAGAAAACGCGAGGGCAATCTTCATAGCGTCGCCCAACAACCCCACCGGAAACCTCCAGCCTGAGGAGGAAATCGTCAGAGTTCTCGAAACCGGAAGGCCTGTAATCCTCGACGAGGCCTACGCGGAGTTCGCGGGAAAGAGCCTCTGGAAGCTCATCGAGGATTACAAGAACCTCGTGGTGCTGAGGACGTTCTCCAAAGCCTTCGGAATGGCCGGAATCAGGGCCGGCTACATGCTGGCGGGCGAAGAGGTTGTAGATGCACTCTATCGGGTAAAGTCCCCCTTCAGCGTTGGAATCATGACGATGACCGCTGTGAAGGTGGCGCTTAGACATGCAGACCTGATGGAGAGGCGCGTTAGGAAAATCGTCGAGGAGCGCGAGAGGATGAGGAGAAAGCTCGGGGAGCTGGCCTATCCGAGCGACGCCAACTTCCTCCTCGTTAAACTCGACGCCTACGAGGAGCTTTTGAAGAGGGGCATAGTGGTGAGAAAGCTCTCGGGAAGGCTGGAAGGCCACATACGAGTAACCGTCGGCAGGAGATGGGAGAACGACGCCTTCCTGAAGGCCGTGAGGGAAATAGTGGGTGGTTAAAGTGTGGGTGGTCTTTGATGTGGACGGGACGCTGATAGACGTGGGCAAGAGCTACGACATGGCCGTCAAGCTGACTGTGGAGTACTTCCTCCGGGCCTTCGGGGTGGAGCGGGAAATCGAGCTTGAGTGGGTCAGAAAACTGCGCTCCAAGGGTCGCTTCGGCGACGACTTCAAGGTGAGCGAGGCGCTGATTCTTTTCTCAATGGCGGGCGACGTTGAGGCCTTAGTGGAGGAGTTCCCGGCTGGAGAGGGCATAGAGTGGGTTCGGGAGCGGTTCGGGATTGGAATGTACCGGGGGAGCATAGAGAGGGTCTTTAACACCTTCTACCTCGGGGAAGCCTATCCCGGAAGGCTCTTCGACTTTCCGGGCCTCTGGAGGAAGGAAAAACCGCTCATCGAGGCGGAGCTTTTAAGGGAACTTTCGGAGAAGTTCAGAGTTGGGGTCGTCACGGGCAGGAGCGAGCTTGAGCTTAAGCTGGCCGAAAAAATCCTCGGCTTCCGCTTTAAGAACGCCATAACGAGGGAGCTCGGCCTAAAGCCGAACCCAGACCTGCTCTGGGAGCTGGTGAAAGGTGAAAGAGGGGTTTACGTCGGCGACACGCTCAACGACGAGCTGTTCGTGGAGAACTACCGGAGGAAATACGGCGATTTTGGTTTCGTCATGGTCGGGCGGGACGTTGAGAACGTCTCGGAATTCGTTGAAAACCTGCTGGGGGACAACCTTAAAAACGGCCCCGAATAGTGAAGACCATGCTCTACGTTGAGATACTCGGAAACCTGCCGGAGATGGCGAGGGACGAGGTAAATGCGATGCTCGAACTCGGGGGAGGGACGATAGTCGGCCAGGACTACCTCTTCCTGAAGGTTGACGCCTCCGAGAGGGCCTTCCCCTTCCTCGACCGCCTCGGCCTTGCCCACGAGTACGGTGAGCTACTGGTTGAAGCTGATTCCGTTGACGAACTACTCAGGAAGGCCAGAGAGGTGGAGTGGCCGATTGAAGGCACGTTTAAGGTTGACACTGAGACGATGGCCAACTGCAGGCACGACGTCCTCGACCTGCCGAGGAAGCTTGGGGCGGTGATTCACTCTCAAGGCTTTCGCGTGAACCTCTCAAGGCCGGACACGCTTGTTCGCGTTTACTGTGGTGAGAAGCTCTACGCGGGGATAAAAATACGCTTCTTCGACCCCAAGGACTTCGAGAGACGAAAGGCCCACCACAGGCCGTTTTTCCGGCCGATTTCACTTCACCCGAGGGTTTCGCGCGCGCTGGTGAACCTGACGAAAGCAAGGAAAGAGTTGCTCGACCCCATGATGGGAGCCGGCGGGATACTCATCGAGGCGGGCCTGCTCGGGCTCAAGGTTTACGGCGTTGACATAAAGCCCGAGATGGTTGAAGGGGCCGAGATGAACCTTCGGCACTACGGAGTCAGGGATTTCGAGCTTAAACTCGGAGACGCGACAAGACTGGAAGAGCTCTTCCCGGGGAAGGAGTTTGAAGCTGTCGCCACAGACCCCCCCTACGGAACGGCAGCAACGCTTGCCGGGAGGAAAAGGGAAGAGCTCTACAGGGCCGTTTTGAGGAGTATCTACAACGTCCTTAGACCCGGTGGAAGGCTCGCGATAGCTTTTCCGACGAGCTTCGACGGAAAGGGCGAAGCCGAAAAGCTGGGCTTCAAGATGCTTGGACGCTACTACCAGAGGGTTCACAAGAGTCTTGAGAGGTACTTCTACGTGTTTGAAAAGGCCTGAATATCCGGGGTCGGTGCAAAAACAAAAGTTTAGAAAACTTTTTAGAAGTTTCTTTACAAAAATCTAAGGGGGTGCGCCATGGAGGCAATGGGTTTCTCTGGGTATTTCTGTAGCATTCAGCCCGGTGAGGACGTGATTATCGAGTACTCCTCCCACGACCCCGCCTACGTTCTGCTGAAGACGCTGATTGACTGCCTAAAGGAACACGACATGCCGATTCTCATCGTCGATGAGCTGGACCAGTTGCACGTCTTTAAGACCCATATGATGCTCGCCGGCTTCGACACAACGGCCATCGACCAAATCAAGGTAATAAAAATCGGGGGGCTCATCCAGACAGGGGACGTCGTCGGATGGATTGAGCTCAGCAAGGAGTTGCCAATAAGAAAGAAGCGCTACGAGGAGGCCCTCAGGAAGGCAAACCTTGACTTCTCGTTCAGAATAGTCCTCGGCTTTGACAAGGTGCTGTCCATACACGAAGAGGACAGACGCGACCTGGAGTCACTCTTCAACCACATGATTCGCCCGTACCTGGGGAGCAGGAGTAGAACAACGGTTTACTTCATCAACACCGACTTAATAACCGACAGAACACTGAAGGAGTTCAGGGAGCACGCTAGCAGGGTCTTCCGTGTCAGGCATGAAATCGACAAGATAGTTCTCAAAATAATGAAATCCCCGCACATAAGTGAGTACGGGGAAGAAATAGCGGTTCCCCTTGAATGACACGTTTCAACATTCAAGTCAGCCTTCAAGCCAGATTTCCAGCCTCTGCTTTCCCTTTCCAAGGCTGGAGCGCTTGAACTTCTTCAGGTGACCGATTTCCTTTATGTCCCTCACGTGTGTTCCACCGCAGGGAATGACCTCGAAGTCCCTTATCTGGGTGTAGCGGGTGTCACCTTCCCACCATATCTTCATCTCTCCGCCTTCGTCGACGAGCCTGTTGAAGGTCTCGATTATCTCCTGCTTCCACTTGTTCACGTTCTCCGGGTAAACGATGTCGAGCCTGCCCTTCTCGGCGCTCATTCCGCTTCCGTAGGGCTCCCACTTCTCGGGCAGGACGACGTTGAGGACGTGCTCGAGGAGGTGCATAGCGCTGTGGATTCTCATGAGCTTGTAGCGGTAGTCCCAGTCGAGCTTGAGTTCAACCTCGTCGCCGGGCTTGAACTTCTCCGGCTCCGCAACGACGTGCCAGACGTTGCCCTGGTCGTCTTTGTAAACGTCGAGGACCTCGACGCCGTTTATCGTTCCCCTGTCGTGGGGCTGACCCCCGCCGGTTGGGTAGAATATCGTCTGGTCGAGGAGCAGGGCGTTATCCTTCACCTCAAGAACCTTCGCCTTGGCATCCTTGAGGTAGGCGTCCTCATAGTAGAGCTTGCGGGTCATTTAAACCACCGTAGAAAAGAGGGCACGGGAGTTTAAATGGGTATCGAAAAGGAAAGAATGAAAGGTCACTTCCTCCTCCTGAGGAGGAGTGGCAGGACGGCGAGTCCGACTATGAAGGCCGGACCACAGATTCCGCCACCGCTTGAAGTGCTCGAGGTTGAGGGTGCTTCCGTCGAGGACGCGCTTCCGGTGGTTTGTCCACCGGTAGTTGTCGTCTTCTCAGCTGAAACCGGCTTGACTGACCTCGCCGAAACGAAGCTACCGACACCGCTTATGGGGTCCGGCATTCCAACGGTTATCCTGCTGTTGGTGAGGAAGAACCTCCAGGTCTCTACCGTGTAGACCCTTGGCGAGTTGTAGAGGTGAAGAGCGTAGGCGAGCTTGTAGAGGTCCCAGAACTGGTCGAGGTTGTCTATGCTAACGGTCTCACCGTTCTTCTCCCAGCTGTTCTGGAAGAGGAGCATGTCGAAGTCGTAGCCGGTCCAGTTGAGGAAAGGCCTGAGCTTGTCGGGGGTGTTGTAGTAGGTAAGCCCAAGGGCCGTGATAAACTTGCCAACGTCGCCGTTTGAAACTGCATCAACGACTTGGCGCAGGGTGTACGGGTTCTTGCTTCCCGCTCCGAAGTTCGGGGCAACGTAGTAGTCAAGGAACCAGAAATCCGTTGCGGTGCTGGTAACGGGGTGAATTCCCCTGACAACCCAGCCCTCGGTGTACACACTCCACTGAAGTGTCGCCGGGTCACTGCTGTAAACGACCTTGTTGGCCTGGCTCCTCTGCCACTGGAGGAGGTCAACCTTGAAACCAGCCTTCTGAAGAACCTGAGCAACGTACTTACCTTCATCAAGCCTCTTATCCTCGACACGGGCGATTACCTTGACCGTCACGGGCTTTTCATCAAAGTACCAGACGCCGTCCTTCTTCTCAAGGGTGTGACCCATCGCCTTCAATCTCTCAGAGGCGGTGGTCATGGCGTGGTCTATGAGCTCTATCGCGTAGTTCTCGTCGCCCTGGGGGGTTATACTCATGGCCTTTGCGACGGTTGAAATCCGGGCGTATGCGTCTATCTGTCCACTGACCTCAGGGCCAAAGAGGGGAGCACCGCTTCCCTGGAGTATCTGGCTGACGATGTACTGCCTGTTGATGAGCCAGTTCATGGCATACCTAACCTCACGGAGCGCAAACGGGTTGAACTGGACTCCGCTTGGAGTGTCTACGAGGCCAGTGCTCTGGTTGCCCGCAAAGTTGATGTTGAGGCTCCACCAGACGGCTATGCTCTTGATTGGCTTGAGGTTGTTGCCGTACTGCTCAAGGATGTTCTGGAACTCGTTGTAGGTCACCGCGTACCAGTAGAGGTCGTACTCGCCCTTGGCAACCGCAAGGACGGCAGTCTGTGCGCTGAGGGTTCCGTAGATGTCGATTTCCTTCCAGTACGGGTCCCACGGAAGCTTCTTACCGTTAACCTCACCCGGATAACCAATCCTCTTGTTATTGGCGAGTTTGAGAACGAGGGTCATTCCCTTGGGGTCGTATTTCTCAACGTAGTAGGGACCATCGCCGATTATGGCGTTGTTGTACTTGTCAATCCAGCTGATAACGGCCTCATAACCCTTCTTGGCGATATCCGCCGTAATTCCCGCCTGGGCCTCATCCACTCCCCACATCTTTAAGTACGCGCCAATACCGCTCTTGTCACTGAGCCAGAGGGGTATTGGGTTCTCAGTGAGGCGCTGGGCCTCGGCCTTGAAGTACTTCATCTGGTCCGGGTCAATCATATCAATCTGGTAACCGTTCTGCGGCTGCTCGCTCCAGGAGAAGGCCTTGTCCTCAACACCGTTGGCAACCATCTCGCTCATAACGTTGTAGAGCTCCCACGGGAAGGAGGGTTTAACGTAGTAGTTCCCAACGGCAGTTCCCCACTTGCTGTACGGGACGACGTAGTCCTGGTAAACGGTGTACTCGATGTAGTCGTCGGTGACCTTGTCAACCTTGAGACCAAGGACCTTCGAGAGAACGCTCTGGAGGGCGTTTGCCCAGTCCTGGCTGTAGTACTTGTCGTCCTTGCCGTCCTGATAGGCCCACTCCCAGTCCATCGCGTAGCTGAACAGATAGTCGGCGAGGGTTATCCTCTGGCCGTCAACCCAGGTTCCGAGGCCACACTTCCAAGTGACGGCACTCTTCGCCACCTTCCCAGTGTTTGGAGAAACCCACTTCTTTTGGGTTCCGTTCCAGACCACGGCACCGCTTGGAACCTGGACGTTATACTTGACATCAATGAGCTGGCACCTGTAACTGTGATACTGAACGTCCGAGCCAGTCACAACCGCTGGGTCATTGAGGAAATACCAGACCCTGCTTGTGTACGTGTCGGTCATTCCACTCGGGGACGGGTTAAAGACGCCCATGAAGAGACTGCCCTGAGCGGCAAGCTGTACTATTCTGAGCTTGTCCCCCTGAACGCTCTGCGCCTTAACGGGATTTGAGACTGCAAGTGCACCCGCGAGAACCAGAAGCACGAGCGCCATTCCAACACCTCTTTTCATGCGCTCACCTCCAGACGTGCTATTCCTGGTGTTCATGCACATTCTTAAATCTTACTGTTATGATTTTTAGGTAATTTTATCACTAATAGACACAAAAATACTGCAATGGTTCCAACGTCAGACCGGAGAATCAATAAGTCTTTGAATGGCGGATGTATTAATGTGGACACCTATTCATTCCAGTACGGACTTAAGTTTTACAAAGATGTAAAACTTAGGACGCCACCGGGTTTATAAACCCACTCACCCTTTCAGCCTCAGGTGAGAGTATGGGGAGACCGGTTTTCCTTGGAAAAGCCTACATAAACTGGTGCGAGAAATGCAACGTTCCGCTCATAGGCGATAGCTGTGCCGTTCACGGAAAGGAGGGCGTCTTCAGGCTGAACATAACCCCTCCCGGCGATTTGAGGTTCGCCTTTGAGAAGGATTTGGAGTTCATAAAGGAGGTCTTCAAAGGGCACTTCGGAGTGGACGTTGGAGAAGTCCTCGACGGAAAGGTCGTCCTCCTCAACAAGCTCCCGAGCGAGGACGAGGCCTATGAAATCATTGTGGACGGCTACGTCTTCGGCTACGTCAAGTTCGACCCGGTTGAGCTCCGCTGGAGGGCCGGCCTGAAGGTTGAAGGTGCAATAGCGCTCTGGAAACGCTTTGGAAAGAGGATGAAGAAGTGGGTTATAGTCGATAAAGGCGCCGTCGAGCCGATAAAGAACGGTGCGAACCTCCTGGCTGTCGGCGTTCTCGAGGCAGACCCGAGCATAAGGGTGAACGATGACGTGATTCTCGTCTCTGAGGACGGCGAGGTCTTTGCAACCGGGATAGCGAAGAAGGACTACGAGGCCCTAATACGGGGCGAGCGCGGAACGGGGGTCAAGCCCAAGAGGCAGAAAAGCGTCAACTACCGCGAGGGAAGAAAGGCAACGATGGAGGACGTTCTGAGAGCCAATTCGATAGCACTCGAGGAGAAGGTCATGAAAAGCCGGGAGTTCATGCGGAAAGTGGCGAGCAGGTACTCGGACTTACCCGTTGCCGTTGCCTTCTCCGGCGGGAAGGACAGCCTGGCCGTTCTCGGTTTGGCCCTGGAGGAGTTCGGAAGCGATTTCACGGTGTTCTTCAACAACACTGGAATCGAGTTCCCGGAGACGGTGGAATACGTGGAGAAGCTGAGGAAGGAGCTCGAGCCGAAGGGTATAAAGTTCGTCGTTGCAGACGCTGGAGACGCCTTCTGGAGGGCGCTCTACGTTTTCTCGCCACCAGGTCGCGATTACCGCTGGTGCTGTAAGGTCACCAAGCTCGGGCCCATAACCCTCGCAATAAAGGAGAATTACCCAAAAGGAGTGCTCATGTTCGTCGGTCAGAGAAAGTACGAAAGTATAAAGCGCTTCAAACAGCCGAGGGTCTGGAGGAACGAGTGGGTGCCAAACGAGATAGGCGCGTCGCCGATATTCCACTGGCGCGCGATTGAGGTGTGGCTCTACATCTTCAGTAGAAACCTGCCCTACAACCCGCTCTACGAGCGGGGCTTCGACAGGATAGGCTGTTTCCTCTGCCCGAGCGCTTCGCTGGCTGAATTCGAGAGGCTCAAGCGCGAGAAGCCCGAGCTCTGGGAGAAGTGGAGGAATGCCCTGGAGCACTGGAGGAAGCGCTTCGGCCTCCCGGAGGAGTGGATTACCTACGGCTTCTGGCGCTGGAAGAAGCTTAGCAAAGGTGAGAAGGCCATAGCGAGGAAGCTCGGCGTCGATATTCCCGAGGAGCGCTCCTGGGAGCCAGTCAGGGTTAAAATTGAGGAGACAGGTGAGGGCTACGAGCTGGAGTTCAACACAATCCTCAACAAAAAGCGCCTCCTGCAGGTCGCGCCGATACTTGGCGAGGTAAGCGTTGAGGGGGACGTCGTAAGGGCTGGAAACATCGAGTTCTTCACGGGGACGAGGAAAGCTAAGGCGCCAGACGAGGGGGAAGCGGTCAGCGCCTACCACCTCGTCAAGAGGGCCTACGAGTGTGTCGGCTGTGGTGTCTGCGTCGGCAAGTGTCCAGAAGGGGCCCTAAGCATAGACCCAAGGAGCAAAAAGATAGTGGTAAACTACGAGCTCTGCACGCACTGCAGGGAGTGCATGGAGGTTTGCCCGCTGTTGAAGATTAAGAACCCCGAGGAGGGGAGCCAGCTCTGAGCCGGCCTGTTCTCGCTTCCCTCTTCTGGTTTTTGGCAAACTTGACTTTACAATTTTTGCAAAATTCGGTAAAGTTGAGTTGGCCATCTAAAGAACCTTTATAAGTCCCCCCGCCACTCTTCCCCTCTGGTGAGAGACATGGAGGAGTACTTCATCTGTCCCGAGTGCGGTAGCGATGACGTCGAGGTCATCAAAGAGCGCGGAAGGGAGCTTACCCTTCGCTGTAACGAGTGCGGTAACGTCTGGCACGTGACGCTTCCGAAGCTCATCAAAGTCCCGCTCATCGTCAGCAAACACGAGAGGAGCTTCAAGAGCGAGGCGGAGCTTCCAGAGGGCGAGGAGATTAGAGTCGGAGACATCGTCGAGACCGAGGAGGACGAGGTAAGGATTACCGGAATCGAGCTGGAAGGCGGAAAGAGGGTGAGCCGGGCGAAGGTCGGCGAGATAGTGACTCTCTGGGGCGAGAGCCTGACCTATCCGAAGGTCATCAAGGTGTCGGTTTACATGCCGAAGGGACTCACGCAGTCCTTCCGCGTGAAGGTGCCGAGGGACGAGGAGTTCGCGGTCGGAGAGGTCGTGGAAGTTGGGGGCTACACCTTCAAGATTGAGAAGATTAAGACCGAGCGGAAGATGCTCCACCACGGGAAGGCCAGAGCCGACGAGATAGTCGCCCTCATGGGCCATCACATTCCCCGCGCGAGGGCGAGGAGGAGTCTTAAGCTTTACCGGGGCTACGACAGGGAAAACCGCTAATCGCATGATGCCGTGATGAGTTTCTTTATTTTCTGACCTCCGGGATGATGAGCTTGGCCGCTCCTGAGCGCTCGAGCATTATCGGTTATCTGCCCTTCGAAGGGCATTTTTCTAATGTTCGTCGTACTACACGCAAAGGTTATAAGAAAGCCCGTGGAGACCCCAGAGGTGATAAAATGCTATCACTGGGAGTGAAACAGCTCAACGACATACTGGGGGGTGGTGTTGAGGAGGGCTCAAGCGTCGCCTTCGTTGGCTCAATAGAGTACGATAACGTCATCTTAATGCATCAGGCTGTTCTAAAGGCACTTGAAAGCGGTAAAAGAGTTCTCGTGGTTGATTTTAGACAGCCTCCTCCGACGCTTCTCAAGGAGCTGAGGAGCCACGGAATTGATTACGAGCCATTTCTCGACGATTCCCTGACGATACTGGACGGCTACTCAAACCTCTACGGCCAGGGCGTTCAGGGCGGGCGAAACGTCCTCCCAAACCCGCTGGATTTGGGTATAACTACTGCAATCATAAGAGAGGCCCTCCAGGGAGATGAGTACGATATTCTGGTCATAGACGACGTCACGGCCCAATACACCCTTCAGTCGAACCCTAAGATTTACATAAAGGCTATCGTCAGGCTTGTCAACTCCGTGAAATCCCTCGGGAAAACCACCTTCGTTGCCGTTTGTTCGGACGTCTTTGAAAAGTCCGACCTGGCGGCAATACTGATACCATTCGACTACGTGATTGAAGTTGCGGGCGGGAAAGTTGAGATAAAACGTTCCCTCCAGCCACTCCGGGTTTTGGAGCCCAAATTCGCGTACATACGAACTCGGAAGGGCATAAATCCAACGAAGGAGCATTACCAGAGCATAGAGGGGCTGAAGGCCCAGCTCAGGGCAGGGGAGGACGGAACAATCTGGCTCAAGGATACGAGAGTTCAGATAGTTGAAGAGGCCACGGAAAGGACTCTTATCGAGACGGTTTACGACTTCCTTGGGCTGGACAGGGGAAAGGAGTTGCTGTACACATGGGGGAAGAAGCAGTTCCTTGGGTACGGCGAGTACTCCAAGAGGCATAACACGAGCATCGCCGAGGCCCTTGAGGACATATTCAAGTTCACCATGGCCGGAGGAGGCGGAAGGCTTGAACTCGTCGAGCTCTCAGATTCAGTCGTCATAGTGAGGGGCACCCACCTGTTCCCGGGCGGAAAAGGCTATCCCTACCCGTTCCATCCAAACTACGCAGGCTCACTTGCCCAGTTCCTCACTGAGTTCACGGGCGAGCGCTGGGAGGGAGAAGAGACCAAGTGCGAGGCGATGGGCGCGGAACACTGCGAGTTCGTTTTGAGGAAGGTGAGATAGCGAAACCCTTTTAAATTCTCGCCCAAACTCCCCTCGCAAAACCGGATGAACGATGAGGTTTCGGAGGGATGAAAGATGGCGAAGCCGAGCTACGTGAAGTTTGAGGTTCCCCAGGAGCTTGCCGAGAAGGCCCTTGAGGCCGTTGAGATAGCCAGGGACACCGGAAGGATAAGGAAGGGTACCAACGAGACCACCAAGGCCGTCGAGAGGGGCCAGGCCAAGCTCGTTATAATTGCCGAGGACGTTGACCCCGAGGAGATAGTTGCCCACCTTCCGCCACTCTGTGAGGAGAAGGAGATTCCGTACATCTACGTTCCGAGCAAGAAGGAACTCGGCGCCGCCGCTGGAATCGAGGTTCCGGCCGCGAGCGTCGCCATCATCGAGCCCGGCAAGGCCCGCGAGCTCGTTGAGGAGATTGCCACGAAGGTTAGGGAGCTCATGAAGTGAGCTCCTTTTCCTTCCTTATCACGAAAGGTTTAAGGTTCATCCCGCGAGTCTTTACGAGGTGTGAGGTATGAGCGACGAAGGCTACCCCGCCGAGGTTATCGAAATCGTTGGAAGAACCGGCGTCACCGGTGGCGTTACCCAGGTCAAGGTCAGAATCCTCGAGGGGCGCGACAAGGGTCGCGTCATCAGGAGGAACGTTAAGGGTCCCGTTCGCGTCGGCGACATAGTCATCCTCAGGGAGACCGAGCGTGAGGCGAGAGAAATCAGGAGGAGGCGTTGAAAATGGCCCGCTGGAACGTCTGCTCCTACTGTGGAAGGGAGTTCGAGCCGGGAACGGGCAAGATGTTCGTCAGGAACGACGGCAGAGTGCTCTTCTTCTGCTCCAGCAAGTGCGAGAAGCTCTACTTCATGGGCAGGAACCCGAGGAAGCTCAAGTGGACCAAGGCCTTCCAGGAGGCTCGCCTTCAGAGGGCCAAGAGGAGGAAGTGATTTCTTTCTTTTCACTCATTTCCAACTTTGACGTTTCTGCCAGGACTCCAAAAAACCTATTAACCGCGCGCCCCATTCTATAAGCGGTGTTGCCGATGGCCGACAAGCAGATAGAGAGAACCCTCGTTATTCTGAAGCCGGACGCCGTTGTCAGGGGCCTCATGGGCGAAATCATAAGCCGTTTTGAAAAGAGGGGCCTCAAGATAGTTGGAATGAAGATGATATGGATTGACCGCAAGCTCGCTGAGAAGCACTACGAGGAACACAAAGGGAAACCCTTCTTCAACGCCCTGATAGACTACATCACCAAGGCCCCGAGCGTCGTGATGGTCGTTGAAGGCAGATACGCCATAAGCGTCGTCAGGAAGATGGCCGGTGCGACCGACCCGAAGGATGCGGAGCCGGGGAGCATAAGGGGCGACTACGGCCTCGACGTTGGCGATGCGATATACAACGTTATCCACGCCTCCGACAGCCCCGAGAGCGCCGAAAGGGAGATAAGCCTCTACTTCAAGCCAGAGGAGCTCTACAGCTACTGTAAGGCGGCGGACTGGTTCTACCACACCCACGCGAGGGCAAGGAAGGAGTACCTTGACACGATAGACTGCCTTGAGAGGTGAAGCGTTAGTCCACGATAAATCCCCGCCGTTTTCTCTTCTTCTCCTTGAAGAACTCGGCGTATTCCTTTGCAATAGCCCTGCACTCACCCCTCAGGGCCCTTCTCGTCAGCGAAACCGACAGCTTCAGAGTGGTGTAATAGGAGAGCAGGAGTAGAATTAGCAGGGGCAGCATCGTAGTGATACCCCTCCCCAGCAGGACTCCTATGGGGACTGCCGAGAGGTATATTGCGTGGAGGAAGAGATTGACATTTCGCCCGGGCTCGCGAACTTTGGCAACACATTCGATTAACTTTTTCCAGCGGGGAAACTCCCTAAGCCGACCCCCAACGAGGAGAGTTCCCTCGAAATTGTAAACGCCGTAGCTTTTCTCGTCAGTTAGACAACCGAGTCCGAGCTTTCTGGAGAGCTCCTCAAGCTCACCGGAGCAGGGGCGCGCGTTGAGAATCCAGAAGGGATTCTTCCAGCCCCTCCATGCGAGGAGCGCGTAGATTATCAGCCCTGGGAGGGCCAAGGCGGGCCATGCACTCGCGGAGAGCCCGAGTCCGAAGGCAGTTATTGCCCAGAAAAACGCGAAAAGGCTGGGGAACTCATCAATTTCAAAGGCACCCCTACCCCTAATCCGAACGTAAACGAGCATAATCAGCCACGCAAGGAACGTCTGAAGTCCGATGAATTCAGAGGTTGTGAAATCGCCGAGGGGAGTTGAGAAGTAGACGTAATCGCCGAATCCGCCGTAGATGCCGTTCGCCATCTCGTAGGTCAGAAGGGGGAGTAGGAAAGACACCGCCAGCTCCGACTTCCGGTCCTTGAGCTTCCCGAGTACGAGGGCCGTCCCAAGGCCAACAATCAGACCGAGTGTGAGCGCTATCATTTCACCACCGGCAGAAGTTACCACCAGCCTTTTTAATCCTTGCCCCGAACCCTTTAAAAGGCCAGCCATGAGTTATGCTCAGGTGATGAAGATGGCAAAGAGAATTAGACAGCCCATCATAGCGGTTCTCGGTCACGTTGACCATGGAAAGACGACGCTCCTGGACAGGATTAGGCGGACGAACGTCGCCGGCAAGGAAGCGGGCGGAATAACCCAGCACATCGGAGCGACGGAGGTTCCGATTGACGTCGTCAAACAGCTCGCCGGACCGCTCATAAAGCTCTGGAAGGGCGAGATAAAGCTTCCGGGCCTGCTCTTCATCGATACACCCGGCCACGAAGCCTTCACGAGCCTGCGCGCGAGGGGAGGAAGCTTAGCGGACTTGGCCGTTCTCGTTGTTGACATCAACGAGGGCTTCCAGCCCCAGACGATAGAGAGCATCGAGATACTGAAGCGCTACAGGACGCCCTTCATAGTCGCCGCCAACAAGATAGACAGAATCAAGGGCTGGGTGGTTGAGGAGGACGAGCCGTTTTTGGTCAACATCAAGAAGCAGGACCAGAGGGCCGTTCAGGAGCTCGAAACCAAGCTCTGGGAGCTCATCGGCAAGTTCTACGAGCTCGGCTTCCAGGCGAACCGCTTCGACCGCGTTCAGGACTTTACCAGGGAGCTGGCGATAGTCCCGATTTCGGCCAAATACGGCATAGGCGTTCCTGAACTGCTCGTTCTCATCGCGGGTCTCAGCCAGAAGTATCTGGAGGAGAAGCTCAAGATAGAGGTCGAGGGACCGGCGCGCGGAACGATTCTTGAGGTCAGGGAGGAGCTGGGCCTTGGAACAACGATAGACGTCATCATCTACGACGGAACGCTGAGGAAGGACGACACAATCGTCGTCGGCGGAAAGGACAAGGCGATAGTTACGAAAATCCGCGCGCTCCTTAAGCCCAAGCCCCTTGATGAAATTCGCGACCCGCGCTTCCGCTTCGACCAGGTTGACGAGGTAACAGCCGCGGCGGGTGTGAAGATAGCCGCACCGGGTCTCGAAGAGGCCCTGGCCGGTTCACCGGTAATAGCCGCGAGGAGCGAGGAGGAAGTAGAGAGGGCCAAGCAGGAAATCCTGAACCAGATACAGAGCGTCGTCATAAGCACCGGTAAAATAGGCGTCATCGTCAAGGCCGACACCCTCGGAAGCCTCGAAGCTTTGAGCAAGGAGCTCCAGGAGAAGGGCATTCCGATAAGGAAGGCCGACGTTGGGAACATCAGCAAGACCGACGTTATGGAAGCCTTGAGCGTCCGCGAGGAGGGGCCGAAGTACGGAGTGGTTCTCGGCTTCAACGTCAAGGTTAACGAGGACGCGGAGGAGGTCGCGAAGGCCAAGGGAGTGCCGATTTTCGTCGGGAACATCATCTACAAGCTCATAGAGGACTACGAGGCCTGGGTGAAGGCCGAGGAAGAGAAGAAAAAGCGCGAGCTCCTCAAGAACGTCACCTTCCCGGGCGTCATCAAGCTCTACCCGGACGAACGCTACGTCTTCAGGAGGAGCAAGCCGGCAATAGTCGGCGTCGAGGTCCTCGAGGGCAGGATAAGGCCGGGAGTGGCCCTCATTAAGGAAACGGGCGAGAAAGTCGGCGTCATCAAGTCCATCAAGAACAAGAACGACTTCGTCCAGGAGGCCAGGAAGGGGGACGCCGTGGCCGTTGCCATCGAGGGGGCGATAGTTGGCAGGCACATTCACCCCGGTGAGACCCTCTACGTTGACCTCACCAAGAACGACGTCATAGTGCTCCTCAAACAGCTCAGGAACGAGCTCGACGAGAGCGACCTGAGGGCCCTCAAGATGATTGCGAAGGTAAAGGCAAAGCAGGACCCCTTCTGGAGGGCGGTTTGATTCTGACAGACTTTATATATTCTTCTTTCCTATCATTCGTGGTGAACATGATGAAGGGCAGACGGCTTAAGTGCCCTCTCTGTGGGAGAACTGATTTCCAGGTTGAGGGGAAAAGCTCGACAACAAGTGGGGCTTTACTGTCCATAAGGTCAAGATTGTGATATACAAGAACTACAGTTATGTCACGATGTTCTACAAGGAAAGAACAATATATGACTTCGATTAAAATCGAAAGAATGTTAAAGCCGGCCCTGAAGCCAGCCTACAAGCGTCAAGCTTGAACCGTTCTTGATTTTCCCCGCCAGGTTCTCCTTTAGGACGAACGCCCTAATCTTCCCGAGGGGCTCGTTGCTGAGGAGCATTACGTAGCCGTCGCCACAGGGCGTCGAGACCTCCCCGAGTTCAAGCACGTGGGCAGTCATGATGTAGTCATCTATAAAAGCCCCCTGAAGGCTTATCTTTGCTGGAAGGAGGATTTCCGCCTCGTTAAGGTCAACGATGACATCCTTGCCGTCGGGCAGTTTTGTAGTTTCCCTCTGAAGTCCCTCCGCCGTCCCGGTGTATGCGAGAAAGGCCAGCTTAACGTTGAGATTCTCAGAGGTCAAGTATGTTTCCTTTTTCTCCATGTAGTCGGTTGCATAGAATGTAACCTCGGGGGAATATTCGTTCAGAACCACCCCAGAGACGTTAGCTTCGGGCCACTTTTTCCACTCAAGGACTTCTTTAATCTCTACCCCAACTTCCACACCTTCAAGGGCAGGAAACGCCGTAACGGGTTCCATGTCACGCGTCACGACTCTTATGGAAAGTCCATCTGCAAGAGAAACGTCCACAACCTCGTAGGCAAGCCTTTTCGTTCCGAGGGACTTTTTCTTTTCGAACTCGACGCTCCTGGTCGGGTACTTCCCGAGAACGGCATCCTCGATAAGATTCAACCCCTTTCTCTGGGAGGCGCAGATGGTGTCGAGGTGATTCCCGTGATGGATTCCGTTTATGAATTTTAACTTTTTCTTTCTGCCCAAAATCATATAATCCCACCGACGTTAGTACAAAAAGGGACTTAAAAAACCTAACGTCTCCGGGTGAGCTTGATTGTCGCCTCGACGTGGGGCGTGTGAGGGAACATATCCACAAGAACCGCTTCCTCCACGCGGTAAGCCTTCCGCAGGTGGTTCTCGTAGTCGAGCCTGAACGCCTTTGGATTGCAGGAGACGTAAACGACCCGCTCAACCCCGCTCCTCACGAGGAGTTCTCCAGCTTCCCTCAGGCCCCTCCGCGGTGGGTCCACTATCACGGTGTCGTAGTCACCTATCGTGGTCTCCTCAGCCCTCCCAACGCGGAATTTGGCATTTACTCCGTTCAGCTCGGCGTTTCTGTTGGCCATCTCAACCGCGAAGGGGTTAACCTCGATTCCCTCGACGGCAAAGCCTCTCTTGGCCAGCCAGACCCCGAAGGTGCCGACGCCCGAGTAGAGGTCGAGAACCCTCTCGCCGTCGGTGAAGTCCTCAACGGCCCTGAGGAGAAGCTCAAGGGCGTAGCTGTTCGTCTGGAAGAAGCTGTTGGGGTGAATGAGATACGTTACGTCGCCGATTCTCTCCCGTATGAATGGGTTTCCATCGACGAGCTCCGGCTCCCCGCGCGGGTCGTCTCTGTCGTCAGCCTTTAGACTCCAGTAGAGCGAGTCCGCGAAGGAGAAGTAGTCCCTAAAAGCTTCGGCCGTTTCTTCAGCGGGACTGCGATGGGCTATGAGGTTCACCATGACCTCTCCAGTGAACTTGCCCTCCCTGACCTGGAGGTAGTGAACGTCGCCGGTTTTCCGCTTCAGACTCCACGGCCTAAGCTTCGTTTCTGCCAGAAAATCGCGGAGGGCGCGCAGGTATTCGGGGGTTCTCTTCGAGAATACCGGGCACTCCGAAAGGCCCACAACGCCGAAGGGGTTTCCGTACTCCTTGAGGCCAACGCCACTCGTCGTCACGATGAAGTTGCTCACGTTGCGAAATCCCCAGATTTTGGGCGAGCCCTTAATCTCGGCCCTTATTCCGGTGATTCGCTCGAAGAGTTCAGCCTTGAGTTCGAGCTGGGCCCTGTATTTTAATCCCTGCCAGAGACAGCCACCGCACTTCTCGAAGTGTCGGCACCTCGGAAGAACCCTCAGAGGGGAAGGCTCAAGAAGCTCGAAGTCCCTCGCGATTAACCTGCCGAAGCGCCTTCTCGTTGATTTAACCCCAACCATGTCGCCGGGGTAAGCGAAGGGGACGTAAACGGTTTTGTTCCCGGCTTGAAGAACCCCGAGGCCGTCGTCACTGAGTCCGCGGATTCTTCCAGAGGGCATGTTCTTCGCTTGAGTGTCCCGCTTAAGAATCCTTCGAAGCCGATAATGCACAACTCTGCACGTGTGAACAGGTGTGGTAAGGTTTATATCCCCGTCGTTCGAAGCACAACCGAGGTGTCCACGATGAGCTACCGCGAATACCGCGATAAGGTTTTGGAGTTTATTGAGGACCACGAGAACTGGAGGGCCCACACGATAAACCTCATAGCGAGCGAAAACGTGACTTCTCCAACCGTTACAAGGGCCGTCGCGAGCGGTTTCATGCACAAGTACGCCGAGGGCTGGCCGAAGCAGAGGTACTATCAGGGCTGTAAGTACGTCGATGAAGTCGAGCTCATCGGCGTCGAGCTCTTCACTAAGCTCTTCGGGAGCGATTTTGCCGACCTCAGGCCGATTTCCGGAACAAACGCCAACCAGGCGGTCTTCTTCGGCCTCACCCAGCCGGGCGACAAGGCGATAGTTCTCCACACCAGCCACGGTGGCCACATAAGCCACATGCCCTTCGGAGCGGCTGGAATGAGAGGATTAGAAGTTCACACCTGGCCCTTCGACAACGAGGAGTTCAACATTGACGTTGACAAAGCCGAGAAGCTCATCAGGGAGCTCGAGCCCAAGATAGTCGTCTTCGGTGGCTCACTCTTCCCGTTCCCGCACCCGGTCAAGGAGCTCGCGCCCGTAGCTAAAGAGGTCGGTGCCTACGTCATGTACGACGGCGCCCACGTCCTCGGACTCATCGCAGGAAAGCAGTTCCAGGACCCGCTCCGCGAGGGTGCCGACATAATCACCGCCTCGACCCACAAGACGTTCCCCGGACCCCAGGGCGGTGTCATAATTTACAAGCGCTTCGGCGAGACCGAGGAGATAGCCAAACTCCAGTGGGCGATTTTCCCAGGAGTCCTTAGCAACCACCACCTCCACCACATGGCCGGAAAGACCCTCACCGCGGCCGAGATGCTCGAGTACGGTGAGAAGTACGCGGCCCAGGTCGTCAAGAACGCGAAAGCTCTGGCCGAGGCTTTGGCGGAGGAGGGCTTCAAGGTCATCGGCGAGGACAAGGGCTACACCGAGAGCCACCAGGTCATCGTTGACGTCAGCGACCTCCACCCCGCTGCCGGAGGCTGGGCGGCACCGCTCCTCGAGGAGGCCGGCATAATCCTCAACAAGAACCTCCTGCCCTGGGACCCGCTTGAGAAGGTCAACGAGCCGAGCGGTCTGCGTATAGGCGTCCAGGAGATGACCCGCGTTGGAATGTTCGAGGACGACATGAAGGAGATTGCTCACTTCATCAGGCGCGTCCTCATCGACAAGGAGGACCCGGCCAAGGTCAGGCGCGACGTCTATGGCTTCCGCGCCGAGTTCCAGAAGGTCTACTACTCCTTCGACCACGGCCTGCCACTCAGGGAGTGATTGGGCTCCCTCCAGCTTTTCCATTCTTACTTTGGTTTACTTCCAAGGATTCTCCAGTGGCTTCGGATTTTCTTGAAGAAAAAGTTATAAGCTCCCTTCTCGAGGCGTTTCCAGCGGTGCCTGGCCTTCATTCACCGCGCACCCCCGCCAGGCACCGTAACCGTGCGCGTAAAATCAGGGGTTCGAATAAGGGGCTCAAATCACAGTTAAAATCAAACCCCTTCAAATCACGTTGAAGTGAACGAAAGCGTTAATTACTCAAAAGGTTAGTTTCTTCAGGTGGTGTTCGTGAAGAGGGCAGTCTTTGTGGTTTTAATAATCGTCGGATTGGTGGCGGGTTATTTCCTCATTGGTTCCAACGGCTCGGCCAAGGCCTCCCCCGATGAAAAGGCCCCCGTTACCATCTCCCTCGACAGGGAACGCTACTCACCGACGGATACGATGGTCATAACAGTAACCAACAACGGCAATGAGACCGTTACCGTTGGCTATCCCTTCGAGCTCTATCGCGAGGAGAACGGGGAATGGGTCAAGGTAAACGTTGACCTCATGTTCATCCAGTCGGTTGTTCAGCTTGAACCGGGAAAGAGCTGGACTCAGAAGGTCAGCCTCTCCCAGCTGAAACTTTCGCCAGGCCACTACAAGATTGAAAAGAAAGTCTCAACGCCAACCAGAACCTTTAGCGTGAGCGCCGAGTTCTACATCGAGGGTTGATGCTATCTTAATTTTCTGTTTTTGTCTTTCAGCGTTTCTGGCAAAACTTTTTATTCTCCATCCACATACCCAACCCCCGGCTGGAGGGATGGTCATGAAGTTCTGTCCGAAGTGCGGTAACCTCATGCTCCCGGACCGGAAGAAGAAGGTCTGGGTCTGTCGCGTCTGTGGCTACGAGGAGCCCTTCGACGAGGAGAAGGACAGGGCTAAAACCAGAATAACGCAGAAGGTCGAGCACAAGCCCGACGAGGAGATAGTCGTCATCGAGCAGGACGTCAAGACCCTGCCGACCACCAAGGTCACCTGCCCCAAGTGCGGTAACGACACGGCCTACTGGTGGGAGATGCAGACGCGGGCCGGTGACGAGCCGAGCACGATATTCTACAAGTGCACCAAGTGTGGCTACGTATGGAGGGCCTACGAGTGAACGAGCTCGAGCGCGAAACCCTCGTCAGGCTCGCGAGGAAGGCCCTGAAGGAGCTTGAGGAAGCCTACCGCAGGGTTCCCGATACCGACAACGGAAAAGCTTATTTATTCCGCGGAAAAGAAAGGGTTAGGCTCATGCTTAAAATACTGGAGGGATGAAGATGCCGTTCGAGGTCGTTTTTGACGGTGCCAAGGAGTTTGCAGACCTTATCGCGACAGCGAGCAACCTGATAGATGAGGCCGCCTTCAAGTTCACCGAGGAAGGCATAAGCATGCGCGCGATGGACCCGAGCAGGGTCGTTCTGATTGACTTAAACCTCCCGGAGAGCATATTCTCCAAGTACGAGGTCGAGGAGCCCGAAACCGTTGGAATCAACATGGACCAGTTCAAGAAGATACTCAAGCGCGGAAAGGCCAAGGACACCCTCATCCTCAGAAAGGGCGACGAGAACTTCCTTGAGATAACCTTCGAGGGAACGGCAAAGAGAACGTTCCGCCTTCCGCTCATAGACGTTGAGGAGCTTGAGCTCGACCTTCCGGAGCTCCCGTTCACGGCCAAGGTTGTCGTCCTCGGCGAGGTCCTCAAGGAGGCCGTTAAAGATGCCTCCCTCGTCAGCGACGCCATAAAGTTCATCGCCACCGAGAGCGAGTTCGTCATGAAGGCCGAGGGAGAGACCAACGAGGTCGAGATTAAGCTCACCCTTGAGGATGAGGGCTTGCTTGACCTTGAGGTCGAGGAGGAAACCAAGAGCGCCTACGGAATCAGCTACCTCAGCGACATGATAAAGGGCATCGGCAAGGCCGACGAGGTAATCCTCCGCTTCGGCAACGAGATGCCCCTCCAGATGGAGTACATGATTAGGGACGAAGGAAGGCTCGTGTTCCTCCTCGCCCCACGCGTCGAGGAGTGATTCCCCTTTCCTTTTCTCCGAGGTGGTGGCATGGACATCGTCAAGCTCAGGGAACTGCTTGAGGGGGAGCTTTCCAGCGTCGAACTGACGGAGTTAGACGACGACTTTTACAGGGAGTTCGACAGCCTAATCAAGGCCCTCAAGCTGAGCGCCGAGAGCTCCCGCGAGAGGGGAGAAAGCGTCGAGGAGAGACTCTACTTAGCTCAGCTCAAGATAGCGGAGGAGCTGATGAAGGAGATAATCAAGCTCCGCCTCCACAAGATTGTTGACCTCGCCGTCGAGGGGACCATAGCGGAGATGACCGACGAGGAGAGGAGGATTTTCAGGATTCTCAGGGCCTTCGTCGAGCGCGAGGAGCTTCCTGAAGTCGGGGAGGAGCTTCCGGAGGTCGAACCCGAGCCGGGCGAAGCTGAAACACCAACTAAACGGCCACTGCGGGAAGCCTACATCGTCACCGCCGAGCTTCCAGCGATTCTCGGGCCCGACTTGAGGGAGTACGGACCCTTCAAGGCCTGGGACATGGCGGTTCTGCCCGAGGAGATAGGCAGGGTTCTCGTCGAGAGGGACGTTGCCTTCAAGGTCAAGATTTCCCCGTGATTGCCATGCCCTTCTCCGTCTGCATGCGGGACTGCTACGACACCTGCTCGATGGTGAGCGAGCTCAAGGATGGAAGGCTCAGGGTTAGGGGCAATCCGGAGCACCCGATAACGGCCGGCTTTCTCTGCCCCAAGGGCGCTCTGCTTCCGAAGTGGTTCCACTCGGAGGACAGGCTAAAGAACCCGCTAATCCGAACCGGCGAGAGGGGGAGCGGTCCCTTCAGAGAAGCGAGCTGGGAAGAGGCAATAGGCCTCGTGGCGAATAAGCTTAAGGAGACCATCGAGAAGCACGGGAGCGAGAGCGTTCTCGTTTACCAGTACGCCGGCGACAGGGGAGTTGTGAACTACGCTTTCCCGCTGAGGCTCTTCCACTACCTCAACACCGCCGTGCTCGACTACGGAATCTGCGACAGGGCCGGGCAGGAGGCACTTAAGGACGTCTACGGAACCGCCGTCGGTCTCGACCCCGAGGAGCTTAAAAACCAGCGGTTAATCGTCTACTGGGGCATCAACGCCTTCTGGACGAACCTTCACGGCTTCGCCCTCGCTGAAAGATATAACCTTGAAATCTGGACGGTTGACGTCGTCAGGACAGAAACTGCCAGGAGAAGCGACAGGTTCTTTCAGGTGAAGCCTGACACGGACGTTCTTTTAGCTTTGGGAGTTGCGAAGCTCATCATCGAGGAGGGGCTCTACGATAGGGCCTTCGTCCGCGAGAACGTTTACGGCTTTGAAGAATTCAAGAATTATGTAAAAACACTATCGCTCGATTATGTAAGCAACGAAACCGGGCTGAGCGTCGAGGAGATAGAGACCTTCGCGCGGGAGTTCGCCGAAAAGAGGGGGGTAATCCACATCGGCTACGGCTTCCAACGCTCCCTTGCTGGCGGGGAGGCGGTGAGGGCGATAGCAATCCTTCCCGCCCTCGTCGGCCACCACTTTGGCTTCATCTACGACATGAAAACGATAGACAAGTTCTACGCCGAAGGCGCCTTCCTGAGGACGAAGCCGGCAAAGAGAATCCCCCAGATGAAGCTGGCGGAGTACATCGAGCGGGGCGAGATTAAGTTCCTCTACGTCTACAACTCCAACCCCCTCGCGAGCCTTCCGAACCAGAACAGGCTGAGAAAAGCCCTAAGCGAGAGCGACGTCTTCGTCGTTACGCACGACATCTTTCTCACCGACACGGCCCTCTACTCGGACGTCGTTTTGCCGGCAAACACTTTCTTCGAGAGGCTTGACATAGCGGATTCCTACTACCACCGCTACGTTGCTCTGAACGAGCCGGTCGCGAGGCTGTACGGCAAGAGCAACAGCGAGGTGACGAGGCTTCTCGCGAAGGCCCTCGGGATAGAGAATCCCCACCTCTACGAGAGCGACGAGGAGGTAATTCGAAAGGTCCTCGAACTCAACGGGCTGAGCTGGGAGGAGCTGAAGGCGAAGGGCTTCGTCAAAATTCCGGAAAAGCCGAGGAAATGGAAGACACCGAGCGGAAAAATCGAGTTCTTCTCGCGGAGGGCCGTTGAGAGGGGCTTAGGCCCGTTTCCTGAATACAGGAAGTTTGAAGGAAAGTACCTGCTCCGCCTGCTCACGCCAACCTACAGAATGACGATAACGAGCCAGTATCACAACACCTATGGAATGGTTGACCCCAGTCTATACATAAACCCTGCGGACGCCGGTAAGCGGGGAATCCGGGACAGCGAGACGGTCGAGGTCTTCAACGACCGCGGAAAAGTAAGGACGGTCGCGAAGCTTAGCGACGACGTTCCGAGAGGGGTTGTACTGCTCTACAAGGCCTTCTGGGTCAGGCTCCTCGGCTGGAATGCCAACTTCCTGACGACTGATGAGACGGTCAAGGATTATGGGAACGGCTCGGCGTACCATTCAACGTGGGTCGAGGTTAGAAAGACTAACGGCAAATAAACATTTTTGTTCACTGATTCTTGACAACAGGAGTTTGGGTTATTTTACACAATGTCAATCAAAGATGGGCATAACTGTACTCCTCCCCGATGGCTTTTAAGGGCCATTGTTTTTTCTCCAAGATTTCTCCCGAAAACGAACCGAAAGACTTATATATTCGAACCTATGAGGTTTATAGTGAAGACGACACACAAAAAGAAGAGGTGATGAAAAATGGTCGTCATAGGAGAAAAGTTCCCAGAGGTTGAGGTCAAGACCACCCACGGAGTGATAAAGCTCCCGGACTACTTCGCCGAGAAGGGCAAGTGGTTCATACTCTTCAGCCACCCGGCCGACTTCACCCCGGTCTGTACGACCGAGTTCTACGCCATGCAGAAGAGGCTCGAGGAGTTCAGGGAGCTCGGCGTCGAGCCGATAGGGCTTAGCGTTGACCAGGTCTTCAGCCACATCAAGTGGATGGAGTGGATTAAGGAGAACCTCGGCGTCGAGATTGAGTTCCCGGTCATAGCCGACGACCGCGGTGAGCTCGCCGACAAGCTCGGCATGATTCCGAGCGGAGCAACGATAACCGCCAGGGCCGTCTTCATCGTCGACGACAAGGGCGTCATAAGGGCCATCGTCTACTACCCGGCCGAGGTCGGCAGGGACTGGGATGAGATACTCAGGCTCGTCAAGGCTCTCAAGGTCAGCGACGAGAAGGGAGTTGCCCTTCCGCACAAGTGGCCCGAGAACGAGCTCATCGGCGACAAGGTCATCATCCCGCCGGCCAGCACCATCGAGGAGAAGAAGGCCAGGGAAGAGGCCAAGGCCAAGGGCGAAATCGAGTGCTATGACTGGTGGTTCTGCTACAAGAAGCTCGAGTGAGCTTCTTTCCTTATTCTTCTCTAAACCTCTCGAAAATCAGCTCGTCCACGAAGCCGTAGCCCGGAACGTGGTGGTGTTTTCTCAGTCTCCCGACGAGTTCAAAGCCGTTTTTCTCAAGGACTTTTATCGAGGCAACGTTCGGCTCGTAAACCCTCGCGTAGACTTTCCTGAGGTTGAGCCAGTTGAAGGCGTAATCGAGGGCCAACTTCACCGCCTCGCTTCCGTAACCTCTTCCCCAGTGCTCCCTTCCGAGGAAGTAACCGAGCTCCGCCCTTCCGTCGCGGTGGTCTATCCTGTGGAGTCCTATGAAACCGACGAGGGAAGAGGTTGAGTTCTCTACTATCGAAAAGACCTTCTCGCGCTCCTTTGCCTTTCTAATCCGCTCGTACCACTCTATCTCGTCCTCAAAGAAGAAGACTTCTTCTGGGGCCGTTAAGAAGAGCCTCACGCTCCTGTCGTTGAACCAGAGCCACGCTTTCCTTACGTCGTCCCTCAGCGGAACGGCGAGCGAAACGAGGTTGCCTTTGAGAACGACCGGCCTCATCGGGCGCACCTTAACTTTATTAAGCGGTTATGAGTATTTAAACCCGATGGAGAGGGAGAAACTCATCAAAACCGTTGAGGCGATACTCAGGAGCGCGGGCTACAAAACGGCCCGCCTCGAGTTTAGGGGTTCCTGCTTTGACATAGTAGCGAGCCGGTTAGTGGTTCTTCTCTTCCTCAAGGTCGTCGTGAACATAGACACCGTTACCGAGGAGCAGGCAGAGGATTTGAAGAGGCTCGCGAAGTTCTTCAACGCCTCCCCGCTTATAGTGGGCCTCCGCTCAAAGAACGCGGAGCTTGAGGAGGGAGTTGTTTACGAGCGCTTCGGAATCTACGCTTTGAGACCGGAAACGCTCTACGACGTCCTCACAAACAACGAGCTACCCGCCATCTTCGCGGAGCGCGGTGGGCTCTACGTCCGGATAAACGGCGAACTCCTTAGGGAGCTTCGCGAGAGGCACGGTTACTCGGTCAACGAGCTGGCACAGCTCCTCGGGGTTTCGAGGAAGACCCTCCTCAACTACGAGCGCGGTGAGCAGGCCGTTTCCCTTGAGGTGGCGATTAGGCTTGAGGAACTCTTCGACGAGGCTTTGGCAGAGCCGATTGACGTTCTGAACGCGAGGGTCGAGGCGAAGCTCGACGTTAAGCCCGAAAGCCCCCTCGAAAAGGAGGTCTTCGAAAGGCTGAAGCGTCTTGGCCTCGGTCTTGTGAAGGTTAAGAAGGCCCCGTTCAACGCGGTTTCAAAGGGCGACGAGTTCAGAATCCTGACGGGGATAGACGAGAGGAAGACCCGCTCGACGGTGAAGAGGGCCGAGATGGTGGCCGAGGTTGGCCGGATAATCAACTCCGACGGCGTGTTCATCCTTGAGAAGACCAAGACCGAGGTCGTCAAGGAGGTCCCCATAATCCCGAAGGAGAGCCTCAGGGAAGTTAAGGACGCCGACGAGCTCATAGAGATGATTGAGGAGCTCAAAAAGGAGATAAAGGCGAAGCTCTTCAGCTGAAGAGCACCTTTCTCCAGCTCTCGCGGAGCTTTCCGACGTACTTCTCCGGCGAGGCTATGAGAACGGCCCACCTCGGAGTCTGACGCCTCTTGAGGGCGTTCGCCAGGGGAGTTACCTTCGAGAGGGGCTGAACCTCGCCGTTTTCAAGGAGCACCTTTATTCCGGTCTCTTTCAGCCTCGGCTCGCTGAGC
Organism: Thermococcus sp. 21S9; assembly: GCF_012027635.1. NCBI lineage: Archaea > Methanobacteriati > Methanobacteriota > Thermococci > Thermococcales > Thermococcaceae > Thermococcus > Thermococcus sp. 21S9. The sequence goes on from NZ_SNUS01000001.1 coordinate 1,745,366, forward strand.
ATCAGGTCTGCTATGCTGAACTCAAGGATTACCTCGCCCTCGCTTGCACCAACGGCCTCCGCCAGGGCCCTCTCAAGCTCCTGTCTCCTCTTGACGTTTCTGTAAGCCGACAACAGCTCTCTCTTTTCCTCCTGGCTGAGCTCCTCCGCGCTCGTGAGAACCGCGGCCTTGTAGAGCTTCCGGTAAAGAACGCGCCTCGTGAGCTCCGCCGGGAGGCCTTCTAAATCCTCGAGTTCAACTAAAACCCTGCAGTCGGTCATCTTCCAGAAGTCCCAGAGGTGGTCCTCTTCAAGAGCGAACTCCAGGGCTCTTGTCAGCATTCCCTCGGCTATCTTCACCGTGTGGTGGAAGTAAACGCGCGAATACATCAGCGAGCGCGCCACCATCATTCCCTCGACGGCTTCAACACCCTTCTCGTCGACGACGAGCTCGTCATCGTGGATTTCGAGCACCTTGAGGAGCCTCTCAAGGTCTATTATTCCGTGCGCGACGCCGGTGTAGTGGGCGTCCCTGATGAGGTAGTCGAGCTGGTCAACGTCAACCCCGCCATGAAGCATCTGGCCGAGGTAAGGCTTCTTCGCCCTGCCGAGGATTAGGTCGGCAACTTCCCTCGGCTCAATTCCGTGGCTTTCCAGTATCTCCGGAATCTTTCCGCCGTCCTCGTCGCCGGTTATGTTTATCCGTCCCGTTATAATGTCCTGGCCGAGGCGCATGTGGTCGCGCTCCTTCACGTAATGGCGGTAGATTCCCTCGAAGGTGTGGCTTAGGGGCCCGTGCCCAATGTCGTGAAGCAGAGCGCCGACCTGGAGGAGCAGGCTTTCGTCCTCGTCGAGCCCGACCTCGTCGGAGAGGCGCTTCGCAATGTGCCACGTTCCGAGGGAGTGCTCGAAGCGTGAATGATTGGCACCGGGGTAGACGAGGTATGCCAGACCGAGTTGTCTTATGTGCCTGAGCCTCTGGAACTCGGGCGTTTTGACGAGTTCGAGGATTACCCCCGTGACCTCCATGCTACCGTGGATTCCGTCGTGGATAATCTTCGCTTTTGCCATTCCCACCACCGGCTGGAAATCTGAGAAGGGCCTTAAATAACTTTTCGGCATTATGACAAGAGGATTAAAAGGAAGAAAATCAGAAGTCCTTTCCGGCGACGTATATTCTCTTGGTCTTCCCAGGCCTGACTGTGAGGCCCTCGCGGAGCTTTTCCAGCGGGACTGCCTCGATTATGAGCTCCGAGCTCTTCGCTTCCTCGACCTCGTAGCGAACCGGATTGTTGGCCTCGTAGATGAGCTCCCTCACCTCGTCCTCGATTCCGGCCGGTTTTTCACCCTCGTAGGCAACCCTTACGACCACCCTGGGCCTCGGATTGTCCGGCGAGAGCGGATGATAGAGTATCACGAAGTCCTTGAGCTCGGGATGGCCGTAGACTATCTCCATTACCTGGTCTATGTGGAGCTTTGCCCCGGAGAGAACGACGACGTCCTTAACGCGGATTATGCTGACGACTTCGCCGTTTTCGAGCCTCGCCAAATCGCCGATGTCGTAGTTGAAGAGAGGTAATCCCGTCAGCTCACCCTCGCGCATGACCTTTGTGATGTAGAGCCTCTTGTATTCTGGATAATCCTCGTCGCCTGTATCTTCGAGGACTATTACGGACTCACCGAAGTGGAACGGCGTTGTGCCTTTCTTTGTAACTATCCTGAAGCCGGTAACGTCGTCCTCCGTCGAGCCGAAGTTGTCTATGACGACGGCGTTCGGGAACAGTTCAAGGGTGGCCTTGGCCAGCTCTGGTGTTAGCGTCTCACCGCCGACGACTATCGTTTTAACGTCCTCTCTGAGCTTCTCCGGCAGGATGAGGCCGAGGTTGTAGGCTGTGGCAGTTAGGGCCCATATCGAGGTTGGCTTTATGTCCTCGAGCTCCTTGAGAAGGAGTTCCCTGTTCTGGAGGTAGGTAATCGGTACCTGGAAGTACGCAACCCCTGCGTTGTTGCCTTCAAGCCCGCTCAGCGCGAAGTTGCCCGATGAAGAAGGCAGTGGCGGGAAGAATGAAGCGACCCGTTCGCCCTTCTCGAAGTACTCGTTGACCCAGGGTGCCATCTGGCGTGCGGTTCGTCTCTTGTCGTCAGGAGTGAAGGGCACCCTCTTCGGCTGGCCGGTCGTTCCGCTGGTCCTCATAACCGCATGGAAGAGACGGCCCTCCCGTATGTAGTCCGGCCAGACACGGGACCTCTCGTAAAGGTCGTGGGGCTTGATTGTTACCCTGGCCGTTAGCTCACCGAGGGTTTCCGGAGAAATCCCTTCCAGGTCAAGACCCTCGAATTTCTCTTTCCAGAACGGAGTCGTTTCCACGGCCTTGCTCAGGGTGTATTTAAACCCATCCAGTAGGGTTTTACGATATATAACGGTGGGCATGGCGTCACCCATCAACCTTAGGCGTTGGTTTATTTAACCCTATGGGTCCGGGGATGCAACTAACATTCAGAAGGGTATTTAAGAAAGGCTTATATCTTCCTTTGAACAATAATATGCCATGACGTACGATGATGTCCCCAAGGATTTAATCGAAGAGCCCCTTAAAGTCGAGGAAACTGACGTTCTGAGCCACCTCGAAAGGGTCATTGAATTTCATCTTGAGAAATCCCCGTACTGGAGGAGGTTTTCCCTCAGGGCTGAGGAGTTGCTCGGGAACACGGTGGTGGAGACCGTCGAGAACCTGCTCAACAGGGGCTTTCTTGTCAACGAGGACTACCTGCGCGCCAACTGGCTCGATTTCCTGCCCGAGGACTACAGAGGCAAGGTTCGCTTTTACCAGTCCTCGGGAACGACGCGCGAGAGGGCCATCGGACACTGGGACAGGGAATACGTTAAGTACCTGGTTTCGTACCTTAAATCCGCCCTCGACGAACTTTACGGCCTGAATGAAACGTTTCCCTCGGGCAAGATGCGTGCCCTTGCACACGGTCCCTACGGCTGGTATCAGGACGAGATAAGCGAGCTCGTGTGGAACTACGGTGGCTACCTGTATTTCATAGGAATGGAAACCGACGGGCTGAAAAAGGTTCTGGAGGAGAAAGGGGTTGAGGAAGTCCTGAGGATTCTCAACCCGCTCGTTCGCTACACAGAGCGCGTGCTTAAGAGGGACAGGATAAACCTGGCGAGAACAGCTCCACCTCTAATCGGACTCTTCGAGAGCGCGTCTGAGGACATAGAGGCCGTTATCCTGAGTGGCGTTGGGACTGACGTCACCTTTCTCAAGGACGTTGAGGAGAAGTTCCCAAACGCCCGGGCAGTCCCGCTCTACGGCTACTACCTCTTCGGCGACCTCGTAGGTATTCCTGGGAAACGGGAAATAGCCTACTATCCCAACTGGCCATTCACGCTGGTTCTTCCGGTCAAAAAAACCGAGGATGGATACCGCGTGGTGGACTACGGTGAACGGGGTTTGCTGGCCGTGATTATAGCCAGACCGGAGGTGCTCGTCGTGAAGGTTGAAGATGAGACCGCCATCCGGGCTCCGCCGGCCGGACCGTTCAGATGGGACGGCTTCGCCGACCCGAGGAGGGTTGTCCATGGGACTAAATGACGTGATGCCCATCGTCAGCGGGCTTCTCGTCATGATAGCTGACCTCACGGCCTTTGCCCTGATAATGCGGGTGTACCTCAAGCGCAGGCGCAGGTCTGCACTCTTTTTTGCCGTTGCCTGGCTCGCGGATTTCCTCATGGTGGCGTTCTCCGCCTCAAAGAACCCCGTTCTCAAGACGATAGCCGAGCTATCACTTACGATTTTCGCCATGTTCGTGTTCGTAGGGTCTATACGGCTCCTTGAAGAGGAATCAATCCAGCTCTCACACTCGACCCTCAAGCGGATGGGCATAATGGCCCCGGTGTTCTATGGGTACGTCGTTCTCGTCTATCGCTTCACTGGAAACGCAGACTGGGCCCTAACTGCGGGAGTTTCCCTGGGAGTGAGTGGTGCCTTTGTCTTCGCGAGTGGTGTTCTGTTGAAGCCCATTGAGGCCATTTACAAGAAACCCGCAAAGATTCTCTACCTCAGCGTCATCCTATTCGGACTCCACTTAATCCCCGCGGCATTGTTCGGCCTCTACGAGTGGTACCTTCCCATAGGATTTACCCTCTCAACTGCCCTAACGGTTATGATGGCATACTCCATGTACCGTCTGACCTCAACAAGGGAATTTCTTGAGGGAAGGGCCGATGTTAAGGTTCCGGAGATACACAGTGGGACGATTATTCTTCAGCCCAATGAGTTCGAGAGTCTGCTTCCAAAGCTTGAAAATGCTCCTGTACTGGCGTTTCTCAGGGATTTAAAGCACTCCAGGGAAGGTTGGAGAACGTATTTCGTAACTGCGGTTCCGTTTAGGAAAGAACATATCTCGGGAACCCTTAACCCCACAGAACTCGCGAAGATGACGGAGATAACGTTCCAGTACCTTGAGGAAGCTTCAAGAATGGGGATTCCTGGTGTCGTCGTTCTCGATTGCGTTGAGTACCTCAGCATGTACAATTCGTGGGAATCGCTCATGAAGTTTCTCTCCAAGCTAAGGGACCTGGTTATGGTAAAAGGAGGCACGTTAATCATTGTGATAGACAGAAACAGCGTTGAAGAACGTCTTTTCAACCAGCTCAGAAAACTCCTTGAGTGAGGGTTTATAAACCGCGTCCCCTACCTAACAACGCCCCCGCGCGAGGACCCCGGGGAGAATGAACCGGGGGGCGATGCGGGGGCTACAGCCCGGCCTCAGCGAGGTCCCCGCGGGAGGGCCTTCCGCGTCCCGGAGCACGATGACCGCGGGAAACCCAGGCCGGGCACAGTTCTCGCCCGCCTGGGTTAACCCGCCTGAGTGTGGCGTTGCCTTCGATGAGGGCGGGCGTTACGGGCGGGCGACATACCCTTTCTTGACCTCCCGTCAATAGAACATTCCCAATGGTTACATCTGCTCCTCGTGTCAACCGAATAACAGAAAGAGTTATTAACCTGAACTGCATAATGAATAATGCCATGACTGAGAGTGGTCTTATGAAACCTCCCGAGCATAATGTTAAAGAAATTATACCTTGGCTTAGGGATAATCCAGTATATGACATTTTGGAACAGAGAAAGCGCGAGGCTATGGAGATAATTCAGGACATTACCCAAAAGGAATTGGAAATCATTGAAGAACTTCCAGAAGACATTAGAGAAATTATAAAGGTGCCCGACAGTGGGGCGTTGATTAGAGACTTTTAGTATAGGGTCACCCAGACCTCTTCTCCCTCAAGGTATCCCTCACTGTCCTCGGGGATTTCCACGTAACCGTTGCTCTCCACGAGCGAGCTTATTATCCCGCTTCCCTTCTTTTTGATGGGTTTCGCCTTCCCGTCCTCGTACCAGACCTTGACGAACTCGTGCCTTCCGAGCTGGCTGGGAATCCTGTCTGTCAGCGTCGCCTTAACGCGAACCTCGTAGTTCCTGGCCCCGACGAGCTTCGCCAGGGCGTGCTTGACGTAGAGGTGGAACTGTGTGAAGACAGCCACGGGATAACCGCTCATTATGAATACCCTCTCGCCGTAGCCTATCGGTCTCCCGGGTTTTATCGTCGTCCCGTGGAAGAGCAACTTAACGAACCTGTGGGCGAAGTCTCTGTCTCCAAAGGCCGAACCACCTGTAACGAGGATGAGGTCGTTCTCGGCCTTCGCCCTCTCGATTGCATTCCTTATCGCGTCTTCGTTGTCGGGGACGACGCTGTAAAAGACCGGCTCGCCGAAATATTGCCTCACAAGGCCCTTCAGCATGACGGAGTTGCTCTCAAGGATTTTGCCTGCTTTCAACGCCTCCTCGTCGAACTCCTCAATAAGCTCGTCGCCGGTTACGATTATCCCAACCCTGGGCTTCCTCTTGACCTTAACCGTCCTGAAACCCACGCTCTTGAGGAGTGCCAAGTCTTGAGGCCTGAGCACCTGCCCCTTTCTCAAAATTACCTCTCCCTTTTTCACGTCCTCGCCAGCGAAGGCAACGTTCTGACCCGGAGCGACTGGTCTGAGAACCCTTATCACGTCCCCCTCGCGCTCGGCCATCTCCTGCATCAGAACCGCGTTCGCTCCCTCAGGCATCTTCGAGCCCGTCATAAGCTTTACCGCAGTTCCGGGCTCTACCTTCGTCCTGCTCTCCTCTCCAGCGACAATTTCATCAACGACCTTCAGCTCCACCGGGCTGTATTCCCTCGCGGGGAAGGTGTCCTCAGCCCTCAAAGCGTAGCCGTCAACCGCCGAACGGTCGAAGGGCGGGCTGTCTATCAGCGAAACGACGTCCTCAGCTAAAACTCTGCCGAGGGCTTCTTCCAGCGGAACTTCCTCGGTTTCCTCAATCTCACTCAGGTCGTCGAGGAGTAACTTCAGTGCCTCCCTGTAGGGAGTGAGGCGCTTGAACTCCCTCATGTCATTCCCTCCCGTGCTTGAGGACGTGGCCGGCCTCCTTGAGGATAATCTTTATCCCCGTCTTCGCGGCTCCAAGGCTTCCCGGGAGGCAGAAGACAGCCATCGCCCTTCCCGAGCTCCTGATAACGCCGGCGGTTGCCCTCGTCATTATCGCCGCCGTGCCGATTTCCTCGTAGCTCATCAGCCTGAAAATCTCACCGAAGCCGGTAAGCTCCTTATCAAAAAGTGGTCTCAGGCTCTCTATCGTCACGTCCCTGCTCGCTATTCCGGTCCCGCCGGAGGTAACGACGACTTCTGCTCCCTTCTCGAAGGCTTCAACGATGGCACCTATTATCGCCATCTTCTCATCTGGCACGACCTTGTAGAGAACCCGCTCGTGTCCGGCCTTCTCCAGCTCCTCGATGAGGAACTTTCCGCTGGCATCTTCCTTCTCGCCCCTGCTCGCGGTATCGCTCACCGTTATGACCGCAAATCGAAACTTCTTGGGTGCCTTTCTCTTGTGCTCCTCAACGCCCATATTACCACCGGGGTAAAATATTTCCCGGCCTTAATAACCTTTCAGCAAACGGAAGCGTTTAACCTCACCAAAGGAAGGGTTATATCCCCCAAGGTCGAGGGCGTATCATGGCGCCCAACCACTTCATCCTGCCCTTCGATAGGCCGATGCTCTCCCTCAGCAACGCGCCCCACAGAGGAGGTCTAACCCGGGCAAACGGCTTCTTTTTCATGAAGGTTCCCAAGAACTACTCCGGCGACTACAAAGCCGACTGCTTCTCATTTGAGCGCGAAAACGGATTGAAAAACTTCGTCGGTTTTATGACGGCCGCGGACATCGGCAAGGTGCTCTCGGTTTCGAGGAGCGGGAACGTTACAGCCTACGTTACCGCGGGAATCACAAACCCTGCGATAGCCGGTGAGGAACCGCCTTCCTGGGAGCCGGGGACGATAAACATCGCCCTCGTCATCGATGATGGCTTAACCGTCGGCGCGATGGCGAACGCGATAATGACTGCAACGGAGGCAAAAACCTACACCCTCCTGAGTCTCGGATACAGAGCCACCGGGACGACGAGCGACGGCATCGGGGTTTTTGCCTTCGAAGGCGAAACGGAGTGGGCTGGAACGGCGACGAAGCTCGGCCTCAATATCGGCAGGGCGGTCAGGGAGGCGCTTGAGGAGAGCGTAAGAAAGTGGGAGAGGACGAGAAGCGTTAAATAGTTCCGCTTCCTATTAATGCCGGTGAGAGAATGGAGGACGTTGAGAGGCAGGTCGAGAGGCTGTTCCTCGATGCACAGAACCTTCTGTTGAAAATACGGTTAAAGGAAATTCGAAAGGGCCAGGTAACCCTTGAGGACTTAATTCGACTCGCTGAGGAGGAAACGGAGTACACAGAAGACGTGGAGGACATAACCGAGATGATACGAAAGATGAGGGAGAAGGACTATGACTACTGACCTCGTTCTTGACACCAGTGTATTCGTGAAGGGCTTTGTTCCACCAAAACGCAAGAAAAGGGACGAGGTTTACTACTCTCGACTTGAACTTCACAAAAAAGCAAAGTCAATCCTCGATGAAGTAACTATCGGTAAAGTACTGTTGCACGAGCCAGTTGTTATGCTTGTAGAAACTGCTTCCGTTGTCTCACGCCTTTCTAACAATCCTGCCCTTTCCAGGCTTGCGGTTAGTTTTATTACCGAACATTCTCTTCTATACTCGGACGTTTATCTCCTTGAAACCGCCATTGACCTTGGGATTGCCACAAAGGCGAGCGGTTTTGACGTTCTTTTCCTCGCCTGTGCAAAGAAGGCAAACGCCAAACTGATAACCGACGACAAAAAGATGTATGAGAAAGCCGTAAGAGCAGGGATAAAAGCCGAACTCCTGCGAGAACTCACTTCATCTCCATGAGCCTTCCGTAGAGCTCCTCGACCTTCGTACTAACTTCTTCCGGTGAGAAGCCGGCCTTTATCGCCAGCCACGTTGCGCCTCCGGCTCCAACCCCCTCCTTGACATAGCCCTTTTCGTAGTCCCTCAGTCCCTTGAACTCGCTCTTCGAGAAGTCCAAATCGGCCGAATAAGTCACTATTCCGATTTCCTTCGCGGTCTCGAGGAAGGTCGCGCTCTTGTCGTTGGCGACCCACTTGGTTGTGGCAATCATGAACCTGCTCAAATCCTCGCCGAGGGCCTTGAGAAGCGCTGAAACGGCCAGCATCTGCGTTCCGCCCGCTAAAACGATATCCTTCCTAAAGCCGAGCGCGATGCCGATTACGGTAGCCATCATCGGGTCTCCAAACTGTCTGAGGGCTTCGAGGGGGTTGTCCCTCAGCTGGCCCTTCTCAATTCCCGCCCTTTCGAACGCCTCGGCGATGACCTTCTCCTTGAGGCTCTGGGGATTGTCCGGTGAGGCAGAGCTGGTTCTCGCTTCGTAGCCGAGTGCCCAGAGGACGGCCTGAGCCGTTGTGGTTCCGCCGGGCGTTGACTCGCCGATTACGAGTTCCTTCACCGGCGTCTTGTTCAGCTCCTCGCCGAAGAGCTTGGCGCGCTTGATTATATCGCCGAATTCCGGAAGTGCCGGCTCCTTTCTGAAGTCCCGCCCGACGGCGTCGCTGATGTGGACGTGCGGGACGAGAGGAGCAAGATAAGTCCCACCTCTGACGACGAGGACAGGGAAGTCCGCGAGCTCCTTTGCCGCTTTGGTGATTATGGCCGGCGTCGGATGGCCTTCGGGCGTTACGGGAATCACGTCAATCGTCAGGGGCTTCTCATGGAAGAGGTACTCAGCGTCGGCCACCGGCGTCAGCTTCGTCAGCTCCGGCGTCGCTCCGGCAACGCTTATTCCCGGCACGGTGCTTATCTCGGTGTTGCCCAGGACGAGAAGGAAGAGGCTCTCCATTCCAACCACCGTGGAGTTTTTATCCAGTCCCGCTTATAGGCTTTGGGGTTGAAGATGGGAAAAGCGCTAATGGTCCTCGGAACGTCTTCCGGAGCGGGCAAGTCGCTCCTCGTTACGGCATTGTGCAGGATTTTCTCGAACCTCGGCTACGACGTGGTGCCCTTCAAGAGCCAGAACATGAGCCTGAACTCGGCCCCGAGCATCGAGGGCGGTGAGATAAGCAGGGCGCAGTATTTACAGGCGATAGCGTGCCGAAAGAAACCCAGCGTGAGGTTCAACCCGATTCTGCTCAAGCCAGAAGGAAATATGAGGAGTCAGGTCGTCTTCATGGGGAAGCCGATTGGGAGCGTTTCCGCCCGCGAATACATGCTCTCGCGGAAGGAAGAACTCTTCAGGAAGGCGATGGCCGTTCTGGACGAGCTGAAGGAGAACCACGACCTGGTCATCATTGAGGGGGCAGGCAGTCCGGTCGAGATTAACCTCAGGGACTACGACATAGCCAACACGCGTGTCATGCTCCACGCAAAGGCGAAGGGAATCCTCGTCACCGATATAGACAGGGGAGGGAGCTTCGCCTCAATAGTTGGCACGATGGAGCTTCTGAAACCTGAGGAAAGAGACGCAATAATCGGCTTTGTCTTTAACAAATTCCGCGGGGACGCTTCCCTCCTAAAGCCGGGCTTTGAGTACCTCGAAAAACGCTACGGGAAGCCGACCCTCGGCGTTATTCCCTATATCGAGCACCGCCTTCCCGAGGAGGACTCCTTGACAGATTTTCCCAGGGCGAAGGGCGAGCTTCACATACAGATAATCAAGCTCCCCCACATGAGCAACTTCACGGACTTTGAACCACTCCACTGGGCGAACGGAATAGATTACGTGACGAAGCCGGAGGAACTCAAGGGAGACGTGATAATAGTCCCCGGAAGCAAGAACACGGTCGAGGATTTGCTCTGGCTGAGGAGGGAGGGCTTTGAGGATGCGATAATCGAGGCCCACCGCGAGGGTTCCTTTGTAGTCGGAATCTGCGGAGGCTTCCAGATGCTCGGGGAGAAGATTATCGACACCGTCGAGTCCAAGCGTGGAACCGTTAGGGGAATCGGCCTCCTTCCGGCTAAAACCGTCTTCGAGAAAACCAAGAGAACGAACCACCTGAGTGCCGAGGTTCTCTGGGAACCTGCTAAAGGAATGGCCGTCGAGGGCTACGAGATACGCTTTGGAAGGAGCGTCTCGGAGAGGCCGTTCTCGGTGATTAGGACAATCAACGGCGCCAGAGCCTTCGAGCCTGAGGGAGCGATAGGCGAGAGGGCCTTCGGGACTTACCTGCACGGAATATTCCACAACTTCGCCTTCACGGAGCGCTTCCTCAACTTCCTGCGGGCTGAGAAGGGCCTTGAGCCTGTCTCTGTTGAGCGCTGGAGCATTGAGGGGGAAATAGAGAGGTTCGCGGGAATTGTTGAGAAGAACCTTGACGTCGAGAGAATTTTAGGGGAGCTTGGACTTCAAAAATAATCCTCCGGCTCCTCAAGTTCCTTCGGCGGGTGTCTCCTCGCCCACCAGAGCTTCAGGCGGATGTATGCGTAGAACCCGAAGAAGACCAGCAGGCCTACAGCGATTAAAACCACCGCGAAGAGCAGGAAGCCGAGAAGGAACAGCACGGCGAGCGCCAGAAAGATGACGAATGCCACCGCTCCCTTAACCTCGCTCCCCCTCATCTTCCCACCAGCCTCGCTATTCTCTCAGCGAGCTTTAACTCTTCCGGCGTGTTGACGTTCAAAGCGAGCAACGGGTTTCTCAGCTCGAAGAACCTCTCGCCATCGGTTCCGACGGCGTTAAGGCCAACTATCGCGTAGCCTCTATAAACAACGGGCTTCAAATCCTTTGGAACCAGCTTTAGCGGTAGAACTCCCGTCAGGCTCGTTTTTCCGTCAAAGGCCTCCGAAATCCCTGCTATATCGCCCGCCTTAACGAAGGGCAAATCCGCAGAGACGCTGATAAATGGCCCGAACTCGCGGAGGAGCCACTTAACGTCATCCACGTAGCCGTTTCCGGGCGTCTCGACGAAGGGAATTCTCTCGCGGAGGCACAGCTCCCTAGTCTTCGGCGTATTTTTTGAGAGGGCAACAACTGTCTCACCCACTTTTTCGGCCTCGCTATAAACGCGGAGTAGCATCGGCACTCCGCCGACCTTCAGAACTGGCTTTTCCCGCCCCATCCTGCTCGAACGCCCGCCGGCCATGATGATTATCATATCTCAACATTCGGACAAGCGTTAAAAGACCTTGCGCCCAAGGTGAGATATGCGCTACATAGCCGTCGTTGTCCTGCTCGTGTTCATCTCCGCCTGCATTTCCCCCGGAAGCGATACTCAACCTCACTCCACTGCCCATACCATAACTCAAAATATTACACCAGATGAGCATTCCACGACAACTACCTTGGAGAGCACTTCAGCGGTTCCCGGAACCGGGCGGGCTGAAAATTCCACCCCAACTTCCTCAAGCCCAAATATCAGTGCGAACACTTCATCTCCGGGCAGTTCATGGGGCAAAACCCGGAACGAGACATCCAATTCGAGTTTGGGGTTTATGAACCTCCCAGGTACTTCCGAAAACCTCTCGCTTTCCTCCGTGAGGAGCTGGGCCTACTGGCTTCAGAACGCGAGTCCAGAGGTTATAGCCGAGAGCGGTTTCGATTTGGTCGTGATGGATTACTCCCGGGATGGGAGCGACGAGACCGCTTACACGAGGGGAGAGATAGAGAAGATTAAACGGGCCGGCGTGATTCCGATTGCCTACATCAGCATCGGAGAGGCCGAGGACTACCGCTTTTACTGGAACGAGAGCTGGAAGGAGAACCCGCCGGCGTGGCTCGGTCCGGAGAACCCAGACTGGGAGGGCAACTACGCCGTCAGGTACTGGGACGAGGAATGGAAGGAAATCGTCTTTCGCTACCTGGACAGAATCATCGCCCAGGGCTTTGCCGGGATTTATCTCGACAAGGTCGATGAATACTGGTTCTGGGCTGAGCAGGGGTACAATGAGAGCTGGACGGCAGGGCAGATGATTGAGTTCATCCTCGAAATCGCCAACTACACGCGCTCCAAAGCCGGGCGGGATTTCATAATAATCCCTCAGAACGGTGAGTATCTGCTTGAATACGACAACGGGACGCTTCTCGCCACCGTTTCAGGCTGGGCAAGCGAGGACGTCTTCTACGACGGCCTTGAGCCGAGTCCCTGGACGGCCGAAAAGGTTCCCCTCCTTGAGAGGGTTGTCAGCGCCGGAAAGCCCGTCTTCGTGGTTGATTACGTCGATGACGGGACGAGAAGTGAAGAAAACCTCGCCAGAATACTCGACTTCATAGAGAAGGCCAGAAAGGCGGGGTTTATTCCATACGCAACCTTTGAGGACAGGGAACTGGACCGGCTCGACGTGATTCCTGGGATTCAACCCCCGAAGTAAATCCAAACCACCGCCATTCCCAGGAGCGCCCCGGCTCTCGTTATCTCGGCTACCGCGCCTATGCAGTCTCCATTGAGCCCTCCAAAGTTCCTTAGCGAGAGGTGAATGACGTACGCTCCCGCAAGGAGGCCGAAGAGAGACACGAGCGAGCGCGGTTCGAGGTAAGCTACCAGCAGGAGCAGGAGGAGGTAGAGGGACATTCCGATGGCCAGTTGCCTTCCATTTATGCCCTCCATGAAGTACGCCCCAAGTCCCTGACCCAGGGGCTTCTTTGTTGCCAGAGCGAGAAGCATGGCGAACTTTGAGTTCAGCTCGGCCAGGTAGAGCGCATAGAACGGGAGGAGTGGGAGGGAGTAAACCTGCAGGAGGAGGGCCATGACGACGGCAAAAACCCCTGCTATGCCCGTGTTGAGGTCCTTCATGGCCTTAATCTTCCTCTCACGGTCGCCCTTGACCATAACCCCGTCGGCCCAGTCTGCCAGGCCGTCGAGGTGTAGGAGGCCTATCGTGAGGTAGAGCGCGAGGACAGAGAGGATGTTGCTCAGTGGGAGTTTCAGATAAAGGACGAGCGTCGCCAGGGCCGAAGTTACCGGCGCGAGCAGGGGGAGAGCCCAGAGCTCCTTCCTAACCCGCTCGAAGTCGCCTTTGACCGGAATCCGCGTGAAGAAGGGTAAAAGATTCCGCACCGCTACACCTCCTCAAACAGCCTCGTCATACAGCCCGCTATAAAGCCACCTATCGCGTCGTCGAGGAACGGCGGAAGCTCAGCAAGGATGCCGGGCTTCCTGGTGTCGTAGTAGAAGAAGTTAAACAGCGCCATCTTTCCGCCTATGAGCTCGGCGATGTTCATGCCGATGAGCTCGTCGGCCACGAGGTTCACGGGGTCGCCCTCAACCTTGAAGTTCTCCTCGAGGAGAAGCGCCGAGAGGAGCAGTGCCTGGACGTTGATATCGCCCAGATACCTCAGCATCAGCCCCCTCAGCCTTTCTCGAACCCTCTCGCGCTCGTCGCCGATGTACAGCTCTAATGCGGTGTCGAGCATCTTTTCGAGGGTTACTCCTTTGGATTCAAGCTCAAAGAGAAGTTCTTCGGGGATCATACAGAGCCACCCATGAGTTTTAACAGCTCCGACGGGGAATAGATGACAATTCTATCTTTAATGGCGTTTTTCAGCTTTAAATCACCCGTAACAAGTGGAAGATTAAGAGCGAGCGCAAGGGCAACGTAAGGGACGTCTTTTGGGTCGGGAGACAGGGAGAGGGCTTCCTCTATGCCAGCCTTGACGATGTGCTCCGGCATCGTTATCGTCTGGGACTTGATAATTCTGAGAACGAATTCGAAGTCCTCCTCCGTTAGGCGAGTTAATTTGGCGAGGCGGTCCTTCTTTCGTTCGACCTCCTCCCAGAAGTAGTCCGGAACCAAGAATTCAATATCTCTCGTCACGTGGTTCAGCATGAAAAGTTTGTAGGCAACGCCTCTGTTGTAAAGGGCCGAAAAAACGACGTTGTAGTCCAGCACGACCTCCATTCAGACCACTCCGTAGCGCTTGGCTATTTCCCTGGCAATCTCGTCCTCAAGGGCCTTAGCCTCGTCTTCCTCCTCTATCCTGATGCCCCTCACGATTTCCTCAAACTGCTTAGCCTCTTCAACCCTCTTCTGGAGCTCTCTCGTAACGTCCACGATGAGCCTTCGCTCCAGGGCCTTTCTCATCTCCTCACTCCAGCCCTCTGGAACGGTTATCCTGAGCACTATCTCGCCCATCCTATCACCTCCATTATTTTCGCCTTGCCCCTATTTACCTTTTCTCATTTCTTAGCTCGAACCTAACCCAGTGATACCTCTCGCTCTCCTCGGTCGAGAGGATTTCAGGGACAAAGCGCTCCTCAAAGAGGGGAGACGCTAAAACAACGGTGTGAAACTCCGCGAACTCGCCGACCGGGTCAACGCCGGGGTTCCTTTCGAGGAAGAACTCCAAATCCTCGACCGAGCGGAATGTGTAGCCGAGCCACTCTTTGCCGAGCTTCTCCTTGTTCACGGCTATTATCGCGTACTCGAAGCCGGCTTTCAGGATTTCCCCGGCGAGTTCCCTCGTATCCCGTCCCCATAGCGGTTCAAGGGGCTTGACTCCAGCCTCTTCCGCGAGTCGCTCAATCCACTTTAGGTGGTCTTCGAGGAGAACGTCGCCCGATATCAGGTAGTCAACGTCCAGCGAAGCTATGAACTCCGCCAAAGCCCTGCTCCCTCTGCTCATATCGAAGGTGAGCAGTTCCTTCCCCATCGCGTCGGCGAGCGTTTTGAGGGCCGGGAAGTTCTCCCAGTGGGGTGAGAGTCCTATCGTGGTTTTGAGCGCGAGAAGGTAGGGAACCTCGATTCCGTTTCTTTCAGCAAGGTGAACCGCGTAGAGGCCGTCCTTGCCACCCGAGAAAAAGGCGACTCCTTTCATTCAACCACCAAGCCTATAAAGGGTTTGGAGCTTTTATCCATTATGCTGATTCGGATTGATGAACTCCAGAGGGTCGGCGACGTCTACGTTAATCCGCGAAACCTTCTGACCAAACCACTTTCACTGAAAACCTGGCGCGATTTCATGAATCTGGACGAGAGAACTTACGGAACCTACGCCCGGACGATTTACAACCCCCGGGAAAGGTTTTTGGTAACCGATGAGTCCTCCGAGGCCCGGGCGATAGAGCTTTCTGCCCTCTACTGCTCCCTCCTGACGGACCCCGAGTACTTCTGTGGCGGGGAGAACCTGCACTACCAGCTTGAAATAGGGGAGTTCGAGGGACTGCCCTTCGCCAACGGCTGGACGGGTTCCAGGGTCGCCCTCGTGGGCGAAGCGCCAGGAAGACGGGGCTGTGGAAAAACCGGCGTGTGCTTCTACCGCGACGCCTCCGGGAGCTTACTCAGGAAAGTTCTCTTCCACCTCGGCATCAATCCGGACTTCGTTTACATAACCAACGTCGTGAAGTGCAACCCCCCGAACAACAGGCTGTCCCGCGTTCCGGAAGGCACCTACGAGCTCCTCGCGAGGGAACTCGAAATCCTCGAGCCGGAAGCCGTCTTCGCCCTCGGCAGAACCGCCGAAAGGGCCTTACAGGAGCTCGGCTTTGAGGTGGAGTACCTGAGACATCCGGCCTGGTACGTGCGTCGCGGAGTCCGCGAGCCGAATGATGAGATGGTCGCCGAGTACGCTAAAATCAGGGAGGCCTTTGGGGAATGGACGCCCTAATCGTTTTTCTCCTCGCGCTTCTCTGGGACCTCCTCCTTGGGGAATCACCGGCCAAGCTCCACCCCGTAGTCTGGTTCGGGAGGATAGCGGGCTTTCTCGACGGAAAGTGGAAAAGAAGAGACCCCCTTACGGATTTCCTCGCGGGAGCTTTAACGGCCCTGCTCGTCATTGCCTTCGCTTTAGCCCTCTCGCTCGTTCCCCGATACATTCCTTTCCCGCTGAACTACGTTCTGGCAGTTTACCTCCTGAAAAGCTCCTTCGCGGTAAGGAGTCTCCACGAGCACATAGCGAGAACGATAACCGAGGACATCGAAGCAAAGAGAAGGGCAGTCTCGATGATAGTGAGCAGGGACGTTAGAAACCTCGATGAAGCTCACCTCAACTCCGCCTCGATAGAGAGCTTGGCTGAAAACCTCAACGACTCCGTAATCGCTCCGCTGTTCTACTTCCTCTTCTTTAGCCTCCCTGGAGCCCTGCTCTACCGCGCGGTGAACACGCTCGATGCCATGCTCGGCTACCGGAGCGAGCGCTACGAGTTCTTCGGCAAGTTCTCAGCGAGGCTGGACGACGTTCTTAACCTAATTCCCGCCCGCTTGACCGTTCTCCTCTACCTCCCGCTCGGCGGTTTGAAGGTTCTCAGGCACTACCGCCTTGCAAGGTTCAAGATAAACTCCGACAAGCCTATGTCGGCTATGAGCGCCGTCCTCGGGGTCTGGCTTGAGAAGCCCGGTGTTTACCGCTTCCCGGGCAGGGAGCCGAAAAACGAAGACATAAAACGAGCCCTGAAGGTTTACTGGTTCGTCGTTGCCGAATGGGTCGGAATCGTCCTTTTACTCCTCGCAACGGGGGTGTGTCCATGCTTGAGCCGGTGAGGTTCTCAACCTATCACGGGGGTGCGAGGAAGGAAGGCTTGCTCGACTTCTCGGCGTCGCTCAATCCTTACCCCCCGGAGTGGCTCGATGAGATATTCAAACGCGCGAGGGAGATAAGCAACCGCTACCCCTACTACGAGAGGCTTGAGGAGGAGCTGGAAGAGCTCGTCGGTGAGCCTCTAACCGTAACGGCCGGCATCACTGAGGCGCTCTATTTACTCGGAATCCTCGCGCTCCGTGGGCGGAGAGTTGTTATTCCGCGCCACACCTACGGCGAGTACGAGAGAACAGCGAGAATTTTTGGAGCAAAAGTCGTCAAAGGCCCGAACGAACCGGAAAAAATAGCGGAGCTCGTCGAGAGGGACTCGGTCGTCTTCTTCTGCAACCCCAACAACCCGGACGGAAGGTTCTACCGCGTTAGGGAGCTCAAGCCACTTCTCGATGCGGTAGAAGACAGAGGGGCGCTCCTCGTTCTCGACGAGGCCTTCATAGACTTCGTGAAAAAGCCGGAGAGTCCTGAGGGTGAGAACATCGTGAAGCTCAGAACCTTCACCAAGAGCTACGGTTTACCGGGAATAAGAGTCGGCTACGTCTTGGGTTTTGAAGAGGCGTTCAGGAGCGTTAGGATGCCCTGGAGCATAGGCTCGACGGGAGTTGCCTTCCTCGAGTTTCTCGTCAAAGACGGCTTCGAGCACCTCAGGAAGACGATGCCCCTAATCTGGCGCGAAAAGGAGAGGCTTGAAAAAACCTTAAACGTTAAAAGCGATGCAAACTTCTTCATCAAGCGCGTTGAGAACGCTGACGAGTTCGTTGAAGCCATGAAGAAGCGCGGAATCCTCGTGAGGAGCTGTGCGAGCTTCGGACTGCCGGAATACGTGCGCTTTTCGGTGAGGAAACCTGAGGAGAACGACAGGCTTATTGAAGCCTTTAGGGAGCTGGGAGAAGGGTTTTAAGATTGAAGTCGACTTCACTTTGGTGGTCTTATGCACGAGCTCTACACCGTTCTGGCCGAGTACTACGACGCGATTTACAGGTGGAGAGCCAAGCGGATAGGTGAGGAAATTGACTTCGTTGAGGAGCTGTTCCGGAAAGAGGCCGAAAGGGGAGTAAAGAAAATCCTCGACCTGGCCTGCGGAACAGGAATTCCAACGCTCGAACTCGCGAGGCGCGGTTACGAGGTTACGGGCCTCGACCTCCACGAGGAGATGCTGGCAGTTGCGAGAAGAAAGGCCGAAAGGGCAGGGCTCAGCATCGAGTTCATTCGAGGAAACGCGCTCGAGCTCGACTTTGAGGAGGAATTCGACGCGGTAACCATGTTCTTCTCCTCCATCATGTATTTCGATGATTCTGCAATTCAAGAATTATTTGATTCTGTAAAACGGGCCTTAAAGCCAGGAGGAGTTTTCATCGCTGATTTCCCCTGCTGGTTCTACGGCGGAAGGGACGGCCCGATAGTGTGGGACGAGCGAAAGGGTGAAGAAAGGCTGGTCATAACCGACTGGCGCGAGGTGGAGCCGGCTTTCCAGAAGCTCCGCTTCAAGAGGCTCGTTCAGATAGTTAAGCCCGACGGGAGCGTTAGGGCCTTCATGGTGGACGACGAACTCAACATCTACACGCCGAGGGAGATGAGGCTTTTGGCGGAAAGACACTTCAGGCGGGTCAAAATCTATGGGGACAGACATGAGCTGAGGCCCAACGACAGAAGGTACTGGCTGGTGGCAGTGAAATAGGGGGCAATGCAAAAACTTTTAAACCCCTCCCCATTTCAGTGCACGGGTGATGCCTATCGTCCACCGGAAGACAGGAGCGTGGTCTGAAATGGCGCTACACGGCGACGGCTTTAGTGGGCTCGCTGAGCTCCGCGGTTCTTGGGCCTTACCTGAGCCTCTGGCTTAAGTCGGTTGGCCTGAGCTTTTCTGAGATTGGGCTGGTTCAGAGCGTTTCAGAGCTTGCCCAGCTCCTCACGGACTTCCCGACCGGCGGTCTCGCGGACAGGCACGGCAGGGTCAGGGTTTATGCAATCGGAAGCTCCCTCTTCGGCCTCGGACTGGTCATTATAGGCCTCTCGGGAGGGCTCTGGGGCGTCCTCGCGGGTGCGTCCCTTTCCGGCCTTGGAAGCGCCCTCGTCAGCGGAACGATGGTTCCCTGGCTCTACGATGCCCTTGGAGACAGGAAGCTGGTAAAGGACGTCCTGAGCAGGCTGAAGGCCCTCTCCGGACCGGCCAGGTTTGCTGGTGGCTTCTTCGGAGGTGCACTCGCGGGATTAGCTCCGAACGCCCCCGTGGTCATCGCAGGGCTTCTCGCGATAGCCTCCGGCGTTATGGCTGTCATCCTTCTGCCAGACAACAGGGGTAAGGCGGAACTCGGATACTCCGGAATACTGCGCAGGGGCCTGCATGTGGTCCTTGAAAATAGGGGACTGCACCTGCTCCTCCTTTCTTCATTCCTATTAAGCTTTACAGGACGGGCGTTCTTCACGTTCTGGATGCTCCTGCTGAAAGCTAAGGGACTGCCGGACGAGGCCCTCGGACCGCTCTTCGCGACGATGTTGCTCTCCACTTCCCTCGGCGCGTTGCTGGTGAGGAAGCTTGAACCATCTCCGAAAACAGTCGCCCTGACATCAGCCCTGCTCGGCGTTGAGGTTGCCCTCCTTGGCCTTGTCCCCGGCCTCTGGGGGAGTGTGGTCCTTCTCTTCGCGATAGAGGTTACCCTCGGGGCGAGGGGACCGCTGATGGCAGTCCTCAGGAACGATTTAATTCCCTCGGAAGTCCGCTCGACGGTTAGCTCGACGCTGAGCACCTTAGGAAGCGGGTTCACGGCGATTGCAAACGTCACGATAGGCCTGCTCGCCGGAAAGTTCGGGCTCGGCACGGCCTACCTCGTGGCCGGCCTGACCGGGGCCCTCTCGGCCCTGCCAATCTGGGGATTAACCTTTTTAAGCGCCCCCGGCGAAGGGTGTAACATCCCGGAAAAACCCGGTGGAAGGTGATAAGATGCTCCCGAAGAACTACGACCCGAACGAGATTGAGCCCAAGTGGCAGAAGTTCTGGCTCGATGAGAAAATCTACAAGTACGAGCTCGACGAGAAGAGGCCGAGCTACGCGATTGACACCCCGCCCCCGTTCACGAGCGGAACGCTCCACCTCGGTCACGTGCTCAGCCACACCTGGATTGACATCATCGCGCGCTATAAGAGAATGACCGGCTACAACGTGCTCTTCCCTCAGGGCTTTGACAACCACGGACTCCCTACCGAGCTTAAGGTCGAGAAGGAGTTCGGAATCAGCAAGGACCAGCCGGAGAAGTTCCTCCAGAAGTGCGTTGAGTGGACCTGGCAGGCCATCGAGGCCATGCGCAACCAGTTCATCAGGATAGGCTATTCAGCTGACTGGGATTTAGAATACCACACGATGGACGACTGGTATAAAGCGGCAGTCCAGAAGTCCCTCATCGAGTTCTACAAGAAGGGTCTGCTTTACCAGGCCGAACACCCTGTTTATTGGTGCCCGCGCTGTAGGACGAGCCTTGCCAAGGCCGAGGTCGGCTACGTCGAGGAAGAAGGCTACCTCTACTACATCAAGCTCCCGCTCGCTGACGGTTCAGGTCACGTTCCGATAGCCACCACGAGGCCCGAGCTCATGCCGGCATGTGTTGCCGTCTTCGTCCACCCCGAGGACGAGCGCTACAAAGATGTGGTCGGCAAGAAGGTTAAACTCCCGATATTCGAGAGGGAAGTACCGGTTCTGGCTGACGAGGACGTTGACCCGAGCTTTGGAACCGGAGCGGTCTACAACTGTACCTACGGTGACGAGCAGGACGTCGTCTGGCAGAAGCGCTACAACCTGCCGGTCATCATAGCCATCAACGAGGACGGAACCATGAACGAGAACGCCGGGCCTTATGCAGGCCTTAAGACCGAGGAAGCGAGGAAGAAGATTGCCGAAGACCTCGAGAAGATGGGGCTCTTGTACAAAAAGGAGAGGATAAGGCACCGCGTTCTCAGGCACACCGAGAGAAGCTCCTGTATGGCCCCTATTGAGCTGTTGCCCAAGAAGCAGTGGTTCATAAAGGTCAAGGACTTCACGGACGAGATAGTGAAGGTTGCGAAGGAAATCAACTGGTATCCCGAGGACATGTTCCTCCGCCTTAAGGACTGGGCAGAGTCAATGGACTGGGACTGGGTCATAAGCAGGCAACGCGTTTTTGGAACGCCGATTCCCTTCTGGGTCTGCGATAACGGCGAGATAATACTGCCCGACGAGGATGAGCTCCCGGTTGACCCGCGCTTTGACAAGCCCCCGAGGAAGTGCTCCGACGGAAGCGAGCCGAAGCCGGTAACAGACGTCCTCGACTGCTGGGTCGACTCGAGCATAACCCCGCTGATAATAAGCAGGTGGCACGACGCGATTAAGGGCGACGAGGAGGCAAAGCGCTGGTTCGAGCACAACTTCCCGACCGCGCTCAGGCCCCAGGGAACCGACATCATAAGGACGTGGGCATTCTACACGATATTCAGGACCTACATGCTTACAGGAAAGAAGCCTTGGCGCGACGTCCTCATCAACGGAATGGTCGCCGGGCCCGACGGCAGGAAGATGAGCAAGAGCTACGGCAACGTTGTTGCCCCTGATGAGGTCATTCCGAAGTACGGCGCCGATGCTTTGAGACTCTGGACGGCCCTTGCCCCGCCCGGGGAGGACCACCCGTTCAAGTGGGAGACCGTTGACTACAACTTCCGCTTCCTGCAGAAGGTCTGGAACATCTACCGCTTCGCCGAGAGGCACTTAGAGGACTTTGACCCGGCCAAAGCGCCCGAGGAGCTCGAACCGCTCGACCGCTGGATTCTCAGCAGGCTTCACAGGCTCATCAAGTTCGCCACGGAGGAGATGGAGCGCTACCGCTTCAACCTTCTGACGAGGGAGCTGATAACCTTCGTCTGGCACGAGGTCGCTGACGACTACATCGAGATGATTAAGTACCGCCTCTACGGCGACGACGAGGAGAGCAAACTGAAGGCTAAGACGGCGCTCTACGAACTCCTCTACAACCTGATGCTCCTGATGGCGCCCTTCGTCCCGCACATCACCGAGGAGCTCTACCAGAACCTCTTCCGCGAGCGGGTTGGCGCTAAAAGCGTCCACCTCCTCGAATGGCCGAAGTTCAGGGAGGATAGAATTGACGAAGAGGCCGAGAAGCTCGGCGAGCTCGCCCGCGAGATAGTCGGCGCGATAAGGCGCTACAAGAACTCTCACGGCTTAGCTTTGAACGCTAAGCTCAAGCACGTGGCCATCTACGCAACAGACTCCTACGAGAAACTCAAGGCCATCGAGAGGGACATAGCCGGAACGATGAACATCGAGAGGCTCGAGGTCATCAAAGGCGAGCCTGAGCTCGAGGAGCGCATAACCGAGATAAAGCCCAACTTCAGAACCGTCGGTCCGCGCTACGGAAAGCTCGTGCCGAAGATTATCGCCTACCTCAAGGAGCACGCCGATGAGGTAGCGAAGGCGCTCAAGGAGAACGGAAAGGTCGAGTTTGAGGTTGATGGAGAAAAGGTCGAGCTGGGCAAGGACGACGTCGTCATCAGGAAGGCGGTGTTCAGCGAGGGCGAAGAGGTCGAGACGGCAGTAGTTGGGGACGCGGTTATAGTGTTCTTCTGAGTTAGGTTTTTACGCCTCCCCTTCTATTCTTACCCGGTGTGGGCCTTGAACGAGGAGGAACTTAAGGCCAGAATCGAAGAGATGGAAAAGCTTCTGGAGTTTATGCAGGCCAGGTATGAGGAGATGAAGCGGGACAACGAGCTTCTGCGGAGGGCCATCGAGGAACTCCGAAGGGAGAACGAGAGGCTTAAGGGTGGTGGAGATGGACGCTGAGGAGCTGAGGGAGAAACTCTTGGAGCTCTCAAAGCGGGAAGCCTCGCTGAACTTCAAGATGTACGAACTGTTCAACGAGAACCTGACGCTGGCCATCAAGCTGGCCGGTTACATAGCCGAGAACAGGATGCTCGGGGGCAAGTGGAGCGACGAGGAGGCCGTTAAAGTCATGGACAAGTACCTCAAGGCGGGGAGAAAAGAAGGGCATCACCCCAAAGAAGTCCATCAGTGAACTCCCGGGTTCTCAAAACCTTTAAAAACCCGCTCCCATAAAACCGCCGGGTTAAATTTCCGGGCGATGGCGTCCGCCCTTAACCGCCCCGTGGGGGCTGATGACGCCTGTTCTCTCCACAGTGGGAGGTGACGCCTTTGAACCCGGAAGGTAGGATAGTCATCGGTTTAGTCCAGGTTATAGTTGTGCTCCTGCTCTCACCCCTCATGGTCGGAATCCTCAAGAAGATAGAGGCGCGCATCGAGTCGAGGAAGGGAATAAGCATCTTCCAGCCCTACTACGACCTCGCGAAGTTCTTCAGGAAGGAGACGCTGATTCCAGAGGGAGTCGGCCCGTTCTTCGTTATCGCGCCGTTCATAGCCTTCGGTGCAATGCTGACGTTGCCCTGGATGCTCCCGATAGTCGGCAACTTCCCGAGCTGGTTCGCCCCGACGGTGGACTTCTTCGGCGGGACCTTCATATTCGGTTTAGCGGCGATGGCCTCGATTTTAGCCACCGAGAGGACCGGAAGCTACTACACCGGAATTGGGGCGACCCGTTCGGTTAACTTCGGGGCCTTCGCGGAGCCGGTTCTCATAATGGTCTTCTTTGGAGTGGCCATACTAACGGGAACCAACAACCCCTTCCTGATGAACCACAGGATAACTGCTGAGGGCTGGTACCTCAGTCCGACGCACATTCTCATCACGGCCGCGTTCTTCATGCTCCTGCTCTTCGATACGGGAAAGCTCCCAATCGAGTCCCACGGGAGCAACGAGCTCGGAATGCTCGACCAGGCGAAGGGCCTTGAGTACACCGGCCCGCTCTACGCCCTCAACACCTGGGCGGGCTACATGAAGTCCTTCATCCTGATGGCGGTTTTCCTCAACGTCTTCGCAGTCCCCTGGGGCCTCGCGACGAGCGCAAGTTTGGTTGAGATTGCCAAGGGAATCGCGACGCTCTTCGTCAAGATGCTCGGCCTCATCTTGGCCTTCGTCGTCGTTGAGGAGACCCTGGCGAAGATAAGGCTCTTCCGCATCATCGACTACCTGTCAGCCAGCTTCCTCCTGGCGATAATGGGCGTTATCAGCTTCCTCCTCGGGGGTGGTGCGCCGTGATTAACGAAATCCTCAACCTGCTCGGCTCGGTGGTCCTCCTCACGGCCTTCTTCATGCTCACCGAGTCCTACATGCACTCGCTGATTGACGCGGTTGCGTTCCAGTCCGTCCTAATCGGCCTGATTATCGGAATAGTCGGCTGGGAAAAGCGGATTCCCGAACTCATAATCCTCGGCGGAATCACGATAGCGTTCAGGGCGCTCCTGATACCCTGGCTCCTCCAGAGGGACGTCAGGAAGGAGAGAATCTGGCGCGGAAGGGAGATTAAGACGACGCACCACGCGATAGTTCTCGGCCTCATCGTGGCGGTCCTGGCTTACTTCCTCTACATCCCGGTCTACAAAGCCACAAACGACTGGAGCGGGGTCATAGCCTTCGTCCTGCTCTTCCTCAGCATGCTCATCATAGCCTCGAGGAGGAACGCCCTGGCCCAGATAGTCGGCTACCTCAGCGAGGAGAACGCGCTCCTCTACCTTGCGGTGATGCTATCGCCGATGCCCATGGTCCTTGAGTTCGGAATACTGCTCGACATGATAGCCTTCGTCCTGCTCGCGGTCGTCTTGGGTGCCGAGAAGCGCTACGGGCCATTGGAAGTCGAGGAGCTGGTGGGGTGATAGTATGGAGGCAGTGGTTTACCTGCTCGCGATACCGCTCATAGCGACGCTCCTTCCGCTCCTCTCGGAGAGGCTCGGAAGGGCAATCGTCCCCGGGCTGGCGTTCATAACGGCGTCAATAGCAACCGACATGCTTCTCAGGGGCTACACCGTCTCGAGCTACTACTTCTACGCCGACTGGTACTCAATGGTTCTGGCAACGACGATAGCCTGGATTTACTTCTTCGCCTCCCTGGCATCGCTCTACTACGTCGAGAGGGTTGAGAGGCCATTCTACCCGCTCAGGCTCTACTGGAGCTTCCTCTCGCTCTTCGCGCTCTCGATGATTTTCACCGCCGTCGTCTCGAACCTCGGCTGGATGTGGATTGGCCTCGAGGCGACGACCGTCGTCAGCGCGATACTCATAATCACAGACGGCAAGAAGCGGAACGTCGAGGGGGCATGGCGCTACATGATTATCGCCTCCGCGGGCCTTGGAATAGCCTTCCTCTCCGTTGTCATAACCTACAGCTTCGCGGGAACCCTCGACGTCAGGCACCTCGTTCTATCCGAGAAAGCCGGCGCCGTTGTTGGACTGCTTGCCATAGTCGGCTTCGGAACAAAGGTCGGTCTCTTCCCGATGCACGGCTGGCTTCCCGATGCTCACGGAAGCGCTCCGTCGCCGGTCAGCGCTATGCTCTCGGGAACGCTCCTCCCAACGGCTCTGCTCGTTTACTACCGCCTCTTCAAGGCATCAACGGGTCTCGGGAAGGAGGCCGTCTACATAGCCCTAACCGTCGGAATCCTGACGGTCCTGGTGGCATCAATCCTGATGGCCTCGCAGAGGTTCGTCAAGAGGCTACTGGCTTACTCGAGCATGGACATGATGGGCGTAGCTACCATAGGCATCGCGCTGAGTTACTACAGGCCGAGCCTGCTCAAGCTCGTATTCGTCCTCATCGCGGTTCACGCCTTCGCCAAGGGCGCCCTCTTCATCTCAGCCGGAAGCGCGGTGAGCAGGTACGGCCACGAGATTGGGGAAATCAACGGCCTGCTGAAGGACAGCCCGGCACTCGGCTACTCTTTCGGATTATCTGCTCTGGCGGTGACCGGTGCACCGCCTTTCGGAACCTTCCTTGCGGAGCTGTCGATACTCGGGGTTGCCCTCTCGATAAACCGCTGGTGGGCCCTCCTCATCGGAACGGGACTGCTCCTCTCGTTCCTGGCCCTCAACTGGCACTCGGCCAAGATGCTCTTCGGAGAGGGAAAGGGAGCGGAGTTCCAGCGCGGTGAGGAGCTGATACCCCTGACGATGACACTCGTAGCTCTTGGGGTAAGCCTCTACGCAGTTTACCTTGCACTCACCGGGGGTCTGGTAATATGATGGCTCTCTCGGCCGTTTTCAGGAGGAACGGAAACTACCTAACGGTCTGGCTCGACTACGACACGGGCGAGGCCCTCATTAGGGAAGAGGAGAGACTGCCGGACAGGAAGATTGCGCCCGCCCTGATTGGTGAGACCACGCCTTACATCAGAATCCCGCCGGGAAGCAACGCGGTCCCTTTGACCTTCGGTCCGGCCGCCGGTGGCTTGGGGCAGGCCGGGGCCTTCGAGATACTCACCTACGGCGAGAGGATAGTCTCGATAAGGCCCGTCTACGGCTACAAGAAACGCGGAATCGAGGAAAGGCTGATAAACCGCCCGCTGGAGGAGACCATTGCAGTTCTTGAGAGGGCCGTAGGGAACTTCGCCTTAGCTTACACCTACGCCTTCCTGAGGGCGGTTGAGGCCAACCCCGACGAGGACGTCTGGGAGGTCAGGAAGGGCCTCCTTGAGATTGAGAGGCTCTACAACCACTTCAACGTCATCCACAAGCTCGCTGGAGATGCATCTCAGAAGGTCGCGACGATGCACTTCCACTGGCTCGAGGAGGAAACGCTCAGGATTCTTAACAGGCTGACCGGCCATCGCTACGGCTTCGGCGCGAACGTTCCTGGAGGGGTTAGAATCCTCGACGGAAGGGCCGTTGAGAGGCTTGGGAAGCTCAAGGAGGAGTTCCGCGAGCTGAGGGAGGAGTTGCTTGAGAGCAAGATATTCATCGACCGTCTCCACAACACCTGCCGGCTGAGCAAAGAGGACGTAATCGAGCTCGACGCCGTTGGAATAGCATCGAGGGGTTCCGGGGTCCCGAGGGACGTTCGGGCCTTTGACAGGTTCTACTCCTACAAACCGGTGACGTGCGAGGACGGGGACGCCCTCGCGAGGCTCATGGTTCGCATGGAGGAGATAGAGCGCTCCTTTGAGATTATCGAGGGAATCGACTTCAGGGCTTTAAAGTCAGACCCAGAGGTTAAAGAGGGTCTCAACCTCGGGCTGGCAGAGGCGCCTCATGGTGACGTTCTTACGCTCGTGGAGCTGAGGGACGGCAGGGTTTCATGGATTGGCCTCAGGGGAGCGTCGAGGATAAACTACGTGGCCTTCTGCAGGGGCATAACCGGGAACATCTTCACGGACTTCCCCTTCGGACTTCACAGCTTCGGCCTGAACTTCGCGGATGCAGACCTCTGGCAGGGAGGTGAGGAGTGATGTGGATTATCAGGGGACTCAGGAAGGGCGTTCTGACGAGCGAGTATCCAAAGAGGGTAAGCGAGGAAGAGCTTCTCTTCAGCTTCCCTCTCGAGGCCCCGGCGGAGTGCCCGTTCGGGGCCGTTGAAGATGGGAGATTCGACTACAGGAAGTGCATCAACTGCCGTCTCTGCAACGTCCCCTTCGGCCAGAAAACAGGGCTGAGTGAGGTTAAAAATCCTCTCCCCTTCAGGAAGTCACTCCACGTCTTCTTCCTTGACGTCGGAACCTGCCACGCCTGCAACAGGGAGGTTGCACTCCTCCACAGCCCGAACTACGACGTCCACAGGCTCAAGATATTCTTCACGCCGACGCCGAAGCACGCGGACGTTCTCCTCGTCGCCGGCTGTCCGACCGATGGAATGATTCCGGTCCTGAAGGAGGCCTACGAGCTGATGCCCGAACCCAAGCGGGTCTTAGTTTTGGGCTCCTGCGCCAACGGCGCGCTGTGCGATAGGAAGGTGGAGGACTTCGTTCCGGTTGACGGCTACGTTCCGGGCTGTCCGCCAAGTCCCGTTCAGATTATAGAGGGCCTCCTCAAGGTCGCCGGGAGGGATGTCGAATGATTGACCCGTTCTACGCGATAACAATAGGCTTCATCGTTGCCTCCCTGCTCGCGGTGATTTCGAAAAAGGCCAGCTACGCGCTCTCGGCCCTTCTCTCGGCCGGCCTGCTGGTCCTCGCCCTCGTCCGGCCGGAGGGAATAGACGACGTTTCCCGCTACTTCCTCGTGATTTCGGGGATAGTATGGCTCGGGGCTTCGCTGTTCAGCCTGAGCTACGACGACCACTATCCGAGGCTGTTAGCCGGTTCGTTCACGATGAGCATTGCCGGAATGCTCGTGATACTCCTTGCAAAGGGGGCCGTCGGCTTCCTCGTCGGCTGGGAGGTCATGACTATAGCGAGCTACTTCGGAATGACCGTGAGGGAGAACTCACGGAGGGGTGCCTACAAGTTCCTCGCCTTCGGCGAGCTGAGCGCGCTCTTAATCCTGGCCGGTTTCGGCCTGCTCTCCGTTGAGACGGGCTCCACGGCATTTTCGGCCTGGAAAGGTTCCGGGTTCTGGAGCCTGGCGTTCTTCCTGGCAGGTCTCGGCTTCGCCGTAAAGATGGACGCGGTTCCATTCCATACCTGGATTGTGGACGCCTATCCGAGGGTTCCCGGAAACGTGGGTGCCCTCCTCAGCGCAGTTGTGACCCTTATGGGTGTCTACGGGTTTGCGAGGTTGTTACTCATCGCGGTTCCTGCCAACTGGGTTGGAGCGTTCTTCCTCCTGCTCGGCGGTCTAACCGCCATACTCGGCGCGGCTTATTCAGCTGGAACTGAGCACGTCAAGAGACTGCCCGGTTACAGCACCGTTGAGAACGACGGCGTTTTACTCGCGCTCTTCGGCGGAACGGTTCTCGCCCTCAACGCCGGCAACAAGACACTCGCTTCCTTTGCGTTCCTGGCGTTGCTCTTCTACGCCTTCGCCCACAGCGTTGCGAAGGGTCTCCTCTTTCTCATCGCAAGCAGGCTTGAGAACGGAACCGGGCGCTTTCCCGAGGTTCGGCCAAGGAGGCTCACCACCGTCGGCGTCGTCGCGGGCTACGTCTCCGCCCTCAGCCTGGCCGGTGTCGCTCCGTTTCCGGGCTTCCTCGGTGAGTGGATGGGCATAGAAACGCTCCTTCAGAGCTTCAAAATCCCGGATGTAAAGCTCAAGGTTTTGATGGTTCTGGTTGGCTCACTGGTTGCCCTAACCGCGGGTGTCGCCGGCGTTGCGATGAGCAAGATGATAACCCACGGAGTTCAGCGCGCGGGAGGAAGGAGGGAGCTCTCCGCTGAGGACATCGCCTACACCTTCATGGGTGCGGTGCTGGTGATGGTGGGGATTCTCCCCCTGGCAGTCTTCAGGCTGGCCGATGGTGCTTTGAGCTCGCTCACAGGAATGGGCGCCACCGCCTTCGTCACCGGTGCGCTCGGGGTCAAGGATGGCTTCCTAATCGTCGCCAAGGACTTCGGCGGAATCTCGCCAACGTACCTCGCAGGGCTTGTAACAGTCTTCGGGGTCACTGTCTACGTTCTGGTTCGCATCACAGTCCTCCGGAGGGTCCGGCGCGTTAGGGCCTGGAGCGGTGGACTGAGGAACCCGGAGTACCCACCGATAGCCCACTCGGCGATACTCCTCATAACAGAGGGCTGGCTCTACGGAACGAGGGAAGAGAGCGGAAGGCTTTACTGGAAG
Source organism: Thermococcus sp. 21S9 (assembly GCF_012027635.1). Taxonomy (NCBI): domain Archaea; kingdom Methanobacteriati; phylum Methanobacteriota; class Thermococci; order Thermococcales; family Thermococcaceae; genus Thermococcus; species Thermococcus sp. 21S9. The sequence goes on from NZ_SNUS01000001.1 coordinate 1,774,903, forward strand.
GAAAGGCTCAACATCGCATACCAGAAACTTGCGGAGGCATATCTCAGCGCATCCGAGTGGTTCAGACACGAGCTCATGAGGGGTTCCGACAGCGTTTACGTTGCCTACATTCTTCTCGCACTGATTGTGGGCCTGATATACCTGCTCCACTCCCTTTGATTTTTACCGTTGCATTTCCATCTTTTACGGGTAAGGGAGAAGGAAAAGGTGAGAGTTCAGAGATGGATTTCAAAGAGTGTCGCGTCGTGTTCCTTGATGACCTCTATGTTGACCTCCCCAAACTCCTTGCGTAGCTCATCAAGGACGTCTTGTATCATATCATCCTCGAGCAGGTCCTCGTTTTCGATGAAGAGCGTTTTTCCGGTGTACCAGACCTTGTAAACGAAGTCGTAGCCAGTGAACATCTTGTTGTCTCCCTCTCCGAAGACGACGTTGCCGTTTTCCTTTATTATGTTCAGAATCGCCTGCTCCGGGCAGTGGGCCTTTCTGAACTTCGAGTAAATCCTCGGGATAACGTCCGAGGGCGAACCGCCCATAACCTGCTGGGTTCCGATGTTGTAGTTCTTGAACAGGATGAGGGCACTGACTCCCATGGCAATCCCCGAAAGGGTATTTGAGACGGAACTTAAGAAGCTGTTGGCTCAACCTTCGAAATGAAAACCGTTTTTAAGAGTTGGCGTCAATTATGGGAGGGTGATACCATGAGCAAAACGCTTGAGCTGTTCATGGAAAAGGCCAGCATCAGAGAGGAGGTCCGGCGGGCGGTTAAAGAGCTATCAGAGAAGCCACTAAAGGAGATAATTGCCTACGTCCTCAAGGGCGAGGTGGATTCAACCGGCCTCTACAGGTTCCTCTACGAGAACCTCCCCGACGGCTATCCTCGCGAGAAGTTCAGGGAGTTCCTTGAGATGGAGAAGAGCCACGACCTTGAGGTTTCGAGGCTTTTCAGGACGCTATTTCCGGGGGAAGAAGTGCCGGAGGTTAACCTCAAGAGCTGGGTGAGGGTGTTCTCTGAGAAGGACTACCGCCTCAGGACCGTTGGGGACTACCTAAGGGTTCTTGAAATCGGCATGGACGCGGAGCAACTCTCGGAGATGGCCTACAGACTGCTCGCCGAGCTCCTTGAGGACCCGGAGCACAAAAAGCTCATGGAGAGCCTCGCCCAGGACGAGAGGGAGCACTACGAGTTCCTAAAACAGGAATACGACTTCTATTCAAAGGTGGAACGTCAGAAAGCCCTGAAGGAACTTGTTGAGGAGATTAAACGGGACAAAAAGCGATAAAATCGCTTCCCCTTAAATCAACTTATCCAGTCAACAGTTGTAGCATAGCATTGCGGCCTTTTTGAGCAGAATCACGCGGTAGAGTTTACCTCTAATCAGTCTTGCGTTCGAAATCTTGTTGAGGTGGTGTATCCTCTTTCTATCGAGCGCGACCAAGTCAAGCTCCCTGAGAACCTTCACGAAGTCTTCCGGGCGGATTTTGAGCCACTTCGAGTACTCGTCAAACAGTTCCTTCTCGACGACGCGGTAGGTCTTCCCATCAACCATGTAGCGGGTTGCTCTCTTTGGAAGCTCCTTTCTGAGTCTCCAGCGGGCGTGAAGCGGTTCCTGGAACTCGTAAACGGCCTCGTCCATAGACTTTCCTTCAACGAGCATCTTGAGGATGATGCCGAGGATTCTGTTTATCCTGTCCGGAACGCCCGTAACGTCACCCCTGAGGACTATCTTCCTCCGCCTGACTTTTATTCCCGCCCCTTCAAGCTCCTCGCCAATTTTGGGGGTTAGCTTTTTATCATGGCCAGTATCCACGATTCCGCCGATTATAAAGGCCTTAACATCGAAGTCTTTTTCGCTCAGAACCTCATCCGCCCAGGGGTCGAGGAGGACGACCTCGTCTATTCCTCTCTCCTTTAGGAACTCGGCAGTCGGACCCTCATATGTGGTAATTCTATCAAGGGGACCGTGGAACATCTCCCTGAACTCCTCGTTGGCCCCTGTAACTGCCAGCTCCCTGCCGGTGAAGTAGTCGCGTAAGAGACCGTAGCTCTGGTTAATCTGGAGGCAGACCTTGCCCTTCTCCTTCTGGGTGTGTTTGTTCCACAGCTGGAGGTCGATTATGAAGTAGGGCCACTCTGGAAGTTTTGAACGGAGCTCCTCCGGAGAGAGAACCATCTCGAACTTGTCCGCCATGCAGAGGGGAGCGTAGGCATAGTAAGAGCCCTCAACGCGGTTTCCGTTCAAGTCCCACGCGACGGCCGTCTTCTCGGGAACGCGGAAGATTGCGCCCTTGCCGTGGACTATCTCAACCGCGATGTCCTGGAGCTTGTTCCTGGATTTCCTGAAGCGCTTCGAGAGCGTTCCGATGCTCTCTATGCCCTTCTCCCTCAGTGCCTCCCTGAGAACATCCGCGAGGGTCTTCATGGCCATCGCTTGAGGCTCGGGGGGAGGTTTAAAAAGGTTTGCCGAGACTTGACGAAAGATTTTTAAACGCTCACCCTTCCCTAATATCGAGCCCCGGTGGTGTAGCCCGGTCAAACATGCGGGCCTTTCGAGCCCGCGCCCCGGGTTCAAATCCCGGCCGGGGCACCATAACAGCCCTTGCTTCGCAAGCGCTGGCGGAATGTTTCTAGCTCTTCTAAAAATCAGATTTTCTGAGAATCACTTCTCAAATGAAAATTGGTAGATGCAATCATTTCTAACGGAATCCAAAGATATTAGAATAGCCATGGAAAGTTGTTAGATAAACGACAAGATTTTTTAGGTTGTGCCTAATCCTAACCTTGGGTGATTCAAATGCGGATCTTAACAAAGAATGATTTTAAATTTGGAGAAGCTAATTTGAGTGAGGAAGATACAAAAAGATTACATTCTTTTATCCGTCGAAAGCTCATTGGACGACTGGTTCTAAGTGAAAATACTGATGGCCCAAATGAATGGTTGCTTAGCAAGTTAGTGAGTAATAAGAATTGGGAAAGTTGGCCTTCAGAGAGTTGTAGAATACCAAAAGACGCTGATATTGTGGATCTACTCGAAAATAGGGTTATAATGATAGCAATCTGGAAGAATCCAACCGAGGATATACAAGTAGTGGAACGAGTTTTCTTTGGGGATACCGTTTGGTGGATAGTAACTCGAAAAAAGACCATTGCTAACAAGGCCGAAAGAATAATTCGAGAAGAAGAGAGAAAGTTTAGAGTTAATTATCCCCTTGCATTTGATAAAATTTCAAGCATCTTGAAAGAATATGGATTGGTTGGAGTGATTGATGGTTACACGTTATATGGTTGCTCTAATTACCACAATTTCCATTGTCCAGTTGTGATTGATTTATACCTCTCTAGGAACATTAAAATTGCAGTTAATGCTCTTAAGTCACTAGGACTTTCTGAAGAGCTAATTAAGGATTTAGCAGTTCAAATATTTGATACATTGGATAGATATGAGGTACTAAGATGGCCATGTTATCTGCATTCCTCAAATCCAGATATATACCTTGTTCAGCAGAAAGATGTTATTTATACCACGTGGAACTTACCTGAGCAGGGTAAACTACTGAAAAAGTCACCGCGCATCTAATAGGTACTCTTAAAAAGAAGCAAAGTTTTTAATGTTTATGTTTGCTACCTAACCGATGCTCGCCGTCAAAGTTCCCAAGAGAGAGGCCGAAAAAGTGCGGAGGAAGCTCATTGAGCTCGGCGTTCTGGCGAAAGGATACGCCGTCAGGCGGGAGAGTGAGTTCGTTCTGTTTCCCGTGACAGAGGAAGTTAGTGGTTTCGAGCTGGTCGAGGCCGAGTTCGAGAGGCTTGAGAGAAGACCCCACAGCTACCGCGAGGTCGTCGACGTCCCGGATAGTGTTAAACCCCTCCTCCCAAGCTCCTTTGACATAATTGGAGACATTGCGATAATCGAACTCCCCGACGAACTGATACCCTACGGAAGGGCAATCGGCGAGGCAATTCTCAGGGTTCACAGGCACATAAAGGCCGTCTTCGCCAAGGGGAGTAAGGTTGAAGGCGAATACCGCGTTAGGGAGCTAATCCATCTCGCCGGGGAAAATAGAACGGAAACCCTCCACCGCGAGAACGGGATAAGGCTCAAGCTCGACGTCGCCAAGGTCTACTTCTCACCCCGTCTCGCCACGGAGAGAATGAGGATTTTCAGGAAGACAAAGCCGGGCGAAGTCGTCTTCGACATGTTCGCCGGTGTCGGACCCTACTCAATCCTCCTCGCGAGGAAGGCGGGGCTCGTCTTCGCCTGTGACCTGAACCCCTGGGCGATTCGCTACCTTGAGGAGAACATCAGGCTGAACAAAGCCAGCAACGTCGTTCCAATCCTCGGGGACGTTAGGAAAGTTGCCGGAAAGCTCAGAGCCGACCGCGTTGTAATGAACCTGCCCAAGTTCGCGGACCGCTTTTTGAGGGAAGCGATGCTGAGCGTTAGGGATGGAGGGATAATCCACTACTATGGATTCAGTCCGGAGGAGGACCTATACTCGGAGCACGAGGCGACGATTAAAGCGGTTGCACGCGAGCTGGGCTTTTCGGTCGAGTTCCTTGAGCGGAGAAAGGTTCGCCCCTACGCGCCGAGACAGTTCAACATCGTGATTGACTTCAGGGTTCTGAAGTGATGTTTTGTGAGGAGAACGGGACTTTAAAAGCGGGTGTTTTCTCGATAAAACACCCCCAAGGTTAGAAAAAACGGAAGTGGGGAAGATGAAAGAGAGTGGAATAGCCTGTTCACTTCCCCGCTATCTTCACGTTCTCGAACCTTATGAACGGCGTCGTTATGGTGTTCATGAAGGGCATCACGGTCTGCTCCCTGCTTACCTCGCTCGCCTGCCTGAGGAGCTCGTAGACGTTTCCGGCGATGAGGAAGACGCTCGAACCAACCACTTCACCGTCCTCGATGAGGAACGCCGGGTTCGCCGTTACGGCGAAGTTTCCGTTGTCCGGGTTGCTGGAGTGCGCGCCCTGGAAGCCGTCAACGAAGTAGCCGCGCTCGATTTCGGCTATCATGTCCTCAAGGGAGCGCTTGCCCCTCTCTATGACGACGTTGTGGAAGCCTATGTTTATTCCTCCGCTCCTTAAGTCCCTCTTTCCGTTTCCGGTGCTCTCGGTTCCGTAAACCTTCGCCCAGTAGTTGTCCCAGACGAAGCCCTTGAAGGTTCCGTCCTCGATTAGGACGTTCTTCCTCGTCGGAACGCCCTCGCCGTCCGCTATGACTGGCTCAAGCGACAGCTCGTGGAAGGGGTCGTCGTAGAGCGTTATCACGTCGCTCGCAATTCTCTCACCCACCTTGCCGGCCAGAGGCGTTGTTTCCTTGACCAAGCGCTCACCGCTGAAGGCCGGGAGGAGCGCGTAGCTGAAGAGGCCGGCAATTGCCCAAGGACCGAGGATTATCGGAACTTCCTCGTTCCTGCTTGGCTTGACGGTGTAGGCCCACTTGACCTTCTGGACGGCCCTCTCGACAACCCCTTCAACGTCGAGGTTTAGGTCACGCTTCGCGTCGAAGTCGAAGATGCCCGGCGTTACAACGTCGCCCTTCCTGCCGACCAGCTCGACGAAGAAGAACGCCGCGCCGCCCTCCTGGAAGACGTCTATTCCGTGGGAGTTCACTATCTGTCTCTCCTCCCAGCTGACGCCGCCTTCCCCGCCGGCGACGACCACGTGCTCGTCCCTCTCGCGGGCGAGCTTTATGGCCCTGACGAGCATCTCAACGAGAACGTCGGGAGAAGCTTCTTTCAGCTCGTAGTTGGGCTTGGGCTTCTCCCTGTATTGTCCCGGCTCGGGAAGGGAGACCCACTTCTCATCCCTGCTGTTGAGCCTCGCCATCTTCGCGGCCTGCTCTATCGCCTCTCTGACGCGCTTCTCCTCGTCGCTGTCCACTATGGCCAGGCCGAGGCGCTTGTCCTTTATACCGCGGATTACGGTTACGGCACCGCTCCTAACGCCGGTCATGGAAATCTCGTTCAGCTCGACGCTCGCGCTGACCTCCTTCGAGCGGTAAACGGCAATCTCAACCTCATCGAAGAGCTTCTCAGCGTAGCGTATGAGGTTCTCCATCGTCACCACCTCACCCGATGAGAATTCCCCCGTCAAACCTCATGTGCGGGCCACCGGAGCTGACGAAGGCGGTCTGTCCCTTTCCGCAGAAGCCGACCTCGAGGCCGAAGTCCTTGCCGACGGCGCTTATCTTCTTGAGGGCCTCTATCGCAACGCCGGTAATCGAGGTGTCCCTTATCGGTTCCGCTATCTCTCCGTTTCTGATGACGTAGCCCTCCTGGATTCCGACCTGGAAGGCGCTGTTGAGCTGTGCCTGTCCACCGCGGAAGTCAACCACGTAGTAGCCGAACTTGATGTCCTCGATGAGCTCTTCGAAGGAGTGGTCGCCGGGCTCGAAAACCGTGTTGCGCATCCTGATTATCGGCGGGTAGCGGTAGCTCTCGGCCCTCGCGTGGCCGTTGGGTTCCATGCCCCACTTGTGGGCGTACTCGCGGTTGAGCATTATCTCCTTCAGGATTCCGTTCTCGATGATGTGAATGTCCTTAACCGGAACGCCCTCGTCGTCGTACTTGTCGTTTCCGAAGCCACCCTCGACGTAGCGCTCGCTCATCGTGACGTACTCCGGTGCAATCTGCTTGCCTATGAGGTCCTTGAAGGGCGAGTTTATCGTGAGGTCCGCCTCGGCGAGGTGGCCCAAAGCCTCATGAGCGATGATTCCGACGACTATCGGACCGGCCACAATCGGCCACTCACCGCGCTTCGGGGCAACGCCCTTGAGCTGACTGTGCATCTTCCTGAGAAGTCTCTCCTTCACCTTCTCGTTCGGCTCTATCTCGGTCATGAGCTCCCAGCCGTAGTCAACGGCTCCAATGCTGTCCCTCGCCATCGCGAGCTTTCCGTCGGCCTTTCCGGTAACGTAGGCGCCCTGATAGAGGTAGTTGTAGTCCCACTCTATCCTCGTTCCCTCGTTGGTGAGGAGTATCTTCTTCCCCCCACCGTCCTCGTAGCGAATCTGAACGCTCTTAACTGCCTTGTCCTCCTTGAGGAGCTTCTCAAGCTCTCGGAGGTGGGAGACTTTCTCCTCGATGTCCACTTCCCTCGGCTTGACACGCATCTTGCTCTCCACGAAGTCCTCGACCGGCTTTATCTCGGCCAGCTGGATTTTCTCCTTCTTCGTCTGCGCGGCCGCTCTGGCGAGCTTGTATGCCTCTTCAATCTTCTTCTCAAGGTTCTCAAGCTCGCTCGTCGAGGCGAATCCCCAGGCACCGTCCGCCAGAACTCTTATGGCAACGCCCCTGTGGAGCTTGCCGGTAAAGCTCGTGAAGACGCCGTCCTTGAGGCCGAGCGTGGTCTTCCTGAGGTCCTCGTAGCGTAACTCGATGTACTCCGCCTTCAGGTTTTCTTCAGCCCACTTAAGGGCCCTTTCAAGTGCCTCCATGTCCACCACCGTTGACGTTTGTCCAATCCCTTGTGGGATGGACAACTATAAAAGTCTTTTGAGCCTTTCGATGAGGGTCGAAAAGAAGGGATTTGAGCTCCTGTGAGTAAAAAGAATGGGGAAGCGGAATGCACGGGATAACCCGGAGGAATTTAGCATTTGCGGTCTTTTTCATGCTCACCGTTGGGATAGCCCTTGGAATGGCGAAGGGTAACGCTATCTCGGGACTTCTCTTCGGTCTCTGGGCGCTCGTTGCGCTTTACCTCCTCCCCCTGCTCGTGGTAGAGCTCGTCAAACCGAGGTCGGAAAGCCTTGAGGTCGCTCTGTTTTATCTCACGATGGCGGTTTCGGGTTTTCTGCTCGCAAAACTCTTCGGCATATCCCTTGCAGATATCAGGCCAATGCTCTACGGAGCGGTTCTGGGGGCGCTCTTCGGAGCAATAATACACGCAGGCGGGTTTGGGAAGCTGGAGAAGTTCATTGACGAGAAACTCCAGCCGAACATTAAGCCCCGTTCCCGCGGACAGGACGCAGAGAGCCAGTAAAGCTAATTAACCCCAACCTCAAGTTACCTCCATGAAGGCCGAAATCAAGAACCTCATAGACAGGGGCACCTACAGGAAGCTTCCGCTCTTTGAAGGAGAGCTCCCCGAAGGCTCGTACGCCCAGATAGTCGAGGTGAAGCCGGGGCAGACGGTTAAGAAGCACTACCACCTCCACCAGTACGAGCTGTTTTACATAATGGATGGTGAGGCGAGGCTTGGCATCGGCGAGACCGAGTACCTCGCGAGGCCGGGCGACATCTTCCTCGTCAAGCCGAAGACCGTTCACTGGGTAATCAACGAGAAGGACGAGCCCTTCAGGCTCTTCGTTGTGAAGCTCAACTACAAAGGCGACGACTCGGTGTGGCTGGAAGAGTAAAAAGAGGAGTCAGCCAAAGAGGAAGAGGTTCAGGCTCCTCTTCAGCATCTCCTTTTTGTCATCGTCAACGAGGGTTTCCGCCGCCTTGAGGAGGTAGTCTATCCTCCTGTAGGGCTTGTAGGCTTCCGGTGCCTCCCTGCCGAGGTCTAGGAGGCTGTAAACGCCAATCATCGCCGACTTGACGGAGTACTCGACGGTGAAGACGCACTCGCCAGGAACCTCAACGTACTGCCCCATGAGGGCGAGGTTTCCGTAGTTGTCGGGCACCACCGGAGGTCTGTCGCCGGGCTTCCTCGGCATGAAGTGGGCGGTTATGTAGGGCATCATCGCGGTCCTGACGTTTATGACGGTCTCGAGGAGCTCGTCCTTCTTATCGAGCCAGCCGAGGTGATAGAGGAGCTCAAGGAATATCTCCTTCCCAGTGCACTGGCTCATCGGCTTCTTGATGTAGTCACCCTCCCTGTCCACGAAGAGGCCGTAGCCCCAGATTACGGTTACATCCTTAGGCTGGTTTCTGAAGTGGGGTTGCCTGAAGGCCACTATTGACATGAGCCAGGAGGAGTCCTTAAAGGTCACCAGTCCGCCGGTTCCGGTTCTGTTGCCGGTGAACTCCTCGAGCATCTTGAGGAATTTGTCACCCTTGAAGGTTATCGTAAAGGACTCCCACTTGGTCTTGTCAATATCCGAGGCAAACGCATCTGGGTCTCCAAGGGACGGGTCCCTCTTGACGAGGTTCCTCCAGAGCCTCCAGCTGTCGCCTTCGCCCCTGTTGAGAACGGGCGGGTGCTCGAAGTCGCCGTAGGTGGAGTTGTCCACCATCGAGCCGAGGGTTATGAAGACAAGGTCCTTCGGGCTGACCTCTATAACCCCCTCGTGCTGGCCCTTCGTATGGAGCTTGGTGACGTATTTTCTGCCGTCGATTTCTTCGATTTCAACATCAACTACCTTGGTGCCCATGATGAAGTTGACTCCCCTCTCCTGGAGCCACTTCTGAATCGGGAGGATTATTGAATCGTACTGGTTGTAAGGTGTTCTGAGGACGCCCTCGATTCTGTTCATTCCCGGAACGAGGTGCATGAAGCGGAGCATGTAGCGTCTCATCTCGGCAACGCTGTGCCAGGGCTGGAAGGCGAACATCGTCGCCCAGAAGTACCAGAAGTTGGTTTCGAAGAAGTCCTTGGAGAACCATTGCTCGATTGTTATTCCGCCAAGCTGGTCCTCAGGTGTTATGAGGAGCTCGTTCATCTCGTTGAGGTGCCTGAGGGTTAGGCCGTACTTGGAGAAGTCAACCTTTTTGCCCGGAGTCCCGACGAGCCTGCACTTGGAGGAGCCAACGTATTCCTTGTTGAACTCGACAACCTCGTCGAGGATTGTCTTTTCAGGGTCGTCGAGAGAGGGGATGCTTCCAAGCAGGTCCCAGGTCGCTTCGTAGTGCGCCTCGAACATCCTGCCACCGCGGAGGAGGTAGCCGTTCTCAGGGTCTCCAGAGCCGTCCAGACAGCCCCCGTTTACGGGGGTCTTCTCTATGATGTATATGTTCTTTCCTGGCATTCTGGCGTCCCTTATGAGGAAAACCGCCGCCGCGAGGGAGGCTATTCCTCCTCCGACCATGTAGGCCTTCCTCTCCTCGATGTCCGGAACCTTCTTCGGGGTCGTCCTCTTGTAGTTCAGCATATTCCTCACCCAGACATGTCTTGTAGAGACATGTTTGATTTAGACATAGTAGCCAAGTTTAAAAATGTTTCCCAAAAACGTGTAACGGTGGTTTGATGGCCGAAAGAATCATCGGAATTCTCGGCGGGATGGGCCCGCTGGCAACTGCCGAGCTCTTCCGGAGGATAGTTGAGAAAACCCCTGCAAAGAGGGACCAGGAGCACCCGCGTATCATCATCTACAACAACCCGAAAATCCCCGACAGAACAGCCTACATCCTTGGCAGGGGCGAGGACCCGAGGCCCGAGCTGATAGACAGCGCGAAGAAGCTTGAGAGTTGGGGCGCTGATTTTATCATAATGCCCTGCAACACGGCTCACTTCTTCGCCGAGGACATCCAGAAGGCCATACGGATTCCGCTCGTCAACATGGTCGAGGAAACCGCGGAACGCGTGAAGGAGATGGGCCTCAGGAAGGTGGGCCTTCTCGCAACTGACGGGACGATAAAAGGCCTCGTCTACCACCGCGCGCTCCTGAAGAGGGGAATAGCCATCGCGACGCCGGACAGAACCGGGCAGGAGCTTGTGATGGAGGGGATATACAAAGGGGTTAAGGCCGGAAACGTTGCCTACGGGCGGGAACTCCTCCTGCGGGTCGCGAAGAAGCTCGAAAAGAGGGTTGATGGAATAATAGCCGGCTGTACCGAGGTCAGCGTCGCTCTCAAGCCGGACGACCTGAGCGTTCCCCTGATTGACCCGATGGACGTCATAGCCGAGAAATCAGTAAAGCTTGCCCTCGGCCTTGAGGAGCTCAGAGCTCGATGACCATTCCGGCGTGAAGCTTGTGGAAGCGCTCGCCGTAGGCCTTCAGGAACTCTGCCTCCGCCCTCAGACCGGTGCAGTGTCCCGTGTAGACCTCCTCAACGCCGAGCCTCTGAAACGCTTCAACGGTCTTCCTTATCCTCTCCTCGCTCGCTTCAATCAGGTGAAAGCCTCCTATGACCGCCTTAACGCGCTCCTCTCCCGTCAGCCGTATTGCGTGCTTCACTATGCTCACGATTCCCGCGTGACTGCAACCGCTCACAACAACGAGGCCCTTCGGCGTTTTGGCAACGAGGCTCATGTCGTCCCTCAGCTCGTCCCGCACGACCTTTCCGTTCTCGATGGTGTAAACCTCAAGCTCGGCCCTCTCGAAGTCCTCCCTCTCTGCTATCTCGCCGGTTGAGAAGGCGTTCTCCGTTATTGGAAGCGGGTCGGCGGTGAGGTAGAGGTCAGCGAGCTCTTCAATCTCCTCCCGCCTGAAGGGGACGCCGATCTCGCGGAGGTATGGCCTCGTGATGAAGTGCCTTCTGAAAATCGAAGGGTGCGCTACAACCGGAACGCGCCTTCCGATGGCCCTTAAAATTCCCAAGAGCCCGCCGGTGTGGTCGTAGTGGCAGTGGCTCAGGAAGACGTAGTCTATTGAGGTCGGCTCTGTCCCAAGGAGCTTCATGTTGTGGAGTATTGGCTCTGCGCTCTGGCCGGCATCGAAGAGAATTCTCTTCCCATCGGCCTCGATGAGGAAGCTGACGCCGTGCTGTGCAAGAAACGGGCTTTCATAACCCGAGTAGTCCTCGACCAGGACATAAACCCTCAAGGGAACCACCGGGTATAATGGGCACGGGAGCGTTTATGCCTTTCGGCCGAAACCCCTTAAAACCCTCCTCCCAATTTAGGCCGGTGGGAGGAATGGAGATAGGCGTTGTGGGAAAGCCAAACGTCGGAAAGTCGACGTTCTTCTCGGCGGCGACGCTCGTTGACGTTGATATAGCGAACTACCCGTTCACTACCATCGACGCCAACGTTGGGGTCAGCTACGCGATAGCGGAGCACCCCTGCAAAGAGCTCGGCTGTAAGCCGAACCCCCAGAACTACGAGTACCGCGATGGGAAGGCCCTGATTCCGATAAAGATGATTGACGTCGCCGGTCTCGTGCCAGGAGCTCATGAGGGGCGCGGTCTGGGCAACAAGTTCCTCGACGACCTGAGAATGGCCTCGGCGCTGATTCATGTTATAGATGCCACCGGAAAGACCGACGCCGAGGGCCAGCCGACGGATTACCACGACCCGGTTGAGGACATCGAGTTCCTCGAGAGGGAGATAGACTACTGGATTTACGGAATCCTCAAGAAGGGCTGGGAGAAGTTTGCGAAGAGAATTAAACTCCAGCACATGAAATTAGAGCAGGCCATAGCCGACCACCTCTCCGGAATTGGGGTTACCGAGGAGGACGTCTGGGAAGCGATTCACAAGGTGGGCCTTCCGGGCGACCCTACAAAGTGGAGCGACGATGATTTACTCGCATTCGTCCGCGAGCTGAGAAAAATCAACAAGCCGATAATAATAGCCGCCAACAAGGCAGATGCCGCCACAGACGAGCAAATCAAGAGGCTCATCGAGGAGGGAAAGAATAGGGGTTACATCGTCGTTCCCACTTCAGCGGCAGCAGAGCTGACCCTCAGGAAGGCGGCAAAGGCCGGCTTCATCGAGTACATTCCGGGCTCAAGCGACTTCAAAATCGTCAAGAAAATGAATCCCAAGCAGGAGAAGGCCCTGGAGCTCATCAGGGAGAAGGTCCTTAAGAGGTTCGGCTCGACCGGCGTTCAGGAGGTTATAAACCGGGCGGTTTTCGAGTTGCTGAATCTAATTCCGGTTTACCCGGTTCAGGACGAGAACAAGCTCACCGACCAGTTCGGCAACGTCTTGCCCCACGTCTACCTGCTCCCGAAGGGTTCAACGCCGAGGGATTTGGCGTATAAGGTCCACACCGACCTCGGAAGGACTTTCCTCTACGCGGTAAACGCAAGAACGAAGAGGCGCGTCGGGGAGGACTACGAGCTTGGGTTCAACGGCATAATCAAGATAGTCGCGACGGCCAAGTGAGGAACGGACCTTAGGTCAGCTTTTTTCGTTCTTCTCTTTTCTCATGGCTTCCCTTATGAGCTCCTGGTAGAGCCTCGGCTCCACATCGTCCTCACTCAGGCCGAGGAGCTTTGCCACTTCCCAGATTTTCCTCTTCGCTTCCTCAACGTCATCGGAGATGACCTCTATGTCGAGGAAACCGCCGAGGTCTTCAACGTCGTTGAGCTCGAAGGTGACATCGTCCAGCCGATAGACGAGTCTCCTCTTCCTCACGACGATGTCTTTCTCGAAGCCGAGGCGCTTGAGAATCTCAACGGTTGCCTCAAAGTCCGAGACCTCAACTTCAAGCTCGTCGAACTCCTCGTTCCTGCCCAAATCCCTGATTTCCTTGTATGTGAGAAAGGCCTTCCCGAGGTTTTCAATTTTTCTCACGCGGAGAAGCTTTGGGAGGGGTAGGGAGAAATAAACGTCCTCCTGGAGCTCCTCCCTGACGAAGAGGGCCCCAAGGGACTCGATTTTCCGCTTCGTCGCCTCGAAGTCAACCCTGAACTTCACCTCAACTTCCATCTCAGACCCTCACGAGGAAGCCCACGAGGTCCTTGCCCTTGACGAAGTCCTGGAGGGGGATAACCTCCACGCGCTTCAAGGTTGGCAGAACCTTTATTGTCTCGTCTATGAACTTGTTGAGCTTGTCCTCGTTCTCCTCACCGACGAGGGCAACGACGCTGTCCTTACCGCTTCTCGCGACCGCGAGAACGTTGGGGAGAATAGAGAGGGTCTTCATAATGTAGCTGATGTACTTCTCAAGGAAGTCCTCGATGATTGGCGTCTCGGCCTGAATGTAAATCAGGGCGACGGCCTTGGGGCGAAGCGAATCACCCAGAATGATGGTGTACCTCTCGATTACACCCCGTTCCAGGAGCTTCTTGATTCTAAAGTGTATCGTTGATTCCGGCCGATTTAACCTCTCCGCTATCTCGGAGATGGTTAAACGAGCGTCCTCCTTGAGGAGTCTGAGTATAGCCCTATCAAGGTCATCTAGCTGTACCATGGGGAATCCCCCAGCGCTGGTAAATATCGTTGTTAATTTCCAGAATATCTAAGATTTTGCCGATTATAAAGTTTATTATATCATCTACAGTTTTGGGCTTTGTGTAAAATCCAGGCGATGCAGGCATTACAATTGCTCCCGCCCGGGTCACGCGAAGCATGTTTTCGATATGGATGGCGTTGAGGGGAGTTTCTCGTATAAGGAGCACGAGTTTTCGCCTCTCCTTTAGAGCGACATCGGCGGTTCTGGTTATCAAATTGTCTGCGTAGCCGTTGGCTATCGCCGAGAGGGTCTTCATCGAGCAGGGGGCGATTACCATCGCGTCAAACGGGTAGGAACCGGAGGCGGTGGGTGCGAAGAGGTTGTCCTCGGGATAATCCGGCTTTAAGTCAACGCCGAGCTCGTGTCGGGCAACCTTTATTCCGGTCTCCGTTGCGAGAAGAATGACCTCGTGACCAAGTTCACGAAGAACCTCAACGAGCCTTATTCCATACACTGCCCCACTTGCACCGGTTATTGCAACCACTAACCTCATGGCATCACCGGTATGGCTTCCCCGCTATCTTTTTATACCTTTTTGGCCGAAAAACATCGAAGTGCCATGAAGATACATCCCGTTCTCATTGAGAGCGCCCTTGAGATAGCTGAGAAACTCGACGCCAAGGCCCTTGTGATAATGGAAGAGATAGAGGAAGAGAAGATACCCGAGACCAGCCTGCCCGTTGTCCTCGTTGGCTCGTCCTTCGACGTCGAGGACGAGAAGGTAAAGAGGGTATCCATCCCCCAGAACCTCGACCTCAACAACGTGCTCAACCTCATCTCCGCGTTTCTCCTGGAGCACAACATCGTCAGCGAAGGAGATTCCTTCGTCTACGTTACCGAGGACGCGATAGGCATCAAGACCGTTAAGAAGGGAATCTCCGCCATGAAGAGCTTCTTCGCCCAGAACCAGAGCGTCCTTCAGAGAATGCTGGAGATTGCCATAGAGCTCAGCATCGAGGGCAGGGAAGGAACGCCGGTTGGAACGATATTCGTCATCGGAGATACGAGGAGGGTTCTAAAGCACTCACACCAGCTCATTCCCAATCCATTCAAAGGACACAAAATAAACGTCCTTGACAGGGACAGCAAGGAGATAATAAAGGAGTTCGCCCAGCTCGACGGTGCCTTTGTGATAAGGGAAGACGGACGGATAGTATCGGCAGGCAGGTACCTTGAAGTCGAGCCGAAGGTCATTGATTTGATGCTCCCGCCGGGCCTGGGAAGCAGGCACATCGCGGCGGCGGGGATAACCAAGCTCACGAAGGCGATGGCAATAAGCCTCTCGGAGAGTGGAACGATAAGGATTTTCAAGAACGGCCTCATGCTCCTTGAGTACAATCCGAGGCTGAGGTACTGAAGCAGAAAAGAAAGGGTCAGACGTTGAAAATCCTTATGGTGTTCGTTCCCGCGGTCCTTCCTATCGGCGTTCCCTTGGTCAGCAGGACGGTGTCGCCCTCGCTCACGAGTCCGAGGCCCGTTATGAGACGGATTATCTCCCTTTCGCTCGTTTCTTCCACCTTGAACGGGTAGACTCCGTAGGAGAACATAAGTGTGTTCCTAACCCAGTCATTGGTAACGAAGGCCAGAATCCACTGCTTCGGCTTGAACCTTGCTATGAGCCTCGCGGTCTGTCCGGTTCTGGTTGGCGTGAGTATGTACTTGATGTCAATCGAGTTGAGGGCCTCTATGATGCTCCTCGCTATCGCGTCCTTTATCGTTCCCTTCGTCGGCCCGCGACCCTTCCACTCGTTCATCTTCCACTCGACCGTTCTGCTTGTCCAGAGACTGTCACGGTAGGCCTCGGTGGTCTTGGCTATCTTTGCCATCATCCTGACAGCGTCAACAGGGTACTTTCCGACCGCGGTTTCCTCGGAGAGCATAACCGCGTCGGTTCCGTCGAGAATGGCGTTGGCGACGTCGGTGACTTCAGCCCTAGTGGGGAGCTTCTCGTGCGTCATGCTTTCGAGCATCTGGGTGGCCGTTACAACGGGCTTGCCGGCGCAGTTGGCCTTCTTGATGAGCTTCTTCTGGAGTATCGGGAGCTTTTCAATGGGCATCTCGACTCCAAGGTCGCCCCTCGCTATCATCACGCCGTCGGAGGCGTTAAGAATCTCGTCGAAGTTCCTGACCGCGTCGGGGCGCTCTATCTTCGCGATGAGGAACAGCTTTCCGTGGTGAGAGTCAACGAAGCGCCTGACCTTGAGGACGTCGTAGGCCGAGCCCACGAAGCTTATTCCTACGGCATCGATGCCGACCTCAAGGGAGAACTCGACGAACTCCAAGTCCTTCTCGGTCACTGCATCTATCGCCAGCCTCGCCTTCGGGACGTTTATGCCCTTGTGGGAGAACAGTGTACCTCCAACGAGAACCTTACAGATAACGTCCTGACCCCTGACTTCCTCAACGCGGAGCGCTATGAAGCCGTCGCTGAGGTAAATCACGTCACCCTTGGAGACCATTCTCGGGAAGTCCTTGAACTCGACCGGAATCACCGCCTCGTTTCCAACGACGTCCCTCGTGGTCAGCGTTATCGTCTGCCAGCGCCTCAGGTTGACGGAACCGCCCTCTATTTCTCCAACGCGAATCTTGACACCGGGCAGGTCGCCGAGTATCGCAACGGGCCTGTCAAGTTTCTCCGAAACCTTCCTGACGAGCTTTACAGCTTTCTCGTGCTGTTCGAGTGTTCCGTGGGCGAAGTTGAGCCTCGCGACGCTCATGCCCGCGCGGACCATTGCAGAAACGGTTTTCTCCTTGAGCGAAGCCGGTCCAAGTGTCGCTATAATCTTCGTCTTCTGCCCCGGAAGTCTCATGCTACCACCTAATGGGGGACTACGCGCTCCCGCTAAAAAACGTTTCCCGCGGAAAGTTTATTAATTAGGGCACCCTAAAAGCTCCGGTGGTTTCATGGGGTTCCTTGAAGTTGAGGTTTACGACGAAGAGGGTCGAAAGGTCAGGCTCGGGGACATCGTAATGGGCAGGTGGACGGTTCTCTACGTTTACCCGAAGGACAACACCCCCGGCTGTACGACCGAGGCGAAGGAGTTCACGGAGTTGCTCCCCGAGTTCGAGAAGCTCGGCTTTCAGGTGGTTGGGGTCTCCAAGGACTCCGTTGAGAGCCACAGGCGCTTCAAGGAGAAGCACGGGCTAAAGGTGAAGCTCCTGAGCGACCCGGAGGTTCAGCTCATCAAGGCCCTCGGCGCATGGGGCAAGAAGAAACGCTACGGAAAGGAGTACGAGGGAGTCATAAGGAGCACGTTCATCATAAACCCCGATGGAGAAATCGTGTGGGAGAAGCGCAACGTCCGGGCAAAGGGGCACGCCGAAAGGGTGCTTAAGGTCGCCCGGGAGTTGAGGGAGTGAACTCCCCGACCGTTTCTTCAAGTTTTTTCATACAGGAACGGCAGAACACGGCGGGTCTTGAGTCCCATTCTGCCATTGTCGCCGGCGGGTTCATGACGCAGGGGTTGGAGCAGTGTTCGAGGCCGAAGGCGTGACCGACCTCGTGAAGGATACCCTTGAGAAGGCGCCCCTTGAAGGTCTCAATCTCGCGCGAGAGTATTCTACGGGCGAGACGCTTGACTTCGTCCTCCACGTGGGGGCTCTCAAGGGTCCTCAGAGTCATCCTCAGAACGTCCGACTCGAAGGGCCTCATGGAGAGAACCATTATCCTCCTTCCAACTCTTTCCGTCTGGAACCCGAGGAAGCTCTCGTAGAAATCAAAGTAGCGGTTCCTTGACGCGAGCGGGAAGCTAATCAGGCCAAGGATTTTGTTCATCTCTATCTCATCGTTCTTCTCGAGCTCAACCTTGAGGCGGTAGTCGAGAAAGTCAACGAGGACTTCGAGCGGGTAAAGCCTCACCGTGCCCTCCGGTGTTTTAACGTTTATCAGGTAGCCCGGCTCGAGGGTCAGGCTGTCGAGGTAGACAAACCTCACGCCCAGTCCCCAGTCGTCAAAGAGCCTGTTGGCCTCGTCAACGACCTCGAACATCGCGTCCCGTAGGGTGTCTTCGAGGAAGTTCGTGACGTATGTGAAACCGATGAACTCCATAGTCTACCCTCGCTCAGACTTAGGGATGGCTGGATTTATAAGCGTTCTTTAGAGCGTTGAACCATGATGCTTTTAAGGCACCACCGCGAGTGAATACATGGGCGATGGCGTCCGCCCTGGGCTTCGAGCCCGAACCGCCCGAAGGGGCTGATGACGCCTGTTCTCCACGGGAGGTGAGAGAATGGGCTCGAAGCTTTACGAAATCGGACGTTACGTTGACGTTGATGCCGTCCTACGATACGTTAAGGAGAGGCGACACGAGGATGGCGGTTACTGCTTCGTTAGCGTTCTCGACGATACCAACGTGAACGATACCTACTACGCGATTAAAATCTACAACCTCCTCGGCATCGAGTTCCCGGAACCGGAGAAAACCATTGAGTTCCTGAGCAACGCCATCCAGCCCCAGACTGCAGTCGTGGCAATAGCGATGGCGCTCGAAGGTCTCGCCCTGCTCGGAGCCAAGGACGTCGCAAGGGAGAAGAGCGACATAGTTTTCACCAAGTACAACCCCGCGGAAGGCAAGTTCGCGGTCGGACTCGGTGGGAGCGAGGAGTTCGGAACGGCGACACCGCTCGAAGCCACCTACTGGGTCACCAAGGCCTTCAACCAGATTGGCTTAAAGTTCGATTCCACCGAAAAGGACGCGATTAGGGCCTTCGTGATGAAGTTCCGCAACGGTAACGGCTACGGCGTCAAGCAACCGACTACGACCATGACCTACCAGGCGCTCTTCACGCTCTACACCCTTGGCTACCGCCCGCCCAAGAGCCCCCACTTCAGGAACTGTGAGCTCTGCGGTGACTGGGGTGGGTTCACAGAGGTGCCTTACAGCCTTCCGCCGTACCTTGAGCCGACGTTCTACGCAACGAGGGGCCTTGAGCTTCAGAACGAGACACCCACCTGTCCGAGGAGGCACGTCTGGTTCATCCGCCAGCTCCAGAACCCCAACGGTGGCTTCAGGAGGAGCCTTGAACTCGGCATCTCGAACTTCCAGAACACCTACCGCGCGCTGGCGGTCGTTGATTCGATGATGCGTTACCTTTAGTGGAGCCTATGGACGTTATAGAGGCCGAATTCAGGAGGGCAATGGAGGAACCGGGTTGTCCGGTCTGCAGGTTAGTCGAGAAGTTCGAGGATGAAGAGATTGAGACCATACTCTACGAGCACCCCAATGACCCGGCCGTCAGGAAGGCCTTTCGAGGGAGCGGGGGCCTCTGCAGGAGGCACGCCTGGAAGGTCCTCCGGCTGGCCCTCTCCAATCCCCTTCTTGGCCCCCACGGGGTTTCCGTCATTTACGAGGACGTTCTTGAGAGCTACCTGCGCGGGGAGGATGAAACCGAGGAGTGTCTCCTCTGCAGGCTCACGGCAGAGAAAGAGCGAATCCTAATCGAATCCCTCGCTGACAGGCTCCCGAACCTCATCGAAGCCTACGAGAACTCGCCCGCAATCCTCTGCAGGAGACATTACGAGGAAGTTCTAAGGAGGATTACCGACGAAAGCCTAAGGAGAAAGTTCTCAGAGGTTCAGAGGAGAAAGCTCGAAGGGCTGAGGGAGAGGCTTGAAGGACTCATAGAGAGCTTTGACTACCGGGCCAAAAGAAAACCAACGGAGGCAGAGAGGAGGGCGATACTTGAAGCAGTGGAATTCCTTGCCGGTAGAGAAGTCGGCCCAGAACGCGGGCGGAAGGAGAGGAGGGAGAAACGTTGGCCGTTGAGATTGAGGTGAGTGGTGAAGAACTTGATAGAATCAGGCGAAACCGGAAGGAGATTGAAGAGAGGCTGAGGGATGTAGAGGGCCTTGAAAGAACACTGAAAGCCCTAAAGCTCAGGCTCCTCCTCGAGAGGAGGGAGAGACTGCTCAGGAAGCTTGAAGAGATGGAAACCAACTACCGGGAGCTCGTCGAGTTTGAGAAGAAGGCGAAAGAGGACCGGAGTTACATGCTTGAGCTGAGAAACGAGCTGAGCAGGGAAAACGCGGAGCTCAGAAAGCGCCTGGGGGATATGCGATGAAGGTCACGGTATGGGCCAAGGGCAGGTGGAGGAAAGTTCATTTCAACGTCCCCGACGAGCTCTGGAAGAGAATCGAGGAGACCTGCAGAAGGAACGGTTTCCGAACGGAGGAGGCCCTAAGGATAATACTCCTTGACGGCTATCTCGATGAAGAGGTTGACAAGGAAGAACTCGCGAGACTGGAGGAGGAGATAAACAGGCTCGAAGAAAGGCTTTACGAGCTTGAGGGACACTGGTCCCCCCTGAAGTTCAGGACGTACTACTCCGCCCTGGACAACCAGAACCTCGCCATAACTCTTTCCGGGCTGATAGCTGAGAACAAAAGGCTAAGGAAGATGCTGGGCCTCAAGGAGAGGGACTTCTCAAAGGCAGAAGGGCTGATCCACTACTACATGTCCTACGCGTTCGGAGATGAGAAAACCGAAAAGTTTTAAAGGAACCTAACTGCAAGGGGGCTGAAACGTTGCCAGTTCTTTCAAGTAACCTTCAGAAAAACACAATGAAACAGGGGTGGTGGGATGAACGCGAGACTCATGGGGCTAATAGCTCTTGGAGGGGCCCTTGGTGCACTGGCAAGGTTCTACCTCTCGGGACTGCTTCCCACTTACCGGGACTTTCCCGTCGGAACGCTCCTCGTGAACAGCGTGGCCAGCTTTATCCTCGGCTACCTCTACGGCCTGCTCTTCTGGGGGATTGACGTCACGCCCGAGTGGAGGCTCTTCCTTGGAACGGGCTTCTGCGGGGCTTTGAGCACGTTCTCGACTTTCTCCTACGAGACGTTTTCACTCCTCCGCGAGAGGGAGTACCTCATAGCGGGACTCAACGTGCTGGCAAACGTTTTTGTAACCATCGGCTTAGTTTTCCTTGGCTTCATGATGGCGAGGAGGTGATTGTATGGTCGAGGTCGAGCACTGGAATACCCTAAGGCTTAAGATATACATCGGAGAAAACGACCGCTGGAAGGGAAAGCCCCTATACAAGGCCATAGTTGAAAAGCTCCGCGAGATGGGCATAGCGGGGGCGACTGTTTACCGGGGCATCTACGGCTTCGGAAAGAAGAGCCACATTCACTCAAGCGACGTTATGCGCCTCTCAGCGGACCTGCCGATTGTAATTGAAGTCGTTGACAGGGGCTTCAAAATAGAAAAGGCAATATGTGAAATCAAGCCGATGATTAAGGACGGCATGATAACCGTTGAGCCGACCATAGTGGTCTGGGTTGGGACCAAGGAGGAAGTCAAGAAGTTTGAAGAGGACGCCGTCCGGGAGGAATAGTTCGGACTTCATCCAATAACTTAATAAGGGCTCAAACCGACAAATCCACAAACTAAAGTTACACTTACCCCTGCGAGGGGATTAACTATGATGTCGCTTGAGTTCGAGGTTCCCGTGAAGAGGCTCAACAACGTTATGGGAGTCATACTTAGGGAGGACTCCAAGCTCCAGTGGGTCTACTACCGCGAGGACACTGGAAGCGTCGTTGTCCGAACGACCGTATCAAGGAACGCCCTTCAGACGTTTCTGCTCAGGTTAGCCTCCGCCGTGGACGTGCCAGTGGAGGTCACCATAGTTGACGAAAGGGAAACCGGCAGGGTCATCCACGAGGCGTTCCTCCTCAGGGTGGACGTGTCCGAGGGTTCTTACCCCGTTGTCATACTGCTCCTCTACAACGTCAGCAAGTTTTATCCGGATACGATAATAGTCGGCACCTCCGCCGACGCCCCTCAAGAGCTTGTTGATACCGTGCTCAAATTGACGATAGGCAAGGTCAACCTCCTTGAGACCGAGAAGGTTAGGAGTTCAATCGTTGATGGGGGACTCTTCATCCAGCTCAGGGCAAACGTGCCCAACACCTCCGACAAGGAGATGGTTCTCGTTTGAACCTCCGGTCAGAAGTTTCTTAACCTCCCCCTCCAACTCTTCTTGGTGGTCCCGATGCTTCACCACGTTAGGCTTATCTACGCGACCAAGAGCCGGAAGCTCGTCGGCAAGAAAATCGTTCTCGCGATTCCCGGGAGCATAGCCGCGGTTGAGTGCGTCAAGCTGGCCAGGGAACTCATAAGGCACGGCGCTGAGGTTCACGCGGTGATGAGCGAGAACGCCCAGAAGATAATCCATCCCTACGCGATGGAGTTCGCCACCGGAAACCCCGTCGTGACTGAAATCACGGGCTTCATAGAGCACGTCGAGCTCGCTGGAGACCACGAGAACAAGGCAGACCTGATTCTCGTCTGCCCCGCGACGGCAAACACCATAGGCAAGATAGCCTGCGGGATAGACGACACGCCAGTTACGACGGTTGTGACGACTGCCTTCGCCCACACGCCGATAATGATTGCCCCCGCGATGCACTCCAGCATGTACGAGCACCCGATTGTGGTTGAGAACATCGAGAAGCTCAAAAAGCTGGGCGTCGAGTTTATCGGCCCTCGCTTCGAGGAGGGCAAGGCGAAGGTTGCGACGACCGACGAGATAGTTTATCGCGTCATCAGGAAGCTCCACCCCAAGAGCCTTGAGGGGAAGCGCGTTCTGGTCACAGCGGGCGCGACGAGGGAGTACATAGACCCGATTCGCTACATCACCAACGCAAGCAGTGGCAGAATGGGAGTTGCAATAGCCGAAGAGGCTGACTTCAGGGGGGCCGAAGTTACACTCATCAGGACGAAGGAAAGCGTCCCGAGCTTCGTCGAGAACCAGATTGAGGTGGAAACTGTTGAGGAGATGCTCGAGGCAATAGAAAACGAGCTGAAGGCGAAGAAATACGACGTCGTTGTCTTGGCCGCCGCCGTAAGCGACTTCCGCGTTAAGAACAGAGCCGGTGAAAAAATCAAGAGCGGAAAGACCCTTACCCTCGAACTCGAGCCGACGCCGAAGATAATAGACCGCATTAAAGAGCTTCAGCCAGAGGTTTTCCTCGTGGGCTTCAAGGCCGAGACGGGCGAGGAGAAGCTCATCGAGGAAGCGAGGAGGCAGATTGAGCGCGCGGGGAGCGACCTCGTCGTCGCCAACACTCTCAAAGCGTTTGGAAGCGAGGAAAACGAGGTTCTCCTTGTATCCAGGGACGAGATAAAGAAACTGCCCAGGATGGACAAGCGCGAGCTGGCAGAGAGGCTCTGGGACGAGATTGAACGGCTTATCTAACCCGAACCTTTTTAAGTTCCTTTTCTCACCTTTCTTGATAAAACTTCGTATGGAGGTTGTTGGTATGGTGAACTTAAACCAGGCGCTTCCCTACATAGGTGTAACGCCATTTCAACTGATTTCTGCCCTCGTCATCCTGATAGTGGGCTACGTAATCGCGAAGGCCATCGTTGGGACATTCAAGAGGGCCCTCAAGAAAACCAAGCTTCCGCCCCTCGTTGTTGAGTTCCTGGGCAGGTTTTTGGCCATTGGTCTCTACCTGATAGTCCTTATAGTGGCCCTCGGGGCCGTTGGAATCTCGGTATCGCCGATAATCCTTGGCCTGTCGGCGGTGATAGGCCTAATCCTCGGCTTCGGTCTGCAGGACACCCTTACGAACCTCGCCGCTGGGGTGTGGCTCGCCGCGCTGAGGCCCGTTGACATAGGGGAAGTTGTGGAAGTTGCCGGCAAGACGGGCAAGGTCAACAACATCGGCCTGATGGGAACTGAACTCCTGACACCTGACAACAAACTGATAACGATTCCCAACAAGCTCGTCTGGGGAAGCGTCATCACCAACTACACCCGATTACCCACGAGAAGGGTTGAGGTTGACGTTGGAGTGGCCTATGGAACAGACCTCGACAGGGCCATAAAGCTCGCGATAGACCTCATGAAGAGCCACCCGAAAGTTCTCAGCGATCCCGAGCCGAGCGTGGTTATAACGGCCCTCGCCGATTCCTCGATAAACCTCCAGCTCCGTGCCTGGGCGAAGACCGAGGACTACTGGGCAGTCAAGGGCGACCTTACGAAGGGCATTTACGAGCTCTACACCAGGGAAGGCATCGAGATTCCGTTCCCGCAACTCGACGTCCACCTGAAGAACGAATGATTTTCGCATTTTTCTCCATTTTCCCGCAGTTTGTGTGCGGGTCTCTTCTCAAACCTTTCGTTTTAAACCAAAAGGTTCATATCAAACCCGGGTTACTACCTCTGGTGAAGCCGGATGAAGAAGATAGGCCTTATCGGAGGGACGACCCCGGAGTCAACCTGCTATTATTACAGGAAGTACCTTGAGGTCAGCAGGGAGCGCTTCGAGCCCAACGTTTATCCCGAGCTGATAATCTACTCCATAAACTTCAAGGAGTTCGTGGACAACCCGAGGGGCTGGGAGGGCAGGAAGGAGATACTCATCAACGCGGCGAAGGCCCTTGAGCGGGCGGGGGCGGAGATAATAGCCCTGACCGCGAACACTCCCCACATAGTCTTTCCCGACGTCCAGAAGGCTATTAACACGCCGATGGTCAGCATAATCGACGCCCTCATAGAGGAGATGAGAAAGAGGGGCGTTAGGAAGGTTCTCCTCCTCGGAACGAAGACGACGATGACAGCCGAGTTTTACAAGAAGGCCCTCCGCGAAGCCGGCTTCGAAGTCCTGACGCCGAACGCAGAGGAAATCGAAGAAGTTGAGAGGATAATCAAGGAGGAGCTTGCCCTCGGCAACTTCGCGAGCAGGGACTGGATAATAGACCTAATCAACCGCTATATCAAAGAAATGAGCATCGAGGGAGTCATACTCGGTTGCACGGAACTCCCGCTCATCGTCAAGGCCGGAGACGTCGATGCCGAGGTCTTTGATACCGTCGACATCCACATGAGAAAGCTCATCGACCTCGCGAGCGAGTGACTGGCTCCTCTCCTTTTTCCTGTCATTGTAGGCTACAAAGTTAAAGAAAATGAGAAAATCACTTCGTCGCCCTCGTTATGCCGACGTCCTTAACGAGGACGTAGGGCGTGATTACGGGCCTCGAAACCTCCCACCAGTGCACCTGGAACGGCTCGTTGCCTATAGCGACCACGTTGCTCAAAATTCTCTGAAGGTTGTCGCTCACCCTAATGTTCCTTATCGGCTTGAACTCACCGTTCTCGACCAGGAAGATTCCGTCGCGCGGTATCGTCGAGAAGTCGCCGGTCACGTAGTTCTGGAAGCGCGTGTACCAGACGTTGGTAATGTAGATGCCCCGCTTAACCTCGCTGAACAGCTCGGCCTTGGAGTAGTCGCCCGGTTCGAGGACGAGGTTCCAGGGCCTCGGCATTATCAAGCCGGCGTTGGCAGTCGTCTCGGTTCCGTACTTCTTGGCGAGGCTCGTGTTGAGGAGGAACGTCTTGAAGGTTCCGTTCTCTATGACGGTAGTTTCCCTCGTAGGAACGCCCTCGTCGTCGAATTTCCTCGTGCCGTAGCCGTTGGGCAGGTTGCCTATATCCTTGAGCGTTACCAGCTCACTCGCGACCTTCTGACCCAGCTTTCCGGCCAGGAAAGAGAAGCCCGCCTCGGCCGCGTAGGCTGAGAGCATGAAGCCCATGTAGCTGAGAAGGTTCGCGAAGGCGAGCGGGTCGAAGATGACGTCGAACCTCCCCTCGGGCCCCTGCACAGGGTCCTTGGCCATGTGGGCAATCTCGCCGGCCTTCCTCCCGGCAAGCTCGGGGTCGAACTTCTTCAGAACCCTCGCGGAGCACGTCCCGTGTCCGCTCTCAAGGTCGCCCACGAAAGCGCGAACGCTTATCTCTATTCCGGTTCCCTCGTCGAAGGCCTCCACCCCGTTGCTCGTGGTCAGGTAAAGCCTGTTGTGGTCGGTGTAGAGAACCCCTGCCACGCGCTTCGCCCCCTCGCTCAGGGCGGTGTTTATCGCTATTTCCACGTAGTCGTTCGGTTCGTCGAGCTCAACTATCGCCTTATCGAAGGTCTCGGGGATGTCTTTATACTGGAACGGCCCCTCTGCGATGCCGTAGTAGTCCTCCTTGGGCGAGAGGTTCTCGATGTTCTTCTTGAGGGTCTTCAGAACCCGCTCGACGTTCTCCTCGCTCAGCTCGGTTATAGTTGTGCTCGCTATCCTCTTGTCCTTCTCGACGAAGAGTTCAACCTTCCTCTCGTGCCAGTGCTTGGCAACGGTAATCTCGTTGTTCGCAAAGCGCACCTGCCTCCTGTTCGTTTCGTAGCTCAGAACGACGACGTCGCCGAAGCCAAGCTCTTCAGCTTTTTTGAGTATGAACTCGTTAAGCTCGAACATCGCCACCACCTCACGGCCTCCTCAGCGGTATGTCCCTAAGCCTCGCGTGCGCTCCACCCATCCAGACGGGGACGCCCTGTCCCGGCTCGCCCTTGCCACAGGTTCCGGGGTAGAACTCAACCTCCTTACCAACGGCGTCAACACTGCTCCACAAAGCTCTCGTGGTTATCTCAAGGATTGGCCTCCTGACCGGGTACTTTATCTCGCCGTTCTCGATGAGGTAGGCTTCCCTGCCGATGTACCTCTGCTGGTAGCGCCTGTCGTCGATGTTCCACTCGTTGAAGGACACCATGTAGACGCCGAGCTTGATGTCCTCAATCAGCTCTTCGAAGGAGTAATCGCCGGGCGCGAGGTATGTGTTGGCCATCCTCACTATCGGCTCGCGGTTGTAGTTTATCGCCCTCGCGGAGGCGTTCGAGCGCTGTCCGAGCTTTCTGGCGTATTCCCGGTTGGTGAGGAACTCTGTTATGATTCCGTTCCTAATCAGGTAGCGCGGTCTCGCCTTAACGCCCTCGTCGTCATACAGATAGAAGCCCCAGCTGTTCGGAATCGTCGGGTCGTCTATGACAGTGACTACCTCGCTTCCGATTCTCTCGCCGAGCATGTCGGGCTTGACAAAGCTCTCCCCGGCTTGAGCGGCCTCCCTCCCGAAAATCCTGTCGGACTCGTATGGATGCCCAACGCTCTCGTGAACCGCTATACCGGCAACTTCGGGGCTTATGACGAGGTCAACCCTTCCCTCAGGTGGCTTCTTGCCCTCGGTTATGAGCCTCTTCAGGGCTTTGACGTCCTTCACCGCCCAGTTCCAGGGCTCGTCCTTCTCGATTAGCTCGAAACCACCCGAGAATGCCCTCTGGACGAAGGGAGCCTGCTCCATCTGGCCGTTCTCGAAGACGACGAGGTTGTAGACAACGGAAACGCGCGGGATTTTACTCTTCACGTAGGCGCCTTCGCTGTTGACAAAGACCTTCTTCCAGAGCTGGTCGGAGTACATTAAATAGCGCATCGGCACGTTTGCACCGGTGGCCTTAACCTCTTCCTCGATTTTCCTCAGGATTTCGAGCTTCTCCTCCGGGGAAATATCCCTGAAGTCCTTCTTCATCTTGACCTTGTAGGAAACGCGGTGGAAGTCCTCATCGCTGAACTCAATCGGCTCGTTTCTGACCTGGGAAGCCGCTTTCGCCAGCTTGACGGCCCTCTTAACGGCCTCGGCGACGCTTTCCTTAGTTAGGACGTTAGTGCTCGCGAACCCCATTCCGCCGTTGGCGAGGACCCTTATCCCTATTCCCCTGTCGGCCTCGATGCCTATTCCCTCGGGAGAACCGTTCTTCATGGCAAGGTGAGTCCCGCTCTTCTCCTCGTAGCGGGCCTCGGCGTAGGAAGCGCCAAGCTCAAGGGCCTTCTCGACCGCGAACTCCAAAAGCTCCATGCACATCACCTCGGATTACTGCATAGAATAGTTCACGGGGGAGTATAAAAGTCTTTTCGCTCAGATGACGGTCGAAAGGAAGGGAAAGTTTAAGTCTCCCAATGTCCAATGTTAGGAAGGTGAGAAGATGAGCGAGAGCGTAAATATTGCCCTCATACTTCGTGACATTCAACTCATGCGGAAGAAACTGGACGAGATAGAGGAGGAACTTCTCAAGCTGAAGGTTAGGGAGCTTGAGGAAGAAGAGGTCAGTGATGAGGAGCTTAGGGAGCTGGAGAGACTCTCCAAAGAAACCCTTGAAAACGGGATTCCCTGGGAAGAGGCTAAGAAAGAGCTTGGCCTTTGAGGTGCTTTGAATGGTTTACAACGTTCTCCTCCACAGAAACGTCTTAAAAAGATTGAGAGACGCTCCCGAGCACATAAGACGGAAATTTGAAGAACTCGTTGAAGAACTCAAATATAACCCAATCCCTTCTGAAAAGTTTGACGTTAAGAAGCTCAAGGGAAGAGAGAACACCTTTCGAGTTCGTCTGGGTGAGTACCGGGTAATCTACGAGCTTCAGAGAAAGAAACTGCTTATTCTCGTTATCAAATTTGGAAAGCGGGAGAACGTTTACGAATAAAGCAACGAAAACGTTTAATGAAAAAACCCGCACCTTTCACCATGAACTACGTCAGACGGTTCTACATCTCAAGCCTCCTTCACCTGACTTTCTACTCAGGCTTCTACCTAATCTACCTCCGGAGCCTCGGCCTCACCGACGGACAGATTGGCCTCCTCATCGGCCTCTCGCTCGTTCTCGTTGCCCTGCTTGAGGTCCCGACCGGGGTGGTTGCAGATAAAATCTCGAAGAAGGCGAGAGTCCTGCTCTCTAAACTCCTGCTGGTTCCCGGGACGCTCCTCCTCTACCTCGCGCACTCCTTCCCCGGCGTTCTCCTTGCAACCCTCTTTAATTCGCTCGCGGTTGCGTTCCTAACCGGCGCGGAAACGGGCTGGCTCTACGAACTACTTTCCAGAGACGGAAGGGAGGGCGAATACCCGAAGGTTTATGGGAGGTTGAGGTCGTTCGAGATGGCCGGAAGCTTCCTCGGAGCCGTTGGCGGAGGTTTCATCGCACACTCCCTCGGCATGCGTTTTGCGGTTCTGCTCAGCGTCCCCTTCGCGCTCCTCTCGGCACTAATCCTCGCCACGGTTCCAACGGATACCGCGAAAAGTAGTGCCTCTTACGGTAGGCACCTGCTCGAAAGCCTCCGCTTCGTCAGAAACTCTCCGGAAGTCCTCTGGCTCTTCATCTACGCTAACCTCATAGGCCTTCCCCTAACGGTTTTCACGTCCTTCATTCAACTCTACTTCTACGGCCTCATCGCTTCCGTTATAGTAATCTCGTGGATTTCCGCCGGCTACACCATGATAAGCGGAATCTCGTGGTACTTTGACTTTGGCGAAAAGCTCAGGGCGGTCATTTACAGGTGGTCTCCCGTGTTAATTCCCTCCCTAACCTTACTCGCGGGGTTAAACGGCTACCTCGGTTTCCTCACGCTGGTTTTTGGAAGTCTCCTCTTCGCTCAGGTGTTCAAGGAGTGGCAGGGACGCTTTCAGAGAGCCATTCCCGACGAGAAGAGGGCAACAATAGGTTCGTTCTACTCCCTCTTCACGGCAACGCTGAACGGAGGTTTAAACACTTTGGCCGGCTGGCTCTATGGGCGCGTTGGGATAATGAAAGGCCTCATTTTGCTGTCCGTCGTTTTCCTCCTGCTCGGAGCCGGGACAGCCCTGAAAAAAGAGAGGTAGTCAGAACTTCTCCTCGCACTCACAGGGCTTCTTCCCGCAGTAGGGACAGACGCCAGGGTACTTCTCCTTGACGGCCTCCTCCAAATCAACGTCGAGTAGGTTTGCAAGGCTCGCGAGCCAAGCTAAAACGTCGGCAAATTCTTCCTCCATAGCCTCGCGGTCGTTTTTCCGTATCGCCTCGCTCAGCTCGCCTACTTCCTCGACGAACCAGAGGAAGGTTTTTTCCACTCCCCTCTTTGAGTCCTTGTGGAAGTAGATTTCCCGAATCATCTCCTGGAATTCCCTGAGCTCCACCTTCACCACCGAAAAGAGTTCTGGCGGGCCCGGCGGGATTCGAACCCGCGACCTCCGGCTTAGAAGGCCGGCGCCCTATCCTGCTAGGCTACGGGCCCTCGCTCATAGGGTTTCGGGGCGGTTTTATAAAAGTTGCGGTGGAAATGGAAAGAAAAGAAAGCTCAGCGCCTCTTCCTGAGGAGGAGTGGCACTATGGCAAGTCCGACGATTAAGGCAGGACCACAGATACCCTTCTTGGAGGTAGTGGCAGTGGTGGTAGTGGTTGGACTCGTGCTCGCGGGTGGCTTGCTCTCGGCTATGTTGAGCTCCTTGGTGACGACGGCCTTGTTTCCGTAGAAGTCCTCGGCCACTATCTCAAGCTTGTACTTGCCGGCCTTGAGTCCCGGAAGCTCGACGATGTAGAAGGTATCGCCGGGCTTTCCGCTTGAGGGCTCGGCCGGGAACTTATCAACCTTGCCGTACTTGACGATGTTGCCGTTTGAGTCGTAGAGAACCGCGTAGAGGTCCCTGATGCCAAGGTTGTCCTGGGCGGTGAAGTAAACGGTGAACTGTGAGTCTGGCTTGGGGTGGCTGGGCTGGAGGTAGGCAATCTGAACGACCGGCTTCTCGGTGTCCTTTCCGGTGTCAACGACGAGCTGGGAGACACCCTTAGGAACGGTCACGTTGAGGAGCATGTAGTACTGGCCGGCTATCTCCCTTGAGGCTATAACCTTGTAGGTGACGTTGGTGACGCTCGGGTCGACCTTGGCGTTGGCTGGAACCGGGATGACAATAGGGCCGGTAACGCTGTTGTTGAGCTCGTTGATGAACTTGAGAATAGTTCCCATGCTGGTCTGGTGCTTGAATATCATGAACTCCTGCGGAACGGGAACGCTGATGAAGTCGCTCCTGACCTTGTCGTTCTCAATCTTAACCGGGGTGTAGGGCATTTCAACGCTACCGTTCTCGCTGATAACAACGAGGTTGCTTCCGTACCAGGTCGGGCTGTGCCTCGGGTTGGCCGGTGGGTTCGGCTCCTTGTCGGGAGCGCCGGTCGAGGTGAGGGTGAGGAAGTAGTGCTTGTGGCCCTCCTTGTCGATGTAGAGCCAGTACATGTCGTGGTGGATGTGACCGCTCATCGTGAGCGGGATGTTGTACTTAACGACGTCCTCAAGGAAGCGCTTCGCGACCTCCTGGTCGGCACCCCAGTAGCGACTGACGTACTCCTTAAGCTGGTCCCAATCGGTGCTCGGGTCAAGGCCCTGGATGACACCGCCGAGGTAGTTCCAGCGCGGGTTGAAGAAGTACGGGTGGTGGTAGAGGACTATCGGAATGTAACCCTTGTGCTCGTCGAGAACCTTCTCCATCCACTCAATCTCGTCCATCGTCGGGTAACCGCGGTCTCCTCCGGTGTCGAGGCCGATTATGATGAACTTGCCGATGGTGACGTAGAAGTACTTGGGACCGAGAACCTGGGTGTAAACGGTCGGCGGGTCGTCGTGGTTGCCCTTGATTCCAACGACCGGAAGGCCGGAAGCGGAGGCGAGCTTGGTTATGTTGTAGATTATCTGGTATCCGGTAACGTCACCGCTGGTGTCGACCTCGTCACCGGTGTTTATCATTATGGTAGCACCGTTCATTGCCCAGTACTGGTAGGCGCTGTAAGTTGCCACAACGCTGTGGAGCGGAATCGGGTTGGAGCACATCTCCTCAAGCTTGTAGACGTTGCTCTGGAAGTACGGTCCGCAGACGAAACCGACCTTTGCACCGGTGGTGACGTGGGTGTCACTCGTCCAGGCAATCTTGAGGGTCTTCGGCCACTCCTTGAAGACCTTGAGACCGTTCGGGAGAACGAGAGTTCCCTTGTTGGTCTTTATGAGGAGGAAGTAGTCGTCCGGGGCAATGTCATCCGGGGTCTGAAGGGTGACTGAATTGTCGTCCTTGGAAACTATTTGAAGGTCATACGGGCCGTGAAGGACTGAAACAGCTGTCACTGACTCAACCTGAACACCTTCTTTGGGATAGAGCTTGAAGGTGCCTCCGGGGATGGCGAACGCCGGAACAACGGGCGCGGGCAGGTAAACGTAGTCGCTGTAGGTCGTTGAGTAGTCCTGAGCCAGCGCTGGAACCGCTCCAAGTGCAGAAAGGGCAGTTGCAAACGCAATCAGCAGAGCCAACAGCCGCCTGGCCATGGTATCACCGGTACAAGGGGAGAAAAGGCGCTTAAAACCTTTCCCGTTTGAAATCTGTCCAACGAGACGCCCGCTAATGTTCTTTTTGAGCATTTTCTGTCAAAAAAGATACCATGTGGTCCACAGCAGTGGAGCGACCGCCGAGGTGTGTATAGAGGGAGTGCATCTCCAGAAGCCTGGCCCTTAGCTTCTCCTCCGGTTTCACGAGGTAGCGCGTGAAGAGGACGGCCATCTCAATTAGCAGGCAGTCAGCTCTGCTGAACGGTTTAACCGGTAGCGTCCCCTCGATTTCGCCCTCCGGGATAAACTCGCAGAGCAGAACCTCCGTTTCGCCGAGTTCATCCTTCCAGCGCTCGACCTTCCACTCCACCCGCCCGTACAGGCCGGGGAGGCCTTTAATCCAGCGGTGGGCGTTCGCCTCAACGAACTCCAGCTCGACGGGAAGGTTCAGAGCGGTCCTGACGAGCAGTTCGGGGTCGTTGGTGAGCTGGATTGAGGCTTTACCAGTTTCGATAATCTCACGGAAGCTCCTACCGGGGAAGAGCTTGAACCTCAGCCTTTCGCCCTCCCGGACGACGCCAACGGGAGTACCGTTCGAGCGCGTGACGAGAAGAACCTCGTAAACCTTGCCCTCCTCGAAAACGTCAAGCATTCCGACCACCGGGCCAAATGAAGAAGAAAAAATCAGAGGTTCTGCTTGGGGAGAACGATTATGTCGTCCCTGTCGACGTAGAAGGTAACCGGCTGAGTCGGCCTGAGGTTGGCTATCTCCTTGTCGCTTATTGCCCTGGCTATGATTCTCGTCTCGCCGAAGAGACCGACGACCTCGGTGAAGAAGCCGTAGTACTCGATGAGGTCAACGGTTCCCTCAAGTGAGACGGTGTTCTCGCCGGGCCTGAACTTTATGCGCTCCGGCCTTATGACGAGGACGACGTTGTCGCTCTTCTCGGTGTAGTGGAGCCCGTCGAGACGGAAGCTCTCGAACTCAACGGTGACCTTGTCGCCGTTCCTCTCGACGACCTTAGCCGGGATGACGTTGGTCTTGCCCATGAAGCTCGCGACGAATTCCGTCCTCGGCCTCTCGTAGATGTCCCTTGGGGTTCCAACCTGCTCGACGGTTCCGACGTTCATAACCGCTATCCTGTCGCTTATGGCCATTGCCTCCTCCTGGTCGTGGGTAACGTAGATGACGGTGATTCCGAGCTCACGCTGGATTCTCCTGATTTCCGAACGCATCTCAAGTCTCAACTTGGCGTCAAGGTTGCTCAACGGCTCGTCAAGGAGGAGGACCTTCGGCTCGACAACGAGCGCCCTGGCTATGGCAACACGCTGCTGCTGTCCGCCGGAGAGCTGGGTCGGGTAGCGGTTTTCGAAGCCCTTGAGCTTGACGAGCTCGAGCGCCCACTCGACTTTCCTCTTGATTTCCTCCTTGGGCACTTTCCTAATCTTGAGACCGTAGGCAACGTTGTCAAAGACCGTCATGTGGGGCCAGAGGGCGTAGTTCTGGAAAACCAAAACGGCACCGCGCTGGTAGGAGGGGAGGTAGGTGACCTCCTCGTCGCCGAAGTAGATGTGTCCGCTGTCAGGGTAGTCGAGGCCCGCTATAATTCTCAGCGTCGTGGACTTTCCACACCCGCTCGGGCCGAGCAGGGTAAAGAGTTCCTTGTGCTTTATGTGAAGGTTTATGCCCTTCAGGGCGGTCGTTCCATCGAAGGTTTTCACGATGTTCTCAAGCTTAACGTCAACCATCTCAATCACCACCTCAGGTAAGACCGATGAAGGAGTACCTCTGCTTGGTTATGATGTTGGCTATAACTATGGCCGTTATCTGCACGAGCATGAGGAAGACACCGAGGGCCGCGGCGAGGTTGGCGCTTCCGACTGCACCCATGATGAGCTCCCTCATCTTTGCCGTTATCGGGTACCATGTTGAGTTGATGGAACCGAGGGTGATGCCGACGCTGGTCTCGCTCATACAGTAGACGAAGCTCAGCATCGCTCCACCGAGCAGGTTGAGGGAAATCATCGGCAGAAGTATGCTCGTCAGTGCCTTCCACCTTCCTGCTCCAAGGTTCATTGCGGCCTCTTCAAGTGAAACGTGGACCTGCTGAAGGCCAGCGGAAATCGAACGCGCCGCGAACGGCAGACGCCTGATGGAGTAGGCCAGTATGAGCGCCGCTCCCGGGAAGAAGTACAGCAGGTTGGTGGGGTCAAGGATTGTTCCCTTGAACGGTGGGACCGTCGAGAAGAAGAAGAAATAGCTCATTGCTATGACGATTCCGGGGACGGCTATCGGTATGGTGGCGAGGCTGTCGAGTATCGGGGCAAGCTTGGCCTTCTTGAACCTGCCGGAGGCATAGGAAGCAGTAAGCGAGAGCAGGATGATGATGACTATCGCCACCGTCGAGTAGAGGAGGCTGTTAAGGATAACGCGCTCTATGTCCGGCTGGGTGATTATTGCCTTCATGTTCTCAAGGGTGAAGCCGGTTGGCCAGGTGCCGTACCAGGACTTGGAGAACGCGAGCAGGACGACACCAATCTGCGGGAAGATGGTTATGAGCAGGAGCGGGACGGCGACGAACGCGATGATAAGGGCCTGCCACCACTTGGGCTTGGCAACCCTCGGCTTCCATCTGCCACCCTTGCTGAGCATGGCGTACTGCTTGAGGCCGACGTACCAGCGGACGGCGAGGAACATTATGAGGGCGATGGTGAGCATTATCAAGGCCAAAGCTGCCATCTGCGGGTTGCCGACGGCAAAGCCAGAGACGAAGGAGCTGTAAATCTGGTAGGACATGAGCTTCTTGGCTATGGCACTTCCCTGGAAGACTATCGGCGCGGCGAGGTCTTCAAGGCTGAAGATGCCGACGAGTATTGCTCCCGCCATAATTCCCGGCATCGCGAGGGGAAGCGTGACCGTTCTGAAGAGGTGGAAGCCCCTGCTACCGAGGTTCTCGGCCTGCTCCTCAAGGCTCGGGTCAATGTTGATGAAGCTCGCGTAGGCGTTGAGGTAGACTATCGGGTAGTAGGTTATAGTCTGGGCGATGATGACACCGACGAGACCGTCAATCCATATGGGCTTCGGGAGAAGGTGCAGGTGCTGGTAGAAAATCCAGTTGATGATTCCGTCCGGAAGGAACATCTTCTTGACAACGACGACGTTGACGAACGGAGTAACGAGGAGCGGGATGAAGAGGAGAACGCGCATTATGTTCTTGCCTGGGAACTCATAGCGGGCCATTATGAAGGCGAAGAACGTTCCGAGAAGCGTTGTCAGAATCATGACGCTCACTGAAACGATTATTGAGTTGAGGACGACACCGAAGTCCCAACCGGAGAAGTGATAGACCTCCTGTCCTCCATAAATCGTTGTCTTGACAAGGTATCCGTCAGGATGGAGGTTCACATAGTAGCTCGAACTAAAGATGCTCTTGAACCAGTAGAGCGAGATGTGGCCGTTGTACTCGAAGGCCGTTCCGAGCATGACTATAACTGGAATTACCAGAAACGCTATGAGGTACAGCAGGGGGAACAGGAAGGACGCTATAACAACCGGGTCCGGCAACGGGGTTCCGAAGAGCTTTTCACTCCACTTGCTGACCTTCATTAGTGTTACCTCCTCGCGGTTTTTAAACTACTCGCAACTACCTTAGGATTTGCGGGCTTGTTTTAAAGGTTTCTGAAAAGAGTCTGGAAAGTTCGGGGAGAGAGAATGGCTTTTCTTAACTTTGTCCTGTCAAAATGAAGAAAAGAAAGGTCAGCTACCCTCCATCTTCTTGAGGTCATCCATGACCTTGTTGTACTTAGCCTGGGCGGCGTTCCTCCACTCCTGCATGAGCTGGCTCTGGAAGCCGGCGTCGGTGGCAATCTTGTCGTTTATCTTGGCCGCGTACTCCTCAGTGAAGGTGACCATCTTACCGGTCTCGGGGTCCTTGAACTGAATCGGGGCGGTGAGTTCCTGCTTGAGCTGTTCAAACTGCTCCTTGGTTATCTTTCCGTTCTTGTAGGCGTTGACTATCGCTATCCAGGTCTGGTGGAGGGGACCGTTAACGTCGATGAGGGTGGCCTTGAAGTAGTACTGGAGCGCGTTCACGGTCTTGAGGGCCTCGTTGTCGTTGAACGGTATGCCCTTGCTCGATATTGAGAGCTTGTACGCCTTGAGGAGGGTCGGGCGGGCCTGGGCAAAGGTCTCACCGGCGTACTTGCCGTTGAAGAGAACCTTCGCCTCTTCCTCGGTGATGGTCTTGTTGAAGATGGTCGGGTTAATCGGAAGCCTGTTGATGTCCGGGCTCATCCAGACGGCCTGGCCCTCGGTGAGAACCCAGTAGATAAAGGCCTGGGCCGCCTCGGGGTGCTTGCTGTACTTGAGGAGTGCAATCGGGTCACCGTTGATGATACTCTCACCCTGCGGGATGACGTAGACACAGTTCGGGTTCTGCTTCATGGCAGTGTAACCGTAGAAGTCGATGGTGTTTCCAGCGGCAATCTCGCCGTTGATGACGGCATCTCTAACCGCGTCACTCGCCTCGTAGACCTTGGAGTTGGCTGCGATGAGGGTCATAATCCTCCATCCCTGGTCCCAGCCAAAGGCCTGGAGGATAATCTGGTAAATCCTCGTGTTCGAGGTGCTCCTGGTCGGGTCGGCGATACCGTACATCGGCGGGTCGCGGGCCCAGTCAGCGG
Organism: Thermococcus sp. 21S9; assembly: GCF_012027635.1. NCBI lineage: Archaea > Methanobacteriati > Methanobacteriota > Thermococci > Thermococcales > Thermococcaceae > Thermococcus > Thermococcus sp. 21S9. Next base: position 1,811,529 of record NZ_SNUS01000001.1, read on the forward strand.
TGGCTATGTCCTCCCACTTGTGCGGGAACGGGAGACCCTGCTTCTCAAGAACCTGCTTGTTGACGGTGAAACCGAACGACGAGAGGGCCGCCGCAATCCAGTAGACCTTACCGTTGTCCTCCCTAATCATGGGCATTCCGGCAAGCTCCTTTGGAATCTGCTTGCCGATGAGACCGAGAACCTTCTGGTCGGTTATCGGCGCGAGGTAGCCCATCTTGTACATGTCGTCGAAGAGTGTCGGACCTCCACCCCAGCCGACGTCGGCGCCCTTCTTAATGTACTCGGGCCAGAGGGACTCGGGAACGCCTATGAACTTCAGGTCGGTGATGTGGTACTCCTTGGCTATCTGGCTCTTGAGGAAGAGCTCCTTGACCTTGTACTGGATTGTAGCATCGTGTCTCGTGACAATAACGAGGGTGATTCCACTGGTTCCGGTGCTACCGCTACCACTGCTACTGCTACCGCTAATACATCCACTGGCCACGACGCTAAGGCCCAAAACAAGTATTAGGAAGACTCCGAGCATGCGCCTCATGGCAATCCCCACCCCTTTTTCGGGCTCCCTTTAAAAAGCGTGTTGGTTCAAAGGTATAAAAAAGAGGGAAATCACTTCCTCCTCCTGAGGAGGAGTGGCAGGACGGCGAGTCCGACTATGAAGGCCGGACCGCAGATTCCGCTGCTTCCGCCCGAGCTTGAGGTCGAGGTCGGGGCCTCCTTGGTCATCTCAACGCTCCACTCGAGGATGTTGGTGATGACGGTCGGACCGTCGAGCTTGACGCCGTAGTACTCGCCGGCCCACATGGGCTCGTAGCCTCCAATCGGGGTCTCACCGCTGACGATGATGACGTCCGGCTTCTTGTTGTCTCCAACCTTGACAATCTGGGCGGCGACAATCGGGAACTCGCCGGTCTGGCCAGCCTGGTAGGCGTTGGCAGCGGGCGCGTTGTTCTCAGTGATGTCCGAGCTCGAGTTGGAGTGGACTATAACGTAGGCCTCGTCGGGCTTGCTGTTGGGGGTAAGCGGGTGCCAGTTTCCGCTTCCGTCCTTGCCGTCGACCCAGGCAACGACACCCGGACCGTGGGCGAGAACCTTACCGCCGTACTTGAGGTTCTGGACGAGGATGTCCCTCTTCGGGGTGTCCTTCCACGGGTCGTCGTAGGCGATGACACGGTAGGACTTTCCACCGGCGTTGCTGACGGCGTCCTCGACTGAGGCGAGGTCAACGCGGAGGTTGGTTATGTTGAGCTGGTCAAGGAGGCTGTCAACGAACTGCTGGGTCTTGGCACCGTTTCCGTAGTCGGAGTCACCGGCAACCCAGAGAACCTTACCGCCTTCCTCAAGCCACTGCCTTATGGCCTTAATCTCGTCCGGGAGAAGCGGGCTGGTCGGCTGGCCGAGGATGAGAATGGTAACGTTGTTGCTCTTGAGCGCATCGTAGGTGATTTTGTCACCGAGCCTCTTGATTCCAAGGTCCGCCTCGTACTTGGGGTCACCGAAGTAAACGAAGGTGTACTGCGTCAGGGTCTTGAGCATTCCCGGGGTCAGAACCTTGCCCTTGTAGGTAACGTCGTCGAGTCCCTTGGGGTTCTCGCCGTGGGCGAGGTCCACTGCTATGACAACCTTGCCGGTGTCAGCGGCGCTGACCATTGGGCTGGCAACCACCCCAAAAACCGACAGCAGAACAACTGCCGCCAACAGTACTGCAACCTTCTTCATGGTATCACCGTCCCCTTTAGCGATGATTCGGTTATAAATCTTATCGCCCGAAAGTTTAACGGGCCAGAAAAACTTCCGCAAAGCCCTTAAAGTCTTCCACCGTTTCAGGCTCAGGTGGTAGTGATGGACGTTGAAGAGAGGATTCAGCTCATAAAGCGCAAGCCGACGGAGGAACTCCTCACCGAGGAGAACCTCAGGCACCTCTTCGAGGTTGGAATCCCGATGCAACACTACATCGGCTTCGAAATCAGCGGTTACATTCACCTCGGAACCGGACTCATGGCCGGAGCGAAGATAGCTGACCTTCAGAAGGCCGGGATAAAGACGAGGATTTTCCTTGCTGACTGGCACAGCTGGATAAACGACAAGCTCGGTGGCGATTTGGAGACCATACAGAAGGTGGCTTTGGGTTACTTCAAGGAGGGAATGAAGCAGAGCATCAAGGTGATGGGCGGAGACCCCGACAAGGTCGAGTTCGTTCTGGCCAGCGAGATACTGGAGAAAGGTGATTACTGGCAGACTGTAATAGACATCTCCAAGAACGTCACCCTCGCGAGAATGATGCGCTCGATAACGATAATGGGGCGTCAGATGGGAGAGGCGATAGACTTCGCCAAGCTGATTTACCCGGCGATGCAAGTTGCTGACATCTTCTACCAGGGCGTTACCATCGCCCACGCGGGAATGGACCAGAGGAAGGCCCACGTCATAGCGATTGAAGTTGCCCAGAAGCTCCGCTATCACGCCCTCGAATGGAACGGCGAGAAGCTCAAGCCCGTTGCTTTACACCACCACCTCCTCCTTGGCCTGCAGGAACCGCCGGTCTGGCCGATTGAGAGCGAGGAGCAGTTCAAAGAGCTCAAGACCCAGATGAAGATGAGCAAGAGCAAGCCCTACTCCGCTGTATTTATCCACGACAGCCCCGAGGAGATTAAGCAAAAGCTCAGGAAGGCCTTCTGCCCGGCGAGAGAAGTTAAGTACAACCCCGTCCTCGACTGGGCGGAGTACATAATCTTCCGCGAGGAGCCGACGGAGTTCACCATACACCGCCCGGCCAAGTTCGGTGGCGACGTCACATACACCACCTTCGAGGAGCTCAAGAGGGACTTCGCGGAAGGAAAGCTCCACCCGCTCGACCTCAAGAACGCGGTAGCGGAATACCTCATCGAGCTCCTCAAGCCGGTTCGCGAGTACTTCGAGAAGCACCCGGAGCCCCTTGAGCTCATGAGGCAGGTCAAGATTACCCGCTGATTTTCCTTTCCCTTTGCCGGTGATAAAATGCCAGGGATTGACGAAAAGGACAGGGAAATTCTAAGAATCCTTCGCTCAAACGGCAGGATTACCCTAACCGAGCTCGGAAAAAGGGTTAACCTCTCTCCCGCGAGCGTGAAGAGCAGACTTGAGAAGCTCGAAAGGCTCGGGGCGGTTAAGGGCTACTCAGCGGTGATTGACCCTGCTTTCCTCGGGAACTTCGTGAGGGCTTTGGTGTTCCTGCACTTCGAGCGCTTCGACGAGGGGCTCGGCCCCATGATAGGGGACATAGCGAAGCTCGACAACGTGGAGTTCCTGTACATAAAAACCGGTGACTCACAGGTGCTCATCAAGGCCACGTTCCGAGACACCGCGGAACTGGAAGAGTTCCTGAAGAGCCTGAAGCGGAAGTTCGGCAGGAACCTGAAGTTCATCGAGGCGAACCTCGTCGTCGAGGAGCTTAAAAACTGTTGGCTCGCCGATGAGGACGCCTCCCGACGCTGAGCCGTGATGAGTGGACGGCTGACCGAGGCGGTGAAGATGCTCTTCGTAATCAGACCCGGAAGGAAGAAGAACGAGCTTGAGGCCTTCTTTATCGAGAACGAGCCGGAAAAGCTTAGCGAGATGAAGAACCTGAAGGCCGAGCGGATATTCCGCCTCATAATGCGAGAGGGAAGGCTCTTCAAGGTTCTGGAGGGGAGCAACTATCGCAACCCGAAGGAGATTGAGAAGCTTTTAAGGCAGGCGAGAATCGTCCTCGTCAACGCGGACGAGTGGGAGGACTACTTTAAGAGGAGGCTCCAGAACAAGCGCGTTGAGAAGGCCGAGCTGTGCCGTCTCTGCCTCCTCGAGGGCAGGATAACCGTCCTGACGCCCGGCAACAGGATAAAGTACCGCAACGAGTACATCTGCGAGCGCTGTGCCGAGGACGAGCTGAAGAGGGAGCTCAGGTTTAGATTCAACAGCATAGCGATGTTCGAGCAGGCAAAGAAGCTCCTCGACAGGTTTAGGGACCTTGATAAAGTGCTCTACGCCTTTGACCCGCGCTTCGACCCGACTAAGCACCCGGAAGTTACCAAGTGGGACGAGCTGAAGGCCAAGCACGTCAAGGTCGAGAAGGTCAAGGTTGATGAGCTCCCGCTTCCGGAGAGGTTTAAGGAAGTTCTGAAGGCCGAGGGCGTGAAGGAGCTCCTCCCGGTTCAGAGCCTGGCCGTCAAGAACGGCCTCCTCGAAGGCGAGAATTTACTCGTTGTTTCCGCGACTGCGAGCGGTAAAACGCTAATCGGTGAGCTGGCCGGAGTCCCCAAGGCGATGGAGGGCAAAAAACTCCTCTTTTTGGTTCCGCTCGTTGCCTTGGCAAACCAGAAGTACGAGGACTTCAGGAGGAGGTATTCGAAGCTCGGGCTGAGGGTTGCCATTCGCGTTGGAATGAGCCGTATAAAGACCCGGGACGAGCTGGTCGTTGTCGATACCGGGATTGACGCTGACATCATAGTGGGAACCTACGAGGGAATAGACTACCTCCTCAGGGCGGGAAGGAAGATAGGCAACGTCGGGACGATTGTGATAGACGAGATACACACGCTCGACGACGAGGAGCGCGGGCCGAGACTCGATGGACTAATCGCAAGGCTGAGGAGACTTTATCCAAAGGCCCAGTTCATAGGCCTCTCCGCAACCGTCGGGAATCCTGAGGAGTTGGCTAAAGAGCTCGGCCTCAAGCTGGTGCTCTACGACGAGAGGCCGGTTGACTTGGAGAGGCACATCATAATAGCGCGCAACGAGTCCGAGAAGTGGCGCCACATAGCCAACCTCTGCAGGGCCGAGGCGATGAGAAAATCCAAGCAGGGCTACAAGGGTCAGACGATAGTCTTCACCTTCTCAAGAAAGCGCACGCACGAGCTTTCGGCATATTTAACGAGCAAGGGCCTCCGCGCGAAACCCTACCACTCCGGTCTGCCATACAAGCAGAGGAAGCTCACCGAGATGGAGTTTCTGGCTCAAAGGCTCGACGTCGTCGTCACGACCGCCGCGTTGGGAGCAGGCGTGGACTTTCCAGCGAGCCAGGTCATTTTCGAGAGCCTCGCGATGGGCAACAAGTGGCTCACCGTCAGGGAGTTCCACCAGATGCTTGGAAGGGCCGGAAGGCCCCTCTACCACGAGAAGGGCAAGGTCTACCTCGTAGTCGAGCCCGGGAGAAAATATTCGGCCCAGATGGAGGGAACCGAGGAAGAAATAGCCTTCAAGCTCCTGACGGCCCCGATAGAGCCGGTTCAGGTTGAGTGGAGCGACGAGCTTGAGCAGGACAACGTTCTCGCTCATTCCTGCGTTTTCAACAGACTTGACGTCATCGAAGAGGTCCAGGAGCGTTGTTTGGGGGCCAACCAGAGCGCCGAGAAGGTTTTAGAAAAGCTGGAGGAGTTCGAGCTCGTAAGGCTCAAAAAGCCCCTCGTCGAGGTTACTCCTTACGGAAGGGCCGTGAGTATGAGCTTTTTACTGCCAAAGGAGGCCGAGTTTATCCGGAAGAACCTTCGGGAGAAGCCCGCTCGCTGGATTGCGCTCAAGCTTCACCCCTTCGAGAACCTGTATCTAAGCGGAACGCTCCAGCGGGAGCTTGAGGGGGCCGTGAGAGGCAGGATAAGCGCCAACGTCTTCTCGCCGAGCTTCGCTTCTATTCTGGAGGAGCTTGACAAGGTGATTCCCGAGCTCAGCCCCAACTCCGCGGAAAGGCTGTTCACGATTTACCAGGAGTTCTTCATGTGCGGTGAAGAGGACTGCACCGAGTACGCGATGGAACGGGTTGGAAACCTCATAATCGAGCTCCGCAGGAGCGGGAAGCACCCGAGTCAGATAGCGGAGCACTTCAGGAAGGTCTACGGTCTAATCGTTTACCCGGGCGACGTCTTCACGTGGCTCGACGGCATCGTCAGAAAGCTTGAAGCGGTGGAGAGAATCGCGAGGGTCTTCCGCGTGAGGAAGGCCGAGGAGGAAGCAAAGCTCCTCAGAAGGGAAATAGAGGAGGGGAGAACCCTCAGCTGAGCCCGAGCTTTCCCTTTATCTTCTCCTTGAGGCCGACCTTGAAGGAGCTTATAATCGGAACCATCCGCTCCACTGCGTCGTGTATCTCCGATGCAACCTTCTCAAGGTTCCGTATCAGGTTCTCCTGTTCCTCCATCGTTGACGTCACTTCCTCCGTTGAGGCCGTCGTCTCCTCTGAACTGGCCGCGAGGTTCTCCATCGCGCGGAGGGCCTTCTCTACCTCCTCTCTCGTCCGGAGTATGCTCTCCTTGACCTCCTCCATCTTTGGAGTGACCTCCTCTATGAGAGTTGCTATGTTGCCGAGGTACTCAACGGTTTCCTCAAGCCCCTTTGAGCTCTCTCCCACCACAGAGACGCTCTGGTCCGTGAGCCGTGAGGCCTCATCGATGCGTTCGGTTATCTGGACGATTATGTTCCTTATGTTGTCGGCGGCCTGCTTGCTCTCCTCCGCGAGGTCCCTTATCTCCTGGGCAACCACCGCGAAGCCCCTTCCGGCTTCTCCCGCCCTCGCCGCCTCAATAGCCGCGTTCAACGCGAGCAAATTCGTCTGCTCCGCGATACTCGTTATGACGTCGGTTATGCTGACGATGTTCTTGCTCATCTCCTTGATGTTGTCAACCGCCTCTTTGACGAGCTCTATGGTGCGCTGGATTCCCGCTATCTGGCTGGCCGAGGCCCTGCTCCTCTCGCGTCCCTCGTTCGCTATCTCCACCACTTCCCTCATCGAGACCTCGAACTCCTCCATGGCCTTAACGCTCTCCCCGCTGATTTCCTCAACGTAGCGCATTCCCTCGGTTATCTCGTTGATGTTCTCCTGCTGTCTCTGCGCCTCGACCGCTATCTGCCGTATCGCCTCGGTCCCCTGGGCGACGAGGTTAACGCCCTCGCGGGACATCTCAAGTAGTCTCTGGGAACTGTCCTCGAGCCTCTCCGTTGTCTCCTTCAGCGTGCCGAGCATCTCAATGAGCCTCTTCCTGAATGTCTCAAGGGCCTGGTGGAGCTTCGCGAACTCTCCTTTGCCCTCAGGCAGGCTAACGGACAGGTTTCCCTTGGATAGCTCCGTGATGTAGCTTATCAGGATGTCAAGCTCGCGCTGGAGCTCATCGCGCTTTCTCTCGCTCTCCTCGTGGACGCCGACGAACTCCGACGTAATGTTTCCAAGGTAGCGGAGGAGGAGAACCGCGATAACGACGCTGAGAACGAGCATAACTATGAGATAGTACTCAAGGTAGGTCATTTTCCTGCCAAAGGTCTCGCTGTAAAGGCCCACAGCGGTGTTCATCTCCGCCAGGAGCTGGTCGTTGTGGGTTATGATGTAGTTAAGCGCCTTCTTGAACTCAGGACTGTTGGGGTCGTCCTTGGCGACGATTTTGACGCTCTCGTAGAACGGTTCCCAGAGCTTCTCAACCTTTTCAAGCTGGTCGCGGACTTCGGGAGGTGCCGGCGGTACGTTCCACTCCTTGTCGTGAATGGGGGCCTTTCCACCGTAGAGGAGGGCCTTGAGGCATGTGTCAAAGAGCTCCGCTGTCGAGAGGAGGTCATCGCGGTAGGAGTCGTTTCCGAGGGCAACAATGAGGGCTTCCTTGGACATCTTCTGCGTGAGCATCCTCTGCCTGCCCGCGATGTCAATGACGATTCCGTCCGCCTTTGCCTTGCTCGCGTAGAGGAACACCCCCGCAACGGACACGACGTTGAGGATGAGCATCACTATAATCCCCAGTCGAACAATCCGCTCCATTCTCATGAGCGTTCCCCAAAATTGTTACCTTTGGGAACTTAATTGGGTTTTGTGTAGGTGCAGATGTAGAAACAAAAGGAAAATCAAACCTGGAGAACCATCTGGGCCGGGTCACGGATTGCAGGCCCGAGACCGAGTATGTAAACCGCAAGATACCAGAACCGCCGTTCCTCCTCGTCCTGAACGAGCTCCTGGAGGGCGTAGTAAACGACGGCGAGGATTAGGGTTATCCAGGGGTAGTAGATGTAAGCCCCGAACCAGCTGACGAGGTGGCTCTCAATCCAGTGAACCTCGTGGTAGCCGTAGAAGTGAATTCCAACGACGGTCGATGCAACGTCGAAGTAGTGGGCCAGAACGGGGTAGAGGTAGAGCCTGTCGAAGGGCCTCCACCGGTAGAAGGCAAGAACCACGGCCCAGCTGACCGCAGTGTGGAGAAGCGTGAGCTCATAGGGACGCCAGTCCTTGGCGTGGGTAACGAGAAGGTAGTTCGCCCAGAGGGCCAGAATCGTTCCCCAGGCTATCGTTATCTTGGGATAGGTCTTGAGCTTTGCGTCGGCAACTATGGCTGGCAGGATGAGGACGAAGGCCGTGAAAAAGATTCCCGGGGTTAATATCAGCGGGTTCTCCGGAAGGACACCGCCGTCGACCAGGGCCCTGACCGTTGCTCCAAAGACAACCATCGGCGTTACCGCCCAGAACAGCCTCTCGTCAACCTTGATTTTCAGGGGCTTTATTATGTAGCGGTATGAGTATATGACGCCAAAGCCGAAGAGCAGTGCGTAGACGAGTGTGTTGATGGCGTTGTAGCCACTCCTTGTGAACATGGGCTCCCAGAAGTAGTTGTAGAAGAAGTTCCACAGTGCACTCTCGATGCCCATTTTAACCACCGGCTCCCGTTGGAGTCGGACCTTATAGGCCTTTTGGGACAACTTACTTAAAGTAGAACGTTGTAGGTTCAATGAGGTGATAGCATGTACGGTCATCCAATGGAGCCCGCACTCACGGGTCTTGGAACCCTTGCCCTCTTCGGGTTCCTCTTCGCACTCTTTATAGCTGGACTAATCCTGGCATTCAGCGCGAAGCTCGTCGGCATAAGGGACGCGTCCATAGTCGGCGCAATGGTCGCGATAGTCGGAGGAGGAATCCTCGGCGCGATAGTGGGAGGAATAGTGGCTCTGGTGTTCTCAATCGCGGGCCCGATGGGAGTAGCGCTTGGCTGGCTCGCCTTCATGATTACGTACATCTGGGTCATCAAAGTGGTGTTCCACACCGACTGGCTCAGGGCGTTCCTGGCGTGGCTGATAGCGATAGTGGTGGAGATACTCATAGCCGGGATACTCAGCATCGCGGGGATAGCCACCCTTGGAATGCTCCATCCCTGAGTGGAAAAAGATAAATAGAACCTCCGCGAAGGATGAGCGATGCCGGGCTTTTTCCAGCCAGTTGAGGAAATCAGCGGGGTAAAACCCTTTGAAGGATTCCCGGTTGAATTCAGCCGGGGTTCACTGTCGGCCCTCGTTTCGACGGACGAGTTAGCCGGCTCGCTGTTCGTCCACACCCTCCTCAGCGAGGCCCTCAAAGCTGGAAAAGCCTACCACGTCGGGCCGAAGAGGGTCTTTTCCCCATCAATCCTGAGGACACTCGAAGTTGAGCCCTCAAACCTTCTATCGGCCAGCGTTTACAGCGCCGATGAGCTCGTCCAAGCCCTCGATTACGTTGAAGACGACTCAACGGTCCTCGTTTCACAGTTCCCCACGCTAAAAGGTGTCTCCAGGGAAACACTTCTGGAACTGAGAAGGAGGGCCGACGAGGGTTCGCTCACACTCGTCCTCCACCACGAAACCCTTACTTTCAACGAGCTCGACCTTCCAGGAGAATTTGCCCGGCTCTTCCTCCTACCGGAGCTCTTCGATTCTCTCATCGTCCTGAGAACCAGCTCCTACCGCGGGCACTACAAGCTGAACGCCACCGTCCTCAAGGCCCCGCCAGAGCAGATAGCGACCCTTGGAGACCACTCGATTCCCGTTGATTCGCTCGTCAGGACGCTCACCGGTAGATGACAACGTGCCCGAAACCAAGGGCAAAGCGGAGGTACAGGAGGGACGCGAAGCAAACCAGCAGGATTGCAAGGGCCAGATAGTCCCTTCCCTTCATCGAAATGTCCCGGTAAAAGGTTCTCTTCTTGCTCGCCCCGAAGGCCCTGCTCTCAAGGGCTATGCTGAGCTCATGGGCCGTTTTGAGCGAGGCCACGATGAGGGGAATCAGGATTGGAATCGTCTTCCGAATTCTCTCCAGGAGGTTTCCCCTGTCGAGCTCGAGACCGCGACTCCTCTGGGCGTCCATTATCGTGCCCGCAATGCCGTAGAGCGTCGGAATGTAGCGGAGCGCTATCGTCAAAGTTAGGCCAAGCTCGTAGGGAAGGCCAAGCCTGACGAAGCCGAGTATCAGCTCCCTCTGCCTCGTCGTCATCAGGAGCTGGAATGTCACCAGCCCAAAACCGAGCAGGCGGAGCGAGAACGAAATGCCGAGCAGAAGGCCCGTAAGCCTCGGTTTGTAAACGAGTGGCCAGATTAGAACCGTTAGAACGACGATGAAGAGGAGGGGTTTGAGGAGTCTCAACTGCTCGCCTATTCCAAGCTTTCCGAACAGTCTGCCCGAGAGAAGGATGAGCAGGAATAGGGGGATGAGAACCTTCGGGTCGTTGAAGAGCATCAGCGAGGTTATTCCGATGAGCATGCCGATTATCTTGACTCGTGGGTCGAGCGAGTGCAGGAGCGAGCCCCTTTCGACGTAAAACTGATAAATCAATGCCTAACCCTCCCCGCAAGCTCCTCAACGCTCCTCACGAAGCCGGCTCCAAGCTTCTCAGCGAGGACGAGCAGTTCGGGCATCTCAAGCCCGTGGCGCTCAAGGTCGAGGCTGAAGAACTCCTCAACCGGGCCGTCGAAGGTCTTCTTCCCATCCTTAAGGAGAAGGACGCGCTCGGCGAGCTCGAGCACCAAATCCATGTCGTGGGTTATGAGCAGAATTCCATGGCCATCCTCGCGGAGCGATTTAATCGTCTCGACAACGCTCCTCTCGGCCTTCCAGTCGAGTCCCGTCGTCGGCTCGTCAAGGATTAGGTACTTCGGCCTCATCGCGAGCACACAGGCTATAGCCAACCTCTGCTTCTCCCCACCGCTCAGGGAGTAGGGCGTTCTCTCCTCGAATCCCTCAAGGCCAACCGCTCCGAGGGCCCAGCGAACCCGCTCCTCGACTTCCGAATCATCCAGCCCGAGGTTCTTCGGCCCAAAGGCGACCTCCTTGAATACGGTCTCCTCGAAGAACATGTGCTCGGGGTTCTGGAAGACGTAGCCGACCTTTCTGCTCAGCTCCGCTACCGTGTGCTCCCTCGTGTCCATCCCGTCAACGAGAACCCTTCCCCTGGTCGGCTTGAGAAGGCCGTTGAGGTGCTTGGCCAGCGTCGTCTTCCCGCTACCGTTTGGGCCAACTAACGCGAGGATTTCCTCCCCAAAGGCCAGGTTTATTCCCCTGAGGACTTCCCGTCCGTTGTAGGCGAAGTGAAGGTTCTCTACCCGTATCATCCCACACCTACGGGAGCGTTAAGGCTTTTAAAGATAAGCCCCATCCCGTCAACATGAACGCGAGGGAAGTCGCTCTGGCCGGACTGTTCGTGGCATTGACCGCTGTAAGCGCCCAGATTCAAATTCCCCTCGGGCCCGTTCCCTTCACGCTTCAGGTCTTCGCCGTCATCATCTCAGGCCTCTTACTCGGTTCGAGGCTCGGCTTTATAAGCCAGGCCCTCTACATCCTGGCTGGCGCCGTCGGCCTTCCGGTCTTTGCGGGCTTTACAGGTGGTTTCGCGCACCTCTACGGCCCAACCGGCGGTTATCTACTCGCCTTTCCCCTCGCCTCGTTCATAGCGGGTCTCTTCGCCGAGCGCTCAGAGAGGGTGGAAGTGTGGCTCCTCGGGTCAATCCTCGGAATCGGCATAATTTACCTCCTCGGCTGGTTCAGGCTGGGCCTCTACCTGAACGGTGACTTCGGAAAGGCCCTCGCCGTTGGAGTGCTCCCGTTCGTCCCCTTCGACATGGCGAAGGCAATCCTGGCCGTTGGAGTTGCAAAGGCCGTTAAAAGGGCTCTCCCCTGGCTTTGAGCTCTTCAATCGTTTTCTCCGCAAAGGCGACGTCAAGGGAGTTCCTGACGCGAAAGAAGCTGAGCGTAACCTTGGGGTTTCTCTTCGCCAGCTCTTCTATTGAGACCGGCTCGTAGTCAAGGAACTCGGTAACCCTTGAAAAGCTCCTGTAACCCTCGGCGAGCGCCGATTCTATTGCATCCCTCAGCGCGTCCGGCTCGTAGACTGCGTGAAATACCTCCGCGCTTCCGTCGTTCCAGACGGGGATTAGCGCCTCAGGCTCGTTCTCGTAGAAGAGGCCGACGAGGTAGTTCACGAGGAAGGGCATTATAAGGGGCATGTTGCCCTCGACCAGGAAGAAGGGCTTGTCGGGGAGGGCCTTGAGGAGCGCCTCCATCTTGCTTCTCGCGGTCACGGGAAAGGGGTTTGAAACGTGGAGCGAGTAAGTCTTCAGCTTGTCCTTTCTGACTATTGTGAGCGTTTCGTTGATTCTCTTGGCGGTTAAGAGCCTCCTCTCCGTGAGCCTGACGACGGGCTCCCCATTCACAGGTAGAGTGTAGTTCTCCCACCTCTTCTCCGGAAACGCCAGTATAACGCCGAGCATGGTGCGAACTAAAGGGCCCGGTTTAAAAATCTCCCGGCCCGAAAGTTTTATATACCCCGGGTTACTAAAAAACCACGGCAAGAACGCGGAGGTGATGGGAAATGGCCGAGATGATAATACCCTATCCACAGCTCCAGAAGATTCTGGAGAGGACCTGTGAGCTCGCGGTCATCAAGCCGAGGGCCGAGGAGATGATGGACATCGTTGAGAAGAAGCTCAGCGACCTCTTCGAGGTTGCCTACGAGAACGCCAAGGCCGAGCGCTCAAGCACGATAAAGATGCGCCACATACCGATTACCAAGGGCTTCAAGAACAGCCTGAACCTCTTCAGGGCGGTCATCGAGGACGAGAAGGTCCAGATTGAGCCCATCAGGAAGTACGTCCTCAAGAAGATACCCGGCGACATCCCGCTCGAGGAAGAGGTTGTCAACGAGCTTCCGATTATCGCGGGAACCCTCTTCGTGCTCATCGGAAGGGTAATCAAGGCTCTCCACCCGGAGATTAAGAACGTCTACCCGGAGCACATCGAGGAGGCCAAGAAGGTTCTGGACTACACGCTCTGATGCCTTTCTTCTACTTTAAAGTTACTTTTCTTTACGCTTCTAAGAGGAAACGCTTATAAGCGCTGGGCCGTATTCTGAGCGGTGGTTGGGTGAAGAGGGGCATCGTTGCGCTCATCGTTTCACTCCTCCTGTTCCTTCCGCTCGTCACAGGTGCAACTATGAAATGTCCTTCTAGAGCTCCGGCCGATAAAGTCGTTTGCAGGTTAGAGGGTAACGGGACGGGAAAACTCTACCTGAAGAGCGTTGATGGGATTCCTCCTAGGGGATACTTAATCACGATAAGGGACTCGAAGGGATACAAGCACTCTATCAACGATGAGTGGGATACCTTCGAACTCCCCGCCAACATTAGTTTCAGTATAAGGTGGATTCTGAGTGGAATAAAAGACCACTACTTTGACTTCGTTCCCGACTGGGTTCTCTTCAACAAGAAGCACACGTTTATGTTCGTTTTCATTGGGGAAAATGGAACTCAAAAGACGTTTGATGTACGGGTTTATGTTGAGGGGAAGCCGAACTGGGCCGAACTGGAGGACAATTTGATTATTTCTCTCATAGCGTCATTTCTCACAGGTTTTGTGGCTCTAGGTTTACTGCTTCTTGCAACTTGGGGCGGAAAACGTAAGAATAAATCTTTGACATATAAGTTTGCGGTTCTGTCTGGGTTGTTGCTTATTTTGCTCATGGCAGAGTTCTACTTCCTCGGTCCCAATACTTTCGGATTGCTATACTACTATTTCGGAACTGGTAAAAGCCTTTACGGGGATATCGTTTTTGGACTCTCAATCTGGGTTGTTTTAATTCTCGTTACAATCCTTCTCTGGGGCTATTACATCATTCCCCTTCAGTTATCCTCTGTCGCTTACAATAAATCCCTCTCGAAACTCAAACATCAAAGAACGTATCCACTGTTTGGACTAAGCTGGGCACTGTTCCCGTTCCTTTTCATTTATCCACTTTCCAAACTTGAAACATTGCTTCTAATTGTTGGGTTTTTCATTCTTGCCACCAGACCAGCCCTAAGTAAAGTCCGCTTGGAGTTGGTTCTTCTTGTAAACCTCGCCATTGCGGGCTTCCTCATGCTCAAATACCGCCCGGATTTTGCGTTCGTGGCATTTCTGATCGTCCTCCTCTTCGTGATGTACTTTATTCAGAAAAAGTGCTTCAAGCGCTTCACGGCGGAAAAAGAACGCCTGATTGCGGAAATTGAAGAGAAGGTCGCAAAAATTGAGGGGGCAGGAAGATGAGAAAGCTCGCCGTCCTGCTCATTGTCCTGTCATTGGTACTTCCTCACGTTTCAGCCACCGAGCTGACCTGCCAGAAAACCCTTCCTCCCACCCCCAGCGACATGTACTGCAACCTGACCGGGCAGGGAAACCTAAGCGTGAGGGTGGTTGCATTTGACAATATTTCCGTTATGGATAGATACTACAGCTATGGTCACTGGGTAAAAGTGCCAGGAAAGAACATCCTGGGTATAAAATCGATTTCCAGTCCAATTTTCCTTGGGCCCAATTCAACCGCTGAGTTTCGGATTGATATGGGGGGTATTATAAGCACGGCCTCTTCGAGGATAGGTCTCGATAGCTCATATAATTGGATTTTCAACGGGAAAGAGAACTACATAACCTTTGAAATCGTCCACTCGAACGGGACGGTTGAGAAGAAGACCATTGAAGTCTTCATTGAAGGAGGACCGAAGTCCCCTCTCGAGCTTGACAGGTACACGCGGATTCTCATAATCTTTCTTGCCCTCTACCTGGCAATAGTGGCAGTTTGGGAAATACGGCGCTCCAAGAAAAAACGAAAAGAGAAATCGGAATACAACCCATCGAGACTGACATACATGGGAGTAACGCTCGGTATGGTTGGTCCCCTCCTCAGCGTTTCGCCGTGGTTGCTCTACTACCTTGGAACTCCAACCGGTTATTACGGGGACTTCCGCCTGTATCTCTCCACGATTCCGTTAATAACCCTCACACTGTACTTCCTCGCGGACTTTTGGAAGTTCAAGAGAGAGGGAAGAGCTTATGTTTTCAAAAATCCGCCGGTGACGGGCGTTGAATGGATTACCCTCACACTGCTGGCGTTCAACCCCTGGTACTTCCCCGTGGTCATCGGTGCTTTCTTCCTGCTATTCGTCCTCAACCTTAAGGAAAGGCTCAACAGGTTAATGCGCCTAGCAGGTTTAATCTCGCCCCTCTGGGCGTTCTACCTCGCTAAGACGTTCGGTGGGGACGCGGTTTTCAAGTACTCGCTCATTGCCCTGGCCGTCCTTCACGTCGCACTGATTAACTGGGTCGTGATGAACATTCCTAAAAAACCGAAGAGAAGTCCCGGGGTAGAGTAGGTCCCCCATACGTTCGAAAGGGCATGGAGGTAAGGGGCATGAAAAAAGTATTCACAGCAATAGCTCTGTTACTCCTTTTTAGCCTGATTCCTTTAGTTAATGCAGTTCACGTTGAGTGCTCTAAGACAGCAGAATACAATGAAAACTTTGGAGTTTGGGTGTTAAAATGCAACGTTGGTGAAGCCCCCCGTTATCCTGATTATTATGCCAAAGTTGGATTAAAAACGACAGGAATTGAACCAATTCGGAGAGGATTGTTTGGAATATGGATTTCTGAGGCGGATTTGGTTAATTTTACACCTACTGTTTTACCCGACGTTGCTTTCGCTCAAATGAACGTCCCGGTTACAATTTATATTATCACATACGACTCCAATGGAACGCCGGTAATCATTGCAACGAAAAGTACCGAGGCGAAACTAAAAATGCCTGTAAAGGGCTATGTCCTCTCTTTGATATGGGGCCTCTTAGGGTTGTTTCTTCTGTTCATAGCAGGCTACACTAAATGGGACAGCGGAAAGGGCCTCGTTGGAGACCTATTGTCGACATACTTCATTTTTAGAGGGGCTTTCGTGCCTTCCCTCTCAGCTCTTCTGATGATACCCTTCGCGACGTTTTCAATGATGTCAAACGGAAGAAACGAGACGTCCGCCCTCGTTCTTTCTGGTCTCTCTGCCCTTCTGCTGTTCGAGAGTGCGTACGCCTACGGAATCGCAAAGTCGAAGTATCCAAAGATATCCTTCTACACCGGCCTCGGCTGGCTTGCAGGCCTTCCGCTCGCGTTTAGCTTCCACTGGAGCGACTACTTTTACCCGTTTACACTTCCCCTCCTGCTGGCCGTTCCTCTGATGATAATCCTTTGGAGGTATGCCGAACTGCCGTACTCAAAGTGCCGTCGGGTTCTCTTGTTCTTCAGAACTTACTCCACACCGCTAAGCATCGGCGTTGCGCTCGTTCTCGCGCTCCAGTACACAACCGAGGAAACGACTTCGCTGTTTTCGGTGTTCATCGTTTCACTGTTTATCTACGCGCTCACCTCAAAGCTCGCCTTTGAAAAGCTGGAATGGGCGAAAAGAAAGTTCGACGAGGACATTGAGAGAATCAAAAAGAGGTGTTAGAGCATGGCCACTCCTGAAATCATTAAAACTTTAGAGCACGTTGCAGTTGCATTTTTCAACGGACTTTTTAAGACGATAGTTGAAAACCTGATATGGATAATTGCAATCACATTCTTTTTGATTGTAAGCTGGGCCCTCGAAACGTCGAGGCTTGTGATGGGTAAAGCACCAGAGCCAAGAAATAATAAAGAGCCGGTGGGAACTCTCGATTTGGTACTGGTAATGTTGTTCCTGCCGGGTCTCATATACTCCCTCATCTGGTATCCTCTTTCATGGGTTGCCGGCCCCGGTGTCGTTGAGGGGCATATCCCGGAAATTCTCACGCTCTCCGTTATGGTGGCCATGATAATGTTTGAGAGGGCGGAGGCAAAAAATGAAAAGTACGTCTCAACAGGACTGGAGTGGATTCCACTATCGGCCATAGGATACCCAGACGAACTGAGCTACCTCCTTCTGGGATTTCCCCTCGTTGTGTTCTTAGGACGATTCGACAGACCGAGAAATGCCCTGAGAAAAGTTTCGCCTGTTGTCTCAGCCCTGTGGTTGGGTCTCGGTTTCGTAATGGGAGCCTTCCCACCAACGACCATTCTCTGGCTCGGACCGGCGTGTTTGGTCCTGTGCGCAACGGTTGCCGGCAGGGACATTCCATTCTTCTTGAGAAGTGATAAGGGGTGGGCGGCATGAAGAAAGGAAACTGGTGGAAGCTTATTGTAACGCTAATCGTCATAATGGTAGCAGTCCCATCTGCTAAACCTGTGTTTGGAGCGGATATTGTATGTTCTCAAATGATAAACGCAACCCACCCCGTCTTAGAATGCACAATCTCGGGAAGTCCAATGGAGAATGTTAAGGTTAAATTAAAGTCCTTCAACGGTGTTCCAGTTCACGTCAAACTCTCAGGAACAAAACTTGTAAATGGCCAGGAAGTTCAAGTTAACCCCGAAAAAGAATTCGTAGAAGTGCCCTTTAGTATCTCGCTGGGTTTAAACTCCTCCATAGAGCAGTTCATGGAATATCTCCATCTTAATTCAAGCAATAAGTGGATTCTCTACAACAAGGTTAGCACGCTGACCTTTGAGCTCAGCTATCCGAACGGAACGGCCAAAGAAACACAGGTTGGAGTTTATATTTCCGGGAAGGTGCCCTCTCCCCTCAGCGACAAGGAAACGAGAGATTTTTTACTTCATTTAGCTTTTCCATACATTCTGCTGTTGCTCATAGTTCTTGCGTATCAGGCCTACAGGTTTATTCGATGGAATCCCCTTGAAAGCGGGGAGCGTGAGGAAAAGGAAGACGAGGAAATACCGAAGCTTGGGAAGTTGAGAACGTCCTTTGCGTTTTCTGGTCTTATAGGAGCTGGTTTTGGACTTTTCCTGCTCCCATGGGCACTGTACCTTTTTGCAACCCCACCAAAGATGGTGAGCGATGTCGTTCTCTACATCCCAATCACGGCTATGCTTGGTCTTATCATTGAATGGAGGGCATTTACAAGCGTAGTCGAGAAGAGTGGCAGGGTTTATCTGCTCAGGACTCCACCTGTTACGGGAATCGAATGGATACCTCTTGCGCTCATTTCATTCAGGGGCTGGATTGTCCTCGCTGGATTTTTTGGGTATCTCGCCACCTTTGCACTCAGCATGAACAGAAAGCTCAGCAGGCAACTCATTAAGGTAGCCGTGATAATATCTCCCATCACTGCTCTGCTTCTTATCGTCTGCTTTACAGGAGATTTCACCTTCATCGCCGGAATTCTCCTGCTCTCATACCTCTATCCATACCTGATTAAGTCAAAATCAGAAACTGCTCCCAGTTTAGAAGAGGTTCAGCCCGTCTTCAGAAGTCCCGAAGTCCAAGAAATACTTGAGACCTTTGAGAAAGTGCTGAGGGAAAGAAAAGATTAGCCCCTCAACCACCTCTCCATCCACCCTACGATAAGTTCAAGCCTCTTAACCCTGTGCTTCGGCTTTCCGCTCCTGCTCAGGTCGTGGTTCTCGCCAGGGAAGAGGGCGAGCTCAACGGTCTTGCCGAGGTATTTCAGAGCGGTGTAGAACTGCAACGCTTCCGGAAGCCAGCAACGGTAGTCCTCCATCGAATGGATTATCAGGAGAGGAGTTTCCACGTTCGGCGCGTACTTAAGCGGGCTCTTCTCCCAGTAGCCGTCGGTGTTGCTCCAGGGGTCGCCACCTATCTGGTCTGGAGCAAAGAAGTAGCCGATGTCCGTTGTGCCGAAGAAGCTCACCCAGTTCGAAATCGAGCGCTGGGTTACGGCAGACTTGAAGCGCTTGGTGTGGCCGACTATCCAGTTGGTCATGAAACCCCCGTAGGAACCGCCGGTAACTCCAAGCCTCTCCCCGTCAATGAAGTCGAATCTCCTTAGGGCCTCGTCAACGACCTCCATGAGGTCCTTATAATCCCGCTCCCCGTAGTGGCCCCTTATATCGGCGAACTCCTCACCGTAGCCGTCGCTACCGCGCGGGTTGGAGAATATCACGACGAAGCCTTTAGCCGTCAAAACGTGGAACTCGTGCATGAAGGCGTAGCCGTAAGCCGTCTTCGGCCCGCCGTGGATTTCGAGAACGGCCGGGTACTTCTTTCCCGGCTCAAAACCAACGGGCTTCATAATCCAGGCGTCTATCTCAACGCCGTCGCTGGCCTTAACCGTGAAGTGCTCCGGTCTGGAGAGATTATATTCCCTAATCCAGCCGTTGAAGTCGGTGACCCTCTTCTCATTGCCGTCGCGGAGGACGTAGAGTTCCAGTGGAGTGACCGCGTCCTGGGCGGTGAAAGCTATGTAGTCGCCGATTGCGAAGCTCTCGACGCTCCTGTCACCGCCGATGACGCGCTCTATCTTCCCCTCAAGGTTCACCCTGAAGAGGTTCGCCCTCGGGCCGTCGGTTGCAACGTAGTAGACCCAGCCGTCCCTGAAGACCAGCTCGGCCCTCTGTGCTCCACGAACGTCGCTGTTGAGGGAGTTGTAGGCCGAGCGGTCGAGCTTAGCGGTTAGCTTCCTCAGCTCGCCCGTCTCGGGGTTGTAGTGGTAGATGTGCGTGTTCGTCGGAATGCCCCTCTCCCTCGTGTTGGCCTTGAGGATAAACGTCCCGTCGTCGAGCGGAATGAAATCGCTCACGCCCCACTCTCCGGGAGTTAGCTTTTTCGCTTTCCTGCCTTCAAGGACGTAGAGGTCGCTCACCATCGGCTTCCTCTCGCGGTCTTCTTGAGCTATA
Source organism: Thermococcus sp. 21S9 (assembly GCF_012027635.1). Classification (NCBI taxonomy): domain Archaea; kingdom Methanobacteriati; phylum Methanobacteriota; class Thermococci; order Thermococcales; family Thermococcaceae; genus Thermococcus; species Thermococcus sp. 21S9. The sequence continues at coordinate 1,831,267 of NZ_SNUS01000001.1, forward strand.
AAGTAGAGCTTTCCATCGTGGAAGCGAACCTGCGAGACGTCGAGGTTCTTAGGGGTTACGCGCCTCTTCCTTCCGCTCTCGACGTCAACGAGGTAAACGACGCTCCTCTTCCCGTAGACCCAGCCGACGCCGTTGAACCAGAAGGGAATCTCTTTGATAAGGTGAACGTCATCCTTGGGCTTTTTCTCGACGTCTATCGGCGTTATAACGGCTATGCTCTTACCGTCCTCGGTGAAGCGGAGGTTTTTGATGCCGTACTTGAACTTCGCTAAAAGCCTCGCCTCACCGCCGTCGGTTGGGATGACGTAGAGCTCGGACTCTTTGCTCTCCCTATCGCGCTTGGAGGTGAAGGCTATCAGCTTCCCGTCTGGCGAAAATCTCGGGTTTGAGTCCTTCCTTCCCGAGGTGAAGGGTTTAACCTTCCTGCCGTCGTAGAGGTAAAGCCTTGAGAAGTAGTCGTCCTTCTCGACGCTTATCTCGGTAACCTGGAAGACGACCTTCCGCCTGAAGGCATCGAGGTTGCCGACGAGCTTGAACTTTCCGAGGTCCTTCTCGGTCAGACCTTTCATAGAAACCACCGGGGTAAGTCGGTGTTTTTCGTATAAAAGCTTAGCGTTTCGATGGATATCGAGACATCTCGAAAGCTCCGAAGGTTTTTAAATTCCCCTTCTCCCCTTTAGCGGGGGGAAGCCATGACCGTGAAGGTCAGATTTGACAAAGAAGTGAGAGACTACGCGAAGGGCGAGAAGGTTAAGGACTCAATCTTAAAGCTCACCGAGACCGCTTTAGCCCAGGCCCTCGAGAACTTCCACAGGAGAATGATTGTAATCGAGGGCGACACGCTGAGGAAGGCCGAGCTGGCCGGAATACTCGCGGGGGCCTCTGCGAGGGTTTTGAGCGGGGTTCTCGACGAGCTGATGAAGAAGCGCCTCCGCGACGAGAGCGAGGATAAAATAGAGGTTCTCTACGCCACCGACGCGCTCGGCGAGGAGACCTTCGGCAGGAAGCGCTACGAGGCATTCAGGAAGCATTTCGACGTTTTAGCAGGCTCAAACGTCGAGGTAAAAGCCGTTACCTTCAAGCACACCCGTGACATCCTTGGAAGAACCTACGATTTGCTCATCCTTGACATGAGCTACGACTACTCGCCGAACGACCTCGGAAGGATTATCGAGACCGTTCGCGGTGGGGGGCTGATTTTCATTCTCGCCCACCCCTTCGAGAAGTGGAAGAACATGTGGACGGGCTTCCACAAGAGCCTCGTAACGCCACCCTACACCATAGACGACGTCAAGAAGCGGTTCAACAGAAGACTCATCAGGAAGTTCACGGAGCACGAGGGCATCTACATCATCACCGAGAACGGAAAGGCCAAGAAGAAGCCGAAGAGGAGCAAGAGCCAGGCGAGGATTAAGGCCAGAAAGGGCGTCCCCATTCCCGAGGAGACCCTCTTCCCGAAGGAGCTCTACGAGATGGCCCTGACCGAGGGGCAGGTTGAGGTTTTGAAGGCCTTCGAGGAACTGGTCGAGGGCGGAATGCTCGTTCTGACGGCAGATAGGGGAAGGGGCAAGAGCGTTTCCGTTGGAATCGGCGCGATAGGTCTAGCCTTAGCTCTAAAGAAGAGGACAAGGATTGTTGTCACAGCCCCCGAGCTTGAGAACGTTCAGGCCCTCTTCCGCTTCGCCAAGCGCGCCCTTGAGAGGCTCGGCTTCAAGCCCTACGTCGTTGAAGAGCGCGGACTGATAAAGGAGCTCTACGCGAGGAAAATCGGCCTGCGCTATTATCCGCCGGCCGAGGGCTACAGGAAGAGCGCCGACCTCTACATTCTGGATGAAGCGGCCGGAATCCACGTTCCGATACTCCACAAGTACCTCAACAAGGAGCGCGTCGTTTACTCCTCAACGATTCACGGCTACGAGGGGGCAGGAAGGGGCTTCTCGGTGAAGTTCCTCAAGAGGGCGAGGGAGAAGAGGGAGTTTAAGGAGCTTCACATGGACGAGCCGATTCGCTACGCGGAAAACGACCCGATTGAGCGGTGGCTCTTCGACGTTCTCCTGCTCGATGCTGAGCCCGTGGAGCTCACCGATGAGGACTTCGAACTGATTGAGAAGAAGGAGGTCTATCTGGAAGAGCCAGATTTGGACGACTGGTTCGAGAACGACAGGCCCGATTTGAGGCACTTCGTCGGAATATACATTCTCGCCCACTACCGCAACAGGCCGAGCGACGTGGCTTTACTCGCTGACGCGCCCCACCACGAGGCTAGGGTTTTAAGGCTCAAGAACGGCAAGATAGTGACGGCAATACAGATTGCCAAGGAAGGCGGGATTCCGAAGAAGGTAATAGACAAGATGGCCAAGGGGTACAAGCCTCGCGGAAACATAATCCCGGACATGATGGTCAAGCACCACTATCTCAAGGAGTTCGCGAAGCTGAAGGGCTACCGCATAGTGAGGATTGCAACCCACCCGGACGCGATGGACAGAGGCTTGGGAAGCAAGGCCTTAGAACTCCTCGAAAAGGAAGCGAGGGAAAAGGGCCTCGACTGGATAGGCTCTGGCTTTGGAGCCAGTGAAGAGCTCGTCCGCTTCTGGGTCAGGAACGGCTTCGCGGTAGTTCACCTCAGCCCCGCGAGAAACCCGGTCAGCGGTGAGTTTACCGCCATAGTCCTCAAGCCGATAAGCGAGAGGGCCAAGAAGCTCATCAAGAAGGCCAACGACGAGTTCAGGATAAGGCTTACCGAGTGGCTCGGAGACACGCACAGGGAGCTTGAGCCCGAGATAGCGCGCTGGCTCTTCGAGACGCCCTTCGGTGAGGCCGTTGACTACCCGGTTCACCTCACGGAGATTCAGAAGAAGAGGCTTGATGCGTTCACGGGCAAGGTCCTGACCTACGATACCGTGGTAGATGCTGTGAAGCCGATAGTGAAGCTCTACTTCCTCGATGGCTGGATGAAGCCGTACCTCGACGAGAGGCAGATAAAGCTCCTCATCTACCGCGTTCTCCAGGCCCACAGCTGGGAAGAGACTGCGAAGCTGATAGACAGAACCGAGACCTTCACAATGATTGAGGTGCGCGACATAATAAGGGGCCTCTGGTACTACTACAAGAGGCTCCTCTGACGAACATTTTTTATATCATTGGCCCGTAAAAGGCCGTGTTAGTTTCAGTGATTTCAACGGTGACACCTATGCCAGGCGGAAGCTGGGAAAAGATAATATCGATGACGAAGGACGGAATAAAGAGCATTGGGATGATTAAACAGAAGTCCAAGCGCGGAAAGAAAATAGCCCTTCTCATTGATGGGCCGAACATCCTGAGGAAGGAGTTCGGGATAAAGCTCGAAGACATCGTTGACGTTCTCGAAAGCATCGGAGACATCCGCGTTGCGAAGGTTATCCTCAACCAGTACGCTCCCCAGGGGCTCATAGAAGCCGTCTCCAACCAGGGGTTCGAGGCGGTTGTCGTTTCCGGCGAGACCGGTGTCAAGCTTGCCGTTGAGGCCATGCGCGAGATTTACAACCCTAACATAGATGTAATAGCCCTCGCGACGCGGAACGCGGAGTTCCTGCCCGTCATACTCAAGGCCAAGGAGAAGGGGAAAGAAACGGTGGTCATCGGCGTCGAGCCCGGCTTCTCGGTTGCCCTCAAGCACGCGGCGGATTATACCATAATCCTTGAGCCCAAGAGAGAGGGGAGGGAAGAGGAGTGAAGGAAACGCTCATCAAGGTTCTTAAGCGCGAGAAAGAACCGGAAGAGGAGATAAGCGGTAAGAGTATCGGGCTCATAATAGACGGGCCGAACATCCTGAGGAAGGAGTTCGGGATAAAGCTCGAAGACATCGTCGAGGCCCTTGAAAGGCTTGGAAGGATAAGGGTGGCGAAGGTTGTCCTAAACCAGTACGCCCCCCAGGGGCTCATAGAAGCCGTCGTCAACCAGGGGCTTGAGCCCGTGATAGTTGCTGGAGACACAGACGTTAGGATAGCGATAGAGGCTATGGAACTCATCTACAACTCCGACGTTGACGTTATAGCGCTGGCCACGAGGGACGCGGATTTTCTGCCCATAATTCAGGAGGCCAAGAGGAAGGGAAAGGAAACCATAGTTATAGGCACCGAGCCCGGCTTTTCTGTGGCCCTTCAGAACGCTGCCGATTACGTCATCAAGATGGTTAGCAAGGTAGAGGACTGAAGTGGCCAGAGTTGGGAGGCAAACCTTTTTTAATCCCCCGATTATCGGGTTATGAAACAGAACAACCTGTTAATTGGGGGTGGTTCAATGAGGAAGGCTCTGGCACTGCTCGTGGCGACCCTTTTCGTCGCCTCGCTCCTGTGGGTGAAGCCTGTAAAGGCAGAGGAAACGCTGACCGTTTACTCCTACGAGAGCATCGAGCCCTGGATGAAGGAAATCATTCCGATATTCGAGAAGGAGTACGGCGTCAAGGTTCGCCTCGTGACGTTCGGCGACGCTGGAGAAGTGCTCAGCAAGCTGATAATCGAGAAAAACAACCCGCAGGCCGATGTCGTCGTTGGAATAGACAATAGCTACCTCCAGAAGGCCCTTCAGGCGGACATTCTAATCCCCTACAAGCCGGAGAACGCGAAGTACATTCCCGATTGGATTATAAAGGACTTCGACCCGACTTTCCACCTCACGCCCTATGACTATGGCGCTATAGCGATAGTCTACAAGAAGGACGTCGTGAAGAACCCGCCGAAGACCTTTGAAGACCTGACGAAGCCAGAGTGGAAGGGCAAGCTCATCGTCGAGAACCCGCTGACGAGTTCGACCGGAATGGCGTTCCTCCTTTGGACGATTGGCGTTTACGGCGACAAGTGGCCCTACTACTGGGAGAAGCTCAAGCAGAACGACGTTATAATCGTCAAGGGCTGGGGAGCTGGCTGGGAGATGTGGGACAAGAACCAGGCCCCTCTGTTCGTCAGCTACGCCACCGACCCGGCCTACGCGGCCTGCGAGGAGAACAGCACCAACATTGGGGCAATCTTCCTCAACAACACCGCCTACGTCCAGATTGAGGGAGCGGGAATCGTCAAGGGAACGAAGCACCTTGAACTTGCAAAGGAGTTCATAAACTTCCTGATAAGCAAGACCGCCCAAGAGAAGCTCCCACTCAACCAGTGGATGTATCCGGTTAACAAAGAAGTCAAGCTTCCGGCCTGCTTCAGCTACGCCCTCAACGTCAGCTCTGCCAGGGTAATCTCAATTCCCTCCGAGGAGCTCGCTAAGAACACCGACAAGTGGCTCAAGGAGTGGAGGGAGCTGATGGTAGAGGGCAAATCCCCCGAGGAAATCTCGCCAACGCAGACCCAGAGCACCAACACAGGTGAAACTGGAAGCTCAACCAGCGGGGGTTCGAGCATCTGTGGTCCGGCCTTCATAGTCGGACTCGCCATCCTGCCACTCCTCCTCAGGAGGAAGTGATTTTAGTCCCATTCTTTTTTACTCATTACTAAAACCAGCCCGCTTGCGTAGAACACTCGAGTTTTGTCAGCGTTTTGAATTACTCAATTTCATCAGAGGTCTTCCATTGACAACTACCATCTCCACGTCGCTTCCCCTCGCGGAATAAACGAGGAGCGAGTAAACGTTTTCCAACGGCCTGAGCCATGGTTTGTCGGCGTTTATCAGGACCAAATCCGCGAGATAGCCGGGCTCAATGAGTCCGGCCTTTAATCCAAGAGCCCTTGCCCCTCCAACGGTCGCCATTCCAAAGAGCTCTCGAGCTGGAATCGCGTGCGCCTTTCCGGCAGTCAGGTTAGCCACGATTCCGGCCGTTCTCATCTCAAGGAAGGGGTCAAGGATTCCGGTTGGGTTGGGCGAGTCGTTGCCCAGGGCCACGTTAAGGCTAATGTCAAGGAGTGTCCTCAGGTTCACGGTCCGTGCTTCAAGCTTGACGTTGCTCGTCGGACAGTGGACGAGGGTCGAGCCGGCCTTGGCCAATCTCTCGAAGTCAGAATCGTTCAGGTAAACACCGTGGACGCCGATTAGACTTTCGTTCAAAAGCCCAGCCCTTTCGAGGAGACCAACAGGCGAAAGGCCGTAGCGCCTTTTAACATCAGAAACTTCAGCCCTGCTCTGGGCGAGGTGAACGTGAACCCTTGCACCGGTTTCCCGGGAGAGTTCGGCGAGTTCTTTCATCAGCTCAAGCGAGACGGTGTTCGTTGCGTGCGGTGCCAGGGTGGGCGTTACGAGCTCGCTCCGGTTCCGCCAGCGCTTGAAGAATCGGGAACCTTCATCAGGACTTGCGAGAGGGAAATCAACCTCGTCCATAACCGTCTGGCCGATGAAGGCCCTTATCCCGAGCCTTTCGGCAACCTTCGCTATCTCGTCCGCGAAGAAGTAGTGGTCGTTTACCGTCGTCGAGCCGTTCATCAAAGCCTCTTTAAGGCCGACTTCAGCCCACTCACGGATTTCCTTCCGCGTCCATTCCAGCTCCATCGGCCAGATGATTTTCTCAAGCCACTCCTCCGTCGGCAGGTCCTCGCCGAGACCCCTAAAGCGCGCCATTGCCACGTGAGTGTGGGCGTTGATTAGGCCGGGAATCACGAGGTAGTTCTTCCCGCCGTAAACTTCGTCAACACCCCACTCCCCCAGTTCCCCCACCGGAACGACGGCCCGAATGATGTTATCCTCGACGATGACGGCCCCATCTCGAACGGAGCGGTAATCGACGAGCTTTCCGACCAGCGCAAACATCCTCCCACCGTTGAACATACGGCAGGGAAGAACTTAAACCTTTTGACGTTGTGACATTCAAATTCCCAAAGGATTTAAATCCCAAAACGAAAAACTCCGACCATGCCCCGGCTCGTTCGGATTGAGTCAAGGCTAAGGGTCCTGTCGCTCTGGCTGAATAGCCTCTTCTGATTGGGTTAGCGTTATAAACCCCGCTGGAAAGCTTTTGGAGGTGGTAAAGGTGATTGATAAGGTTTACTGTGCCGACGTTAAGCCCGAAATGGAAGGAAAGAGGGTTAAGCTCGCCGGATGGGTTTACAGGAAGAGGGAAGTCGGAAAGAAGGTCTTCATAGTGCTTAGAGACTCAAGCGGAATCGTTCAGGTGGTCTTCTCCAAGGAACTCAACGAAGAGGCCTACAGGGAGGCCAAGAAGCTCGGTATCGAGTCGAGCGTCATCATCGAGGGAATCGTCAAAGCTGACCCGCGCGCTCCAACCGGCGCCGAGGTTCGGGCAGATAAGCTTGAAGTTATCCAGAACGTTGACTTCTTCCCGATAACGAAGGACGCAAGCCCGGAGTTCCTGCTCGACGTCAGGCACCTGCATCTCCGCTCGCCCAAGGTCGCGAGCATAATGAAGGTGAAGGCCACACTCGTTCAGGCCGCTCGTGAGTGGCTCCTCCAGGACGGCTGGTACGAGGTCTTCCCGCCGATACTCGTCACAGGGGCGGTAGAGGGTGGCTCGACACTCTTCAAGCTCAAGTACTTTGACCGCTATGCTTACCTGAGCCAGTCGGCCCAGCTCTACCTTGAGGCGGCTATATTTGGCCTCGAAAAGGTCTGGTCGCTCACGCCGAGCTTCAGAGCCGAAAAGAGCAGGACTAGGAGACACCTCACCGAGTTCTGGCACCTCGAACTTGAGGGAGCATGGATGGACCTCTGGGACATCATGAAGGTCGAGGAGGAGCTGGTGAGCTACATGGTTCAGCGTGCGCTTGAGCTCAGGAGGGGCGAGATTGAGACCTTCAGGAAGGATTTAACGACCCTTAAGAACGCCGTTCCGCCGTTCCCGAGGATAAGCTACGACGAGGCCATAGACATACTCCAGAGCAAGGGCGTCGAGATAGAGTGGGGAGAGGACATGGGCGCCGACGAGGAGAGGGTTCTTACCGAGGAGTTCGAGGCCCCGTTCTTCGTCTACGGCTATCCAAAGGGCATCAAGGCCTTCTACATGAAGGAGGACCCGGAGGACCCAAGGAAAGTTCTCGCGGCGGACATGCTCGCTCCCGAAGGCTATGGCGAGATAATAGGCGGTTCCCAGCGTGAGGATGACTACGACAAGCTCGTGCAGCGCATTTTGGAGGAGGGAATGAACCCCGAGGACTACCAGTGGTACCTCGACCTCAGGAAGTACGGCTCCGTTCCGCACAGCGGTTTCGGTCTCGGCCTTGAGAGGCTCGTCGCGTGGGTCCTCAAGCTTGACCACGTCCGCTGGGCCACCCTCTTCCCGAGGACGCCCAGCAGGCTCTACCCGTGAGCCCTTTGCTGGCGCAAAGCGCTCGCGGAAAGTTCTTGCTCTTTTAGTTTATTTCAGGTTCAGAAAGTGACTAATCAAAGCTGAAATTACCATAGTACCAACTGTAACCATAGCAGTTACAAGATACTTGAAACTTCTCGGCCATTCCTCTATTTCCTTGACAGCATCAATGGCCACTTTTAGTTCTGAGAATTTGGTTGAAGTAGAGTGGTTAGAACGCAGTTTCTCATATTCCTCTTGAAGAGCCTTTTGAAGTTTTTCTAGTTCTCTAAGTTTAGCACGTTTTATATTTCTATGATGGGTTAATAAAAGGTGAATACCAATAAATCCTGTAAGCAAACTTAAAAAGAGCCCTATACCAATAGCAACCAAGGCTTCTTTTTCTATTATAAAAACGAAAAGTGCAAATCCAGCAGATATTATCAAACTGGATGATAGCACGTTTAATACAACTTGACCAAGTTCATTAAAGTTGAACCACTTATCAAAAACAATCTTGTAAGAAAATGTTTCGATAAGGAGTTCTATTTCATTGATTATACTCGCTGGCACTACAAACATATATCCAATAAATAATGATAAGAGGATATTGTAAATCAGATAACGCACTATATATGGACCATTATGAAGGAATTTAAAAAGTCCAAAACCAAAGAGAGCAAATTCGATACCCGCTATAGATCTAAAGGTATTGTTAATAAACAGGCAATTTAGAACATGTGCGTTTTTTCTTAGGTATATCCCTGAAAGATTCAGAGGAAGCTTTCCAAAAAAGTCAAAAGCTTGGAAGTCGTTAATGCCACGAAGCAGGAATACAAATGCAATCAAGAGAACTGCAGAAAGAAGACTAAGCATCAACCGTTCCTGAGAATATCCTATAATCATCACACTAAAAAGAAGCCAATACAATGGGAAAACTCGAAATTCCCGACCGTGAAAACTAAAGGAAATCTCTGCAAAAAGAAGTCTCATTATCGGAGGTCTCTTGATAACACACGCATTATTCAGCTCACCCTTCAAAGAAACCACAGTAAATACTCTATCACAGTAAGGACAAGTAGCTTCAGAAACTAATATTTTTCTCTTGTCCACTTCAAACGAGCCCCAAAGAAATTTAGAACGTTGCTTTGTCCCGGGAAGAATATATAGATTATTCAAATCTGAATCCAATTCAATTGAATGAATTTTGCTACAGTATGGGCAGTTGATTATCTTCCTCATATGTTCAGAGTCAAACTTAATCCTGATTTAAATATTTGGGAACATTCGTTCTCCATCGCTGAAGCTTTTGGGAAAAGCTTCACCAGAGAAACTTTGCGAAGGCAAAGTTTCATTAGAGTTTGTGATTCTTTTTGTAGGGGCTCCGTTGAGAGTGTTTGCGCTTTTAACGGCTTTTTTGGAATGCGAATTCCTAGTATTTTGTGAAGCTTTCTCACGTGGGTTTACTTTTCTTGCGCTCCGAAGGAGCGCTTTTCTGGAGAAACCCCTTCCAAATGGCTCCTTTGAAGGAAATTCCTTGAGAGCACTATTATTTAAAAATGCAAACTTCTTAGAGTTGTGTTTTTGAAAAGAATCACGAGCCTTGGTCAAACTTCGCGTAGGCGAGCAAGCTTTAAGAAAGCTTGACCAAACAAGTGCACAAGTGCCCTTCTCTCTAACGAGTAAATACCAATCGTGCACTAACCAAAGAGCAAATCCCTAGAGGGTTTAACACTACAACAAACCCCTTAAGATAGTTTCAACTTATTTTTGGCGCCTCCGGGCACCTTCTTGGAGTGAAACACCAAAAGTTGAGCAAGTTTGACAGAAACCCCTCTAAAACTTACACTCTTAAAAAGGCACATCATCTTCCGCCAGCGCTTTCGTCAGAAAGGGCTGATGTGGTGGGCCCGCGGGGATTCGAACCCCGGACCTCCACCTTGTAAGGGTGGCGTCATAACCATCTAGACCACGGGCCCGCCCGAAAATAGGGAAGGAGGGGGAGTTATAAAATTTTCTACTTCTCAACGCCTCTCCTGACTTTCACCGCCAGCCCGCTCTGGAAGACCTTCAACTCCTCGCCGTTCAGGAGAGTCTGCCCGGTCGCGAGGAGTTCATCTTTTTCATTCACAACCAGAACCTCGTCGTAGGGCCTGATTGAGGGGTCGGCATCGACCACGAACTTGGCGAAGACGTTCTTGCCCTTTCTCGCGAAGGGTTCGGCATCCTCGTTGACAACGACGCGCATCCTCGGGAACGGCAGGAGCGCGTGGAGTCTCTTTGCCCCTTCGATGCCGAGCGTTAACAGGCCGTCCTCCGCCCTGAAGGTCGCGAGGTGCTTACCCTTCGCCTTCACCTGCCTCGGCATGCCAGTCTTCCGCGAGAGTTCGACGAATGCATCTTTGAAAGCCTCGCTCGCTCCTTCGCCGAACTGATACTCCGCCACCGCCATGATGTACTTCCTCGCTTCATTCTTCCTCGGCTTTTCTATCGTGAAGTCCTCCTCACCCTCGCTTTGGGCGAAGGGGTAGCTCAAACTCAGGTACTTTGGAATCTCGCCAAATATCGGGTGTTTTACCTTCTCGGGGAACTTTCTGGCGACGCGCTCGGCCCTCGTCTTGGCGCGGTAAACGATGGGCCATCTCATCGCTTCCTCGCTCACCTTGAAGAAGGCGCTCGCCTTGGTTACCGGCTCGTTCCTCTCAAGGTAGTCCCTGTACTCGAGCAGTCTCTTGTAGGCGGAGTAAAGCTTCGGATGGGAACGGGCGCGCTCGTCAACGAGGCGCCAGAGTTCCCCTTCCTTTATTGCCTGCTTGACCCTGTTTAGCTCCTCGCGTATCACCCAGAGGTTGTGAAGAGCTAAAAGCCTCGTCCGTTCCTCCTTCGGCATCTCACGCAATTCCTGCGGAGTGTAGCGGGAGCAGACCGGGCAGGAGCAGGGGAAGTACTCAAGCTCTTCGAGCCTTTTCGTTCCCTCGGGCGTCAGGTAGCGGTCGTCTTTAGCGTACAAAGCGTAGCTCGCCGAGTCGAATAGGTCAACGCCCATAGCGACTGCCAAAGCGAAAATCATCGGATGGCCTGCACCGAAGAGGTGAACGGGCCTGTCCGGTCTTAAGCCGAGCTTGGAAGCTATAACAACGTCCACCAAATCGCGGTAGCGGTAGCCCTCCATGAGCGGAACGACGGCCCCAATCGGGTGGATTTCGAAGTTCATCTTACTGAGCTCCCGCGCGGCATAAGTTCTCAGGTCCGGGTAGGTGGACCCCTGAACTGCCGCGTTCATGGCGATGTTCTTGATGCTCTCGGCTTCCCTCGCCCGCTCGAGGGTTATCCTGAGGTCCTCCTCGGCCTTCTCCCTCGGCGCATCGGGAGGGGTCGGAATGTCGAGGAAGGTGCCTATATCAACGCCGATTTTCTCCTGGAACTCGATTATCTCCCCGTTGGTAACCTCAACCTCGCCGTAGCGCATGAGCTGGAAACTGCCAGAATCCACCTCGATTATCCCGTCGTAGTCGAGAAGCCTGTGAATGCCCAGCTCAAGGGCCTTTTCTCTCAGCTCCGGCGTCTTGTAGATGATGTAGGAGTTGGTGATTATCATCCCAAAGCCCATCTCCTTGAGCTCCTTCGGCGTCACGATGAGCTGTTTCGGGTTGATGACGGGCATTATGGCGGGAGTTTCGATGCTCTTGCCGTTGACGGTGAGCTTTCCTATTCTTCCGGCCGCGTCGCGCGCCTTAACCTCGAACCTGAACTCCATGCTCTCACCTCTCAATGCCCTACCACTTCGACCTTAAAAGCCTGCCGAGAAGAGCTTGATGAGCAGGAAGGCGAGGATTCCGGCGAAGAGTGGCGCGCGAACCCAGCTCTTCACGATGTCCACGAGGAGCTTTTTGTTAACGTGCTCCCCCTTGTAGGCGCTCAGCCCGCTTATCGCCCCGACTATCGCCTGGCCCGAACTGACGGGCAGACCGAAGAGGTTCGCGGTGCTGACAGCTATTGATGCCCCAAACTGACTCGAGAATGCCGAGGTCGGGCCGAGGGGTGCTATGTCCTTTCCTATCGTCATCATAACCTCATAGCTGAAGGTAAGCGTTCCGAAGGCCATCACAAGGGCGAGAAAGGCGTTTGGGTCGGACATTCCGCCGGCCTTTGCGAGTCCGATGACGTTCGAGACCTCGTTCGTGCCGAGATTGAAGGCTGAAAAGGCCGAGGCGAGAAAGACTAACCACTTCTGAGTGAGTTCGAGGTTCTTGAGGCACTTTATCCTCCTGAGGAATGGCTTGTAGAGTTTGTATATCGCTATCGCTAAGAGAGAGGCGAAGACCGGCGAGAAGAACCACGCCGAGACGATTTTACCTATCGTCCACCAGTCAACGGGAAGACCGAGGGCGAGGGAAGAACCTATGAGCGCGCCTATTATGGACTGGGTCGTCGATATCGGCCGTCCCCACAGGCTCGCAATTGTAACGGCCGATGCCGCGCTGAAGAGCGCCAAAGCGACTTCTCCAGCCGATAAACCGCTCGCTAGTCCAGTTATCGTCCCTGAAACGGCGGAGTGGCCGATAACTGCACCTAACGTAGTGAAAACCGCTATTATTAGAACGGCCCGTTTGAAGCCCACTATCCCTGAACCGACCGCTGTGCCAACTGCCTTTGCGCTGTCGTTCGCTCCGACGGCCCATGCCATAAAGAACGCCGCTGCGATGAGAGCTATCATTCCCTCACCTCTCTATATTCTATATAGTCTATGTAGCACGGGGTTGGGCACTTTAAAAGGGTTTCGGATTTAAAAGCGTTGCGGTAGTGGTGTTGAAATCGGGGAACAAAAGCGGGATTTAGATTCGCAGTGAATCACAACCGCCCGGTGAGAAGCCTAATGTAACCATAAACGTGGAGCGAGAGGTAGAAGAGCGCCCAGAACCAGACAATTATGGGGAAGAGAAGGGCGTTGGATAGCTTTCCACCCTCAACGAGTGTTGGGAGAAGCATTGTGACAACCTCGAACCACCACCAGAGGGCGAAGAGGTCAAAGTTGCCGGTCGCGAGCAAAAAGAGAGGAACCAAAACGTCGAGGAGGGCTATGAAGTCGCCGAGCAGGAGGAAGCTCCAATCCTTGGTAAAACCTCCGCCGAGGTTCTTGAGGTCGCCGAGGAACCAGCGCTTCCTCTGGCGCCAGAGAACTGAGAGGTTCTTCGGCATCTCCGTCCAGACCCTTGCCCTCGGCGCGTAGACCACCTTCCCGAGCCTCTTGACGGCCTTTGTGGTGGCGTAGTCCTCGACGATGTCCTCGACGAAGCCCCCGATTCTCTCGAGGGCGTCTCTGCGGAAGGCTGAAACCGGGCCGGGAGCGAGGCTAAGGTCGTCAAGCTCCTTGGCCCTGCGGAACATCGCTATCCTAAGGTGCTCTGCGTCCTGCGCCCTCTCAAGGAAGGAATCCCCCATGACCCTTACCTGTCCTCCAACGGCGAGCACTTCGTCGGAGTAGAAGCGCCTCACGAGTTCCCTAACCGCGGTCGGTTCGAGGTAGCTGTCGGCGTCGGTCGTCACTATTATCTCGCCAGACGCTTTGGAAAGGCCGAAGTTCAGGGCCCTGGCTTTGCCCCCGTGCTCCTTCCTGTAGACCTTCAGGCGTGGGTCCTTCACGGACGAGGCGACTTCAAACGTGCTGTCCTCACTGCCGTCATCGACGACGATGACCTCAAAATCCGGATAATCCTGAGCGAGCGCCGAGCGTATAGCCTTGAGAACCCTTTCCCCCTCGTTGTAAGCGGGGATTATGATTGAAACCCCCGGCGTCCATTCCCTAATTCCGTAATTCCTGAAAAGGCTAATTATGTAATTGAAGAAGAAGTAGCCGTCCCAGAGGAAGATGAGCGCGAGCGCAACGGCGAGGAGAGAGGGGTTCATGTCTGAAAAATCTGCCCAAAAGTTTTAATCCTTACCCCTCACCGCGAGGACGGGCTTTCTCCCGAGCCTGTATTTCACAACGTAGCGGCCGTGCTCGAAATCGTCCTCCTCGGCCTCAATAACCTCAACCGGCTCAAGCTCAAGGCCCAAATCCATCGCCTCCCACTTGATGTCATCGAAGTAGTCGTAAAGCCCGCAGGTGGCGCAGAAGGAACCCTCGAACTCTATGATTACCTCGTCACCCTCGAACTTTAGAATCCTCGCGCTGGCCTCGCTACCGTGAAGGCGGTTGAACTCGTCGAGAACCTTCCTGAGCTTCTCCTCTACCTCCATTCTCCCACCGGATTTAGTTCGCCAAGCCCACTTAAAAAGTTTGCTTAACTAACCGAATAGTTTAAAAACCGAAAGTCCAACGGGTGGCCGATGGCGAGGAAAAGGATAAGGTGGGCGAGAAGAGAATACAGCGACGAGGAGATATTCTCAATCCTCAGCGAGCCGGTTAGGGAGTGGTTTAGGCGAAAGTTCGGAAGTTTCACGCCACCACAGCGCTACGCGGTCATTGAGATTCACAAAGGCGAGAACGTTCTCATCTCCTCGCCGACCGGCTCCGGAAAAACGCTCTCCGCTTTCCTCTCGGCCATAAACGAGCTAATTCTCCTCGGGAAGGAGGGCAAACTCGAGGATAAAATCTACGTCCTCTACGTCTCGCCGCTGAGGGCTTTGAACAACGACATAAAGCGCAACTTAGAAGGACCTTTGGCCGAAATCAAGGAAGTGGCAAAGGAGCTCGGCTACGATTTACCCGAAATTCGCGTCGGCATAAGGACGAGCGACACGTCGAGCTACGAGAAGAGCAAGATGGTTAAGAAACCTCCCCACATTCTGATAACCACCCCGGAGAGCCTTGCGATAGCTCTAAACGCCCCCAAGTTCCGCGAGAGGCTGAAGACGGTTAAATACCTCATCATAGACGAGGTTCACGCTTTGGCTGAAAACAAGCGGGGCAGTCATTTGGCCTTGAGCGTCGAGAGACTTCAAGAGATGGCCGAGGAGAGGTTCGTGAGAATCGGCCTCAGCGCGACGATACACCCACTGGAAGAGATAGCGAAGTTCGTCTTCGGCTTCGATGACGATGGGAAGCCGAGGCCGGGCCTTATCGTTGACGTAAGCTTCACCAAGCAGACCGAAATAAAGGTCGAGAGCGTCGTCGAGGACCTAATCTACACTCCTGCCGGAGCGCTGAGCGAGGCGCTCTACAGGAGACTGGCGGAGCTTATCAGGGAGCACAGGACGACGCTAATCTTCACCAACACGAGGAGCGGTGCCGAGAGGGTCGCCTTCAACCTGAAGAAGCGCTACCCCGAGTTTGAAGGCCTCATAGAGGCGCACCACTCGAGTTTGTCGCGCGAGGTTAGGCTGGACGTGGAGGAGAAGCTGAAAAGGGGCGAGCTGAAGGCCGTTGTTACGTCAACGAGCCTTGAGCTCGGGATAGACATCGGAACGATTGATTTAGTGGTTCTAATCGGCTCGCCGAAGAGCGTGAACCGCGCTTTACAGAGAATTGGGCGAGCGGGCCACAGGCTCCACGAGGTCAGCAAAGGCGTCATCTTGGCCCTCGATAGAGATGACCTGGTTGAGGTTACCGTTTTGGCGCACAACGCGAGGAACAGACGACTTGACCGCGTCAGAATTCCAAGGAACCCGCTTGACGTCCTCGTCCAGCACCTTCTCGGAATGGCCTTAAACAGGGTCTGGGAGGTTGACGAAGCTTACCGCGTCGTCAGAAGGGCCTATCCATTCAGGGATTTGCCCTTCGAGGACTTCATGAGCGTTTTGAAATATCTGGCCGGAGAATACACCGGACTGGAGGAGCGGAAGGTCTACGCCAAGATATGGCTGGAGGACGGGAAGTTCGGAAAGCGCGGAAAGATGACGAGGGCGATTTACTACATGAACGTCGGCACGATTCCCGATGAGGCCAAAATCAGGGTTTACACAATGGACAAAAAGCTAATAGGCACAGTTGAGGAGGAGTTCGCCGAGAGGCTGATGCCCGGCGACATCTTCGTCTTAGCAGGAAGAACCTACGAGTTCGTCAAGAGCCGTGGAAACAAGCTCTACGTCATTCCGCGCGAGGGTGCCAAGCCGACCATTCCAGCGTGGTTCTCGGAGATGCTCCCGCTCAGCTTCGATTTAGCGGTGGATATTCAGCGCTTTAGGAGGGAGGTTAAGGGCCTCCTCAGCAGGAAGGACGCCCTTAAAAGGCTCATAAAGAAGTACGGGATAGATGAGAAGGCCTCGCGCGCCATAATCGCCTACTTCCGCGAGCAGGCGAGGTATTCAATAGTTCCAGACGACGAGACGGTTCTTGTTGAGTTCGTTCCGGGGGACAGGAGGAACCGCTACTTCTTCCACACGCTAATTGGGAGGCGCGCCAACGACGCTCTAAGCAGGGCCTTCGCCTACCTCGTGAGCAAGAAAAAGAACTGCAACGTAGGGATAGCGATAAACGACAACGGCTTCGCCCTTCTCCTTCCGCCGGAGGTTGAGCTGAGCGAGGAGGAGGTGATGGAGCTTTTTGAGGTTGATGACCTGAGGGAAACGTTAAAGCGGGCCCTGGACAACACGGAGCTTTTGAAAAGGCGGTTCAGGCACGTCGCCAACTGCGGGTTGCTAATTTTGAGGCGCTACGTCGGGAGGAGCAAGAGGCTCGGCAGGCAACAGGTCATGGCGGTCTCGCTCCTCAAGGTGCTCAAGGAGAACTACCCCGACTTCCCGCTCCTGAAGGAGGTCTACCGCGAGATTATGGAGGACAAGATGGACGTGGAAAACGCGGAGCTGTTCCTGAGCTGGGTTCAGAAGGGGAAGATAAGGGTAATCTTCCAGAGGAACGCCGTTCCGAGTCCCTTCGCCTTCAATCTGGAAGCTATTGGCTCGAGCGACGTGGTCCTGATGGAGGACAGGAGGGAGCTGATTAAGGCCCTGCACAGAAAAATAATGGCGATGATAGGGAATTAGAGGTCGTAAACGTTTTCCCTCCTTCCTATGCGAACGACGTAGACCGTTTTTGAGTCCTCGTCAACGCTGTAGATTATGCGATAATCTCCAACCCTTATGCGATAAAACGGATAACCCCTGAGCTTTTTATACTGTGTGAACCAGGGATTCTGGCTGAGTTTAAGAAGGGCCCCCTTTATTCGCTCCCTGTCAGTGGGGGGCAGTTTCTTGATGTACTTCAGAGCGTTTCTCGAAAGAACGACCTCATAGCTCATGGAGAACCTCCTCGAGCTTTACGCCCTTTTTCTTAGCGTCCTCCAACTCAGCCATCAGCTCCTGAAGCTCGTCCTCACCGGCTTCGAAATAGCCCGCAAAGTTGTCAATCTTCGAGTTGAGCACTCTAAGCTCCTCTTTAATCTCGCGAAGCTCTTGGAGGATGAGTTTCTCAACGCTCTCCATCATTACCACCGCCGAATTGTTAATACGCATCGGTGGAATAAAAAGTTAGTGGAATCAGATTAGCTCCCTCTCCGTCCTCGTCAGCCTCCTGGCCCCGTTTTCGGTTATGACTATCGTGTCCTCTATCCTAACGCCACCGAACTTTGGAATGTAAATGCCAGGCTCGACAGTGACGACCATACCGGGCTTGAGGACGGTCTCGTCGCTCTGGTTCACTCCGGGCCACTCGTGTATCTCAAGGCCGACGCCGTGTCCAGTCGAGTGAATGAAGTAGTCACCATAGCCGTACTCCCTGATAACGTCCCTGACGATTGTGTCGAGCTCCTTCGCCGTTATTCCCGGCCTCGCCATCTCGACACCTTTCTTCTGGGCCTCCAAGACGGCATAGTAGATATCCTTCTGCTTCTCGTTCGGACTGCCGACCACTATCGTTCTCGTCGTGTCGGAGTTGTAGTGGTTGTAGAGGGCACCTTCGTCAATGACGACGAGTTCGCCCTTCTCTATCCTCTTGTCACTCGCGACACCGTGGGGAAGGGCCGAGCGCCAGCCACTCGCGATTATCGTGTCGAAGGCAGGCTTTTCTGCGCCGTTCATCTTCATGACGTACTCCATCTTGGCGGCTATTTCCCTCTCGCGCTTGCCCTCGCTTATCTCCTCTATGGCAACGAGCATCGCTTGGTCAGCTATCTCGCACGAGGCCTGGATGACCTCAAGCTCCTCCTTTGTCTTGACCATTCTTAGCTCCTTTATGACGTCGTCAACGGTAACGAACTCCTCAACTCCGAGCTTCTCGCGGTAGCTCTGGACGGTTGAGTAGGCGGTTCTTCCCTCGATTCCGAGTTTCCTCAGCTTGAAGGACTTGAGCCTCTCGAAGAGCTCGGTTCCCCTTTTGAAAGCCTCAACGGGGATGCGTGAGGTTTCTTTGGCTTCCTCATACTCAAGCTGGGGGACGAGGAAAAGGGCTTCATCAGCCGTTACGAGCAGGTAGCCACCGAGAACGGGGGCCGAGCCGGTGAAGTAGTAGAGGTTCGGCTTGTGTGTTATTATCACGCCATCGAGTTCCTTGTCCGCTATGAACTCCCTCAGCTTTTCAATCCTCATCACCATCACCGGGGGAAGTTGGAGGGGTTGGATAAAACGGTTTCGGAAACGATATAAACTCCGAGGTGGAAACCTGAACAGGTGTTAAGTGTGACGGTTTACCTCTTCGACTTCGACGGAACGCTCGTTGACAGCACCGGCGCGGTCGAGAAGGCGTTGAGGATAGCCATCGAGAAGACGATTCCAGTGGTAATAGAGAGCGACCTGTACGATGAGTACTACAAGGCACTCTTCCTCTTCATCAAGGGCAAGCTCACCTACGGTCACCTCGGTGTCATCCATGAGCTCGTGGCGCAGGGCACGATTCACGAGTACTACAATCTGATGCCCAAGTACATCAAAGACTTCCCCTTCGCCCGTGAAGTCGTCAGGGAGCTCAGGAGGCGCGGGAGAAAAGTGATAAGCTTCTCGGGCGAGCACACTTACCCCGGCGGAAAGGTCATCTTCATGAAAAAGACCAACTGGTACGACGAGTTCGACGAGGTCATAACCTTCAAGGGAACGAAGGACATGCTCAAGAAGTTCGAGACACTCAGAGAGCTTTACCCGGATGAACCCTTCGTGTGGATTGACGACAGCCCGAGTCGCTTCACCTACGTCCTCGACGAGAACACGCTCCTCGTTCAAAAGGCCTCACCCTACAAGAGCGACGTTCCGCTCCTCTTTGACAGGGTGAACTTCGTGAAGATAAAATCCATCCGAGAGGTTCTCGAGATAGACGATGGCCTGAGCGAGTTCCTGGGAGATAAAACTTAAAAATCCAGCCCCCAAACCAAGGCCTGGTGAGGGCGATGGCAAGGGTGAAGGCTGTCGTCCTCTCCTACGCGGGTTCTCACGAGCACCAGGACAACCACAGAATGATTCTCAAGCCCATTGGAATCGACGACAGGGGAAGCGCGGCCCAGCTCATCGGCAGGAAGGTCGTCTGGAGGACGCCGACGGGAAGAAAGATGTTCGGCAGGGTCATCAAGACCCACGGCAACCGCGGTGAGGTCAAGGCCGTCTTCAAGCCTGGTCTTCCTGGGCAGGCCCTTGGAGACATCGTCGAGATTCTCTAAACCTTTAAAGCCCCTCAACCCTTTTCTTTACGGGTGAGAGAATGGAGCTGATTGAGGTCAGTGAAGGTTCCGCGAGGTTCCTCGTACCGAAGGCCGAACGGATCTACGACGCACCTGTCTTCTACAACCCCGTGATGGCGCTCAACAGGGACATAAGCGTCCTCGTCGCCCGTGCTCTTGAACCCAAGAGGGTTCTCGATGCGCTCTCGGCGACGGGAATACGGGGAATCCGTTACGCCCTCGAAAGTCCAGCGGAGGAAGTCTGGCTCAACGACATAAGCGACGAAGCCTACAGCCTGATGAAGCGGAACGTCGCCCTCAACTTCGAGGGGGAGCTCTACGAAGAGGGCGACCGCTCCTACCTCTGGGGCGAGAAGCTAATAGTCATAAACAAGGGCGACGCCAACAGGTTGATGGCGGAGAACTTCCGCTACTTTGACCTGGTTGATTTGGACCCCTTCGGCTCGCCGATGGAGTTCCTTGACACCGCTCTAAGGAGTGTGAAGAGGAAGGGCGTTCTGGCCGTTACAGCAACGGATACCGGAGTTCTCTGCGGGGCCTACTCAAGGGCCTGCGTGAAGAACTACCTCGCGAGGCCGATACGGGGAGAGCTGTGCCACGAGGCCGGTTTGAGAATCCTCATCGGGACAGTGGTTAGATACTCTGCAAAGTACGACCTTGGAGTTGAAGTCCTCCTCGCCTACTACCGCGACCACTACTTCAGGGCCTTCCTCCGCTTTAAGAGCGGGGCAACGAAGGCCGAGAGGAGCCTCGCCCAGCTCGGCTACCTCTGGCAGGAAAAAACCGGAAGGTTCACATACGAGAAAGCCTTCCTCCCGGAGAAGCCCAAGGCCTTCGGCCCGATGTGGCTCGGCCCGCTGAAGGATTCTGAGTTCGTGGAGAAACTTTCAAAGGAGCTTGAGACCTTTGAACCGGCCCATAAGAAAACGAGGCCCTTTATAGAGCTACTCGCGGGCGAACTCGACGTCCCCTTCCACTATGACACCCATTCACTGGCGCGGAGGAACGGCCTGGAAGTGAGGAAGGTGAGCGAAATAATTGAAAGACTTGAGAAACTCGGCTACAGGGCGAGCAGGACGCACTTTTCTCCAACGGCGATAAAAACCGATGCCCCCTTTGAGGTGGTGCTCGATGTCCTCGGAGGCAGTTAAACTCGCAAGGCGCTTCTACCTCGACGAGTGGGCCGACGCGGAGCTGTACGAGAGGCTCGCCGAGTGGGAAAAGGACGAGAAGATAAGGGCAGAGTTCAAGCGTCTGGCCGAGCTTGAGCGCTGGCACGCCGAGTTCTGGAAGTCGTTCCTTGAGAAGAGAAAAGAGAAACCGCCGAGGCCGAGGGTGAACCGACTGACGGTATGGAGCGTTAAGCTCCTTCGGAAGTTCCTCGGGCCGGGTTCCGTCGCTTCCCTCCTTGAGATGGGCGAGAACAGCGCGATAGAGAAGTACTTCCGCTTCCTCAACGAATACGCCCGCGAGATGAGCGATGAGGAACGCGAAACCCTCAGGAAGGTAATCCTTGACGAGATAGAGCACGAGAAGTTCTTCCGCGAGGAGGAGAAGGCCTTCCACGTGGAGAACATCAGGGACCTCGTCCTCGGAATGAACGACGGCCTCGTCGAGATACTCGGGGCAGTTACGGGCCTCTCGGCGGTTTACCCGAACAACCCCCAGCTCGTCGGGATAAGCGGTCTCATCGTCGGCGTAGCAGGAGCGCTCTCGATGGCGATAGGCACCTTCGTCTCGGTCCGCTCGCAGAGGCAAGTAAAGGAATCAATCCGCTCGAGGACCGAGGTCCTCTTCGAGGTCTCGCCCGAGAAAACGGCCGAAGAACTCAGGGAGAAGCTGGTAGAGGGCGGAATGCCCGAGGACATGGCTAAGGAGATAGCAGAGAAGCTCAAGGACAACCCTGATGCCGTTAAAAAGCTCCTTCTTCCAGAGGCCGAGGAGAACGAGGTTCGCGCCGCATTGTATACGGGCTTATCTTACCTTCTCGGCGTCGTCTTCCCGGTTACTCCCTACTTCCTGGCCTCGAACTCGCTCACGGCGCTCGCCTTCTCGATACTCTTCGCGGGTTCGGCCCTCGCGATAGTGGCGACGCTGATTTCGCTCCTCTCGGGGATATCGGTCAAGAAGAAGGTCGCGGAGATGGTCGCGACAGGCCTCGGCGCGGCGTTCCTGAGCTATCTCTTCGGAAGGGCTATGGAGGCAATCTTCCACGTCTCGGCGCTTTAGAGGTAGACCACCTCAACGCCGAGCTTTTCCGCTATTTTTCCCTGCCTCTCATCGGCCGTCGCGAGCCTTCCGTACTTGAGGGCCTGGGCGATGTAAAGGGCGTCGTAGATTGGTATGCCGTTTTCAAGGGCAACCTTCTCGCCCTCAGGAAGGTATTCAATGGGATTCTCGTAGATGATAATCTCCCTCGTTGCGTGGAGGTAGTCCAGCAACCTCTGGGCGGTTTCAAAGTTTATGTCCCTGTACAGGCGGTAGCGTTTCCAGACGGCGTTTGCCCCTCCAATTAAGGCAAGCTCCAGAGAGGTGATTTCTCGGTTCTTCCTCAGGAAAGCGGAAACCCCTCTCCAGCCCTCCTCCTTGAGGAGGTACTTGATGAGGGCCGAGGTGTCAATTACTATCACGGTCACCCCTCACGAGCTTTGTCGCCTTCCCCTTGGGCAACTCGGGCACGTTCTCAAGGAACGAGTCTATCTCGTCCAGCAGTTTTTCCCTCTCAATTTCCATTACCCTGAGTTCTATGAACCGCCGTATCTCCTCGCTCCAGTTGATGTTGTACTTCTTCATCTTCTCCTTAAGCTCGTCGGGAACGCGGACGCTTATGACCGCCATACAACCACCGTTTACAGAAACGCATTACAGAGATATAAACGTTCCCGTCATACCTTCACGTGCTTCCACTTGCCCTTCCTGAAAATCCACCAGTACATTCCTGCGCTCGTGAAGGTCTCGAGGCTCATCGCAATCCACGCCGCTATAACGCCGAGACCCTCGAAGGTAAAGCCCGGGAACGTGAATCCGAGCAGGTGAAAGCTCGGAATCGAGAACCCGAAGCCGAGAAGGTAGGCAGGGATAATCCGGAACAGGAGCTTGCTTATCGCGGTAACGTACATCGGGCTCTTGGTGTCGCCGGCTCCCCTTAGAGCCCCGCTGAGGACGAAGACCCACGCGAGGGGAACCTCACTCACGCCAACGATTATGAGGTAGATGCTCGCGAGGTGAAGGACCTCGGCGTAGTTCGGGTCGTTCGGGTTGAGGAAGGGCATGACGAGGTAGCGCGGGAAGAGGATTAGCACCGCGCCCATGACGCCCATGAAGAGGCCTGCCATCTTCATAGCTTCATAAACCGTCCTCTCGGCCTCTTCGGGCTTCCCGGCGCCAAGGTTCTGGCCTACCAGGGCCGATGTTGCGACGTTGAAGCCGAAGGCAGGCATGTAGGCGATGCTCTCAATCCTGAGGCCTATCTGGTGCGCCGCGAGGGCAACGTCACCGAAGCGGGTGACTATGCTCATGTAGAGGAAGTTGTAGAAGCTGAAGAGGCTCCTCTCAACGAGCGTCGGCGTGCCTATGCGGACTATCTTCTCCACTATCTCCCGGTTAAAGCGCCAGTTCGGCTCGAACTTCAGGATGAGCCGGTTGGATAGCAGGAGAACCAGAAGAACAACGAGTGCCGAGCTTATGCCGATTCCAGATGCCCAGGCCGCTCCAACGGCTCCGAGCCTCGGAAAGCCGAGCTTCCCGTAGATTAGGAGGTAGTCAAAGAGCGCGTTGAGAACGTTCATCAGGATTCCTACCTTCATAGGGGTCTTTGTATCGCCGGCTCCCCTGAGGGCCGAGTTTATCGTGAAGACCACGAAGCGGACGGGATAGAACAGGAAAACGACCTTGAGGTAGGCGTAGGCGAGACTTAAAAGCTCTCCCTTCGCGCCCATGATTCTCAGCACGTCGTCGCCGAAGAACCAGCCGAAGAGGAGAACCGGGATTCCGAGGAGAAAAGCCAGGTAGAGGCTCTGCTCGAGAACGAGCTCCGCCCGCCTGAAGTCCTTTGCACCTATCGCGCGCGCGACGAGGGCGAGGGTTCCGACGGAGACCGACATCATTATCGGGAACATGAACCAGCTGACCTGTCCGCCGAGGCCCACCGCGGCTATCGCCAGGGAACTCACGTGGCCGACCATCAAGGTGTCCACTAAGTTGAGAAGGGTCTGGGAGATGTTGGCGATGATAGCGGGCCACGCAAGTTGCCATATCCTGCGCTGGGTCTCGTTGCGGAGTATCATTAAGATGCCCCTCTAAACGGGCAAAAGAGCGTTTTAGTTAATAAGGGTTACGGTCTCGCGAACGAATGAACAGAATGGAACGCAATGAAACAAAAGAAAAGGGGTTCAGTAGGAGAGGTTCCTCTTCTTCTTCCACTTGTGGCTCCAGCTGTACTTTCTCATTCTCCTGCTCCTGCCGAAGCCACAGGCGGCGCAGTAGCCCTTCTTGACGTTGAAGGCCCTCCTACCACAGCGCCTGCACCTGATGTGGGTAGGGGTCCTATTGCGCTTGCCCTTCGGCGCGGTTCCGGCTCCCATGGTATCACCCCGTCATCACTCTATCTCGACCGGGGAGATGGCCAGAACGTTGTCTCCCCTGATGACGATTTTACCGTACTTCTTAATCTCCTCGCCGTCCTGCATGAGCGAGGCGTCGGCGAGGACGACGTTCAGGTGGATGTCGTAACCGATGAGCCTTCCCCTGAACTCGCCACCCCTCTTGAGGAGCACGAGGACATCCTTGTCAAGGGACCTGTGAATAACATCGAGTGGTCTTTCCGCCATTTTCACGCACCTCCAAACAATCAAAGCTCATAGCCTAAACGACGGGAACGGTTTATAACTCTTTCCGTTTTTCGGCATCGTCAGAACTCCAAGGGAGGCCCCAAAACATTTTTATGAAATTCGCCCGCTCAACTCTCAGGTGATAGAGCATGGGAGAGCCCGACAAGTATGAGATTCTTCAGGATTTGATGAGGAGGCGAGGTTTCGCGTGGGGTAGCTTTGAAATCTACGGCGGTTCACGCGGATTCTACGACTACGGCCCGCTCGGCGCGACGATAAAGAGGAAGATAGAGCGGAAGATAAGAGAAGCCTTCCAGAGGGAAGGCTTCTTCGAGCTCGAAACGCCTGACATAACGCCCGAGAAGGTCTTCATAGCGAGCGGACACGTGGAGAAGTTCGTAGACCCCCTCGTCGAGTGTAAGAAGTGCGGTGCCCGCTTCAGGGCCGACCACCTCGTCGAGGAAGCCCTTAGCATGGACGTCGAGGGGTTATCGGCTGAGGAACTCACGAAGCTCATCAGGGAGCACAACATTCGCTGTCCCGAGTGCGGTGGGGAGCTGAGCGACGTCTGGTACTTCAACCTCATGTTCGAGACGAAAATCGGCCCCTACGGCGACCAGAAGGGCTACCTGAGGCCAGAAACTGCCCAGGGCATATTCGTGAACTTCAAAAGGCTGAACGCCTTCGCAAGGAACAAGCTCCCCTTCGGCGTCTTCCAGATTGGGAAAGCTTACAGAAACGAGATTTCACCGAGGCAGGGGATGTTGAGGCTCAGGGAGTTCACGCAGGCCGAGGCCGAGATATTCTTCAACCCGAAGGAAACCGAACACCCGCACTTCGACGAGGTCAAGGACGAGGTTCTGAGGCTCTACCCGATAGAGCACCAGCTCAAGAACCTTGGCGAGATTGAGCTCACCGCCGAGGAGGCGGTAAAGAGGGGCTACATCATGAACACCTTCTTCGCCTACTACATGGTCATGGTCAAGAGAACCCTCCTCGACATCGGCATTCCGGAGGACAAGATACGCTTCCGCCAGCAACTGCCGGAGGAGAGGGCGCACTACTCGCGCGACACCTGGGACGCGGAAATCCACAGCGAGCGCTTCGGCTGGGTCGAGTGCGTTGGAATAGCGAACAGGGGAGACTACGACTTAAGCCGGCACATGCGCGAGAGCGGAGCCGACCTTACGGTGCTCATCCACTACGACGAGCCGAAAATCGTGAGGAAGCTGGAGGTTTCCCTCAACCTCAAGCGCGTCGGTCCGAAGCTGAGGAAAGACGCCAAGAGGATAAACGAGCTCATCAAGGGCTGGGACGAGGAGAAGAAGCGCGAGCTGGTTGAGCTTCTTGAGAATGAGGGCAAGGTCACGATTGAGGGCTACGAGCTGGAGAAGGACGACTTCATAATCAGGGAAGTCGAGGAAAAGATAACGGGCGAGAAAATAGTCCCCCATGTGCTGGAGCCGAGTTTCGGAATAGACAGGCCCTTCTACCTGCTCCTCGAGAACAGCCTCGTCATCGAGGAGGACAGGACTTACCTCAGGCTCAAGAAGGACATGGCGCCGATTGAGGTTGCCGTCCTCCCGCTCGTGGCCAAAGAACCGCTTAAGGGCATAGCCTACGACGTCTTCAGAAAGCTCCAGAAAGCGGGCTTTATAGCGGTCTACGACGAGAAAGACACCATCGGAAAGCGCTACCTCCGCTACGACGAGATTGGAACGCCCTACTGCGTGACCATCGACAACCAGACGCCCGAGGACAACACGGTGACGATTCGCGACCGCGACACGAGGGAGCAGGTAAGGGTGAGCATCGAGGAGCTACCGTCAAAGCTCAGGGAGCTGATTTTTGGGGAGTGAGTCCCCGTTTCCTACACTCTTTCTGGTGGGAGACATGAAAATCCACCTTATCTACCGGCGGATTCCGAACCGGGTTCTCGAACGGGACGACGAAGTTGTGGCAGATTTGGGCGATGTAATCGTCGCCAAGGCCAAGTTCGAAGGAATGCTCGCCCCTCTGAGGGTGAACGGAGTCGAAGTCATCAGAAACGGCTACACCATGCTCTACTTCGCCTTCGTCGGAAAGAACTACGACATCTTAAAGGTCTACGATGAGCGGGGCAACTTCAGGGGACTCTACGTTGATGTCTTAGCATACACGAAGCGCGAGGGAAACACCTTGGAGATGCTCGATTTGTTTCTCGACGTTTTCATCTTCCCGGACGGGAAAGCGTTCCTCCTCGACGAGGACGAGCTTGAGATGGCCCTCAACTACGGGCTGATTGACAGGGAAACCTACGATTTTGCCTACTCCGTCGCGAGGGAGATACTCGAAAAGGCCGGGCGCGGTGAATTTCCACCCGAAATCGTGTGGAAGTACGGGGAGGGTTCGAGATGAGCGCAAAATTCATAAAGGAGACGAAAGAGGGAACGCTCCTTCTCGTTTACGTCCAGCCGAAGGCAAAGAAGAACGAGATTGAAGGAATCGACGAGTGGCGTGGAAGATTGAAGGTCAGGGTGAAGGCCCCGCCCGTTGGAGGAAAGGCGAACAAGGAACTCG
The DNA here is from genome assembly GCF_012027635.1 of Thermococcus sp. 21S9. NCBI lineage: Archaea > Methanobacteriati > Methanobacteriota > Thermococci > Thermococcales > Thermococcaceae > Thermococcus > Thermococcus sp. 21S9. Next base: position 1,858,407 of record NZ_SNUS01000001.1, read on the forward strand.
TTAAGTTCCTCTCGAAGGTTTTAGGGGCTGATATCGAACTGGTTCGCGGAGAGACGAGCAGAGAGAAGGATTTGCTGGTCAGGCTGAGCGCGGAGGAGGTAAAGGGAAAGCTGGGGCTTTAATCACTTCAAAATCCCCAGGCTCTCGTTCGTCTTCTTTATGCTCTCCCACTTGTCCGCGAGCTCGAACATCGCCCTTATCGCGTCGATGTTCTCCGGAACCACGTCGCTCTCCTGATGCACTGCCTGAATGTAGAACAGCCTGTTTCCACGCACGTTTACGCTCTCCTTCCAGACGGCTATCTCGTAGAGGTTGTTCCACTCGCGGTGCAGGTCGCGGGCGAACTCTATGAGCTGGGCGGTGCTCTCGAAGCCCTTCTCCTTCTCGAAGAGCAGAACGCGCGTGGTGTTCTCAAAGATATCCACGACGTCCTTCGCCTCGACCGGCTTCTTCAGCTCAACCATTACGCTGTGAACGTGCATGAGTGTCGTCGGAACGACGAAGGCGCTCGTCTCGATGTTAATCGGTATAACCGTCTGGACGTCCGGCCCGTGGTGGGAAGGAACGGTAACGCTCGGCGTTATGGCGTTTATCGGCCCTCTCTTAGTGTCGTTGGGGTCAGCTGCCCTTCTAATCATGACCGCGTAAACGTAATCGATGTACTCCTGAATCGCGCTCAGCGTTCTGGTTAAACCCGTCGTGTTGCAGGAGACGACGCGGACGTAGTCCTTGCCGAGGGCCTTCTCGTAGTTGGCTTGGGCCACGAAGGAAACCTCGGCGACGTTCGCCTTCTCACCGCCCTGGAAAACGGCTTTAACCCCGGCCTTCTCGTAGAGGGCCTTGTTTTTCGCCCCCATTCCTCCGGGGGTTGCGTCCACGATTACGTCAACCTCGTTGAGAAGGTCCTCCAGCGTTCCGGCAACCTCGAAGCCAGCCTTCTCAAACCTTGGCAGGAACTCCTCGCTCGCGGCGTAGACCGGGATTCCAAGTTCCCTCGCGCGGTAGGCTTCGAAGTCCGGCTTGGTCTTGGTTACGCCGATGAGCTTCATATCGTCCTGTTTGGTTACGGCGTAGGCGACACGCTTTCCTATCGTGCCGTAGCCGTTGATTCCTACCTTAACCCTGGCCATGGCAACCACCGGGAGTTTTATAGCGATAAAATACTTAAACCTTGTTTTCACTCGTGGTGAAAAGCACTTCAAGAAGTGGCTGTTTTGACATTCTCCTGCAAAACCCCTCCGCTGGCGTTATAAGTCCCTAAGTTGAAAATTCTCCGGTGGTGGGAATGTTCGCGGAGATACTGACGGTAGGCGACGAGCTCCTCACGGGGAACACCGTTGACAACAACTCCGCCTTCATAGCCCAGAAACTCACCGAGCGGGGCTACTGGGTGAGGAGGAAAACGACTGTGGGAGACGACGTGGAGGAGATAAAGACCGTCCTCAGAGAAATCCTAGTGAGAAAACCCGAGGTTCTGGTTATTTCCGGCGGTCTCGGCCCGACCCACGACGACGTTACGATGTTGGCGGTTGCGGAAGCCCTCAATAGGAGGCTCGTCCTCTGCGAGGAGTGTCTTGAAAGGATTAGAGCGTTTTACCGCGAGCTTTACGAGAAGGGCCTCATAGACGACCCTGAGCTGAACGAGGCGAGAAGAAAGATGGCCTACCTGCCGGAGGGCGCGGAACCGCTTGAGAACACCGAGGGCGCCGCTCCGGGAGCGTACATCGAGCACGGGGGTGTTAAGATATTCGTCCTTCCCGGAATGCCGCGCGAGATGAAGGCGATGCTCGAGAAGGAAGTCCTCCCAAGGCTTGGGAAGAAGAAGTTCGTCCAGAGAAAGCTACTGGCGGAGATAACGGACGAGAGCAAGCTCGCGCCGATACTCAACGAGACGCTGGAGCGCTTCAAGGTTAGAATCCACTCCTCGCCGAAGGGCTTCGGGAAGTACATCGGGATAATCCTCTTCGGTGAAAGCGAGGAGGAGATAGAGCGCGCGAAGGCCTTCATGGAGTCAAAGGGAATCCGCTTCGAGGAGGGCTGGTAACCTTTAAATTCTCTCCTCCAAGTTCGTTAGGGGTGAGAGGGTGCAGATACTCGAAGAGAAGCCCAAGGAGGGCATAGTGAAGGTAAAGGCCGAAACGCTGGACGACCTTTGGCACCTCTATCACGTCATAGACCCCGGGGATATAGTTTACGCGAAGACCCTTAGAAAGCAGGCCCAGAGGACGGACTCGCTGAGGGCCGAGAAGGTCGAGGTCATTCCGGTTTATCTCGGCGTTAAAGCCGAGAAGATAAACTTCCACAAGTTCGCGAACCAGGTTCGCGTTACCGGGCCGATAGTCTACGCGAGCAGGGACGACGTTCCCCTCGGCAAGTACCACACGATAACGATTGAAGAAGGAACGGTTGTAACAATCCAGAAGCCCCGCTGGAAGGAGCACCACATAGAGCGCCTTAAGGAGGCGATTGAGGCCTCGAAGAGAGCCAAGGTCATGATTGTTGTCATCGACGAGGGAGAGGCTGACATAGCGCTCGTCCGCGAGTACGGCGTCGAGATGGTCGCGAGCATAAGGAGAAACCTCGGCGGGAAGCGCTACAACACAGACAGAGAAAGCGAGGAAAAGAAGTTCTTCCACGACTTGGCCAAGACTATGGCCGAGCTAATGGAGAGGGAGAAAATCGAGAAGGCGATTGTAGCTGGCCCGGGCTTCGTCAAGGAGGACTTCCACAAGTTTTTGAGGGAGAACTACCCCGAGCTGGCCAAGAAGGTCGTCATTGAAGACACCAGCGTAACTGGAAGAACGGGCATCTACGAGGTTATCAAGCGCGGAACCGTTGATAGAGTTTACCACGAGAACAGGGTTGCGAAGGAAGTCCAGCTCGTTGAGAAGGTCCTTGAGAACATCGCGAGGAACACCGGGTTGGCCACCTACGGCCTCAGGGAAGTGGAGGAAGCCGTGAACTACGGGGCCGTTGAGACGCTTTTGGTTCTCGACGAGCTTTTGAAGGGCCAGCACAGGGGGAAGGTCGAGGAACTCATGGACGCCGTGAGGTATTCGAGAGGTGAAGTGGTCATCGTCAGCTCGGAGCACGAAGGAGGAGAAAAGCTGAAGGCCCTTGGTGGCCTCGCGGCGTTGCTGAGGTTCAGGGTGAAGTAATATTCAGTAAAGCTCCACATAGGGGTCGCCTTCGAACTCAGGGAAGGGCCTTTCCTCGCTACCCTCCACGAGAATTCTCTCCTTTTCCTCCGTGAACTCACCGAGCTCGAAGGCCTTAATCCCATTTTTATTCAATTCTGCAATCAGAGAATCGACGTTCTCCGGAGGCGTTATCGCTATCAGCGTTCCCGTTGAGGAGACACTCCACGGTTCCAGCCTGTAGAAATCAAGGACTTTCCTTACAAGGGGGTTCAGCTCGAGCCTCTCACCGTAAACCCTGAAGCCCACCCCCGAGTTATCTGCAATCTCGTGGAGCGCCGTTAATCCGCCTTCGGTAGCGTCATGCATCCCCCTGACGAAGGGCTCCGCTATCAGAGCATCTGGAAGAACCGTCTCGAGCCGATAGAGCGAGCGGAGTTCGGCGATTTGCCGGGGGGTTAAGACCTTTCTCAGCTCTTCAGCGCGGAAGTAAGCTGAGGAAACCGCGAACTCAAGAGCGACTTTGTTCGTAACGATTATCCTATCCCCGGGTCTCGCGATGGGAAGTTTGAGCTCCTCCTTCTTCACGAGCCCCATTGCCGTTGTGGTTGCGGTTGGCTCGGAAATCGAGGGGTAAACTCCGGTGTGCCCGCCGATTACCGCCGTTTTATACCGCTCGCACTCCCGGTTGAGGTCCCCCATCGCTTTTCGAAGGAAATCCTTAGTTGTTCCCGGTGGGAGGAGAAAATCAACCACGAGCCACCTCGGTCTCGCTCCAAACACAGCCACGTCGCTTGATGCAAAATGGTAGGTGAAGAAGCCGAAGGTCTCAGCGGGAACGCCGAGCGTTGGGTCAGTGGCGATTACGAGGTAGTTCTCGTCGTCGTACTCGAGAACCGCCGAGTCAAAGCCCTCCCTCGGTCCGTAGATTACCCTGGCGTCATCAACACCGAGGTTCGGGAAGATTACCTCCCGCAGGACGTCGTTCCTCAGCTTTCCGGGCGGGAGCATCAGAACCACCGGTAGAGGATTATCGTAACGTTGTCGTGGGTGACGCCGAGGGCCTCGTTGAGCAGTGCATTAACGGCCTCGCGGGGTTCGTTGTTCTCGCGCAGGATTTCAAGGATTCTCTCAGGCTTCACGTAGTCGTGAAGGCCGTCGGTGCTCATGAGAAGCCAATCACCGGGTCTGGCCTCCCAGCGATAGAAATCCACGGCGAAGCGCCTCCCACTGGCACCGATGACGTGGGTGAGCCTGCTGGACGCTGGATGGCCCCAAGCTTCCTCTTCGGTCAGTTCCCCCCTGTCAAGGAGCTCTCTCAAGAGGTTGTGGTCGCGCGTCTGGGCCAGCACTTTCCCGTCCCTTATCAGCTGGGCCCTGCTGTCGCCGGTGTTGGCGAGGAAAACTTCCCTCCCCCTAACAACGGCGGTGAGAAGCGTCGTTCCCATTCCAGCCCTCTCGCCAACTGCCTCCTCCAGAACGGCGGAGTTCGCGAGCTCGTGGGACTTCCTGAGGAGAACCCGTATCATCGCCCCGTCCATTCCGTCCTCATATTCGCTCAGGAGGACCTCCCGGGCCGTTTCGAGGGCAATTGCCGAAGCGACCTCCCCGGCCGCGTGTCCTCCGAGGCCATCTGCTATCCCAAGGTAGTGGCCGTAGGGGAGCTTTCCAACGGCGAACCCGTCCTCGTTGTTCTTCCTCGCCCCAACGTCGCTCACCGCGCAGAGGTGGGGGTAGCAGAGCCACTTCGAATCCATTCCTATCACCGTTTGAACTTTTCGATAACTTTTTTAACTTCTTCGAGTGTCTCCTCGTCGGCGTTCCAGGCCATTATCTCGAAGCTCGGCACGCGGACGCTTACCCTGACCTTCCGCCTCCTCGCGATTCTGCTGACCTCGTAGTTCACCCGGTAAGCGAGGTTCATCAGCTCCTCCGTGACGATTTCCTCGCGGTCTATGTACTGCAAGGGACAGCCCTCGCGCCACTGCCTCCTCCTCGCGTGCTCGTACATGCGGTACGGCCGTATCCCGGCCTCCTCGGCGAGCCGTTCGACGACGTCGGCAGGATACTTGATTAGGGGTCTGAAGAAGGGAACGCCTATCCTCGGAATCTCACAGAGCCTTATGTCCGTTCTGCACTGGTCGAGGAGCGCTCCGATTATCTTATCGTTGGCGTTGTCGCCCTTTGCTAAGACGTCAAAGCCGTTGTTGAGGGCGAACCACTTGGCGTTCCAGAGCATGACCTTCTTGCAGTTGATGCAGACCGGGCCCTTCCTTCCAACAGCTTCGCGTAATAGGCCGTCCGTAACGTCCACGAGGTAGTGCTCGACGCCGAGCTCCTTTGCAAACTTCATCGCCCAGCCGAGCGTTTCGCGCCAGCTCCAGCGGTGAAAGAACGTCAAGGCAGAAACGTTGAGACCGGCCTCTTTGAGCAGGTAGAGAACGAGCGAGCTGTCCTTTCCACCGGAGAAGAGAACGAGAACCTTCTTGTGGTGAATGCCAGACTCCCTTGAGAACTCCCGGATTTCCTCAACGACATCCTCAAGCATGAAAAAACGTAAAGGATGGGGCTTAAAAAGCTGAGCCTCAAACGTTGAACTTCTCGACCCACTGCTCGGCGAGGTCCCCAAAAATCGGGAACTTGTAGAGCTCGCCCTGGTAGGCCTTGAGCATTCCCACAATCCAGGCTATGATGGCAAGGAGCGACAGCAGATAGGCGATGAGCCAGCCAATAATCGGTATAATCTGAAAGACCTTGATTGCAATCGTGAAAAACAGGAATGTCACCGTTGACTGCATGGCGTGGAAGCGTACGAAGTAGCTCTCCTTTTCAAGCAACAGCAGGATTATTCCAGTTAGCCACCATAGCAGATACGCGAGCAGTCCCTCCACGTTCTCATCCATTCCGAGGGACGTTTTTCTAATCTCCTCACCCATAGTGATACACCTCCAACATTCTCTATTGGCACCCCTATAAATACCTTTGCAAGGTCAGGGACCGGTTTTCCAACCCCAGGCGATTTGGATTCGAACCGCTGAGTTTTGTTAGGCTCACCAAAGATTTATTAAGGGATTCACCAACCTCAAGTGGAATTAGGAAAACCTAACGGTGATGAACATGATTGTGCCCTTACTGTCACTCGCTCCTGGCGAGAGAGGGGTTGTGGTTGACCTGCGGGGAGGGCCGAACTTCCGGAGCAGGCTCTACGCGATGGGACTGGCGCCGGGGGCGATTGTTAGGGTCCTCGAGAACTACCCGAGGGGCCCGGTTATAGTCGAGGCCGGTGGAACGAGGCTGGCACTTGGAAAGGGCATGGCCTCAAGAGTCCTTGTGAGAAAACTCTGAGGTGATAGCATGGCGATGAGGGTGGTCGCCCTAGCCGGCAATCCCAACGTTGGAAAGACGACGATATTCAACGCCTTAACCGGAATGCGCCAGCACGTCGGCAACTGGCCCGGCGTTACCGTCGAGAAGAAGGAGGGCGTTTTTGAGTACAAAGGCGAGCGTTTTCTCGTGGTCGATTTGCCCGGAACGTATTCTCTCACCGCTCACTCCGTTGACGAGCTCGTCGCGAGGAACTTCCTTCTCAACGGAAACCCCGATGTGGTTGTTAACGTGGTTGACGCGACCTCGATTCTCAGGAACCTCTACCTCACCATGGAAATCTTCGAGATGGGGCTGAAGAACGTAATCATAGCCCTCAACAAGCTCGATTTAGCGGAGAAGAAGGGAATCAAGATAGACCCCGTAAAGATGTCCAGGGCCCTCGGCGTTCCAGTCGTCCCGCTCAGCGCCAAGGAAGGTGCCGGAATCGAGGAGCTCAAGGAGAAGATATGGGAGATGGCGCACGGGAAGATAAAGACGAACCCCGTTCTACCGCGCTACGACGAGGCGGTCGAGAGGGAAATCGAGCACATCTCCAAGTGCCTTGAGGGAACGAAGCTTGCCGGCCGTTACCCGCTCCGCTGGCTGGCGATAAAGCTCCTCCAGCGCGACGACGAGGTCATGAAGCTCGTTCTCCGCTATCTCGGAGAGGAGAAGCTGAAGGAGATAATGACCCACATAGGCGAGGCTGAGGAGCGCTACGGGCGGGCAATGGACCTGATTATAGCCGGTCAGAAGTACGAGTTCATAGACGGCCTTACCCACGAGTTCATGAGCTACGGAAAGGCCCGGGAGACGCTCACAGACCAGCTCGACAGAATCCTCGTCCACCCGGTTTACGGCTTCATAGCGATGGCCTTCGTCTTCTACCTCGTCTTCAAGTTCGTCTTCACCTTTGGAATGCCCCTCCAGAGAATCCTTGACGAGGCGTTCTCGGCTTTTGGGAGCTGGCTCGCACCCCACATAACCAACGAGACCCTGCGCGGTCTCCTCGTGGACGGAATCATCAGCGGTGTTGGCTCAGTCTTAAGCTTCTTCCCGCTCGTCTTCTTCCTGTTCCTCGCGCTTTCCTTCCTCGAGGACCTCGGCTACATGGCAAGGGTAGCGGTGCTGATGGAGGGGATAATGCGGAAGTTCGGCCTGCCGGGCAAGGCGATAATACCCCTAATCCTCGGCCTCGGCTGTAACGTTCCAGCCGTCATGGCCACGAGGACGCTCGACGAAGAAAGAGACAGGCTCGTGACGATGTTCGTCAACCCGTTCATCCCATGCTCCGCCAGACTCGCCGTCATAAGCTTCCTTGTGGGGGCCTTCTTTGGAGGGAACGCGGTCGTCGCCGTTGGAATCTATCTCATAGCGGTCGCCGTGGCGTTGCTCTCCGCCAAACTCGTGAGCAGGTTCGTCTCCGGCGAGGAAAGCCCCTTCGTCATCGAGCTCCCTGAATACATAATCCCGAGCGGAAGGAGCCTTCTCCTCCACTCGTGGGAGAGGAGCAAGGAGTTCGTCCAGAAGGCCGGAACGGTAATCCTCGTCGGCTCGATAGCGATATGGTACCTCAGCAACTATCCCGTGCCGATTGGAACAGGAAAGAGCTACGCCGAGAGGCTCGGCCACTTCGTCGCACCTTACCTCAACCTCATGGGACTCGACTGGAAGGCCGGGGTGAGCCTAATCTTCGGAATAATTGCCAAGGAGAACGTAATCTCAACGTACAGCATTCTCTACGGCGGTCTGACGGGCGAGGCACTCAAGGAGGCCATGATGTCCTCTATGAGCCCACTGCAGGGCTTCGTTCTGGCGGTCGTCACGACGCTCTACATACCGTGCGTGGCCACGATAGCGGCCATAAGGGCCGAGAGCAACTGGAAGTGGGCGCTCGCGGTGACGGTCTACATGATAACAGTCGCCTCGCTCCTTGGAATCCTGATATGGCACGTTGGAACGGCGCTGGGGTTGTGAAGATGGGCAAGATGGAGGAAGTGCTGAGGCTCATCAACGAGGGCAAACGCTTTCCCCAGGACATCGCGAGGGAGCTCGGGATTACGGTTGAGGAAGTCGAGGGAATAATCGAGCTCCTCAAAAGCCTCGGCTACATCGAGGAGGTTGAGCAGAGGCCGGCCTGCGAGATCTGCCCGCTCAGGAAGGTCTGTTATGGAAAGTGCCTCGTGCCGAGGGTGAAGGTGCTTAGGCCGAGCTTTGACGTCCACAAAAACGAGCGTTAGCGAACAGTTCGGTGCATCCATCTTTTCGTCCGGTCGGGCGCTTCGCGTTCTTCAAGCAGGGGCCGTTAAGCCTGCTTAGCCACTCCATTCTCGGGGCCACCGGGCCTTTTGCCACCTTAACGTCAACTTTTCGAGAATAGTCACCGCCGGTTAAACCTTTCACCAGCGGTAATATATTTTATGGCCGTAAAATATATAAGCCGGCCCGTGGTATCTATAGACGGTGAGAACCATGAAGGCTGTCATTCTCGCAGGCGGTTTTGGAACGAGACTCAGGCCACTGTCATCAACGAGGCCAAAGCCGATGATTCCGGTCCTCGGAAAGCCCAACCTCCAGTACATACTCGAGGCGCTCGAGAAGGTCCCCGAAATAGACGAGGTCATTCTCTCCGTCCACTACATGAGGGGCGAGATAAGGGAGTTCATTGACGAGAAGATGGCGGACTATCCCAAGGAAATCCGCTTCGTCAACGACCCCATGCCACTCGAGACCGGTGGCGCGCTCAAGAACGTTGAGGAGTACGTGAGCGATGACTTCCTCGTGATTTACGGTGACGTCTTCACGAACTTCGACTACCGCGAGCTCATAAAGGCCCACGAGGAGAAGGGCGGACTCATAACCGTTGGGGCTACCAAGGTCTACGACCCGGAGCGCTTTGGCGTTCTCGAGATGGACGAGAGTGGAAAGGTGCTCCACTTCGAGGAGAAGCCCAAGAGGCCCAAGAGCAACCTCGTCGACGCCGGAATCTACGTCGTGAACAGGAAGGTTCTCGAGGAGATTCCTAAGGGCAAGGAGGTCTACTTTGAGCGTGAAATCCTGCCGAAGTTCGTCGAGCGCGGTGAGGTTTACGCCTACCGGATGCCGAAGGGGACCTACTGGGTCGACCTCGGAACGCCAGACGACCTGTTCTACGCCCACCAGATAGCGCTCGACGAGATGGCTCGCGAGAACGGCTACTTCAAGATAGCAGAGAGCGCGGAGGTTCCAGAAGATGTAGAGATTCAGGGGCCGGTCTACATTGACGAGGGCGTCAAAGTAGGGCACGGCGTCAAGATTAAGGCCTACTCCTACATCGGCCCGAACACAGTGATAGAGGACAGAGCCTACATCAAGCGCTCCGTCCTCATCGGTAGCGACATAATCAAGGAGCGCGCCGAGCTGAAGGACACGATACTCGGCGAGGGAGTTGTAGTTGGCAGGGACGTAATCATCAAGGAGAACGCCGTCATCGGCGACTACGCGAAGATTTACGACGGACTCGTGATTTACGGGGCGAAGGTTCTGCCCTGGAAGAAGGTCGAGGAGTACGAGGCCTACATCAAGATAAAGCTCGACCCGACGAAGGTCAGGCCCGGCCAGTACCCGGACCGCTGTCCTCTCGGCCTTCCGGAGTGTATCTACAAGAAGTTCAAGGCGATAGCCGGCGAGAAGCCTCCGTGCGACGAGTGTATCGAGAACCAGTGGCTCTTCTGAGCTTTTTAATCTTCTTTCTAGGTCTTCTTTGAGTCTTATTGCAACTTCAGAGCATCTTTGACAGTATCATAAACGCGATTAACTTTCAATTCTCTTCGAGTCTTATTGCAACCAGTATCTCCCTTTCGTGCTTGGTCAGGCGCTTCCCCTCTTTCAATTCTCCTAGAGTCTTATTGCAACTTTCGGACTGACCCATTCGTTTATGCTGATGATTTTGCTTTCAATTCCCCTCGAGTCTTATTGCAACATTCAAGGACAGGGACCACTACCAGGCTTGGGTGGTTATTTCAATTCTCCTAGAGTCTTATTGCAACAAGGCGCTTAGAGCGGAAGCTGGAGCGGTTGAAGAAGATTTCAATTCTCCTAGAGTCTTATTGCAACAGCCAGTCCCCTGGCAATCTCCCAGATGCTCCTGTACATTTCAATTCTCCTCGAGTCTTATTGCAACTATATCAAGGGGAAGGCCGAGATATGGAAGAACGATAACTTTCAATTCTCCTCGAGTCTTATTGCAACAACGGTTCCGGATACCTCCAAACGCCAACCCTCTACCTCTTTCAATTCTCCTCGAGTCTTATTGCAACAGGACGCTTCGCTATCATATGAAGAAGCTCGCTGATGCCTTTCAATTCTCCTCGAGTCTTATTGCAACCGTAGTCGAAGAACATCGCGAGCAAAATGCCAGCTACCTTTCAATTCTCCTCGAGTCTTATTGCAACCAGATGCTATCGCCCGGGCTTTATAGTCGTCAACGTCCTTTCAATTCTCCTCGAGTCTTATTGCAACGTGGTTATCTGGGTGGAGCTTATGCTGGAGCTCAAATCTTTCAATTCTCCTCGAGTCTTATTGCAACTTCACCAGGATGGGCTCCACGTCCACCCTGTAGCGATCTTTCAATTCTCCTCGAGTCTTATTGCAACAGGAGCGCTTCGGGTTGGACAACTGGGCATTTACAATCGCTTTCAATTCTCCTCGAGTCTTATTGCAACCGATAAAAACGAGCTGGAAATATCATTATGCGAAACTCTTTCAATTCTCCTCGAGTCTTATTGCAACAGCCCTCCTATCGCTCAGCTGGAAGAGAAAGTCCGTCTTTCAATTCTCCTCGAGTCTTATTGCAACTCAGAAGACCATCATATGGGTGAAGCCAAAAGGTCCCACTTTCAATTCTCCTCGAGTCTTATTGCAACGAGATGGGCCTCGCTCTCCTGGAGTTCATAGCTTCAACTTTCAATTCTCCTCGAGTCTTATTGCAACGGCATGGCCTTAGGCCTGAGGCCTTTCCGGTTAAGCTTTCAATTCTCCTCGAGTCTTATTGCAACCTTAGAAGGCGCAGTAGACCTAAACGAAGCGTTCATCTTTCAATTCTCCTCGAGTCTTATTGCAAC